>NZ_AROI01000007.1 GCF_000410875.1 Halopseudomonas pelagia CL-AP6
GAGCGGCCGCCTGGCCGCGATGGGCTAGCCTTGCTCGCCCAACATCGCCTCCGGCCGCACCGCCTGGTCAAACTCGGCTTCGTTCAGATAACCCAAGGCCAGCGCCGCCTGTTTCAAGGTGGTGCCTTCCTGGTAAGCCTTCTTGGCGATGTCTGCTGCCTTGTCATAACCGATCACCGGATTCAGTGCCGTCACCAGCATCAGGCTGTTATCCAGATGCTCACGCATGCGCCGGGCATCGGGCTCCATGCCCTCAATACAATGCTCGCGGAAGCTGTTGCAGCCATCGCTCAACAGCCGAATCGACTGCAGCAGCGTATGGATGATCACCGGCTTGAACACATTAAGCTGCAGGTGGCCACTGCTGGCGGCCATGCTCAGTGTGACATCGTTGCCCTGGACCTGGCAGGCGATCATCGACAGCGCTTCGCACTGGGTCGGGTTGACCTTGCCCGGCATGATCGAGCTGCCGGGTTCGTTGGCTGGTAGTCTGACCTCGGCAAAGCCGGCACGCGGGCCGCTGCCGAGTAGGCGCAGGTCATTGGCCAGTTTCATCAGCGTGACTGCCAATTGCTTACAGCTAGCATGCAACTGCACCAGCGGTTCGTGTCCGCTGAGCGCGGCAAACTTGTTCTCGGCGCTGGTAAACGGCTGCCCGGTGAGCTCGGCTATTTCCCGGGCAAAGGCGTCGGCAAAACCGGCCGGGGTGTTCAGCCCGGTGCCCACTGCGGTGCCGCCTTGGGCCAGCGCATGGACGCTGGGCAGGGCCTGTTCCAACGCCTGCAGGCCCATATCCAGCTGGGCGACAAAGGCTGATAATTCCTGGCCAAAGGTGACCGGCGTAGCGTCCATCATGTGCGTGCGCCCGATCTTGATCAGCTTGGCATGTTTCCCTGCCTGTCGGTTCAGCTCGTCACGCAACGCGGTGACTGCCGGGATGAGCCTATTGCGAGCCTGCATAGCGGCGGCGATATGCATCGCGGTAGGAAAGGTGTCATTGGAGCTTTGCGAGCGGTTAACATGGTCGTTCGGATGGACTGGAGATTTGCCGCCAGGCTGACCTCCGGCCAGTTCGTTAGCGCGCCCGGCAATAACCTCGTTGGCGTTCATATTGCTCTGCGTACCGCTGCCGGTTTGCCATACCGACAGCGGAAAATGCCTGTCCAGGCGGCCGTCAATCACCTCGTCGGCGGCCCGCTCGATCAGCTGTGCAGTGTTTGCGTCCAGTTGCTTGAGCTTGAGATTGGTACGCGCGGCGGCCTTCTTGATCAGCCCCAGCGCATGCACGACCGCCAATGGGATGCGTTCTTCGCCTATGGCAAAATGCTGCAGTGAACGCTGGGTCTGCGCACCCCAATAGCGATCAGCGGGGACATCGATATTGCCCATGCTGTCGGATTCGGACCTTGTGCTCATGCTGACTCTCCGCGTTGGTGTATGGTGTCTCTGGCTGTCATTATAGGCCCTTGACCCTTATGACTCATGAAAACGGGAAAAGTCCATGCGAAGAGCGTTTCTGTCAGCTGCCGGCTGGCTATTGAGCTCGACACTGTTTAGCGCACTGCTGGTTATCGCGCCGCTGGTGCAAGCCGATGAGGCGTCCCATCGAGCCAGTGCCGAGCGCTTTCTCAAATTGGCCAATGCCGACGAAATGACCGCGCCGGTGTACCAGCAGGTGGCGCGCATGCTCACTACGCAGTTTTCGCAAATGGGCGGGTCGATGCAGTACGAGTCGATTCTGCGCAAGTATCAGCAGCGTGCGCGCGCCGAGCTGGATGAAGTCCTCGCTTGGGACGTGATGCGCGATGAGTTGATTGATCTTTACCTGCCGCTTTTCAGCGAGCAGGAGTTCGAGCAATTGGCGGATTTCTATGAATCCGCTGTCGGGCGCAAGCTGATGGAGCACTTACCGGATCTGACCCGCGACTCAATGGCGATCAGCCGAGCGCGGGTAGAGGAAAAGGTCGGGCCGCAGGTACAGACGCTGATCGAAGAGATGGGCGCAGAAGTCGAAGAGCAACAAGCCGGCCTGCGCTGAAACATCGTGCCGCGTTACACTGACGGCTTGTGCAGAGAGTAATCTGATTTCGGAGAGATATTATGACTAGCACCACAGCGCCAACCCAAAACGCGCTTCAGCAGGCCCTACAGAGTCTGGCACCTGAGTATCTGGAACTGGTCAACGAGAGCCATATGCACAGCGTGCCGCCGGGCTCGGAGTCGCACTTCAAGGCAGTGGTGGTCAGCCAGCAATTCGTCGGTCTGAATGCGGTCAAGCGTCACCAGGCGGTCTACCGTTCTCTGGGTGATCTGATGGCGAGCATCCATGCGCTGGCGCTGCACACCTATACCCCGGATGAATGGACGGCCCGAGAACAAGCGCCGGCCTCACCCAACTGCCTGGGCGGCGGCAAGGCTGATGCCTGACTTGGACCGCCCGCTCTGCTAGAATGCGCGCCTCAAAGAGTGCGCCCTTTACGGGGGCGATAACTGGTTTGCCGAGGTAATTCATGTCGCAGATTGTTGTAGTGGCGCTGTACAAGTTCGTCACGCTGGAAGATTTCGAAGCTAAACGCCAACCCTTGCTCGATGTACTGACCCGTTCCGGCGTCAAAGGCACCTTGTTGTTGGCGCGCGAGGGTATCAACGGCACCATTGCCGGCCCGCGAGAAGGAATGGATAAGGTGCTCGACTGGCTACGCGACGATCCGCGGCTGAGCGATCTGGATCACAAGGAATCACTGTGTGAGGAGATGCCGTTCTACCGCACCAAGGTCAAGCTGAAGAAAGAGATCGTCACTATTGGTGTTCCGGATGTCAGCCCCAATGAAACCGTCGGCACTTATGTGGAGCCAGGTGACTGGAATGCGCTGATCAGCGATCCGCAAGTGTTGCTGATCGATACCCGCAACGACTACGAGGTGTCGATTGGCACCTTCGAGGGCGCGGTCGATCCCAAAACCAAGAGCTTCCGCGAGTTTCCCGAGTACATCAAAGCCCATTATGATCCGGAGAAGCACAAGAAGGTGGCGATGTTCTGCACCGGCGGTATCCGCTGTGAAAAAGCGTCCAGTTATATGCTGCAACAGGGCTTTGATGAGGTTTTTCACCTCAAGGGCGGCATTCTGAAGTATTTTGAGGAAGTGCCCGCTGAGCAGAGCAAATGGAACGGCGAGTGTTTCGTGTTCGATAACCGCGTCACCGTGCGCCATGATCTGGCGCCGGGCTCATTTGACCAGTGCCATGCCTGCCGGCATCCGATTTCCGCTGAAGAAAAAGCCTCCCCGCAGTATCAGGAGGGCGTCAGTTGCCCGCGTTGCTATGACAGCCTGCCGGAGAAAACCCGGCGCCGGGCTGAAGAGCGGCAGAAGCAGGTGCGCCTAGCAAAGCTGCGCAATCAGCCGCACCCGATCGGTCAGCCACAGGCGACAGCCTCCCCGGGCGGGGCGCCCAACAGCAATTCTTGACGGAGTATGGCCATGACCCAGCGCCTGCTGTATGTAATGGATCCCCTGTGCTCCTGGTGCTGGGGCTTTGCGCCAGTGCTCGATGCGATTCAGGCGGCGCACCCCGACCTGGCTATTCATATGGTCGCAGGTGGATTGCGGCCGGGGCAGCGCGATCCGCTAGATACCGCTAGTCGGGAGGCCCTGGCCGAACACTGGGAGGCGGTTGAGATAGCTTCTGGGCAACCTTTTCTGAACCCTGAGGATCTGCCTGTTGGGTTTGTTTACAACACTGAGCCGCCATGTCGCGCCCTGGTGGTCGGTCGCGAACTGGACGTCACCCGCGTATGGACTCTGGTCAAGGCTATCCAGCACGCGTTTTACGCCCGGGCGCTGGATGTAACTCAGACGGCGCTGCTGGTTGATCTGGCTGAGCAGGCGGGTTACGGCCGGCGGGCATTCAGTGAAAGCTTTGATGCCGAAATCACCCGTGCGGCGATTGCGGCGGATTTTTCCTGGACGCGTGACCTGGGTATTGCTGGTTTTCCCACCTTGCTGGCCCAGCGTGATGGACAATTGGCACTGCTCACCAACGGCTATCAGTCGGTCAGTGAGGTGATGCCGCTGCTCAATCGCTGGCTGGCTGCGGGTGAGGCACGGCAACCGGCATGCTGAGCACTGCGCTACATCTGGCGTTACATGCACTGCTGCCCTTAGCGATGGCCTTGCTGTTTTTTCGCAGCCAGTGGAAAAAGGCTTGGCTGGTCATGATGCTGACCATGCTGGTTGATCTGGATCACTTGGTAGCGGACCCGATCTTTGATCCCGGTCGCTGCTCGATCGGCTTTCATTTTCTGCACAGCTATACCGCCATCGGTGCCTATCTGCTGATGACTCTGTGGCAGCCGCTCAGGCTGGTTGGGTTGGGACTGCTGATCCATATGTTGGTGGATGCCAGTGACTGCTGGCGAATGGCGGGGTTTCCAACGTTCTAGGCAACAAAAAAGGCCGGGGATTCCCCGGCCTTTTTATGTGTGCTGGTACTAACTAACTCAGTGGCGTGACAGCAGCGCTGGCTTGGGCTTGTCTTCGGGGGCGTGAAAGAGCAGGAACAGTTGGGTGAGAATCTCGGGGATGTGCTGCATCATGTCCTCGACCATATCCTCATCCTGAGCAATCTCGGCGAACTCGGGCTGATCATCGAACAGACCTGAACCGACCATGATGGGCAACAACAACTCGCTGACCGTCTCTTCATCCTGGCTGAACCAGTCTTCCTCACGCAGAAAGACACCTTCCAGGAAGCCCACACACCAGCTGCGCAAGTCGGACAGGTCCGGCTCCTCGCCGAGTGTCAGGTCACAGGGTGGCTCCAACTCTTCATCACTGGACAGGTCACGGGCGATCTCGGCTTTGAGTTCACGCAGTGAGCCTTCAATATCCGCTTTCTGAGCTTCATCCTGATAATTGGGTTCTTCAGCAAAGAGTTCGGCGATCCATTCCTCTTCAGGAACGTCGACAGGGCTGATGCACAGCGCGGTGAGATAACCATGGCCGGCAAGATAATCAAGCGCTTCATCGTGCAGGTCATCGGCATCGAGAAACTGCTGCAAGCGCTCGAGTTGGTCGGCAAAGGACATGGGACACCTCATAATCAGAATTGTTAACCATTGTACGCGCACGCCGGTTTTTTTGCCAAAAGCGTAGCGTATTTGTGCGCAGAAACACGGATGCGCAGCGCGGGGCTGTTATAATTCGCCACCAGCAAAAGGCCAGTCCACTTCGATCAAGGGAGACTCATGCGCGAGCAAGCTCTGGAACGACTCAAGGAAATCTTCGGTTATGCCGAGTTCCGTGGTCAGCAAGCGGATATTATCGACGAAGTGGCACAGGGCCGCGATGCTTTGGTATTAATGCCCACAGGCGGCGGCAAGTCATTGTGCTACCAGATCCCCGGTTTGCTGCGTGACGGCCTGACGGTAGTGGTTTCGCCGCTGATTGCACTGATGGACGACCAGGTCGCCACGCTGAATGAACTGGGCCTCAAGGCCGCCGCGCTGAACTCCACCTTGACCGACCAGGCCCAGCGCGAGATTGCCGAGCAGATGCGCACCGGTGATCTGGATTTTCTCTACCTCGCACCGGAGCGGCTGCTTAAACCGCGTACGCTACACTTTCTGCAGAGTCTGAAAATCAGCCTGTTCGCCATTGATGAGGCGCACTGCGTATCGCAGTGGGGGCATGATTTCCGCCCGGAATATCTGCAATTGGGTCAACTCGCCGAGCTGTTTCCCGATGTGCCGCGTATGGCCCTGACGGCCACCGCCGATGAGCGTACCCAGGGCGACATCACCCAGCGTCTGAAACTGGAAGCCGCGCGCTGTTTTATTTCCGGTTTTGATCGGCCGAATATCTTTTATCGTATTGTGCCCAAGGACAAGCCCCGGCAACAGTTACTGAGTTTGCTGGCCCGGCACAAGGGCAACGCCGGTATCGTTTATTGCCTGTCACGCAAGAAGGTGGATGAAACCGCTGCCTGGTTGAGCGGCCAGGGTTGGCCGGCGCTGCCGTATCACGCTGGCTTGCCCTCGGAACTGCGGGCCACGCACCAGAAGCGCTTTCTCAACGAAGAAGGCCTGATCATGGTCGCGACCATTGCCTTTGGTATGGGCATCGACAAATCCAATGTGCGTTTTGTCGCGCATATGGATTTGCCGAAAAGTGTCGAAGCCTATTATCAGGAGACTGGTCGAGGTGGGCGTGACGGGCTGCCAGCCGATGCCTGGATGGCTTACGGGCTGCAGGACGTATTGATGCTTAACCAGATCATGGCCAACTCCGAAGGCGATGAGCGGCACAAACGTATCGAGCGGCATAAGCTCGATGCGATGCTCGGCCTCTGTGAAATCACTACCTGCCGGCGACAGATGTTGCTCGACTATTTTGGCGAAACCATGCCCGAGCCCTGTGGCCACTGTGATAACTGCCTGGAGCCGGCAGCCACCTGGGATGGCAGCGAGGCTGCGCGCATGGCGTTGTCTTCGGCCTACCGAAGCGGCCAACGTTATGGTGTGGGGCATTTGATCGATATTCTGCTTGGCCGGGATAACGAAAAAATTCGCAGCGCGGGTCATCAGCACCTGTCCACCTATGGGATTGGCAAGCAGCTTTCCGAACAGGAATGGCGCTCGGTATTTCGCCAACTGATTGCTCGTGGCCTGGCTGAAATTGATCTGGACGGGTATGGCAGTCTGCGCCTGTCGGACAGTTGCCGACCGCTGCTGCGGGGGGAGGAAACGCTGGCCCTGCGCAAGGATGTCAGCCGCTCATCTGCGATACCCACGCGCTCGGAAAAAGCCGTGGTCGCCGACGCCGACAAGCCGTTATGGGAGGCGCTGCGTGCCTTGCGCAAGCAACTTGCCGAGTCGCATGGAGTGCCGCCCTATGTCATTTTTCCTGATTCCACCTTGGTTGATATGCTGCGTCAGCGCCCAGGCAATTTGCAGGATATGGGTTTGGTCAGTGGTATTGGTGCGCACAAGCTGGAACGCTACGGCGCCGATTTCTTGCAGGTCATGCTGGGGGAGACGGGTGCGGTTCGGGACGCGCCACTGGATGTCGCCCAGGAAGCTCAGGCGCTGGCAATGGCCGGCATGGGGGCTGAACAGATTGCTCGGCATCTGAGTCTGCCGGTCAAACAGGTTTATATGCAGTTGGCTCAGGCCGTGGGGCTGGGCAAGCTGCCGTTGAACCGGGCGATAGACTTGCCGCCTGGCCAACTGGAACGTATTCAGGATGCTTTCTTGAATCTGGCAGAGGAAGATCTGCCAGGGGTGCGCACGTTGGCCAAGGAACTTGACGAGCCAGTGGAGGAGGGCATCCTCCACTGCATACGTGCTGCCCTGGTTCACGAAATTTCCGGGGCCTGAAACCTTAGAAGGTTTGCCCCAGCTTCATATACAGCGCTCGCTCACCTTCCTGGTTGGCGCCCAGACCAAAGAACAGCGGGCCAAGGAAGGTATCCAGGCCAAGCAAAAGACTGCCGGCGGTGATATAGCCGGTATCGAAGCTGTTGTCTTCCTTGTTGTAAACCCGGCCATATTCAAAGCTGGTGCCCAGATAAACCGGAATACCGACTGGCACGTAGTTGCCGGGGTTTAACCGACGGTAATACACCACCCGTCCCAGGTTATAGTTCTGGCCAGCCAACCCGTTCTGACGGAAGCCAGAGAACTGACCAGGTCCGCCAAGCAGGAAACTACTCTGCGCCACACCCACGCCGCCGTCGGTGCGGCCAAGGAAGCCACCCACCTGGAAGCTGTTGGCACCGCTGGAAAAAGCTTTATTGGCGCGCAGTTCGAACTGTTCGTAACGCTCGTCCGCGCCCAAATCGGGCTCGGACTGACGCCAGACCAGTCGTGCCTCGTCACCCGTACGCGGGAAGTTCACGTTGTCCAGCGTATCGCGGTCTACCTGCAGGGTATAGAACGCTTCCTCGAAACTGAATGACGGCAACTGCGGATCACCTACGCGGACCCTTGATTCGCCCTTGTAACGTGACAGGCCAAAACGGACTTCACCGTTATTGGCAATCTGGCGGCCCAGGTTGAAACCGGTACCGTAACGGGTTTGTCGGTAATCGACGATCGGGTCGTTGTCGACGATGACTTCTACGTTGCGCGATTCGGCATCGATAAAGGGCGCGACGAAGTAGCGCGAGCCAAAATCCAGCGGTTGATAGAACTCGCTGTAAAGCACCTGATTTTCACCTAGCTGTAGCCGCGTCAACCACTCTGCACCGAGCGGGTTGACACCGTTAACGCGGAAGCTGGCACCAATATTGAACTGACTGCCGCCCTTGAAATCATCCACCAGGTTCAAACCCAGGCGTAAATAGTCAGTACCGGTTTCGCGGCCGCTGGTGCGCACCAGTAGGGTATTGGACTCCTCACCGTGGACAATTTCGTAGTTTACTCGACTGAAGTAGTCGGTACCGTAAATGGTGCCCATGTCCTCTTCAAGGCGCGCCAGGTTGAGTGGCTCGCCCAAGGGTTGGCGCAGAATGCTGCGCACTACTTTGTCAGACACCTTGCCACTGTTCTCAATCTCTATCGCATGAATAACCGGCTGGCGGAGTGGTCGCGTACGGGCCAGATTGCCGCCGGGTTCCGTACGCAAGAAGCGATCGGAAAATGTCTTGGCCTGCGGTGACTCACTGAGGCTGGCAGCGCCAGCGAGGACGGCCATGGCCGTTTGGTCAAAACTGCTGAAGCCCATCGAGCCGAGTTCCGGTTGCAGTAACAGGTCGTCAGGGCCCAGGGTGTCGAGCTGTTCCTGGGTGTTGGTGCGTGTCAGCAAGCTGGTGGTCTGATCCATGATGTCGATGATAGACGCCAGTTGCTCAGCCGATTTCAGCGGTGTGCCGCTGTCCACCACGATAACGCGATCCACGCCCATGCTACGGGCGATATCTACCGGGACGTTCTTCACCAATACACCGTCGACCAGCATGCGACCATCCACATTGACCGGGGCAAAGAAGCCGGGTAGGGCGATGCTGGCACGGATTGCCAGGGGCAGATGACCATGGTCGAAAACCACCGCTTCGCCGGTGGCAATATCGGTGGCCACAGCGCGGAACGGAATGGGCAGTTGGTCAAAATTGTCTATGTCGTTGGTATGCACCAATAGCGCTTCCAGGGCCAACCCCAGATTCTGACCCTGCAGTAAACCGAGTGGAAGACTTAACCGGCCACGATCAAAGCTCAGGCGTTGTTTGACCAGAAAATCGCGATCATCCTGCTTACGGCGAAAGGGGATATCTTCGCGTAGCGGGTTATCACTCAAAATGTTCTGCCAGTCCAGTTCCAGTGCGATGTTTTCTATTTCATCCGCACTGTAGCCCGCGGCATAGAGACCGCCGATCACCGCACCCATGCTGGTGCCGGCAATCGCATGAATGGGGATATTCATTTCTTCCAATTGCTTGAGTACCCCGATGTGCGCCAACCCCCGGGCGCCTCCGCCCGACAGCACCAAACCGGTGCGCAGTTCTTCAGCGTGGGCATAGGGTAGGAGGGTAACAAGCAGGAGCAAAAAAAGGCGTTTGAACATGGTGGCGGCTCGGCTACGCAAAGATGATCGGAGTCTGTTCGATATTGTATACGAGCCGGCGCCGGAATAATGATCCCCTCCTTGAGTTTCACTCCCTAACTGGGTGTCACGTTACTGTCATCGGAGTGTCACGCGAGCGTCAGGCGTCACCTCTATGGTGAAGGCAGTATCCAAGGAGATGCGATGATGACCAAGTCTGAAACTCATTTGCCGGGTAATAAGCAACGAGTACGTACGTTGTGGATTTCCGATGTTCATCTGGGCACGCGCGGCTGCCAGGCCGACAAGCTGACGGATTTTCTCAAGGAATACGAGTGCGATCACCTGTATTTGGTCGGGGATATCATTGACGGCTGGCGCTTACGCAAAAACATGTACTGGCCCCAAGCCCATTCCAATGTGGTGCGTCGCGTATTGACGATGAGCAAACGAGGCACACAGGTTACTTATGTCACCGGCAACCACGATGAGTTTTTGCGCCGCTATGCCAATCTTGAATTAGGCAATATCCGATTGGTCGATGAAGCCGAGCATCAGGCCCTGGATGGTCGTCGCTTTTTAGTCATTCACGGTGATCAGTTCGATGTCATCACCCGCTGCCATCGCTGGCTGGCGTTCCTCGGTGATCATGCCTATGAGTTCAGCCTGACCCTCAATCGCTGGCTCAATCACTGGCGCGCCCGTTACGGCTATGGCTACTGGTCGCTGTCTTCGTATCTCAAGCACAAGGTCAAGAAAGCGGTCAGTTTTATCAGTGATTTCGAGGACGCAGTGGCGCACGAGTGCGTAAAGCGCGACTACCAGGGTGTTGTTTGCGGGCATATTCATCATGCGGAAATACGCCAGGTCAACGGCATTACCTATCACAACTGTGGTGATTGGGTAGAGTCCTGCACGGCATTGATCGAACATCTTGATGGACGCATCGAACTCTATACCTGGACCGATGCACTCGCCAGCGTGTTGCCAGCGAGGCCGGCTGCTGCCGCTGTGGTCTAAATGATGACTTTGTCGCGCAACTTGCGGGCTGCCAATTCGAGTGACTTGATAATCTCGTCCTTGTCGTAATTACGGATGCCGTTGGTATCCAGATACATGGAAAACCCCGGCTTTTCATGCTCGACAAAGGTCGGGGCGGCGCCCAGATCACGGCGTAGCCCGACCACCTGGTAAATCTGTACTGGGCGAGTAAAACCTTTGACTGACACCTGCCCCTTGTCGCGGCACATGACCAGGTCCTTGACCAGTGAGAACGTTTCGTGGGGAATCAGAATCTCCCCCGGATCGGCAGCGCTTTCCAGGCGGCTTGCCAGGTTCACTTCGCGACCGATAATGGTGTAGTCCATGCGGGTATTGGCGCCAAAATTGCCTACCGTGCAGTAGCCGGTACTCAAGCCCATACGAATTTCCAGCGGACGGGTAATACCTTTGCTGCGCCACTGCTGGCGCAATACCTTCATGTGTTTGCGCATGGCTATAGCCATCGCCACGGCAGCCTGGGCATCCTGCTTGGCGCCCTGGCTGACCGGGTCACCGAAAAAGATCATTACGCAGTCGCCAATAAACTTGTCAATAGTGCCGCCGTATTGCAATGCGATACGCGACATTTCATCCAGATAATTGTTCAGCAGGTCGGTCAGGGCTTCGGCTTCCATTTCTTCGGCAAGCTCGGTAAACCCCCGGATATCAGAAAAAAACACGGTGAGTTTCTTGCGCTTGGTCTCCAATTGAACGCTTTGCTCGCCGGAGAAGATGGATTCCCAGACCTGCGGTGACAAGTACTTCGACAGATTAGTGGCCAGCCGCGCGGTTTTTTCCTGCTCGGCGCGGATCACTTTTTGTGCCTGTTCCAAGGTGCGGCCCTGGCGATAGACAAAGGCGGCCATGATCAGCATGAAAGCGCCGCCACTGACTAGGGCGCTGATGGCTACCAGTGTTGAGCTGGCAAGCACGATCTGGGGTGTTAGCAGGGCAGCAGACAGAATCAGCCCTAATAGGGCCAATAACCAGGCGGTCAGCATGAAGACGGGACCACCGATAATGATGCTGGCGAAGCTGATCAATAACACGAACACAATGCTGGCTACGGCGTTGAATTGGCACAGAGTAATAAACAGGCCGGTATGCAATCCGTCAAGCGCCAGCAGGCCCAGCCGGCTGTGCCGCGGGAGGAGGTTCTCCAGGCGTGATACACCGATACGAATAAGGTGCGGGTAGATCAACGCGTAACCTATGACGCCGACATACAGTAGGCTGATGCCGTTTTCCATGGCCAGAGCAGTGAAGGTGATGGCCACGCACAGGTAAGCTAGAACCCTGGAGTGGTAGCCCTCCAGGGGTGGTTTGACCGGCTTTACACGGTTGTTAAACTTCATGGTCAGTCGTTCCCTGGCCTAGTGGCTGGCCACAGCTGATCTGCCTTGGAAAACCGATACTGGTGATGTTTCTGGCTTGCCAGCGGATCAGCCGAGCGAGTACTGGCTGATCATAAACTGCATCAACACTCAGGGAAACCGAAAACACGGGGATTTTACCCCGCGAACAGATGCCCGGCCGGGGAGGCCGGGGTTGAGCCTCAGGCTTCGATGACGGCTGTGTAGATCGATTGCTTGGGTCGGGCAAAGACCCGGCGCAACATTGGCTCGAAGAACGACAGCGGCTCGGCTTCATAGTCTGGATCAAAGGCTGTCGCGTCATATAGAGCACAGAACTCAGCGGTACGCTGGTACAGGGGATGATCCTTGAACTGGTCGCGTAAATGCCGATCCATACCCAGGTGATGGAAAAAATAGTATCCCTGGAACACACCATGCTTCTCGACCATCCACAGATTTTCCGGCGAGACGAATGGCTTGAGAATGGCTGCGGCGATATCCGGGTGATTGAAAGAGCCCAGTGTGTCGCCAATATCATGCAGCAGCGCACAGACTACATATTCTTCATCTTGACCGTCGCGGTGCGCGCGAGTGGCGGTTTGCAGGGAGTGCTGCAGGCGGTCAATCGGAAACCCGCCGTAATCGCCATCTAGCAATTTGAGATGGGTTAAAATCCGCTCAGGCAAGCCGTGAGAAAACTCCTTGAAATGGCTGGAGATGGCAGCCCAGTCTTCAGGGGTGCCTTCCTGCATGGCGCGGAATGTGGCTTGTTGCTGACCCACTTTTTGTGGCTGGCCCATGGCTTGGCTCTCCTCTTATTCAGGCGTGTCAGAAATCTTAACCGGCTACCAGGCTGCTGACTGTCGCACGGCTGACAATCGCTGCAGCGCTGCGGAGCGGCATGGCGACCGTTAAGCTCGACGGCTAAAAGCGGATTCGCCCGGTCAGCGCGTCCTTGAGCATGACCCAGTCACCCATGAAGCTGTACAGTGGGTACTGAAAAGTGGCAGGTTTGTTCTTTTCGAAAAAGAAGTGGCCGACCCAGGCAAAGCCATAACCCGCCACCGGCAGCGCCAACAGCCACCACCCGCTCTGGGTTAGCAGTACCACCGCTAGAATACCGAGCACCAATAGGCTGCCGATATAGTGGAGCCGCCGACTGGTATCATTGATGTGTTCGCTAAGGTAATAGGGGTAGAACTCGGCGAATGAATGAAAGGCCGGGGTGGGGGGCTGGGTAGCGGCATCCTGCAGGGTCATGATGTTTCTCCCGTAACTGGGTTATTATCTGATCAGTATTACCTAATAATAGAGTAGCCAGGGACGTTGCGCCTACCTATGGCCGGCTGTGCCAAAGGCATAGCTTTTCCCGGCTGACCGCCGGGCGACCTTGAGCGTTATCGACTATTAATAAAGCGCAATGCTCCTTTGACTGCGCCCAGAGAGGTCTATGTCTTACCCCGAACGCACTACCTCATCTAGCTGGGCGACGGCTATTGTCCAGGCTCTGGAGCTTGAAGGCCTGCGCGGTACAGAATTGTTCGCCGATTTGGGGCTGGACTATTCGCTGTTATCCGATCCCGATGCCCGCTTTCCCCAGGATCAGATGACTCGGCTTTGGCAGCGGGCGGTCAGCCTTTCGGGTGATCCGGCGATAGGTCTGGGTATGGGCAAGGTGATACGTCCGGCCAATTTCAACGTGGTTGGTTTTTCGTTGTTGTCGAGTAAAACGCTCAAGGACAGCCTTGCTCGACTGGTGCGCTATCAGCGCATCATTGGTGAAGCGTCGGATATGGCGCTGGTGCAGGCACCGGACAGCTACGTGCTGGAGCTGCAGATCCACGGCGACAGCCTGCCTGCGCCAACCCAGAGCCACGATGCCGCTCTAGCCTATCTGCTGGCTTTTTTCCGCTGGATGACCGGGGAGCGCATCAACCCGCAATGTGTCGAGTTCGCTTACCCACAACCCGCTGATGTAGCGCGGTATGAAGCCTTGTTTGAGTGCCCGCTGTTATTTTCCCGGCCGCACTACAGCATAGCGTTCTCTCGCCAGGTAATGGAGGCGCCGCTGGCCACGGGAAACGAGAGCTTGGCACAGTTGCATGACCAGTTTGCCGGAGAATATCTGGCGCGTTTTGAGCAAACACGGGTCACACATCAGGCGCGTCAGGTGCTCTGTCGTTTATTGCCGCAGGGCGAGCCAAAACGTCAGGCGGTCGCCAGTGCACTGCGTATGAGTACCCGCACCCTGCAGCGGCGGTTACAGGAAGAGAACACCAGTTTTCAGCAACTGCTTGACGAAACGCGGCGTGAACTTGCCATGCAGTTCCTGCGTCAGAAACGCATGACCCTGTTGGAAATCGCCTATCTGCTTGGTTTTGCTGACCCGAGTAATTTCTTCCGGGCCTTTAAACGCTGGTTCGGTATACCGCCCGGTCAGTATCGCGAGCAGCTCCTGGCTGCGCAGTCGGTAACCGAGGAAAGTTGATGGATGCGCTGCAAGCGTTGCATAGCCGCGTGTCGGTGCCTCGGCTGATCGGCCCAGCACCTACACCAGACCAACAGCAAGCCCTGTTCAAAGCTGCTTTACGGGCGCCGGATCATGCATGGTTGCGACCTTGGCGCTTTCTGGTCGTTCAAGGCGCCGCGCTTGGCGCGTTGGGCAGGATTTTTCGCCGGGCCGCTCTCGCTGATGCGCCCGATATTGCCGAAGAGGCACTGGTGCGCTTTGAGCAATTACCATTGCGCGCGCCGATGATTATTGTCGCTATCAGCTGCCATCGCGTGCATGAAAAAGTGCCCCGCATTGAGCAGGATTTATCTTGCGCCGCAGCCGTTAGCAATATGCTGGTGGCAGCCCATGCCATGGGGCTCGGTGCCGTATGGCGTACAGGCTCGCTGGCCTATCATGAAGTGGTGCGGCAAGGCTTGGGGCTGACGGAGGATGAGCAATTGATTGCTTTTTTGTACCTTGGGCAGCCGGCCGGCAGCGTCAAAACACTGCCGGAGCTGGCGACTCAGGATTTTTTTCAGAACTGGCCAGGTAATTGAATCAGGGCTTTTAGACCCCCCATATCACTGCGGCTGAATGTCAGGCTGCCGCCATGCATGGCGATGGCGCGCTTGGCAATTGCCAGTCCCAATCCATGGCCGCTGTCGCCTGCCTGGCCAGGCAGGCGCAGAAAGGGTTCGCCCAAACGCAATAGCCACTGTTCGTCTACCCCGGGACCCTGATCTTCCACACTGATTAAGCACTGATTGCGTCTGGTAGCGAGGCTGATGCGGATCAGGCCATCCGGGGGGGAGAAGCGCAGGGCGTTGCGCAGCAGGTTATCCAGAGCGCTGCGCAACTGCTCAGGCCAGCCTTCCAATGTTGCCTGAGTACTGCCCTGCAGGACCAATTGTTGATTGTCAGCGATGAACTGATTGTCTTCAATAACGTCGGCTACCAACCGATCAAGCTCGAAGCGGCATGCGGGGTGGTCCTGAACATCCTGCCGGCTCAAAGTCAAAATATCTTCGATAAGCAGATCCAGGCGAGTGCATTCACGGTCCAGCCGCAGCCACAGCGGGTCTTCGATGGCGATGGCCTGTTTACTGCCTAATGCCAGACCGACGCGCAGCCGGGCCAGAGGTGAGCGCAGCTCATGGGAAATGTCGCGCATCAGTTGCCGTTGACTGTCGAGCAGATCCTGGACGCGTTGCGCCATGTGCACGAAGTGCCGAGAGAGGTCGCCGATTTCATCTCGCCGATGCCCAATGAGCTCGAGCTTTTCAGGCTCGAAACGGCCTTGGGCCAGGGCTTGCGCGGCGATGCCGAGCTGCCGTAACGGGCTGGTCAGATAGCGGCTGAGCACCAGGCTTAGCAAGCCTAGTAAGGCCATGGCCATGACTATATTCAGAATCAGGGCGACGGGTGTGCGCCGCCAGTTGAACAGTTCGTCGCGGGGTACGAACAGGCTCAGATGATAGTCGCCGCTGGCGGTCAGCCAGTCCAATTGAAAAAGGCGGCCATGCCAGATATCTCTGGATTCCATTTCGGAGGGTGCAGCGTTTTGAAATAGGGGTCTGCGTGGCAGTGTACCTGGGAGTAGGTCGCGGCCTTCGGTGTCATATAGCTGGGCGCGCAAACGATGCTCTTTGCGCTGATTTTCCAGCCAGTACTGCGCACCAGCCGGTCCTTCGGTTTCGTACCGGTTGACCAGTTGTTCAGCAAAATCCTTGAGTTGGGGGTGAAATTGCAGCAGAAGCCAGTCCTGCTGCAATGCCCTGCTAACCAGAAAGCCCGAGCCACCGACCAGCAGTGTGGCCAGCCAAAGTATGGCGAAGACTTTCCAGAATAGCCGCATGGTGTTTAGTTGCTACCTTTAACTTTGTCGCCATGCTTCTTCTTGCCGTCTTTCCAGCGCTCAGCCATTTTTTCACGCTTCTCTTCGCGCATTTTGGTCAATTTGGCTTGCTGTTCTGCGTTTAGAACCGCGTTGACTTCAGTTTTGTGCTGTTCGCGCAGTGCGCGGTATTGCTCACCGTGTTTCTCGTGGATAGCCTTGAGCTGAGTTTGCTGCTCGCTATTTAGATCCAGCGTCTCGGTCATGTGTTGCATGTATTTCTCGTGACGATCGCCAGCCTTGCCGTGCTGGTCGGCTAACAGGGCGCCGGAAAAGCCAGTGGCAATTACCATTACGGTAGCGAGTAAGGTCTTTTTCATGGGTAACTCCTGATTCATGACTGACCTGAGTATCAGGCCGTTGATGAAGAGTTTAGGGATTGTCACGTCAGTTGGGGCTGGTAGATGGTAAAGGCTGTGTAAAGTCACGTCAGTTGCCAATTCGCTCAACTGCTATAGAGATAACCGCGCCCGCGTAGCGCTTGGATGCGGCTGCGACCGTCTGGGTGAGGACCCAGCTTACGGCGCAGGTTACTCAGGTGCATGTCCAGGCTGCGGTCATAAGGGCCAAGAGCTTTGCCGAGTGCTTGCCGGGAAAGACCCTGGCGCTCGACCAATTGCCCGGCCTTTTCGAGAAGAGCGCGGAGGATCATCGCCTCGCTCTGGGTCAGCGGGAGCAGCTCATCACCGCGCCAGGCCATCAGGCTATCCATGTCAAGGCGTATGTCACCTACCTGCAAGCTGTTGCCGGCAGATTGGCCTTGGCTGCGGCGCAGCAGAGCGCGGAGCCGGGCGACCAGCTCGCGCGGATCGCAGGGTTTGGCCAGGTAATCATCGGCACCCAGTTCGAGGCCAAGAATGCGGTCGATGGGTTCGCCACGTGCACTGAGCATCAGCAGCGGAGTATTGCAGTTCTGCCTCAGGTTGCGCAGTACATCCAGGCCGTTCATTCCGGGCAGCATCACGTCCAGGATAATGACCTGAAACTGTCCACTTAACGCCGCTTCCAAGCCGCTGGTGCCGTCGTGGGCACAAGTCAGTTGAAAGCCTTCAGCGGCCAGCCAGTCGACCAGCAGTGCGCACAGCTCCTGGTCGTCATCTATGATCAGAATCGCATTGTCAGTCAATTGAGCCACTCATTGCGCTTGCTTCGCCGGCCCATGCTGGCCAGCAAAAAGCCAACAATCAGGCTTGCCAATACGGTGCCGCCACCGACCATGAACCATTCCTGACGCTGAGCCTCAAGAAGTGCGCTGGCTTCAACATTGCTCTGCGCTTGGCGGTCGAGTAGCTCGCGGTTTTTTTGCTTTAGCTTTTCCAGTAACTCGTTGTCCGTGCCTTGCGCAAGCTGTTCGGCCAGACGCTGGCGCTCAGCCTCGACCTGCGCCAGCTCCATCTGCAGGGTTCCTATGTCAGTGCCGAGATCAGTGCTAGCGGCGTTAGTATCCTGGCTGGCTGGCGTTCCAGCTGCAGACGGCTGCTGGGCAAGGGCCAAACTGGGGCCGCTCAGGCAAGCCAGCAGCGCAAGAAGTACGATCGGTCTGGACATTCAGGGCTCCTGACTTAGGCGGGGAAAACGCGCTTGAACGGCTTGATGGCGACGTCAGCATAAACGCCCGCAGCAACGTAAGGATCAGCATCAGCCCATTCCTGTGCATCGGCAAGGGAGGCGAACTCGGCGACTATCAGGCTGCCGGTAAAGCCCGCCGCGCCGGGGTCGGCGGACTCTATTGCTGGATGAGGTCCGGCAAGCACCAGCCTGCCTGAACTTTGCAGGGCGTTCAATCGCTCGACGTGGGCAGGGCGAGCGGCGAGGCGTGCCTCCAGTGAGTTGGCTACATCAGTGGCCATGATTACAAATAGCATGTGGGGGGTCCTTGTTTGTTTCAAAGTGAGTGCAATAACAGTAACTTATGCCATTGCACTAGGTGTTGTCAGCGTCCGGGCGGCATAATAGTAAAAATTCTTTGCCAGTGGTGCCCGTTTTGATAGCTGATCTGCACATGCACAGTACCGCATCGGATGGTTCGCTCGATCCGCAGGAACTCATGCAGCGGGCGGCCGCCGCAGGTGTGGAGCTGATTGCGCTGACCGATCATGACTGTCTGGACGGTCTGGTGACGGCTGCGCAAACGGCGCAGGCGTTGGGGATGCATTGGGTCAGTGGTGTCGAGCTGTCGGCCCAGTGGCAAGGGCATACCATCCATATATTGGGGTACGGCTTTGATCCGTCTTCGCCCGATCTGCTCAGCGCCATCAAGGCGGTGAAACAGGGTCGTTGGCAGCGCGCCGAACAGATTGACAAACGGCTGGAAGCCAAGAAAATGCCTGGGGCTTTGGCCGGCGCCATGGCTGTGCAGGCGGCTGCGGGAAGCGACATTGGTAGTCCGCCAGCGCGCCCGCACTTTGCTGACTGGATGGTCCAGCAGGGGCATGTACGCGATCGCGCTGAGGCTTTTCGCAAATGGCTGGGTTCTGGCAAATTGGGCGATATCAAACAGCATTGGCCGGAGCTGTCCGTCGCCGTGGCGCAGATTCGTGCAGCCGGTGGCATGGCGGTCATGGCGCATCCCTGGCATTACGGTTTTACCCGTGCACGGGTAAGGCGCTTGTTGAAAGATTTTGCTCTGGCTGGCGGTCGCGGCATTGAAGTGGTGAACGGACAGCAGCCGGTGGAGCAGGTCGCTTATTTGGGTAAGGTATGCTTGGAGATGGGTTTTCTTGCCAGTTGCGGTAGCGATTTCCATCATCCTGACTCACCGTGGATGGCGCTGGGAAAAATGACCGCCCTGCCGCCGGATTGTCTACCAGTGTGGAATGACCCCCTGTTTAGTCGTTAAACTGCAGCCACGACAACACCAGAGAGACCAGCGTGAGCCAATATTTTCATATCCACCCGGACAACCCCCAGGCGCGTCTGATACGTCAAGCGGTCGAGATCATCCGTCAGGGTGGGGTGATTGCCTACCCCACCGACTCGGCCTATGCGTTGGGTTGTCATCTGGGCGACAAGGATGCACTGGAGCGTATTCGCCGCTTGCGCCAGTTGGATGACAAGCACAACTTCACCTTGGTCTGCCGCGATCTTTCCGAGCTGGGCGTCTATGCCAAGGTGGATAACCCTACCTTCCGGCTGCTCAAGGCTAATACACCGGGCCCTTACACTTTTATCCTGCATGCCACCACTGAAGTGCCTCGGCGGCTGTTGCATCCCAAGCGCCGCACTATCGGGTTACGCATACCCCAGCACGCGATCACCCTGGCGCTGCTGGAAGCATTGGGTGAACCTCTGATGAGCGTGACCTTGATGATGCCCGAGGACAAACTGCCGATCACCGATCCCGAGATGATTCGCGACCGCATCGGCAAGCAGTTGGATCTGATCATTGACGGCGGCGCCTGTAATATCGAACCGACTACGGTAGTTAGTCTGCTGGATGACCAGCCGGAAGTGCAGCGTCTCGGATTGGGCGATCCTGGCCCCTTCGGTGGCAGCCGCAGCGGGGATTGATCGGGCGGGAGTCTTTGACCAAAGCATGCGTATAATGCGCGCATTCATATTATCCCATTACTTAGTATATTCAGGAGTCCCCTTTGAGTTCCGTTGATTCACAGCGTCGCGTATTGTCAGGCATGCGTCCCACTGGGCGCTTGCACCTTGGGCACTACCACGGGGTGTTGAAGAACTGGGTCAAGTTGCAGCACGAGTACGAGTGCTTTTTCTTTGCTGCCGACTGGCACGCCCTGACCACTCAGTACGAATCGCCTGAGAACATCGAGCAAAGTGTATGGGACATGCTGATCGACTGGCTCGCCGCGGGTGTGAGCAGTGGTTCCTCGACCCTGTTTATCCAGTCACAGGTGCCAGAGCACGCCGAGTTGCACTTGCTATTGTCCATGATTACGCCGGTCAGTTGGCTGGAGCGTGTGCCGACCTACAAGGACCAGCAGGAAAAGCTCCGCGATCTTGACCTGGCGACCTATGGCTTCCTCGGCTACCCGCTGCTGCAAAGTGCCGACATCCTCATGTATCGCGCCGGTTTGGTGCCGGTTGGGGCTGATCAGGTCGCCCACGTGGAGATCACTCGCGAGGTCGCAAGACGCTTCAATCATCTGTATGGCAAGGAACCGGGTTTTGAAGAAAAGGCCGAGGCTGCCGTGCACAAAATGGGCAAGAAAGCCGCCAAGCTCTACAGCAAACTGCGTAAAGCCTATCAGGAACAGGGTGACGGCGAGGCGCTGGACACCGCTCGTGCTCTTCTGAAAGAGCAGCAGAACATCACGCTGGGTGATAAGGAGCGTCTGTTTGGCTATCTGGAAGGCGGCGGCAAGGTTATTTTGCCCGAGCCCCAGGCCCTGCTGACCCCCGACTCAAAGATGCCGGGGCTGGATGGCCAGAAGATGTCCAAGTCCTATGGCAACACCATTACCTTGCGCGATACCACCGAGCAGATCGACGAGAAAATCCGCCGTATGCCCACCGATCCTGCCCGGGTGCGGCGTACCGACCCGGGTGACCCAGGCAAGTGCCCGGTTTACCAGTTGCATCAGGTGTATACCGATAAGACGACTCATGACTGGGTACAGCAGGGTTGTCGCAGCGCCGGTATCGGTTGCCTGGATTGCAAGCAACCGGTAATCGAGGCAGTAACGGCTGAGTTGGCGCCGATTCAGGAGCGTGCGAGTGATTTTGAAAGCAATCCCGATGCAGTGCGTTCGATTCTTAACGAGGGCGCCGAGCGAGCTCGCGATGCCGCGCGTGACACTCTGATCGAAGTGCGGCAGGTCATGGGCCTGCAGTACCGCCAGTAACATCATGGTCAAGTGCCGATGAATCCCCAGGATCCGCCCGACGACATCGCCCGTCAGGCGGAAACGTCTGCAGCATCGGTTGCTCCCATGGGTTCGGGTCAGCAGGAAATGCCCTTTGCCATGGTCTATGGCAAGGCCGTCACCCAGATACCCCAAGATCTGTATATCCCGCCGGAGGCCCTTGAGGTTTTTCTCGAAGCCTTTGAGGGACCGCTGGATCTGTTGCTCTACCTGATCCGCAAACAGAATATCGATATTCTGGACATTCCGGTTGCCGACATTACCAAGCAGTACATGGGCTATATTGAGCTGATGACGGTCGTGCGCCTGGAGCTGGCGGCAGAGTATCTGGTGATGGCGGCGATGTTGGCCGAGATTAAATCCAGATTGCTGCTGCCCCGTCACCAGGAAGATGAGGACGAGGAGCACGACCCGCGCGCCGAGTTGATTCGCCGGCTTCAGGAGTACGAGCGCTTCAAGCAGGCCGCCGAGGAAATCGACAGTCTTTCACGGGTTGGCCGCGACCTGTCTTTGGCCAGCGCGCAGCCCCCAGCCGTACAAAGTCACAGGGCCCATCCGGAAGTGGATATGCAGGAGCTGCTGCTGGCGCTGAGCGACGTGCTGCGCCGTGCCGATATGTTCGAGAGCCATCAGGTTACCCGGGAAATTCTCTCCACTCGGGAACGGATGGCTGATGTGCTCGACCGGCTACGCGGTCAATCCTTCGTGCCTTTTGTCAGTTTGTTCAATGTTAGCGAGGGCAAGCTGGGCGTGGTGGTGACTTTTATGGCGGTGTTGGAACTGGTCAAGGAACAACTGATCGACCTGGTGCAGAACGAGTCTTTTGCGCCCATTCACGTCAAGGTGCGAGGTGAAGATGCTCCAGCCGAAGCTTGAACATATTATTGAAGCTGCGCTACTGGCGGCGGGAAAGCCATTGTCGCTTGATCGTCTGCGAGATCTGTTCGACGAAGATCAGGCGCCGGGTCTGGATGCGCTGCGTGAAGCCCTGGGCCGTTTGGCCGGGCAGTATCAAGGTCGTTCGATCGAGCTGCGAGAAGTCGCCAGCGGTTGGCGTTTGCAGGTCCGGGAAGAATACTCCCCCTGGGTTAGCCGGCTGTGGGAGGAGCGCCCGCAGCGCTATTCGCGCGCGATGCTCGAAACCTTGGCGCTGATTGCCTACCGTCAGCCGATTACCCGGGGCGAAATCGAGGATGTGCGGGGTGTTGCGGTCAGCAGTCAGATCGTCAAGACTTTGCTCGAGCGCGAGTGGGTGAGGGTGGTGGGTCACCGCGATGTACCCGGCCGCCCCGCTATGTACGCGACCACCCGCCAGTTTCTGGATCATTTCAACCTGCGCAGTCTTAGTGAGCTACCGCCATTGGCGGCCATCCGCGACTTGGATCAGGAGCCGGAGCTGGCCTTGCAGGATGAAGGTGCGACCGATGACGTGAATGCCCCATGGATGCCAGTGGAGCCGTTGAAGCCGCTCGATGAAGGTGGCGTAGAAACCGGGTTTCACGCATTGATGGATGAGTTGGGCGCGATGGAGTCGGATCTCAAGATCGACTTCGATGATTACCTGCCCGAGAGCGCCGCTGATGGCGGCGGGTCCGATGAGCCGTCGGACGCTGGCGAGGATAACCCGCGCCGCTGAGTTTCAGCTAGCTGGGCACAGCGCTTGATGCTAAGCTGGTCGGTCATCAATATTTCAATACACCGGGAGGTGCCCCGCATGACCGATATCCCCTCAAACCCCGTTAGCGGCGAAAAGCTGCAGAAAGTACTCGCTCGTGTCGGGCTTGGCTCGCGCCGTGAAGTGGAGGCCTGGATTGAAGCGGGCCGCATCAGCGTAAACGGAAAGCTGGCCACCCTTGGTTGCCGGGTGGACAGTCTCGATCAGATTCTGGTCGATGGTCGTCCGGTCAAGCGTGATATCGAGAACGAAGAAGCCCGTCGGGTCATGCTGTATAACAAGCCGGAAGGCGAAGTCTGTACCCGTGACGATCCCGAAGGTCGCCCTACCGTATTCGACCGGTTGCCACGCCTCAAGCATGGCCGCTGGATCAATATCGGCCGTCTCGACATCAATACCTCCGGTCTGCTGCTGTTCACCACTGATGGTGAGCTGGCCAACCGCTTGATGCACCCCTCCTATCAAATGGACCGCGAATACGCAGTGCGGGTCATGGGCGAAGTGGATGAAGAGATGATCGAGCGCCTTAAGACCGGCGTTATGCTGGATGACGGCCCGGCGCGCTTCACCGATGTAGTCACCGCAGGCGGTGAAGGGATCAATCGTTGGTATCACGTGTGCCTGATGGAAGGTCGTAATCGCGAAGTGCGCCGCCTATGGGAGTCCCAGGGCATGCGCGTCAACCGCCTCAAGCGCGTGCGCTTCGGGCCGGTATTTCTTGGGCCGGAATTGCCGGTTGGTCGCTGGCGCGAAATGAAGCAGAACGAGATCGACGCGCTCAGCCAGGAAGTGGGGCTGACGCCGTTGGCGCTGCCGACCATGAAAACCAGCGAACGGGAAAAGGCTCAGCGACTTGCGCGCAAGCCCTCCATGCATCAAGCACGGACAGTCCGGCGTACCAAGGTGCCGCATAAGCCCCGTTGAGATGAGGAATTCTTCGATTTCGGGAACTTATCGAAATTTTGATTGTTTCTGGCGGAACCAGATAAATCGGGCCTCGCCGTCAATTAAGTGACTCTTCCGCCCTGATTTGCAATTAAAATGATGTTGGCCAGCTTGTATTGCAAGCTGGCCTTTTAGTATGTTAGCGCCTTCAAAATCAGTTTAATCAGTTGACAGTGAGGTCGACATGAAGGCGCCCGGTTCCAAGCTCCAGTGCAATGCCAATAACAATAGAGGCATTGCAGGGCTGGCAACACACCCCCTGACGGCCCTCATGTTTGCCACCGGTATGCTCCCCGGTTGGTCATTGGCCAATACCATCACGCCAGACCGTACCACCGCCACTACCGTCGATGTAGCCGGAAACCTCAGTGATATTCGCACCGGTACCGTACGCGGTAAGACGGGCTTCAACTCCTTCGATGATTTCAAGGTCTCCCAGGGCAATGTGGTCAATCTGCATGTGCCGGGTTCCGCCACGCATCTGGTCAATCTGGTTAACAACTCCCGCGCCGAAATCAATGGCACTCTGAATGGGGTCATGAACGGCAACATTGGTGGCCATATCATCTTTGCCGACCCCCATGGGTTCGTGGTGGGCAGTAGCGGGGTGGTCAACGTTGGCAGTCTTACCGTCACGACGCCCAATACCAGTGAAATGGCGCGTTTGCGCGATCTGGTCAAGCCCGGTGTAAATGATGACGTAGCCAATGCTCTAGTTGACGATTTGGTTGCTGGTAGGCTCTCGCCAGCGGCGTTGAACGGTGATGGCAGCAACGTCATTATTATTGACGGGTTGGTCAACACTAATGGTGCCCTCAATCTGCAGGGCGCTTCAGTTATTGTGGGGGCTACTGCGCATTTGCAGGCGGGTACCGATGCCGCGCGCACGGTGTTCGAATCGACAGTTAACACGCACGGTCTTTCTATTGGCACCGACGCCGTACGCGGAGATGGCGGTATTCGCATTACCGCAGCGCAGGATGTCAATATATCCGGTGAGCTGGCCGCGTTGATGGCCGATGATAGCGGGGCCAGCGTACGTATCGCTGGCAATCAGTCCGTCGTCCTTGCGGGTGATGCGCTGATTGATGTGCGCGGCGCGCCAGGCAAAGATGCGGGCGATGTCATCATTGAAGCGCCGTCCGTCAAGCTTCAGGACAAAGCCAGTGTCATTACCCGCGCCAGTGGGGTGGGTACTTCAGGCGACATCACCCTCAATGCCCTTAGCGATCTGAGCTGCACTTTCTGTGATGAAAGCGCAGACGCACAAACACTAGACCAACTCAAGACGGGTATTGAGGGGCAGGCCAATCCCTGGTTGTCAGCCAATCTGGGCAAAGCAGAAATTGTCGTTGCCAAAAATGCGCTACTGGATGCCGGGCATGAGGATGAGGGCGGGCGGGCAGGCGATGTCACCTTGAACGCCTTTGCTATCAATCGGCAGTTGGCAGGTTACGCCGAAGCCAGCGCGCTTATTGAGGTCGATGGCAACCTGAACGGCAAGAACATTAGCTTGCATGCCGACAGCCGTGCAGAAGTGGCGCGGGATATCCTCGGGTCGCTGCTGAATACCGATGCGCTGAAAGCTGATATCGCAGCGCTCAAGGAATTGAACAACTGGACCGAGGAAGAAACCTGGGCCAACATTCTTGATACGCTCTATGAGCCCATCGCGGCTTATGAGAACAGCGCGCGCACCGATGCCTTCCTGGACACGCCGACCAACTTTACCGAATTGACACTGCTGGTTCCTGGATTGGCGGCTTATATCGCCAAGGCAGATTCGCAGGTCATTATTGGTACCGCCGCAGATCTGGTGGCCAGCGCCGATATCCACCTTCTGGCTGAGTCTAAGCGCACGGTGGATAGCTCGACCTGGCAGATTCCCGGATTGGGCAGCAAGATCCCCTTTGGTTTCAGTGCCGCCTACGGTCAAATCTCCGGACTGACCGCAGTCGATGTACGCAGGGGCGCGCAACTCAGCGCAGGCGATGATCTGTCCGTGCTGGCGCACAGCCTCAACAAGCTGGCCGTGACCTCTGCAGCGGAAAATAGCGTCGACGGTAACGGTAACGCGTTAAAGACTATGGGTTTGGGCTTCGGTATGGCGATGAGCGATATCGAAACCCGCGCGGTGGTCGAGAACGGTGTGCTGTTGCGGGTCGGTGAAGACGTCAATGTCACTGCGCTGACCGAACAGAGCCTAAGCAATACGGTGAGTTTCAAAGCCAGCGGTGAGGGTGCCACTGGTGGTCCGGCCGTGGGTTTGTCATTGCTCGATAGCGTGACTCGGGCGGAATTCAGCGCCGACCTGGCTGACGCGCGTAATCTGAATCTGACCGCTGCCAATCTGGTGCATGCGCAGACTTTGGCGGTCACCGTGGAGGCCGGCGCTTCCGAGCCTGGTTATCTGGACAAGCTCAAGGCCAAAGCCAAGGAGCAGGTGGCCGATCCAGTCACCGATTATCTAGGTGATGCGGTCAAAGGTCTATTTGGCATCACGCCGAAGCCGGCCGACGATACGCCTGCACAGCCGACAGACAGCCAGTTCCGGCTGGCCTCGGCATTGGGCATCAGCATGGCGGACCATCGGGTTGAGGCTGTGCTAGGCAGCGCTGATGCTGCGCCGGATATTGCCCTTTCGGGGGACCTGACCGTTCAGGCTCTGCAGCAGCAGAGTGACCTGCATACTACGGTCGCAAGTAAGGTCAATGCATCAGCCAAGCGCGATGATGGCAGTGTTGACGGTGCCGCCGTCAGCCTGAGTGTCGCTGCGGCCTATAGCGAACTGGATCAGACCACCCATGCGATTATTGGCGATGGAGCCAACGTCACTGCGGGACGCATAGGCGTGGGCGCGCAAAACCGCCAGCCGTTAAACCTGCTGGGTCTTGATCGCTGGAGCTCGCTTGAGGACATTTACACCAATCTCAAACTGCTTGTTCAGCAGAAACAGGGCATCGTCGGCAAGTTGGCTACGCAGTATGCCAATTCCACCGGCGAAGCCGATTCATTGGGGATGGCAGGCTCGCTGTCGATCCTGCAGAACCGTACCGATGCCACTGCATGGGTCGGGGATAATGTCACTCTCACAGCTACTGCGCTCGATAACAGCACATGGGTCAGTAATCCGCTTAGTCTTTTGCCGGTCATTGCCGATGACGAGGCGCGGCAGGCGCTGCTCGATCTGGAGCTGGCCTGGGAGTCGCCGCTCAGTATCCGCGCTGAGAACCAATTGGAACAATTGGCCGTTTCCGGCAATTTCGGCTCCCTTTTTGGCTCTACCAGTGACGGCGGCGCCGTAGGCGCGGCGGTGAACGTACAAATCACCGATAACCGCGCGGTTGCCGGCATCGGTGCCGGTGGTGTGCTCAATGCCAAAGCGTTGGATGTCAGCGCGCTTCAGGATGAGATGATTATTGGCCTGAGTCCCTCGGCAGGCAAGGGCGCCAGCGTTGCCGGAAATGGCTCGGTGGTCGTCAGCGTCGTCGACAGCACGGTACATGCTTCTGTGCATAGTAGTACCGATGTCACCGCCGACCGGGTACGCCTTGATGCCGAGCATCAGTTGGGGGTCTGGAGCGCGGCTGGCGCGCTGGCGTCATCGGAAAACGCCGGTATTGGCGCAGGTGTTGCCGTCAATGTGGTGAACACAGATGTCTATGCTCTGGTCGGCCAGAACAATCTGCTGACCAGCGCACGGAATAGTTGGCGGCCGGCCAGCATGGGCACTGCTCTGGCTGATGCGACCCAGGGCCGCTGGTTGGTTGATGACCTGACCCTCAGTGCGCAGAGTTCGGGGCAAAGCGGTGCTTTCTCGGTCGCTGGTGCATTAGCGCGGTCAGAGGAAGAGCAACAGCAGCAGGATGCGGTCGCCGCACAGAGCGGTGGCGCAGACAAGGGCAGTCAGGACAAGGCCGGCAGTTTGAGTGAAGCGATCAAGACCTCGCTGACCAACGGGCTGGCATTGATTACCGGCGAGTTCAGCGCCGCAAAGGATAAAACCGTCGAGCAGGGCGACGCGGCGGTCAACAAGATCGGTGAATACTGGACCAAGCTGCAGGACCTGTTCGCTGGTGGCAGTTCCGGCGACGCGGGCAATGATGGTCCGGCAGAGGGTTTTAGTCTGGCAGCAGCGGCTTCCGGTAGCGTGAATGTCTCTGCGCAGAAAAACCGCAGCCACCTCGGCAATATCGTGCTGGATCCCCGTAACAGCGATGGCGGCAGTCAGGTCAACGTACTGTCACTCAACCAGACCCATCAGATCAGCGGTGCCGGTGCTGGCGCGTTGACCCTCTCCGGTGGCGGTGACAAGAGCGAATTCAGTACAGCCCTGTCCGGTGCTGTGGCGTTCAATCAGTTGAACAATGTGACCGAAGCACAAGTGGTCAGCGTGATCATGACCAGCAACGACCTGCTGAATGTGCAGGCTGCCAGCGGCGGGGATCAGATTGCTCTGGGTCTGGGGCTCTCGGTGGCCAAGGGCGGCGAAACCAATGTCGCCGTCGCGCTGTCTGGTTCGGCCGGCGTGTTCGGCAATCAAACGCGAGCCAGCGTTATCGACTCGGTCGTCAGTCAACGTGGCGACAATCCTGGCAGCATTGCCGTCAATGCCTACGACCGTTCACGCAATCTGCTCGGCGGCGGTGCCTTCGCGGTTAGCACCGATAAGGGCGGCAGCGGCGGCGGCTCCTTTGTTGTCGGCGTCATGCAGAACCAGCTGGAGGCCGAATGGCTGGGCAGCAATGCAACCGATTTTGCCAGCCTGGAGATCAAGGCCAACAGCATTTCGCGCGTGCTGGCGGGCGCCGTCGGTGTTGCTGTCAGTACCGGTTCCGAGAGCGGTGCGGGCGCAGGCTCCTTGTTTGTCGTGGTGATGGACAATCAGGTCAAGGCCAGAGTAGACAAGCGCGACCAGCGTGATTCGTCGCTGAGCGGCGGTGACGTTACTGTAGCAGCGGCAAGTGTTTCCGGCATGGATGCGCTGGCCAGCATCTTTGCCCATGACGCAGCCGCAGCGACTACTTTGTCTGCCAGTGGTCTGGATCTGGACGGCAATGCCACTATCGCGCAGATTGAGGTAGAGGCACAGACCAACGACGAGCTTTTTAAAGAAAATGACGACGGCTTCGATACCAACACCCAGGAATCCGACAGCACAGCGGATACCACGACACGCAATCTGTTCGACAGCGGCACCATTGGCGGCGAAGCGATTCTTGGTATCGCCGGTAGCTTGGCGGCAACGGGCGGCAAGACCGCTGTCGGTGGTGCTTTTGGGGTGGTTTACAACGGCAGCGATTATGCTGTCAGCATCGCTAATACCGATATTGACCTGACTGGTGACCTGCGCCTGGCTGCGCGTAACGAAACCGACGTGCTGGCCGGTGCTATAGGTGCCGCCGGCGCACAAGACGTTGCCGTTTCCGGCTCTGCCACGGCGATCATCGGTCGCGGTACCGTATCAGCCAATCTGGATATGTCTGGGCGTACGTTGCTAGCGGACGATCTGGTTGTTGAAGCCTTGAAAAGTGGTGGCTTCTATTCCCTGGCAGGCAGCATTTCAGCCAGCAGTAATACCGTAGCCGTAGGCGGCGCCTTTAGCATCAACGACATGCAACAGGGCGCCAGCGCCATCGTCCAGGGCGGCACCTATCAGCTTGACGGTAATGCCCGCATCAATGCCGCGCAGCAGAGTCGGATCATTACCGCAGCGCTGTCGGCTGCGGTGTCTGCCAGCGGCGTGGGCGTCGGTGCTGCAATGACCTACAACCGTATCGCCGACACCACCACGGCCGAGCTGCTCAGAGCCACGCTCAGCGCGCATGACCTGAATATTGCCGCCAGTCAGCCGAATCTGGGGGCGAGTATCTGGTCGCTGGCCTTCAATTTGGCGGCCGGCGGTGGCAGTGCCGGCGTAGGCGCAGGCGTCGCAGTGAATCTGATTGATGCCGAACGGGCCGCGAAGGTAACGGACAGCCTGGTCAATCTCGACGGCAATCTGCATATGACCTCGGCGCTGGACGGCGAGATATGGAGTATCGGCATAGACGCCGCTGGTGGTGGGACGGCCGGTGTCGGTGGTTCTTTTGCGTTCAACAATATCAGCGGCAAGGACGAGGTGAGCGTTTCTGGCTCCACCTTGACGGCAACGGCAACTGACCAGACTCTTTCGCTGGATGCCAGTGCTGGCAATGGCCTGACGATTGCCTCCTTGGCAGGCTCTGTGACTGGCGGCGGTACAGCCGCAGTGGGGCTGGCGGCGTCGGTCAATCGCATCGCTGCCGATCGCACGGCATTGATCAGTGATAGTAGCGTGACTGACTTTACCAGCGTGGCCTTGAAAGCCGGGGTGGAACAAGCCATCTATTCGATTGCCGTGGCAGGGGGCGGTGCGGGCAGCGTCGCGGTGAATGGCGCGACCACGACCAATATTCTCGATGGTACCGAGCGAGCAGCAGTGGTCGGCAGCTCGCTGGATGTAGGTGCTCTCAGCCTGTCCACAGCACAAGGCAAGCGTACCATCTGGGGCCTGGGGCTGGTACTCAATGGCGCTGGCAGCGTGGCTGTGGGTGCGGCCAACGTGAACAATATCATTCTGGCCAAGCGATTAGCCGAGGTCGATGACAGTGATTTGACGCTGTCAGGCGCGCTGACAGTAGCCAGTGGCGGTGATGCCTTGATCCGCTCGGCGGCGTTGGGTGCCGGCGGTGCCGGCAGTGCGGCGGTAGGTGCTTCGGTTGCCGTAAACCTGGTGAACGGCGAGGAGACCGCGCGCATCAATGACAGTAGTGTCGATGGCGCTAGCTCGCTGGTCGTTGACGTGACTCGCGGCGAAGTCGATATCAAGACCCTGGCGGGTAACGTGCAGGGTGGTGGGTCCGGCGCGGGCGCCGGCGCTGTGGCGGTGAGCACAGTCAGTCAACGTCGTCAGGCTCTGGTACAAAATACAACATTGAATTTGTCGGCTGCCGCGCCGGCGCGGGTTGAAGCGCTGACCCGTGCGCGTATCGATACTCTGGCTTTGAGTGGCGCGGGAGCAGGTTCGGCCGCAGTGGTGTTCTCCAATACCACGAACAATATCGATGCCAAAACCTATGCCAAGGTGAGCAATAGCAGTGGCACTGCAGGTCATCTGCAAATCAAGGCCACTGATCGTTCCGAGATCAATTCGTTGGCTGGCGGTGTCGCCGCTGCCGGTGCCGTGGCGGTTGGGGTGGCTTCTGCAGTCAATCGGATTGCCAATGATATCGAGGCCAGCCTTACTGGCCAGCGTACAGCTGTGGGTTTTGCGTTAAATGAGCTGGGGGTGCATGCGCGCTCGGACGCAAGCATCCGTACTGCCTCTGTATCCGGTGGATTTTCCGGTACCGCTGCGGTCAATGGCGGGGTGGCTACGAGCATTCTGCATACCAGCACCCGCGCTATGATTAATGGCGGTGCCGATGTGTTGGCGCAGAACAATGTTGCTGTGGTCGCCTATAACCGTGATGTTATTGATTCCTACGCCGGTGTGGTGGCAGGCAGCGGCAATGCTGCAGTGTCGGGTATCTTGACTGTCAACGTGGTGCAGAGCGATACCGAAGCCGCGATTCGCGGCGCGACTACGCGGGTCACTGCGCTAGGGTTGGGTGCCGGAGTGGCGGTAGACAGTGGTGTGGTAACCAATGCGCCCAACACCCAATTGTGGGCGGATGCCGAGGAATTTAACCCGGTAGCGGATCTGCAAACAGGCTCCGAGATTATCCGCGGTCTCGCGGTTCGGGCAACGACGCTACAGCAGGCCGGTCAGATGAGCGTCAGCGGCGCAGTTTCCTTAGTGCCGCTGGCCAGCGCTTCGGTGGGTGGCGTAAGTAATACCAGCGTACTCGGCGGCTCTACACTTGCGGTCATCGATCAGGCGCAGATTAATCAGGATAATGCCGGTGCTTTCGCTGCGCAGCAGGTCAGCGTTGGCGCCCATGCGCATAGTTACAGCTTCGGTGGCGTGCTGAATGCGGCGTTATCTCTGGGCGCTGCTGCCGTGGCGGTCACTGCGGACACCGGTGTCATCAGCCGTGATGTGACGGCTCAGGTAAGCGGTGCCAAGCTGGCCAGCCGTGGGGCGACCAGCGTCAAAGCGGGTTCTACCCGCTCGGCGAGCAGCATTGTGATTAGCGCGTCCGGCGCCATTGTTGGCGTCGCTGGCAGTGCCAGTGTGTTGGTGCTGGAAGGCAGCACCCAGGCACGGGTGGATGCTGCAAGTCAGCTTAATGTCGGCAGCCTGGCGATCAAGGCCAGTGCCAGCAATTACCTGTCACCCAATGCCCAGACGGTCAGTGGTGGGGCAGTGGGCGCTGGTGCCGGGGCTGGGGTGGGGTATAACAAGAGCACCGTGCGTGCCTGGTTAGGCGCGCAGCCTGGTAGCAGTCAAGGTCGTACCGGTGTAATCACTGCTGGAGCCGTATCTGTCGAGGCTGCCAGTCTGACCGACGCGAAGGCGTTGAGCGCCAGTGTCAGTGGTGGCGGCGCGGCGATGGCCGGTTCGGTCAACGTACTGATTGTTGAAAATGTCACAGAAGCGGGAGTTGGAGCAGTTGATTTAGGTAGCGCGGGTAGCCGGGCTACCAGCTTGAAAGTCGATGCCTACGACCGATTGGAGGTCAATAGCATCGTCGGCTCTGGTGCTGCCGGAGGATTGGCGCTGGGCGCCAGTGCCAATGTACTGGTGGCCAATAATGCGACGCGGGCCCGGGTGCTGAATAGTAACCTGTGGACTACCGGCGCGGTCGGAGTTACCGCCCAGCGTGAAAGTGATATCGCTCTGACCACCGTTACCGGTGGCGTTGGCGGCAGCGTAGCACTGGGCGGAAGTATCGGCTTGATCATGCTGGGTTCGGGAACCACTCAGGTGGATGACTCTAATGCGATGGACGAGCTGAATTCGGGTGATGCCGGTACGCTATCGATGATCGACGGTTTTACTGACCGTGAAACCGCCGATACCCAATATCAGACCCTGCAGTTGAACGACCAGACCGGCGAATATGAGCTGGTAATGCTCGACAACAGCACTGAAACGCAATGGCTGAATCAGCAAGGCCAAATTGGCTCGAGCAGCGACCGTTTTGCGGCCGGGGCTGGCGATATCTACCAACACGAGACCCTGGCGCAGATATCTGGCGGTCAGGTTCACAGTGGTGGTCTGGTCACAGTGTCGGCCACCGACGCCATTCGCACTCAGAACCTGGTTGGCTCGTTGCAGCTATCCGGTACCGCAGCAGTAGGTGGTGTGGTCGGCTTTACCCTCTCCAACTCCAGAGTCACAGCTGAGCTCAAGCCGGTTCTACTTAACAGTGCCAGTGTGCTGCTCAAGGCCGACAGCTTCAATTTGTATAACGACAAGCCAGCGGTGCTGGTGGATGCCTATACCGGCGCGGCTGGCTTTGGTGTCGGTCTGGGTGCGGGGGTTGGCATTGCCTTGATGAACAACCTGGTTACGGCGAGCCTGGACGGTACGGTCAACACCTCTGGACATTTCAACGCCAGTGCGCGCGACGCGCTGGACCTGGATGTGCAGGTGAAAGGCGGGCAACTGGGTGCCGCCGGTGCCGCCGGTATCGTGATCGGTGTTGGCGAGCGGGCCAGTCAGGTTCGCGTAACGGTGGCCGACGACGCCAGGCTAAATGCTGGTGGCACACTGGATTTTTCCGCGATCTCGGAAGGCGCTAGCCGCGTCAAGGCGCAAGGCGCCTCTGGCGGCATCCTGTTTGGCGTGCAAGCGGCGGTAGTCAACGCGCGTGATACCAGCGTTGCAGGCCTCACCGTTGGTCAGCGGGCGCATGTCACTGCCAATATCCTGAACCTGTCGGCCATTGCCAAACCACGTCTCGATGCCGAGGGTCTGGGTGTTGCGGTGGGTGGTTATGTGGCCATGGGTGGCACGGTGTTAAACGCCGAGGCACTGTCTTCGGCTTATCTTGATCTCAAGGCTGACAGCCGTCTGACCGCACGCGATGCGAACCTGCGCGCTGCGATTGAGCGTAACGGCAATGCCGACAGTGTCAAGGCGCACGGCGTAGGGGTGGTCGGAGGTCTAGGTCTATCTGCCAACGCGGTAGTAGCCAGTGCGCGTAACACCGCCTCGAGTTTGCTCCAAAGTGCCGAATCGACGCGATTCCAAGGTGTGTCAGACGGCAACTGGAGCTTTGTCGCCGCGACCAATGTACGCCAGCGCGCCTCGACACAGGGCATTACCATCGGACTACTGAGTGTCGGTGCGCACGTTGCTGAGGCCCTGGCCAATACCTCGACACAGGCGCTGCTGAAAGGGCATTTCAGTGGTGACATGGGTGCGCTGAACGTGTCCGCCTCTGCCGTTGTTGATAATGAAGCTCGCTCCACTGCTGGGCAGGGCGGTTTGATCAGCGGGGCGGCCTCGTTGGCCAGAACGGCTGACACCAGCACCACGAAAGCCTATTTGGATGCTCGCGGGCCACAGGGCTCTGTTGACGATGCGCTGTTCAGATCGGTTACGCTAAGCGCTCTGCATCAATCCCATTTCAATGCGTTTGTCGATAGCGTTAATGCTTCGCTGGTCGGTGCTAGCGGTGCGCATGCACTTAACCGAGTCAGGCTGAACACCACCAGCGAACTGGCCGGCACCTCGCGTTTGCAGTCTTACGCCTACGAGCAAAGTGCTCGCAGTGAAGTGACCAAGGCTGCATCCAGTGATTACAACGTCAAGTCAGGTTCCGGTGGTGTGATCGATGCCGCTGCAGCACTGAGTGAGTCGGTGATTAAAGTGAATACTCAGAGTCTGGTAGGTGACCAGGCGAAGCTTCATCTGATCGGTGATTTCCGGGTGCCACAGAACATGCTGATCCACGCGTACAACTCGGTATTCGCGCGCGATACCGTGAAGCTGGACAGTGGCGGAGCTATTGCGATTGCCAAGGCCGATTCGATCATTGATGTGGATCAAGCTATTGCGCGCGTGACCGTCGGCCAGGATGCGGATCTATTGAGCATCGGCGATATCATTCTCAGCGCCAGTGGCGGCTATGACATCGACGCGCGCTCCAACGCCAAGACTTGGGGCCTTGCTGGCGCGGCAATGGGTTATAGCCAGGCTCGGGTCAATGCCGATTACGATGTGATTATCGGCACTGATTCAACGCTGTTGGGCTACGGCGATATTCGGTTGTATGCCGGTCAGAACGTGAGCGGTAGCTCCAGTCAGGCGACGCTGACCGCGCGTACGGATCTATGGAATAACACGGCTTTCCCGGTAGTCAACAAGCCTGATGCCGATGCAGTGTTCCAGCGCGACAGCATGATTTCTGTCAATGCTGGCAGCGAGGTCAACAGTATTGGCGATATCTTTGCCTACGCTGACAAGGGCTATGGCAACTTGCTTGGTAAAGGCCAGGCCAAGGACCTCTATACCGAAGCCTTGAATGCTCTGGGGTTGTCGGTCGAGATCACCTCCGGCAAGCAGCAGAACACCTCCACTGCGGTGGTGAAAGTGGATGGTTCGCTCAACTCTGGGTATTACAACAAACGTTCTGTGCATATCACTGGCCTGGAGTACTGGGTCAATGGCACCAGGATGACGTTGGAGCAGATATCTGCTCTGGATCTGGATGAAAACAGTACCGACCAGATCGTTATCAAGCCGATTGTCACCACCAGTGACGATGACATCACCTTCAGACTGAAGGAAGGCACTTACTCTCAATATATTAGCCAGCGTGTTGAGGCGCTGAACAAACAGCTAGCGGATTACGGCTTGTCGCCTATTGAGCGTACCGCCATGCAGGCGGAGCTGAACGTGCTTCAGCGCACATTGACGGCGCTGTTCGAACAAATGGGCGGTGATGCTTCACAGGGTGCCAGCCTGGCTCGCGATCAGATCATTCAAGTGTTTGAGCTCGATCCGATCCTTGCCAAGCCCGGTAATGTCGTGGTGATTGGCGATGCGCTGATTGGCAGCGGCAGGCTGAGAGCGCCGGGTGATGCGGCTATTACCGTGACCAATGACAGCTCCGCGTTCCTGCGGATCATGGGGCTCGAAATTCCTTTCCGTGAGGGTGGGCAACTGCTGTTCAATCTTGCCTCGCTAACCTCCGTAGACGAGATCAATAATGCCAATGCGGTTGCCTACAAGGGCCAGGCCAGCTTTGGCAATGTGACGGTTTCCAGCAATTCTCCCGATCCGGTCGTGACGGTCATCAATAATTACAATCCTTCCACCGGTATCGTGGGTCAGGATGGTCTGCGTTCACCTGCGCCGGATATTTATATTGATGGTCGCATCTTCAACCAGCGTGGGCTGGTCAGAATCACTGCCAGTTACGGCAGTATCTATGCCAACAGCGATATCCGTGGCAAGACATTGGAAATCAGTGCTGGTCGGGATTTCGTTCTGAATGCTGAAGATGCTTTCTTTCATGTCGGCGGTGATCCAGCGACTAATAACAACGGCAGCAATCTAACTGCCCCTGCGGCTGGTTCCGGGGTGGTTGCGGGTAATAACGTGGTTATCAGCGCCCAGTACTTGAATATCAATGGGTTGATACAAAGCGGCGTGGCGAATTGGACGGCCACTATCCAAGACAGCGCGCAGCTTAAGACCAGGATTGATGCTGGCCGCAACCTGTATCAGCTTGGGCTCGGTGATGCGGTGATCAGTCTCCAGACTACGGACGCGCGTACCGGGGTCCTTGGCTACAATTACGACTTCCGCTCTGAAAGCGTCGTGCTCGACGCGGTCGAAGTCGCTGGCGGCTATATGGAACTGACCGGCTACATTCTGAGTACCGGCAACGGCCAGCTTAGCGTGCTGGATGGTTACAGCCAGGTGGGTATTATTAACACCAGTGATTACACGCTGAGCCTGAGTGGCATTGATCTCGGCACCGGCACCAAGGGCACGCTGCGCATCAACGACGCCCGGCGTGACGGCAATGGTAACGAATATGTCTGGTCCTCCATTTACACGCGTGGTTACGATGCGGCTGCCGACGCCTACAAGGTTTATCTGCAGCAAGGGCTGAGCAGTGCGGTTCTGAATGCGACGGCGGTGCAGGTCGGCTCTGGGCGTAACACCAGCTATAATCCTGTGACGGGGCGTTCCTATGTCTGGCTGACGGGGCAGGACCAAACTGAAACGACTGTCGCCAAGTACTACAAAGATAAGTTCTGGGGTGCCTTTAATGTGGGTGAAGGCACACTCTATGAACCGCCCAAGGTGTGGACCGGTGACCCTCGGCCGATAGATGGCGCCGACTATATGGGCAATGTCGACGGTAGTTTGGCCTCCGGAGCGGTTAATCTGGTCACTGACACCTTTGATACGGGCGAGGCACCAAAGGTCGATGTAAACACCTGGACTAGCTGTCACAAATGGTTCCTGTGGTGTCAGGTCAAGCGCAGTTGGCTTCAGACCACCACCGTGCAGGGCCAGAAGGTGATCAACCGCTATACAGTGCGGGCCGATAACCCGATCAATATCAGTTTTATCGGTTCTGATACGGGAGCGATCGACCTTAATTCCAACGGCAATGTGGTTTTGCTTGGCTCATTGTTCAACCAGAATGGCACGACCAATATCACCACCAATGGCAGCCTGACCCAGGGCGCCGACTCAGTGGTTGTGCAGGCCGCCAACCTGAATCTGCAGGCGGAGACCGGCATTGGTAGCGCGACCCAGGCCTTGACGCTACAGGTCGGTGATTTACTGTCGGCGAAATCCAGTGCCGGCGATGTCAACCTGCGTGGATTGGGCGGGCTCAAGCTGGGGGCGTTGGAGGCGCTGCGCGGCAATCTCACGCTGAGCGCGCAGGGTAATATCACCACGTACAACAACTCGGTGACGATTAAGGGCCACGCGATTAATCTGAGCACCACCAGCGGCAGCATTGGTGCCAGCGGCAACCTACTGAACATAGATACCAACACCAGCGGTGGTAGCTTCGGCACCATGCCAGCTACCCTGACTGCACGCGCCGTGGGCGGGGTGTTCCTGCAAGAAGTCAGCGGCGATCTGCTGGTGGACCAGGTTCTGGCGGGTGGCGATGTGCATTTGCGCGTGGTGGGCGGCGATCTGATCGATGCCAATACCACACAGTCCTACGACGAACGTACGCTCGATGAACTGAAGGCGCTTTGGAGCGACATGGGCCTGACCGGCCAGGCGGCCCTCGATGCGCTGGAGCAGCAAAAAACCGCGCTGATCAATGCTGGCCAGAACAGCTACGAGCGCTATTGGAATCTGCGCACCGACAAGACCACTGGTGTGGTCGGTGTGTTCGATCTGGATCAGGTTCAGCTCAGTGCTGCACAGATTGCTCAGCTCAAGGCACAGGACTGGTCGGACACGCAGATAGCGGCCGAGCAGGCGCGAATCGATACCGAGTACGACCAGCTGCACAACCGTTTTGGCAGCGTCGCCTACGATCCCGGCTATCAATACCAGCTCAGTGTCCAGGAAGCCGCTCTGCTAGATGCTACTGCGGCCTGGAGCGAAGATCAGTTGCAGTACTCGGTATCGTCGGCATTGCTGAGTCGGGGTACCAATACCCAGTCCAAGATTGAAGACAACAATATTGAGGGCGCCAATGTCACTCTGGAAGCCTATCGAATCGGTCAGGTGCTCGCTGAGGATATCTACATCGACCTGAGCGTGGGCATAGAAAACCTGACCTCGGCACAGTTGGCCGCGCTCGCTGGTGCAGAGCTTGATGATGTTTACTTCGATGACCTCAACGACAAGACCAAGATGCGGATTGTCCAGCGCGACGATCTGAACGTCTCGGCCACGGGCAATCTGGATGTAACGGCGGTCAAGGACGTCTACCTGGGGGGCAAGAACGACTTCAATATCTATAACGTGCAAGGCGATACGGTCCGCATCAAGACAGATGGCAACATTGAAAGCGCGAACGGCAGCAACGTGGTGATCACCGGCCATGATGTCGTGCTCGAAGCTTCAAGTGGCGCCATTGGCGGCCAGGGCGCGGTGCATATGAACGTCAGTGGTGACTTGGTCGCGCGGGCGGTATCTCTGAACCTCGCGCAGGCTGGCGATTTGCGGGTGTTGCGTCTGACCGGCAGCGACGCCATCACCCTGGCGTTGGGTGGTAATCTGCTTGCCAGCGGGCAGAACGGTGAGCATTTGCTCGGCGGCACCATCAACCTGACCATTGAGGGTGATCTGGGCAGTGTTGATGAGCGCATTCAGTTGAACAGTCAGACCGACGAGATTGCGCTTGACATCGGCGGTGACGCTTGGATCGGCGCAATGCAGGGCGTCATCGTCCAGCCAGGTAATTTAAACCTGGGTACGGTGATAGTGGATGGCCTGCTGGATATCGGCCAGGCCACCACGCTGACTCAGAGCGGTGACTGGTCGCTGGGCAGTTTGTTGCTGAACCTGGGCAGCAACTGGCGGATGAATGCGGGAACAAGCGTCACTGCCGGCGGCAGCTTGTCGGCGACGCTAGGCAATCTGGCGACCCTGGGTGACCTGACAGTGACCGGCAATAATGGGCTGCTGTCGCTCACGGCCAGTCAACTTATTGCCAATGAAGATGGCGTTCGCTGGGTTTCGGCGGACCGGCTGGCATTGCGCAGCACTGGCCTGGTTGGCGGGACCGGCAATATCGGTCAATCAACGCGTCATGTGATCCTCAAGGCCAAGGAGCTGGGTGTGGATGCCTCAGGCCAGCTATTCCTTGACCTGGACGGTGGTTTTGAACGTGGCAGCGTGGTCAGTGCAGGCAACCAAGCCTTGAATACCTTGGGCGACTCTACACTTGATCGTATCGAGAGCATCCAGGGCATGATCACTCTGAGCGGTCTGGGCGAGATCGCTATCGACCAGTTGCAAGCTTGGGGCGATCTGGATCTGGCCGGTAGCGGTTTGTCTCTGAGGCTGGGCTCGTTGCGCAGCCAGCAGGGTGATCTGGCGGTCGATATCGGCGGCGTCTTCAGCGCTGATACGGTAGACGCGCAGAATGGCCTCTGGAACCTGATAGCCAGGCAGGCGCTCATTGGTACCGCGACGATTGCCGGTCCCGTGCAGATGAGTATTACTGCGGATCTGCAGCTGGATCTTTTGAATGCAGGCGACGATGTTGCGATGGTGCTGGGCAGCGCCTCGCATATTGGCGAGCTGGATATCGCCGGCCGCTTTGACCTGGATGTAGCAGGCATGCTTGATCTCAAGCGGGCCAGGGTCGCGGGTGATGCGTCGCTGCATCACCGCGGGCTGGCCGGCACGCCCTTGCGTTATGACGCGTTGACGGTCGATCAGACCCTCAGCGTGACGGGTGCCGGTGACTGGGCTGGGCGCAGCACGGTGGTGGGCGGTGATGTGTTATTCGATGTGGGTACTGCGGATCTGGGTAGCCTTGAGAGTCTCACCGGTACGATCTTGCTGACGTCCAGCGGACTGTTCGCTGCAGATGAGCTGCACGGGCGTCAGCAGTGGATCATGTTGACTGCCGGATCAGCTGAACTGGGCAACGTCTCTGCGCACAGCCAACTGGCGATCGAAGCCGACGGCGATCTGAGCATCGTGACCGGGCGTAGTGGCGCAGATATGTCGCTGACCACCGTTGCGGGCTCGCTCGGAACCATTCGCTTTGGCACTTTGGCCGACCCGGATGAACTCAACGTACTGGTGCCGGCGCATCTGAAATCGGCCGAGAACCTGCTGGTCAGGACCGATGGAGACGTGTTCGGTGGCAACGCTGAAGCTGAGCAATTGCTCAGGATGGAAGGCCGTAACCTGTATTTCGGTCGTGTCCAGAGCCTGCAGGGCGATGTTTCGCTACTCGGCTCTGGCGACTATATGGATGGTCATGGCGATATCACCGGTCTGCTGGTCGAAGCTTTCCGCGACATCGGCATTATTGCCAGCGGTAACCTGGTCATGCCGGAAGTGAAGTTTGGCGGGACCTACTCGCTGAAGGCCGGGCGCGATCTGACTGTGGGTGTCAGGGGCGACCTGAATGTGCAGGGTGAGGCTGAGGCTGGCCGTGATCTGTTCTTTGATGTTGGACGTAACGTCGATCTGCGCGGTGCCAAGGCCGGGCGTGACGTGACGGTCAATGCTGGAGGCGCGATCAATTTCGATGATCGAGTGGAAGCAGGCGGTAACATCCTGTTGAATGCCAAGGGCGGGGACATCACGGTAGGTGGGCCAATGACCTCCACCGGACAGTACGAGGGCAATCCCATCTCCGGAAAGATCTCGCTCACCGCCACTGGCGACATCACCACGACGCTGGTTAGCACTGCGAGTCTCGTTGACGGCAATATTGATGTCCAGGGGCAGAATCTGAGTCTGGGCAATCTGTCGTCAAGCGAGAATATCGACTTGCTGGCCCGCGGCTCCATTCAGGTGGGCGACAGCGGTAGCGCGGGTCATCAGAACTGGTTCGCCGACGGAGATATCGACTTCCAGCGTCTGTTGGCTGAAGGGCAAGCTGTACTGGACAGTTTGCTCGATACCCGTGGTCAGTCTATCCGTGCTGATCAGGGTATTACGGCCCTCGCTGGCTGGCGTAACGGTTTTGCCAGCACGGCCGCGCTGGCGTTCGAGGAAGCTATCGCGCCGATCATGGAGCTACGCTCCGGGCAATCAATCCGCGTGCAGAACGCCAGTTTGGGCGAGTCTGCTGACCTGTATGCGCAGCAGATCGAGTTCAACGGGAGGCACACCGGAGAGGGCCTGCTGACACTGACGGTGCAGGGTTTGAATAATGCTGGCCAGCCTGGCGACAGCTTCAAGTCGCGTCTGGATGCTGATCATGTAGTCATCGACCTGCTGGATATGGTGCATACCGAGCTGGATACCACGGCACTGCTAGTGGATTTCCTGGACGCAAGCAACGTGGACTATCTGTTCCTGACCACACCGCAAGCGGTGATCATCGCTGATAACGTTAATCCGACCTATCGGCCTGCGGCCAATGTTCAGCTGCATGAACTGGACAAAGCGTTCTGGTTACAACAAAACGGCTTGGGAACGTACACCAATGGCTATGTGATTCACCGTGACTATACCCATCAGGTGCGCGTGCCGAACTTCGCAGAAGGCCATCAGGACGGCACTGTGGATTATCAAAACATCAGCGCGGCTGACTATTCCGTCATGATGATGACGCCGCAGAACATCAGGTTACGGCTGGGGCTGTTGATGAATCAGATGGCTGGGTATGTGCCACCCGTAGTGTCAGAGATTTCATCAGAGGATGACGAAGACACCATGAACATGGATTGGCAGGCGTTTTCCGAACAAACAGGGAATGAGGCACAGTCGTGGGGAATTTGATGGGTGGGAAGGGTTGTAAAAGAGCAGTTTCGGTAGGTTGGGCTTTGGGATGGTTTGCGCTGTCGGGCTCGTTGGCGGCACAGCAAGTGCTGCCGCCGGGCTTGATCGACCCTGGCCTGCAGCGTGATCAGATAGAGCAGCAGCAGCGGCAACAGCAGATTGAACAACGTGCCCGCCGCATTGAAGTGCCCGCCATGCAGGGTGAGATGCCAGAGGCGCAGGACAGCCTGCCCGATGACAGTCCTGCGTTCGTGCTTGAATCAATCAATTTTAATTCCTCGGTATTCCTTGCCGATGCAGCATTGCAGACCCTGGCGGCTGATTACATTGGTCGTTCTGTGACCTTCGCGGATATCAATCAGTTGGTTAGAGACATTAATCAATTGTACGCCGAGCAGGGACAACTGACAGCCAGAGCGGTAGTGCCGCCGCAGTCGTTGGAAGATCAAAATTTAAGAATAGTGCTGGTGGAAGCCAAGGTCGACGCCGTGGCTTTTGTTGGAGAGGATCGAAGAGTGCGTGACGATTTCTATCGTCAACGCTTGGAGCTGACCGATGGCGAGATTCTCGACAGTCCAATGTTGATGGAGAATATTCGGCGCTTCAATGCCACAACACCCGGCCCACAGATAACCGCTGGGCTGGCTCCAGGTGAGCGCTTCGGCACTACCCGGGTCGACATTGAGGCGTTCGAGCCGTCACCTTGGTCCTGGTCGCTGTTTGCCAACAATTACGGTAGTGAAGGTACGGGGACTGAGCAGCTTGGCGGTACGCTGAACTGGTTCTCTCCTACTGGCGTAGCTGACAATCTGAGCGCCGTGGTGGTGGGAACGCGCGGTACAGAGTATTTCAATCTTCGCTATGCCCGGCCAGTGACCCGCAACAACGCTATTGTCTGGGCCGATGTAGGCATGAACAGCCTTGAGATTGAACGTGGCCCCCTTGCCGATTTGGGTATCGAGGGCGAGTCCAGCAACTATGCGATAGGCTTTGATCAACCCTGGCGGGTGTCGGACAAATGGCTGCTGCTGGGAGGGATTTCCTATGGTTTCCAGAACTCGAAAACCACCATCGAGGGCTTTGAACTCAGCGAAATCGATATTCAAGAACTGACTCTGAAAGGTCAGTTCGAATACCGTCAGGAGCCTTGGTATGTGCGTTATGAACAGCGCCTACGGCAGGCTTCGAGTGACAACAAGATAACCGGCGATAGCGGTAGCTTTACACTGCTTAACGGGGATTTATATTCTGGCCGGCAGATTGGCCAGCGCTACGAGCTGGTTGGCCGTATGGGCTGGCAATATGCGACCAAGAAGGAGGAGCTGCCTTCCGCGTTGCTGAAGCAGTTTGGTGGGGTCAGCAGCATCAGAGGTTATGATCCGGGCATTATCGCTTCGCCTTGGGGCGTCAATTTGGGTGTTGAAGGGCATTGGCGCTACAGTGAGCGCTGGCAGCCCTTTGTCTTTCTCGATTACGGTCGCGCCATGGAACTGGGTACCGAAGATGTGGATCTGGCCAGCGGTGGCATAGGTTTGAATATGCGTTTTGGTAAACGTGTTTCCGCCAATCTGGTCGCTGCCAGTACGCTCAAGGACGTGGTGCCGGATCAGGATAGTGGTCAGGTTTTATTGCAAATAGTTATTCGCTGAATACTGATAAACAACGGGAAGCAAAACGGATGTCAACATTGTTGCTGTACAAGGAAATCAAAGCACTCAACCGTGACGACCACAAGTCGCTAAAACTCAAATCATCCGGCGATTGCCAGTTCGCCGCGGATACGCACATAGTGCCGCTGGCTGGCCTCGAGTTCTTCCAGGCAGCCAGGGGTTACCCGGTGGTGTTCATTGGCGAGGGTGAGTCTATAAGCCCGATTGCTTTGCTGGGTCTTAAAGAAGGGCTCAATAGTTACGTGACCGAGGATGGTCACTGGCGTGCCAATACGTATATACCCGCATTTATTCGTCGTTATCCGTTCGTATTGGCCCAGGGCGATGATGAGAACTTCACCGTTTGTTTTGATGAGGCATATTCCGGATGGAATGAAGACGAGGGGCGTGAATTATTTGCCGGAACGGGGGAGAACAGCGATTACCTAAACGAGATGATCGCTTTTTTGCAGAATTTTACTGTGGAAATGCAGCGCACCAGACAGTTTGTTACTCGTTTGCAAGAGCTTGGTCTGCTGGTACCGCGCACGCTGAAGCTGACTCATGTCAGTGGCGAGAGCTTCGTACTTAAGGATTTTCTTGCAGTAGATGAAGAAGCGTTCCTCAAGCTGGACGACGAGCAGGTTCTGTCCCTGCATAAAGCCGGTTTTCTGGGTTGGATTTACGCACACTTGATGTCGCTAGGAAATGCCAATCAGCTTTTTGAACACTATCTGTCCAGCAAGCAGTCGGTCGCTACCACGCACTGATTGACTCTTGCGCTGGTCGTCAGCAGGCGATCCTGTTGCGGCCAGCGCGCTTGGCGGTGTACATCAGTTTGTCGCCACGCTCCAGAAGGCTCTCTTCTTTTTCTCCCGCTTTCAAGGTGGCGATACCCAGGCTGGCGGTCATGGGTATGGCGTCACCATCAATTTCAAATTGCATCTGCTCTATGCTGCGGCGAATGCGCTCGGCGATAAAACGTGCGGCATGGTTGTCAGTATTGGCAAGCAGTACGACGAATTCCTCACCCCCCATGCGAAAGAGCTCATCGACGTCGCGCAAGCAGTTGCGGGTGCAGCTGACGATGGCTTTCAGCGCTGCATCGCCGTAGGCGTGCCCATACTTGTCATTGATCTGTTTGAAATGATCAATATCCATAATCAATAATGACAGGGGCGTGTGATGGCGTGCGGCGCATTTTACTTCGCGACTCAATGCCTGATCCAGGCTCATGCGGTTACCGATGCCAGTCAGGCTGTCATTCAAGGCGAAACGCAGGGCCTCCCGATACATCAGGGCGTTTCGCAGGGGGTAAAGCAGATTGCCTAATAGCGTTTCCAGGCTCTGCAGCTGGTGTTCACTGAAGCGCTTGGCACGGGTGAATTGAATCTCGCCTAGGAAGTCGCCGGCATGGGTCATGCGGTAGCTGCAACGGTGCATGCTCGAAGTGCCTTTTTGTATCTGAACACTGTGAGCGTCATGGCGAAACTCCAGGCTGTTCAACCCGATAAATTCCTGCAGTGCGTTAAAGAACATATCCAAAACGCGATCGATTTCAAGTGAGGTCTGCAACTGCTGAGTTAATCGCTGTTGCAGGCCCATCAGGGTCATGTGCCGGATAGGCTTGCTCGGCGGAACAATAAGCGATGAGCGAGCTTTCTCGTCGTGATTGAGTCGCAGGCGCGCGGAGTCAAAGTCTATGGTATTGCTGGTCGATAGGGTCATGGCGCGCCTGCAAATGGGGAAGTGATGGCTATTTACCATGCAGGGAGTGTGCCTAATATGAAAATGTGTTTTTAATCAGTTGTTTATATTTTTAAAGCGACTTTTTTATAGCAAAGCGGCAATTATTTGCCGCCTTGCTACGAGGAAGAGAGGGATAAGGTAGAGGAGGCGTCAGAAAACCGACTACTGGGCGTCCAGGGCTTGGCCGTTGACCGCTTTGCTGTCAGGCCCGAGTAGATACAGAAAGGCCGGCATAATCTGTGCGGGCTCCGGATTCTTCTCTGGCGCCTCTCCGGGATAGGCCGCAGCGCGCATGCTGGTGCGGGTGGCACCGGGGTTGAGGCTGTTGAAGCGGATGGCGCTGGTGCCGTCCTGTTCATCGGCAAATACTTGCATCATACCTTCCAGGGCAAATTTACTCACTGCGTAGGGCCCCCAATAGGCGCGACCCTTGCGGCCTACGCTGGAGGAAACGCAAACCACCGACGCATCGGGCGCGGCGCGCAGCAAGGGCATCATGGACTTGCTGAGCAGGAAGGGGGCGTTGACGTTAACTTGCATCAATTGCAGCCAGGCCTCTGCTTTCACGTTATCGAGCAACGTCCGTGGACCCAGAAGGGCCGCGTTATGTACCAGCCCGTCTAGCTTGCCAAAGGTATCGAACAGTTGGTCGGCCAGGTCCACGTAGTCTTTTTCCAGAGCGGTTTCCAGGTTCAGCGGACACAATGCGGGCTGCGGGAAACCTGAGGCTTCGATTTCGTCATAGACCGCTTCAAGTTTGGATGGCGTGCGGCCGATCAGAATGACGGTTGCTCCATGTGCGGCGCAACTCAGTGCGCAGGCCTTGCCGATGCCGTCGCCTGCGCCAGTGATCAGTATCACGCGATCTGTGAGCAGGTCCTGGGGAGCTTGATAGTCAAGCATGGGGTACCTCCTGAAGTTGCCTTTGCACCAGCCATGAGCGTAACTCGGCTGGGGATTTTATGCTGTGGGTAGCCTGCCAGCCAGCAGGATCTTCGTCCGGCGGGATATAGCCATATAGCGCGGCGATTGTAGGCATGCCGGCTGCTCTGCCCGCCAGGATGTCACGCAGGTGGTCTCCCACATAAACTGAATCGGCTGGCTTTACACCCATTTCGACGCACGCTTTGAGCAGGGGTTCCGGGTGCGGTTTGCCGTGGCTGACCTGGTCGGGGCAGACCAGGCTGCGGCAGCGACTGGCCAAACCCATGGCATCCAGCAGGGGGACGCTGAAGCGGCTGAGTTTGTTGGTAACTATGCCCCATGGCAGACCTTGATCGTCGAGCCAGTCAAGCAGCTCTGGCATGCCATCAAAAAGCCGCGTGTGAACTGCTAAAGACAGGTCATAGTGGTGAAGAAACTCTTCGCGTAGTGCGTCAAAGCCTGCATCGCTGGGTTGCATGTTGAAGGCGCAGCTGAGCATTCCCACTGATCCGTCGGACACCCGCTCGCGAATGCGTATGGTGTCCAATGACGGCAAGCCGCGTTCCTGGCGCATGCGCAAGATGACCGCCATAAAATCGTCGGCGGTATCCAGCAGGGTGCCGTCGAGATCGAACAATACGCTGGTTAGCATGCCGTCACGCGCTACGGCGGGTGTGGATCATGTAATTGACATCCACATCGGACTCAAGCTTGTACACCTTGGTCAGCGGATTGTAGGTCAGGCCAATGATATCTTGCATGTCCAGTCCGGCGTCGCGTGACCAGCGGCCGAGTTCGGCGGGCTTGATGAATTTGGCGAATTCATGGGTGCCGCGCGGTAGCAGGCGCAGGACGTATTCGGCACCGACAATCGCAAATACAAACGATTTCGGATTGCGGTTGATGGTAGAGAAGAACACTTCGCCGCCGGGTTTGACCAGAGTGGCGCAGGCTCGAATCACCGAGGCGGGATCGGGCACGTGCTCAAGCATTTCCAGGCAGGTAACAACGTCAAAGCGGCCGGGGTGCAGTTCAGCCAGCTGCTCGGCGGTGGTCTGTTGGTAATCGACCTCAACGCCGGATTCGAGTTGATGCAGGCGCGCGACGGCCAGCGGCGCTTCGCCCATGTCGATGCCCATTACTTTGGCGCCTCGCAGAGCCATCGCTTCAGCGAGAATGCCGCCGCCGCAGCCGACATCCAGGACTTCCTTGCCGGCCAGGCCAGCACGTTCATCAATCCAGTTGGTACGCAGTGGGTTGATCTGGTGCAGTGGCTTGAATTCACTGTTGCGGTCCCACCAGCGGCTGGCCAGCGCTTCAAATTTGGCAATTTCTGCCTGGTCTACATTAAGCGTCATGTTGTTCGTCCCCTATCTGAATCTGTTGAGCCCATTCATTCACTGCTTCGAGGAGGCCATCCTGGTCGGCCAACTGGAGCTGGCCGGATCTGACTTTCTGCCGGCCAGCCACCCACACATCCGACACCTGCGAAGCGTTGCAGGTATAGAGTAGTTGCGATACCGGATGGTAGACGGGTTGCAAGGGTAGGGCGGAGAGGTCCACTGCGACCATATCAGCGAATTTGCCCGGCTCCAGTGAGCCGGTCTGTTCGGCAATACCCAAGGCCTGAGCGCCGGACAGCGTGGCCATGCGCAAGGCGCTGTGAGCATTCAGAGCAGTGGGTTGCCCGGAGACGCCTTTGGCTAGCAAGGCCGCTGTGCGCAACTCACCAAACATATCCAGATCATTGTTACTGGCGGCGCCGTCAGTGCCCAGCGCGACATTGATGCCGTTATCCAGCAAGCGCTGGACCGGACAGAAGCCGCTGGCCAGTTTCATGTTGGACTCGGGGCAATGGATGATCTGCACGCCAAAGTCGTCGAGAAGCCGTAGATCCTGATCATCGATCTGGGTCATATGTACCGCTTGCAGGCGCGGACTGAGCAAGCCGAGCTCACGCAGACGCTGCAGCGGACGCATGCCTGATTGGCGCACGGCTTCTTCCACTTCGAATGCGGTTTCGTGTACATGCATATGCACGGGCAGCTCAAGCTCATCCGCCAGAGTGCGTACGCGAATAAGTGTCTCGTCGCCGACTGTATAAGGGGCGTGGGGCCCAAATGCGATACTGATCAGCTCGTTATGTTTGCTGTCGTCATGCAGGCGCAGGCCTTTGGAAATAGCTTCAGCGCTGTTCTGTGCGCCGGGGATCGGGTTATCTACAACCGGAAATGCCAGTTGTGCGCGCATGCCTGCTTCTATGGCTACCTGGGCCGCAGTCTCGGGGTAGAAATACATGTCGGCAAAACAGGTAGTGCCGCCGCGCAACATCTCGGATACCGCTAATCGTGTGCCGGTGCGCACAAAGGCTTCACTGACCCAGCGACCTTCGGCCGGCCAGATATGATCGTTGAGCCAGCTCATCAGCGGCAAATCATCGGCCAGCCCACGGAATAGGCTCATAGCCGCGTGCCCATGGGCGTTGATCAGCCCGGGAATAAGCACATGATTGGGTAGTTCGCGGCGTTCGCGGGCCTGCAGCTCGGCTGCCCGCGCCTGGCTGACGATGCCGAGAATGCGGCCTTGGTGCACGATAATCGCGTGGTTCTCCAGCACCTGGTCGGCGGGCACAACGGGTACGATCCAGCGCGCCGAGATCAGCAGGTCGATGGAGTCGGGCAGAGACAGCATGGGGAGTTCATCTTGAATCATGCGCAGCAGTATAACGTTTGCCTTCGATTGGGTGCAGTGACATTTCATTTCTGTGTTCGTCAGGCCGCTCCGTGGATGGGTATAATGGCGGTTTAGGAGGGACATCATGCAGCCTGCTACACAATCAGCCACAGTGGACAAAGTGAAAGCCCTCGAATGGCGCGGCGGGGTATTGCGTCTGCTGGACCAGCGGCTGCTGCCGGCGCGCGAAGATTATATTGAATGCGCCGACGCCGATCAGGTCGCGGCAGCCATCCGCGATATGGTGGTGCGTGGTGCGCCGGCGATTGGTATCGCCGCAGCTTACGGCGTTGCGTTGGCGGCCCGGCGTGTGGCTCAGAGCGATAATTGGCTGCAGGCATTACAGGCTGATTTCGATCTGCTGGAAAGCGCACGACCCACGGCGGTCAACCTCACCTGGGCGTTGAAGTTGATGCGTGACCGGCTGGCGCGGTTGGGAGCGCATGCGGATGTGCCCGCACGCCTGCTCGAGGCTGCCCAGTCCATTCATCAAAGCGATCATGAAGCCAACTTGACCATGGGCAAGCTCGGCATGGAACTGATTCGCAAGCATCAGAAAACCCCGCAAAATCTGCTCACTCATTGCAATGCCGGTGCGCTGGCTACCGGCGGCTATGGTACGGCGCTGGGCGTGATCCGCGCCGCGCATGCCGCCGGGCTGGTCGACAAGGTGTTTATTGATGAAACCCGTCCCTGGCTACAGGGCTCGCGGTTGACTGCCTGGGAGCTTGAGCGCGACGGCATTGAGGCGAGCATCAATGTCGACTCGGCCGCTGGCCACTTAATGAAGACCCAAACCATTACCTGGGTCATCGTGGGCGCGGACCGTATTGCCGCCAATGGTGACGTAGTGAACAAAATTGGGACTTACTCGCTGTCAATTCTGGCCATGCATCACGGTCTGCGGTTTATGGTCGTTGCGCCAAGCTCGACTATCGATATGGCGCTGGAGCATGGCGACGAGGTGGTTATCGAAGAGCGGGGGGCGGCCGAGCTGTTGCAGTTGGGCGGCCAATCACTGGATGTCGGGGTGCCCGTGTTCAACCCGGTGTTCGATGTGACGCCTGCGGACTTGATTGATGCCATCATCACTGAAAAAGGGGTGATCGAACGTCCGGATGCGCGCAAATTGGCCGATTTAATGAGTCACCGGCATCTGCACTGATTGGTGGCATCTACCGGTGGGAATGACCCGTTCGTCCTTCTTGTTGAAATGGCAGGCTCAGGCTCGCGTTTCGCCTCCCTCCCTGCCTCGCTCTGTGGTATCCTGTCGGGCTTTAACCGGGCGCCCTGCGGCCCCGCGCTGACTGACTACTTCTTAACGGAAACAGCAGCCCCGCAGAGCCCCTGAGTACGCCGAATAACTGTCTACAGGCATCGTCAGGTTGCCGACAATAAAAGGAATGCCGTTTCATGGGTGAACTGGCCAAAGAAATCCTTCCAGTCAATATCGAAGATGAACTGAAGCAGTCCTACCTCGATTACGCCATGAGCGTGATCGTGGGTCGGGCCTTGCCGGATGTTCGCGACGGACTCAAACCGGTGCATCGTCGCGTGCTGTTCGCGATGAGCGAGCTGAACAACGACTGGAACAAGCCCTACAAGAAATCGGCCCGTGTGGTCGGTGACGTGATCGGTAAGTATCACCCGCACGGCGACTCGGCTGTCTACGACACCATCGTTCGTATGGCGCAGCCGTTCTCGCTACGCTACCTGCTGGTTGATGGTCAGGGTAACTTCGGTTCGGTGGATGGCGATAACGCCGCCGCCATGCGTTATACCGAAATCCGCATGACTAAGCTGGCGCACGAGCTGCTGGCTGACCTGGAGAAGGAAACCGTTGACTGGGTGCCCAACTATGACGGCACCGAGCAAATTCCAGCGGTACTGCCGACCAAGGTCCCGAATCTACTGATCAACGGCTCCAGTGGTATTGCCGTGGGCATGGCGACTAATATCCCGCCGCACAACCTGACTGAAGTGATCAATGCCTGCTTGGCGCTGATCGAAAACCCGGATCTGACCATCGATGATTTGATGGAGTATATTCCTGGTCCGGATTTCCCCACCGCCGGCATTATCAACGGCCGTGCGGGTATTGTTGAGGCGTACAAGACCGGCCGCGGCCGTATCTACGTGCGGGCCCGCTGCATTATTGAGGATATCGACAAAGTCGGCGGCCGCCAGCAGATCATCATCAACGAGCTGCCCTACCAGTTGAACAAGGCGCGGTTGATTGAGAAGATCGCTGAGCTGGTCAAAGAGAAAAAGATTGAAGGCATTACCGAGCTGCGTGACGAGTCCGACAAAGACGGCATGCGTGTGGTTATCGAGATACGTCGGGGTGAAGTGGCCGAGGTTGTGCTCAATAATCTGTATACCCAGACACAGATGCAGAACGTGTTCGGTATCAATATCGTTGGTCTACTCGACGGCCAGCCGCGCATTCTGAACCTCAAGGAATTGCTCGACGCCTTTATCCGTCACCGTCGTGAAGTGGTTACCCGCAGGACCGTATTTGAATTGCGCAAGGCGCGAGAGCGTGGGCACATTCTTGAGGGTCAGGCGGTCGCACTGTCGAATATCGATCCAGTGATCGCCATGATCAAGGCCTCGCCGACCCCGGCTGAAGCCAAGGAGCGCCTGATCGCCAACGCCTGGGAGCCCGGCGCGGTGGTCGAGATGGTCGAGCGTGCCGGTGCCGAGTCCTGCCGCCCCGATGGCCTGGACGAACAGTTTGGTCTGCGTGACGGCAAGTATTATCTGTCGCCGGAACAGGCCCAGGCGATTCTGGAGCTGCGCCTGCACCGCCTGACGGGTCTGGAGCACGATAAGCTGTTGGCCGAGTATCAGGAGATTCTGCTACAGATCGGTGAGTTGCTGCGCATCCTCAATAGCCAGGAACGCTTGATGGAAGTGATTGTCGAGGAGCTGGAGCTGATTCGCACCAACTTCGGCGACGCGCGGCGCACCGAGATTCTCGCTTCACGCCTGGATCTGAGCATTGCTGACCTGATTACCGAAGAAGAGCGGGTAGTGACCATCTCCCATGGTGGTTACGCCAAGAGCCAGCCGCTGGCCGATTACCAGGCCCAGCGCCGTGGTGGTCGCGGTAAAGCGGCGACGGGCGTCAAGGATGAGGACTATGTCTCTCACCTGCTGGTTGCCAACAGCCACACCACGCTGCTGCTGTTCTCCAGCAAAGGCAAAGTGTACTGGCTGAAAACCTATGAAATTCCAGAGGCTTCGCGCACGGCGCGGGGTCGGCCGCTGGTCAACCTGTTGCCGCTGGACGAAGGCGAGTTCATCAGCGCCATGTTGCCGGTCGACGAATATACCGAAGGCTGGTTCATCTTTATGGCTACTGCCAACGGGACCGTGAAGAAGACGCCACTTGAGCAGTTCAGCCGCCAGCGGACGGTCGGTCTGATTGCACTGGATCTGGATGAAGGCGATACGCTGATTTCCGCGGCCATCACCAATGGTGAGCGTGAGGTCATGTTGTTCTCCGACGGTGGCAAGGTGACGCGCTTCAAGGAAACTGACGTACGGGCCATGGGTCGTACGGCGCGCGGTGTACGCGGTATGCGTCTGGCGGAAAAGCAGCGCCTTATTTCGATGATTATTGTTGAAGAAGGCACGCAGATTCTGACCGCTTCGGCACGTGGCTATGGCAAGCGTACCGCCGTCGAAGAATTCCCGCAGTACAAGCGCGGCGGCCAGGGCGTCATCGCCATGGTCAGCAACGAGCGCAACGGTCCGCTGGTCGGGGCTGTCCAGGTGGTCGATGGTGAGGAAATCATGCTGATCTCCGACCAGGGCACGCTGGTGCGTACCCGCGTCGCCGAGGTGTCCAGCCTGTCGCGTAACACCCAGGGTGTGACGCTGATCAAGGTCGCTAGCGACGAGAAACTGGTGGGTCTGGAGCGTATTCAGGAGCCGTCCGAGGAGGAGCTTGCTGAAGAGGAGCTTGCTGCAGGCGAGCTGGATGAGTCCGATACCGACGTGGAAGTGAATGCAGAGCTTGGTGCAGCGCAGGACGAGTCTCCGGCTGCCGATACGGAACAGGAGTAAAACGCCGCCGTGAGTAATCGACTGTTCAACTTTTGTGCAGGTCCTGCAGCATTGCCTGAGGCGGTGCTGAAGCAGGCCCAGACTGAACTGCTGGACTGGCAGGGCAAGGGTCTGTCGGTGATGGAGATGAGTCACCGCAGCGAGGAGTTCACCCGGGTCGCCGAGACCGCCGAGCAGGATCTGCGTGATCTGCTCGGCGTGTCGGACAACTATAAGGTGCTGTTCCTGCAAGGCGGTGCCAGCCAGCAGTTTGCCCAGATTCCGCTGAATTTCATGGCCGAAGGAGACCGCGCTGACTATATCGATACCGGCATCTGGTCGGCCAAGGCGATCGAAGAGGCTCAGCGTTTTGGTCACGTGAACGTCGCTGCGAGCGCCAAGGGCTACGATTATTTTGCCATCCCGGGTCAGAACGAATGGCAGTTGTCGGATGATGCCGCGTACGTGCACTACACCCCGAATGAGACTATTGGGGGTCTGGAGTACGGCTGGATTCCCGAGGTCGGCGATAAACCGCTGATTGCCGACGTATCGTCGACCATCCTCTCTCGCCCGTTGGAGGTGTCGAAATTCGGCATGCTTTACGCTGGCGCGCAGAAGAACATCGGACCCAGTGGTCTGGTGGTGGTCATTGTGCGTGAAGATCTGCTGGGCAAGGCACGCGCTAGCTGCCCGACCATGCTTGATTACAGTGTCGCTGCCAAGAACGGCTCGATGTACAACACGCCGCCGACCTTCGGCTGGTATCTGGCTGGCCTGATCTTCAAGTGGGTTAAGGCGCAGGGTGGGCTTGAAGCGATGGAGCGCATCAACCAGGTCAAACAGCGCACGCTTTACCAGGCGATCGACAGCAGCGAGCTGTACAGCAACCCGATCAATCCTGCGGATCGTTCCTGGATGAATATCCCCTTTCGGCTGGCAGATGATCGGTTGGATAAGCCGTTTTTAGCTGGCGCTGAAGAACGAGGCCTGTTGAACCTCAAGGGGCATCGTTCGGTAGGCGGTATGCGCGCGTCCATTTACAACGCCGTGACGCAAGACGCAGTTGATGCGTTGGTGACCTATATGGCCGAGTTCGAACGGCAGCGGGGTTGATGGCAATGTCTGATGAAGACCAACTCAAGGCACTACGTAAGCGTATAGATACTCTCGACGAGAAAATTCTCGAGCTGATCAGCGAGCGCGCCCAATGCGCGCAAACCGTAGCCCAAGTAAAACAGAAGTCTCTACCTGAAGGCAGCAAGCCGATATTCTATCGTCCAGAGCGCGAAGCCTGGGTGCTCAAGCACATCATGGAGCTGAACAAAGGGCCGCTGGACAACGAAGAAATGGCACGGCTGTTTCGCGAGATCATGTCGGCCTGTCTGGCTCTGGAAGAACCTCTTAAAGTCGCCTATTTGGGGCCGGAAGGGACCTTCACCCAGGCCGCAGCGATCAAGCATTTCGGCCACTCGGTGATCAGTGTGCCGATGGCGGCGATCGATGAAATATTCCGTGAAGTGGCGGCAGGGGCGGTGCAGTTTGGTGTGGTGCCGGTGGAAAATTCCACCGAGGGCGCAATCAATCATACGTTGGACAGTTTTCTCGAGCATGACATGGTCATCTGCGGTGAAGTGGAGCTGCGCATCCACCATCACTTGCTTGTTGGTGAAAACACCAAGACTGACAAGATTTCCCGGGTCTATTCTCATGCCCAGTCGCTGGCCCAGTGCCGCAAGTGGCTGGACGCGCATTATCCGAATGTCGAGCGGGTCGCCGTGGCCAGTAATGCCGAGGCGGCCAAGCGGGTCAAGGGTGAGTGGAATTCCGCAGCGATTGCAGGCGACATGGCCTGCGAGCTATATGGTCTGACGCGTATTGCTGAGAAAATCGAAGATCGCCCAGACAACTCTACGCGTTTTCTGATTATCGGCAGCCAGATGGTGCCGCCCACTGGCGACGATAAAACCTCGATTATCGTTTCCATGCGCAACAAACCGGGAGCGTTGCACCACCTATTGCAGCCGTTCCACAACAACGGGATCGATCTGTCACGTATCGAAACCCGCCCATCGCGTAGCGGTAAATGGACCTATGTGTTCTTTATCGACTTCTTCGGTCACCAGCATGATCCTCTGATCAAGGACGCGTTGGAGCAGATTAATGAAGAGTCGGTGGCGCTCAAGGTGCTGGGTTCCTATCCGAAAGCGGTACTCTGAATCATTAGCGACAAGCCGCAAGCCGCAAGCTGCAAGTAATGGCAGTCTGGTGCGGCTTGAGGCTTGCCGCTTATAGCTTGAGGCGTTTGTGATGACCTGTGATTTCCTCAGCCTGGCGTTGCCGGGTGTTCAAAAGCTGTCTCCCTATGTGCCGGGTAAACCGGTTGAAGAGCTCGCCCGCGAGTTTGGCTTGCGCGCCGAGGATATCGTCAAGCTGGCCAGCAATGAAAATCCGCTGGGTCCTAGCCCTCGCGCGCTTGAGGCGATACACAGCGCTTTCGCCGAGCTGACGCGTTATCCGGATGGCAATGGCTTTCTGCTCAAGCAGGCGCTGGCCGAACGCCTGGGTGTTAGCACCGCAATGATCACTCTGGGTAACGGCTCGAACGATATTCTTGAGCTGATTACCCGTGCCTTCGTTAGCCCGCAGCACGAGGTGGTGTTCAGCGAGCACGCCTTTGCGGTCTATCCGATTGTGACTCAGGCCGTCGGCGCCCGGCCGGTGGTCGTGCCAGCGCGCGAGTGGGGGCATGATCTGGACGCCATGGCTGCGGCGATCACGCCGGCGACACGACTGGTGTTTATTGCCAACCCGAACAACCCGACCGGCACCTGGATTGAACGTCCTGCGCTGGAGCGCTTTCTGGCCCAGGTGCCGGAAGACGTGATTGTGGTGCTCGACGAAGCCTATACCGAATATGTCGAAACCGGGGATGTGCCCAATGGGCTTGATTACCTGACGACCTATCCGAATCTGCTGGTGTCGCGAACCTTCTCCAAGGCCTACGGCCTGGCTGCGCTGCGCGTCGGCTATGGCATCTGCCAGCCGGCCATTGCCGATGCGATGAATCGCGTGCGGCAGCCGTTCAACGTCAACAGTCTGGCTCAGGCAGCGGCGCTGGCCACCTTGGAAGATGAGGCCTACCTGGCGGAAAGCCGCAGAAATAACCGTGAAGGAATGGCGCAGTTGGAGGCGGGCTTTACTTCGCTGGGTCTGAGCTGGATCTTCTCGCGGGGCAATTTCATTGCCGTGGACCTGGGGCGTGATGCTGCGCCAGTCTTTCAAGGCCTGCTGCGACAGGGTGTGATCGTGCGCCCCGTGGCCAATTACGGCATGCCCAATCACCTGCGCGTATCCATCGGTTTGCCGGAAGAAAACCAGCGTTTCCTTGAGGTCTTGGGGCAGGTGCTGGCGAGTGAGTAATGTAAAGACGCTGTCACCTTCGAGCGCGACAATCGGGCGCCTGGCGGTGATCGGTCTGGGATTGATCGGTGGGTCCTTTGCCAAGGGTATTCGTGAATCGGGTGTGTGCCGCGAGGTAGTGGGGTGTGACGCCAATCCAGGAACGCGCAAACAGGCTTTGCCGCTCGGTGTGGTGGATCGCGTTACTGACAGCTTGGCTGAGGCGGTACAGGGGGCCGACGTCATTCTGCTGGCGGTACCGGTGTTGGCGATGGAAAAAGTGTTAGCTGAGCTGGCGGCACTGGAGCTAGGTGACGCGGTCCTGACCGATGTGGGTAGTACTAAAGGTGCTGTAGTCAAAGCTGTTGAGCAGGCGTTTGGTCGTGTGCCGGCACGATTCGTTCCTGGCCACCCGATCGCTGGCTCGGAAAGAAGCGGTATCGAAGCGGCAAGCGCAGCGTTGTTTCAGCGTCACAAGGTAATTCTTACGCCGCTGGATAGCACCAGTGATGCGGCGCTGATACGGGTCACTGCCCTGTGGCAAACGCTGGGCGCAGACGTGGAGCATATGCCGTTGGCCGATCATGACGAGGTGCTTGCGGCGACCAGTCATCTGCCGCATTTACTGGCGTTTTCGCTGGTCGATACGCTGGCTGGGCGTAGCGAAAATCTGGATATTTTTCGTTATGCCGCTGGCGGATTCAGAGATTTTACCCGGATTGCTGCGAGCGATCCGGTGATGTGGCGGGATATATTTCTCGCCAATCAGGACGCGGTTTTGCGCAGCTTGGACGCCTTTACTCACGATCTGGATCGGTTGCGTGATGCGATAGCGTCGGGCGATGCCAATACCTTGCTTGGGGTATTTACCCGGGCGAAGGCGGCGCGCGAACACTTCAGTACTATTTTGGCCCGCAGGGCGTATATGGAACCTATGCAAACACAAGTCTGTAATTTTATTGCCAGCCCGGGTGGACGTGTTCAGGGCGCTATCCGTGTGCCCGGCGACAAGTCTATTTCGCACCGCTCGATCATGCTCGGCTCTTTGGCTGAAGGTGTCACCGAGGTCGAAGGTTTTCTTGAGGGTGAAGACAGCCTGGCCACCTTGCAGGCCTTTCGCGATATGGGTGTGGTCATTGACGGACCCAATCAGGGTCGCGTGACCATTAACGGCGTTGGTCTGAACGGACTCCAGGCGCCTCCCGGGCCGCTCTATGTAGGCAATTCAGGTACCTCCATGAGGCTGCTGTGCGGCTTGCTCGCCGGTCAGATGTTTGACAGCGTGCTGATGGGCGATGCTTCTCTGAGCAAGCGGCCCATGGGCCGCGTGGCCAAGCCGCTGCGGGAAATGGGCGCGCGGATCGAGACGGCCGACGAGGGGAGGCCGCCATTGCGTATCATGGGCGACAGCCGGCTGATGGGTATGGACTACACTATGCCCATGGCCAGTGCTCAGGTGAAATCCTGTTTGCTACTGGCGGGGCTGTATGCGGCGGGTAGTACCTCGGTGGTCGAGCCAGCGCCCACGCGCGACCATACCGAGAGAATGCTCAAAGGCTTCGGCTACCCGGTCAAGGTCGAAGGCGCCAAGGTGACCATCGAGCCCGGCCACAAGCTCAGTGCGTGCAAGATCGACGTGCCGGCGGATATTTCCTCGGCGGCCTTTTTTATGGTGGCCGCGAGCATCGCCGAGGGTTCTGATCTGGTGCTTGAGCACGTGGGCATCAACTCGACCCGGATCGGGGTGATCAATATTCTGCGCGCCATGGGTGGTGATCTGACTCTGGAGAACGAGCGCGAAGTAGGTGGTGAGCCGGTGGCGGATATTCGCGTGCGTTACGCGCCCCTCAAGGGTATCGACATTCCGTTGGACCAGGTACCGCTGGCTATTGACGAGTTCCCGGTGCTGTTTGTGGCTGCCGCCTGTGCCGAGGGTCGTACCGTGTTGCGCGGCGCAGAGGAGCTGCGGGTCAAGGAATCCGACCGCATCCAAGTGATGGCCGATGGCTTGCAGGCGTTGGGTATCAAGGCTGAGCCAACCCATGACGGCATCATCATTGAGGGTGGGCAGATGCAGGGTGGGCAAGTCGACAGCCACGGTGACCACCGCATCGCCATGTCTTTCAGTGTCGCTTCCCTGCGTGCTGCGGGAGATATTCTAATCACTGATTGCGCCAATGTGGCAACGTCATTCCCGGGCTTTGTGTCGCTGGCCAGTTCGGTCGGCATGCAGGTTCGGTTGGAGGAGGACGCGTGACAGATCAAGTTATTCCGGTTATCACCATCGACGGCCCAGGCGGGTCCGGTAAGGGCACCATCGCTGGGCTGTTGGCCAGTCGGCTGGGCTGGAAGTTGCTGGATTCGGGGGCTTTGTACCGGCTGCTGGCTTACGCCGCGCAGAATCATGGTGTGGACCTGACTAACGAAGAGGGGCTCAAGGCTCTGGCCGCTTATCTGGATGTGCAATTTATCGCCGAAGAAGGTCAGCGCGATCAGCGCATTATTCTTGAGGGTGAAGATGTCACTCGTGCTATCCGCACCGAGACCATGGGCACTGGCGCATCACAGGTAGCGTCGATCCCTGCGGTGCGCGATGCGCTGCTCAGTCGTCAGCAGGCATTTCGCGAGGCGCCGGGGTTGGTGGCAGACGGGCGTGACATGGGTACCGTGGTGTTCCCCGATGCGCAGTTGAAGGTGTTTTTGACCGCCAGCCCGCATGAAAGGGCTGAACGGCGGCACAAGCAGTTGCTCGGAAAGGGTGAAACTGCTAATCTTGTGAGTCTTCTCGATGAGATTATGGCTCGTGATGAGCGCGATATGAGTCGTAGCGTGGCGCCACTGCGTCCCGCTGATGATGCCATATTGCTCGACTCGACTCACTTGTCGATTGAAGAAGTACTTGAATCAGTGCTGAAAGCGGCGCGCGAGCGCGACTTGCAGGGCTGATCAGGGCATCCGCTGCCGGGAAACCAGCCTGGCCGGCAACGGGCATTTAATAACCAACCCACATCAGCTGGTGATGTGGCGGGTATGTGGGCTGCAGGGCGCGCGATACAAGCGGCCAGGCGGTTACTGCCTAAATAACCATTTACAGGATTCCAAATGAGCGAAAGCTTTGCCGAACTTTTTGAAGAAAGTCTAGTAACCCTCGACATGCAGCCGGGTTCCATCATCACCGGTATCATCGTGGACATCGACTCCGATTGGGTCACCGTTCATGCTGGCTTGAAGTCCGAAGGTGTCATCCCGCGTGAGCAGTTCCTGAACGATCAGGGCGAGCTGACGATCAAAGTGGGTGATGAGGTTCACGTTGCACTGGAAGCCGTTGAAGACGGTTTCGGTGAGACCAAACTGTCCCGTGAGAAGGCCAAGCGCGCCGAATCCTGGAAAGTCCTCGAAGCAGCTTTCGCCGCAGAAGAAATCGTCAAGGGTGTTATCAACGGCAAGGTCAAAGGTGGCTTTACCGTCGACGTCAACACCATCCGCGCGTTCCTGCCTGGCTCCCTGGTCGATGTCCGCCCTGTGCGCGACACCACGCACCTGGAAGGCAAGGAACTGGAATTCAAGGTCATCAAGCTTGACCAGAAGCGCAACAACGTTGTCGTTTCCCGTCGTGCCGTCCTCGAAGCCGAGAACAGTGCAGAGCGTGAAGCCCTGCTGGAAACTCTGCAGGAAGGCCAGGTTGTCAAAGGTATTGTCAAGAACCTCACAGATTACGGCGCATTCGTCGATCTGGGCGGCGTAGACGGCCTGCTGCACATTACCGACATGGCTTGGAAGCGCATCAAGCATCCTTCCGAAATCGTCAATGTTGGCGACGAGATCGACGTCAAGGTGCTGAAGTTCGACCGCGAGCGCAACCGCGTTTCTCTGGGTCTGAAGCAGCTGGGTGAAGATCCATGGGTCGCCATCACTGGTCGTTACCCTGAAGGTACTCGTGTTACCGCCAAGGTCACCAACCTCACCGATTACGGCTGCTTTGCCGAGCTGGAAGAGGGCGTTGAAGGTCTGGTACACGTATCTGAGATGGATTGGACCAACAAGAACATCCATCCTTCCAAGGTTGTCCAAGTGGGCGACGATGTGGAAGTCATGGTTCTGGATATCGACGAAGACCGTCGTCGTATCTCCCTGGGCATCAAGCAGTGCAAGATGAACCCATGGGAAGAGTTCTCCAGCAAGTTCAACAAGGGCGACAAGATCTCCGGCTCCATCAAGTCGATCACCGATTTCGGTATCTTCATTGGTCTGGACGGCGGCATCGACGGCCTGGTTCACTTGTCCGACATTTCCTGGAACGAAGCTGGCGAAGAAGCCGTGCGTCGTTTCAAGAAGGGCGACGAGATCGAAACTGTCATCCTGTCTGTTGATCCCGAGCGCGAGCGCATTTCTCTGGGCGTCAAGCAACTGGAAGACGATCCGTTCTCCAACTTCGCTTCACTGAACGAGAAAGGCACCATCCTCAACGGTATCGTCAAGGAAGTGGATGCCAAGGGTGCAGTAATTACCCTGGCGGAAGAAATCGAAGGCACTCTGAAAGCCTCCGAAATCAGCCGCGACCGTGTTGAAGATGCGCGTAACGTGCTGAATGTTGGCGACGAAATCGAAGCCAAGATCATCAGCATCGATCGCAAGAGCCGTGTGATCAGTTTGTCGATCAAGGCCAAAGATGTTGAAGACGAGAAAGAAGCCATCCAGGACCTGCGCAAGCAGGAAATGCAGGCTTCCGGTCCGACCACCATCGGTGATCTGATCAAGCAGCAGATGGAGAACAAGGGCAACTAAGCCTTTGTGACCCACCAGAAAAAGGGCGACTTCGGTCGCCCTTTTTTGTGGCCGTTGATTAGCGGTGCGCCGCAAACTTCGAGCGCTAAGAGCTCCTCGCGGCGTGCAAGAACAGCCCCGTATTTTCAGCTGCCTCGCAGAATCCGGTTAACGCCGCAAGCGCATCAGATTGTAAGGGCTGCTTGCCGCTTTTAGCTTGTAGCTTGCGGCTTGCCGTCAGGCATGGTAAAACCGAGTGAAACGGATCTAGCCGCTTGATAAAAAAGGAAAAACCATGACCAAGTCGGAGTTGATCGAGCGCATAGTGGAACAGCAGGGGCAGTTGTCGTCCAAGGATGTAGAGTTGGCGATCAAGACCATGCTGGAGCACATGTCTCAGGCACTGGCTACCGGTGAGCGTATCGAGATTAGAGGCTTTGGCAGCTTTTCTCTGCATTACCGTGCGCCGCGTGTCGGCCGTAACCCCAAAACCGGTGATTCGGTGGAGCTTGAGGGTAAATTTGTGCCGCACTTCAAGCCCGGCAAGGAGTTGCGTGATCGCGTCAACGAGTCTTTGCAAATGGTCTGAAGCGGTATCAAGCGGCGTTTACCCTGCGCTATACTGCTCCCCACACGAATGGACTGGAGTCTAGTGGCATGCAATGGCTAAAGCGCGCGATACTGATTGTTATTCTTTTGCTTGTGGCCCTGGCGACACTGGATTTCATGTTGGAGAACCAGCAAGGCATTCGACTGCAGTTTCTTGAGCTGCAATCCCCTGAACTACCCCTATCCCTGTATATCGTTATTGCCTTTATTCTCGGCAGTCTGCTGGGCGTGTTTATTGGTTGGTTGATGACCACGCGCCTACGCCTGAAGTTGATGGTGCAGAGCAATGAGCTGAATCGTTACCGCAAGGAAGTCGACAAGCTGCGTACCCAGCCCATCAAGGACTGATTCCCATGCAGGAATTGCTGTTCCTTGGACTCTTTGTGCTGGCCCTGGGGATCGGTTGGTTTCTCGGCAGGCGTGAGGCAATCAAGGTCGGCTTTATGCTGGAGCCGCATGGCAGCGCGCTGGATCGACAGTATTTTATCGGTTTGAATTATCTGCTTAACGAACAACCGGATGAAGCGATTGAGACCTTCATTCGGGCTCTGGAAGTCAATCCCGAAACCGTTGAAACGCATATCGCCATTGGTAAGCTGTTTTGCCAGCGTGGCGATGTGGAGCGGGCGATCAAGGTGCATCAAAACCTCCTCGCACGACCCAATCTGAGTCGTCAGCAGGCTGATCGAGTGCAGCTGGAGTTGGCTCGCGATTACCTCGCGGTGGGCATGCTTAACCGTGCCGAGCGGCTACTCGAAGAACTGGTGGAAGCCACGTCGCCGTTGCGCGCCGAGGCATTGGTAGATCTGGTTAAGGTGCATGAGCGTGAGCACGAATGGGGCAGGGCCATTGTCGTTGGCAGCAAGCTGGTGCTGGAGCGCCCGGCTTTTGCGGTGACTTTGGCACATTATCATTGCGAAAGGGCCGCAGGTTTATTGCGAAGTAACGATCAGTCGGCAGGGCGGCGGCACCTCAACCAGGCACTGGATGCTGATGCAGCGTGCATTCGCGCCATGTTGATGCTAACGGATCTGGAGTTGAATCAGGGGCACGCCAAGGCAGCGCAGAGATGGCTGCAGCGGCTTGCCGAGAAAGACGCCGATTTTGTACCCGAAGCCTTGCCGCTAATACGTCGCTGCGCTGATAATGACGCGCTGGACATGCAGCAGTATCTGGATCAAGTGATCGCCAATAACCCTCAGCCACAAGTGCTGAGCGTATTGGCCAGAGCCGATCAGATGCAATTCCAGGCTAGCTTGCATGAAGTGAGTCTTTTTGTGCTGGACCATATCCAGCAACAACCGTCCCTTAGAGGACTGCTTTATCTGATCGACCTGCATCTGGATCATGTCGAGGCCAAGGGCCGAGACAATTTATTGGTCCTGCGCGGCATCGTCGAGGCTCTGGTAGTGGACAAGCACCAGTACCGATGTGCTTCTTGCGGCTTTCTGGCCAAGAAGTTGCACTGGCAATGCCCTACCTGCCACGGTTGGTCAACCATCAGACCCCTGAAGGGGCGTGAGGCTGCCTGAGACAGTCACCATGGACGTTCTTCAACAGGATAAATGCATGCCCTGTCACACCCCCGTAATTGTTGCCCTGGATTTCCCTGACGCATCAACCGCCATCGCGTTGGCCAAACAGCTTGACCCGAGCAAGTGTCGTGTCAAGGTCGGTAAGGAGCTGTTTACCAGCAGCGGTCCATCCATTGTCGAAGCGCTGCATCAGTTGGGCTTTGAAGTCTTTCTCGATCTCAAGTTTCACGATATCCCAAATACTACTGCCAGCGCTGTGGTGGCTGCGGCGGAGCTGGGCGTGTGGATGGTCAACGTGCATGCCGGAGGTGGTCGGCGGATGATGGAAGCCTGTCGCGAGGCATTGGATAGCCGCCGAGGTCACCGTCCTTTATTGACTGCGGTGACCGTTCTCACCAGTCTTGAGCAGGAAGATTTGCTCGAGGTAGGGGTCGATATTGAACCCATGGTGCAGGTTCAGCGGCTCGCTCGTTTGACCCAGGAATGTGGTCTGGACGGTGTGGTGTGTTCCGCCCGTGAAGCCAAGGCGCTGCGCAGTGCTTTGGGTAATGAACTGCTGCTGGTCACCCCAGGCATTCGGCCAGCTGACGCCGCTGCCGATGATCAGAGGCGCATTGTGACGCCGCAGCAGGCTGTAGAGAATGGTAGCAGCTACCTGGTTATAGGTCGCCCGATCACTAGGGCGGAGGCGCCAGCAGAGGCGCTTGCTGAAATACTAGCCGAGCTCTCTGCCAGCGCGTGATTCAGCTCAAGGCGTGATGGCTATCTTCAGAACACCGTCGCGCTGATGACTGAACAGGTCGTATGCGGCGACAATGTCGTCCAGCTTGAAGCGGTGTGTCACCATCGCTGTCAGGTCGACCCGGCCTGATGCGACCACCTCCATCAACCGGCGCATACGTTCTTTTCCGCCCGGGCACAGGGTGGTGATGATTTTGTGATCGCCCAACCCGGCCGCTATCGCATCCAGCGGCATTGACAGTTTGCCTGAGTATACGCCCAGGCTTGACAGCGTACCCCCGGGCTTGAGTGCCCGCAGGCAGGACTCGAAGGTTTGCTGAGTCCCCAGGGCCTCGATGGCCACGTCTACCCCTTTGCCGGCGGTAATGGCCATGATCTGTTCCAGCGGGTCTTGTTGCTTGAAGTTGATGGTGATGTCGGCGCCCAGGCGCTTGGCGATTTCCAGGCGCTCAGCAACGCTATCTACTACGATGATCCGCGTGGCGCCCATCAGTTTTGCGCCCGCCGTGGCACACAGGCCGATTGGCCCCTGGGCAAAGATCACCACGGTGTCGCCTATGCGAATACCACCGCTCTCTGCGCCACCAAAACCGGTGCTCATGATGTCTGGGCACATGAGCACCTGTTCGTCGCTGAGGCCGTCCGGTACCGGCGTCAGATTGGCCTGGGCGTTGGGGATCAGCACATACTCGGCCTGGCAGCCATCAATGGTGTTGCCTAATTGCCAGCCGCCCATCGCTTTGCCGCCGCACTGGCTGGAGATGCCGTCCAGACAGGGGTGACATTGGCCGCAGGGGGTGATAGCACCGGCGATGACCCGTTGACCTATCTGATAATCGCGCACGGCGCTGCCGAGTTTCTCGATGACGCCTACCGGCTCATGACCTATGATCAGGCCAGGCGTTACCGGATACTCACCCTTGAGAATATGCACGTCTGTGCCGCAGATAGTGGTAGTGGTAACGCGCAATAGAGCATCGGTAGGGCCGGGTTCAGGAATCGGGCGCTGCTGGATTTCTATGCGGCCAGGTTCGAGCCAGACGGCTGCTTTCATGGTGGTCATGGCGGGGGGCTCCTGCTAATCAGGGGAATTAGGTTAGTTTCTGAGTCTAGCCCCCCTGGTCGGGCAGGCATTGATCTGGATCAAGCCTGACTCGGTGGGGCGCATTGCAAACGCTGAAGATCCCTATCAAGTTGCTCGAATTGCTTGTCCATCCGAGCGCGCTGCGCATCGGTGGCCATACCGAGTACATCGCTCAGCATGGCCGCACCCTTGCGGCTGGTTACCTTGGTGCTTTCCCTGAACGCTTCGGTCCAGTAACGCTGCCGCTCCACCAATAGGTCGTTGATGTGCGTAGTGAAGCCTTCTTCATAGCGGCTATTCAGCGCGACAACAAGTTGCTGTTGCCAATGTTGACGGTTTTCCAACCAGATAGTGTTTTGACCCTCCAGTTCAGCAGACCAGCTATCAATTCGGCTGCGCTGTTCTTCGCTAAGACGGCCGAGCCAGCGGTTCAGGCGCTTTTCCAGACGCTCGGCACGTTGCTGTGCCTGGGCTGCTGGATCGGGAGCAACGAACTTGGCATGCATGTCCTGCTGTTGCTCAGCCAAATTGGCTTGCAGGGCGGCGATTTGTGAGTGGTCCAGCTTGCGGAAAAGTTCAGCTAGCGTCGGGGCTATTTCATGCAGCACTCGATCAACGGCAGGCATCAGCTGCGGAACTTGTTCCAGTAGAATGCTGGCCGGCAGATCATGGGTGTCAAGGGTGTTCTGCAGCCCTGCCAGCAAGGGTCTATAACGGGGGATCTCGGTACTGCAATGCCAAGCCAGGTGCTCATCTATCCGTGCCGAGAGCCAGCTTTTTTGCGTGCGACTCAGGGGGACATAATCGCTGGTTTTCCAGTTGATAAGCCAGTTCAGATTGTTGTAAGCCAGGCGCGCGGAACTGCAAGAAGACAGTGCCAGCAGGCATATAAGAAGGAGGAGGGATCGAAACAGGTACATGCCAGGCCCAGTATTCAAATTGGATCTTTTCCAGAGTAGCGCCATCACGGATTTGACGGCGAAGAAAAGCATGTCCTGAGGTGTCGTAGCCCCCTTGCTAATAAGCTAGTTCCGCGTTTCTTTATTCCAGTATGTTGAGCAGAATTGCTTCGACAATACCGGTGGTTGCAGTGACCAGCACGGCGTCGGTGCCTACCTGGCGCCAGTCGTAACCGGGATATTGGGGCAGGCGCGACTCCAGGCGTCCGTCAAAGCGTTTGGCGATACCAGGCGGCAGCGGCTTACCCCGGGCCACATTTTTGCGGATACCGGGCGGTAGCGGCTTTGCCGGCTCGAGGTAGTTACGCTGATCTCTGAAGATGCTGCGAATGACGCTTTCCTCAAGGGTCACCGACTGCTGGTCTTGTTGGTGATGGTCGGGTTTTCCAGCTTTGTTGCCCTTGGCGTGAGGTGGTGGTTGGGCAAGCACACTGGTCGAGGCCAGCGCCAGTATCAGCGTAATTGCAGAAAGTTGGGTAAAGACAGTTGAAAAAGGGGGCATGTTGTTTCTCCTGTGTTCAATTAGAGCATACGAAGATCGGGAGGTTCCTAGGGCGTGCACTAATGACGTATATCAGCGACTTTCAGCATGCAGATAAAGCTGATTAACAAGGCCGCGGCACCAAACCAAAGACTGCCTTGCAAGGTGATGCCATAGTCAAATCCCACGCGCACCAGCCACGGGCCGATCAGTTGAGTAAAGCCGTACAGGGCAATCAGTGCTGCGGAAAGCCGTGGCCCCTGAGTGGGTTGCAGGCTGCGCGCCAAGCGCTGGGTCAGGAGTACTGCGCCGAGAAAGCAACCGCCGATCAACAAGCTGCACAGTGCCAACCCCCATTGCGGCGGAAGTAACAGTGCGCAGAGCACGCCCAGCAATTGCAGCGCATAGTTACAGATAAGCATATTGCGGTCGCCAAACTGGCTGCCCAATCGGTTCCATAGCCAGGTCGAGGGCAAGGCGGCAATTGAAACGATAAGCCAGCTTTGACTGACCATCGGTGATCCTTTGCCCAATTGCAGACTGGCGAGCATGGGCAGAAAGGTCATCGGCAGGATGTAACCCAGTCCGGCCCCGGCATATGCGAAGAACAGCGTCTGGCTGTGGCGATCAAACAGGGCCTGGCGCTTGGGTGCTATCGCATGATCGGTTTTTGCTGGCGGTATGGGCAGTCTGCTCAAGGTCAGCCAGCTCCAGTAGCCCAATGGAATGCTCAGCAGGGCGGCAGGCCACCAGCGCGCTGCGCCGGTAAGCCAACCATCTCCCAGGCTTACCAATGCACTTGATAAGAGTAAGCCGAGGCCTACCCCCAGGTAGATCAGGCCGCTGGCGCGTATGCGTCCGTTGACTGCCAGCCATTCGAGGATTAGCGCGGGCACCAGTACGAATACCATCCCGTTACTAATCCCATTTCCCAAGCGCAACATGCCAATGGCCCACAAGGAATCGGATTGGGTCAGACTGAGCAGCGTTACGCAATGCAGTGCCAGTGCCCAGGGGATGGCCCGGTGGATGGCAGCCGGTGTCGCCCAGCGGATAGCCAGTAGTGCGCCGAGCAGATAACCCACATAGTTCCAGCTGGCAATATCCGCAGCCTGGCCGAGCGCCAATTGGCCGTCGGCAACCAGACGTGGCATCAAGGGAGTGTATACGAACCGGCCCAAGCCATGTACCACCAACAGTAACAGGGCGCCTGCTGAAACGACTCGGATGATGGACGGATGGTGAGATGGCACGTTGCGCTCCTGGGTTGGGAGTATCTTACCGGTCCTGGGGTGTCGCTTCCATTGCTCATTGCAGCCGTCATAAGGGAGCTGAATAAGGTTAATCGGGTCTGCATATAATGCCGGCAGGGCTCATGAATCCTAGCTTTGCGTGAGACTGGAGCGTTGCTCCCGAGGCCGCTTTGCCGACTCATGCTTGGCTGCCCCCGAGCATGGTTGTAATGGTGGCGCACTGGCATAGAATCGGGTGAGCAAAAGGCGTCAGTGTTGCGCTAACGCGCCATAAGCGGTGTTTTCTCAGCCATTGCGGCTGAGTTGATAAGAACAAAAAATCACCAGGCTTTTTCCAGGTCTGAGTGGTTCTTTACAGGGGTGAATAATGAGTCAGTCCGGCATTCTCAAACGTTCCACCATCCTTATCCATGGGTCAGTAGGCATGCCACTGGCCATCATCGGTTATCCGCTCGTGGTTTACCTGCCACCCTTCTACGCCCAGGAGGTTGGATTAAACATGGCGCTAATGGCGCTGGTGTTGGTGTTCGCACGTATGACCGACGTGATCACTGATCCGCTGATTGGTACCCTCAGTGATCGTTGGCAGACGCGCATCGGCCGTCGCAAGCCGTGGCTGATTATGGGTGTCCCGCTCATGTTGATAGGCACTGTCATGATCTTTATGCCGCCAGAGGGAATAGGCATTGGCCATCTGCTGATCTGGACAGTGATCATGTATCTCGGCTGGACCATGGTCACCTTGCCTTACGGTGCCTGGGGTGCAGAGTTATCGCCGCTGTACCATCAGCGCAGCCGGGTCACCGCTTCGCGGGAAGGTTTTGTGCTGATTGGCCTGTTCCTGGCAGCATTGGCGCCGGCCATTGTGCAGTCGATGGGTACCCGGTTTCAGGCTGGTGAGACTGACGGTTTCTGGATGGGAGTGGTGGTCTGGGCAGTGGGTACCGACGGGCAATTGGGTACCGGTTACGGTCCGATTCTGGCGGGGATGGCTTGGTTGTTACTGATCCTGCTGCCGTTAACAGTCCTTCTGGTCGTGACCAAAGTCAAAGAGGCTCCACCGCAGTCGGTTCAGCGCACCGACTGGAAAAAGGGTATGCGGGTGTTGAAGAACAATGGCCCGTTCAAGCGCATGATGCTGATGTTATTGATCGTAGTGACTGGCGAATCCTTTCGTAACGCCTTGTCGGTGTTCTTCATGCAGCACGTCATTCAGATTCAGGCGCAGATCGGTTTGATGTACCTGCTGTATTTCGGCGTGGGTATTCTCGGTATTCCGTTCTGGTTGATTCTCGGCAAGCGCATTGGCAAGCACAAGGCGTTCTGCGTCGCGGTGGGTGTTTCCAGCGCCAGCATCCTGGGTATGTTTTTCCTCCAGGCCGGACAGATAATGCCTTTTGCGATCATGTTTGCGCTGAAAGGCTTCTGTTTTGCCGCGTTCCAATTCCTGCCTTTGTCGATGCTGGCGGATATCGTCGATCTGGATACCGCGCGCAGCAAGGAGCATCGCACTGGGCTGTTTTTCGCCATGTCCGGTATGGCGCAGAAGTTTGCTATGGCTATTGGTCTGGGCCTGTCGCTTGGGCTGCTGGCGCTGGTCGGCTTTGACGCTACCGCGTCCACCCATTCGGATGCTCAACTGATGGCACTGCGGCTGCTGTATATCATCGGCCCAGTCGTGCTCTATATGCTGGCCTTTGCTGTCGCCTGGAAGTATCCGCTCACCGCAGTCCGGCAGGAGCGTATTCATCAGTGGGTGATGCGGCGCAATGCGCGGCTGCAGTTGGAACCTCAGCAACCCTGAAGCCAGGCCGCCCCCCTCGGCCCAAGGGACGGGCGGCTGGCTTGACGGCGATATCTGCTGGGTCTTTGTTCCGCTATGCTGTGATCTCATATGAGTAACAGCTGAAAAGGAATGCTCGGCACATGTCCCATCCCTCGCCTTATCCGCAGTGCATTGTTGTGTTCCATTCGCAGAGCCTGAGAGGAGGGTGCTGATGCCGTTAAGTCTGCAGCAGCGCGACCTGCTTTTGAATTGGGCAGAAAGACAGTATCTGGATAGGCAGCAATTGAGCGCCTTGGCTGGTGAGGGTCAGCTTGCTCCCGCTAGCAGTCAGTGGCAATACCTGCTGGATCGTTTGCTGGCTGGCGCCGGCGTCTTGCTGGTGAGTATAGGTGTCGTGTTTTTCTTTGCCTGGAACTGGGACGAGTTACCGCGTTTTGCCAAATTCGCAGTTGCCGCTGGCGTGCTCAGCAGTTTTACCGTATTGGCCTTGTTCAGTGTGCATCGCTCGGTAGTGCAGCAGTCAGCGTTGCTGGGATGCTGTATCGCCACCGGTGCTTTGCTGGCGCTGATTGGTCAGACCTATCAGACCGGCGCGGATATCTGGCAGCTGTTCGCTGCTTGGGCCGTGTTGATGCTGCCATGGGTACTGCTGTCACGCTCCACTGCGTGCTGGGCTTTGTGTTGGGCAGTGGCCAATCTGGCGTTGCTACGCTTTTTCGCGGCCTCCATGTGGTTTGGTCTGTTTGCTGGATTCAGTGGGCAGCAGGCGTTGTTAACTATTGCCTTGGCGAATCTTGCTGCCCTGCTGCTGTTTGAAATCGGGGGCGGCAAACTGCTTGGCCACCGGGGTAGGAGTCTACCCAGACTTTGCGCACTGGCCGGCCTGAGCGCGCTGCTGCTGGGGGCGATCATGGGTTGGTGGCAGGCAGCCTTCGCGCCGCTGCTGATTGGTTTTGCGCTGAGCGTCGCAGTGGGTGTGCCATTGTACCGCTGGTGGCGCCTGGATTTGCCGATTCTGGCGCTGCTGCTGTTTGGGCTTGTCGCGCTGGGGGCAGCTGGGTTGTTCAGGGTACTGATAGAGCACGAGGGCTTCTTCGCTTTTAATGCCATCGGCCTCTTTGTGGTGGTCAGTAGCGCGCTGGCCTCGCTCTGGCTGCACCGGGTCTACCGGGGAGGGCGCTGATGGACAAGGCTGATCTACAATATTTGCTGGCTCATATCCAGCAACGTACCGGTTTGAGTGAGGAGCAGCGTACACGCTTGCTGGCGGGGGTTGATTCACCCTGGTGGTTATCGGTCTTGCTGGGGTTGGCTGCCTGGGTCTCGTCCTTGTTTCTTATGGGCTCATTGCTCGGCCCCTCGGCATTGCTGCTGGACGGGCCGGTGGGCATAGGCTTGGCAGGCCTGTTGATGTTGTGCGCCGGGCTGTGGTTGTTTGGCCGTATGGGGGTGTTCTTCGAGCAAATGGGACTGGCTTTTGCGCTCGGAGGCCAGGGCCTGTTGGTGTATGTGCTGGCCGATGCAATGGGGTCGAGCGAGGCGCTCCGGTCTGCGGCTATTGTTTGTCTGCCATTGTCAGCCATTCTGCTGCTAGGGCCAGGGTCGATGCTCTACCGGCGCATTTGTGGGTTGCTGGTATTGGGCAGCATTGCTGTCCTGCTCGAGAGTGGGCCAGGGCTGGCACTGTACGGGCTGCTGCTGGCCTGCGTGGCCACAGTCTCATGGTTGCGGCGTTTGCATTGGGCTGGCGATGGCCTTGCATTACATCTGCGTGCGCTGAGCGATGCAGCAACGCTCATGGCGTTATTACTGGCGATGTATGGCCATCAAGGTGTGCTCGACGCGATGACAGGGCACATGTCCGTGCTGACAGTATCGCCTGGAGTGTGGCTGCTGATTCACGCCGGGCCTGGTTTGTTATTGCTATTGACGCTTGCGTGGTTGCTGCGCGGTCAACCGGTAAAAGCGCGCAGTGCTGGGTTGCTGGCCGCCGGGCTGTTAATACTGCTTACCTACCAGGCTCCGGGTTTGCTGATCAGTTTGGCGCTAGGTTTGTGCGTTTATCATGCGGGCAGCCGCAGCTGGTGCATGGTAGTTCCGGCTTTCGCCCTGTTTTATCTCGGGGAGTTCTATTACAGCCTGCACCTCTCGCTGTTGCACAAGTCATTGCTGCTCTGCGCTAGCGGTTTTTTGTTACTGGTGATCAGGCTCGGAATGAGACGTCTGTTTTGGAGCCCACTATGACGCTGACGCGGTGGTGGCCGGCAATGGTAGGAGCGTGGCTACTGGTAATGGTAGCGGCCACCATGGCAATCATCGGCCATGAGCGCACCCTGCGCGACGGTCAACTGGTGTATCTGGAGCTGGCTCCGGTGGATCCGCGCTCACTGATGCAGGGCGACTATATGGCGCTGGAGTTTGCGTTGAATCGCGAATTGGAAGCGCAGATGACACTGCAGAAAATGGAAGGCGGGGAGCAATCTGCTTTCGCGCTGTTGGCGGTGGATGATCTGGGTCGGACGTCCTTGGTTGGCTTGGCAGATGCCGTCGATAGCGCAGATGATCAAGTAAGCATGCGTGTACGCCAGCAAGGCAGCCGGTTCAGCCTGGGACCCAATGCCTTTTTCTTCCAGGAGGGCACTGCAGCTGTTTACGAACAGGCACGTTGGGGCGGCTTTCGCGTAGCGGAAGATGGGGCGGCGTTATTGGTGAGCTTGCATGACGAGGAGCTGAAGGCGCTGGGGTTTAGCCGGCGCTGAACGGTGGGCTGGACTCAATGAGTAGCGGTCTAGCCCTTACCGTAATGCAGTTGGATGATGCTCGGCGCTTACTTGGCCGGACGACCTGGACGAGGGGCACCGTAAACCTGGCCACTCTTGCCATTGGGAATTTTCTGAATCTCACCGCCAGAGGCGATAAAAGCATCAATCTGGTTATCAATGGATTTGCTAGTGGCGACGGCTGCGTCGGCCTTGCGTTTGCTTGGGGCGGTTTTTGCTGACATGTTTACCTGCCTGAGTAAAAGTAGTCGAGCATTCTACACTTTTTTGTTGCATTTTGCTAAACAATTGATTAGGGCTCCTGCAACGAGCCGATGACCGGCCATTGCAGTTTGTCATGAACGATCATGTTAGTGGTGATGACCGCCAGCGCCGTGGGCATGGCCATGGGCCAATTCTTCTTCGCTAGCCTCACGCACCTCCAGAATCTCGATAGCAAAGGTCAAATCCTTGCCCGCCAACGGATGATTAGAATCCACTTCGGCCTGGGAGAGACCGACTTTGACAATGGTCACCTGGCGCTGACCTTGTTCGGTTTCGATGACTGCAATCATCCCCGGCTTCCATTTTTTTGCGCCTTGCAGGCGCTTGACCTGGACTTTCTGGACCGCATCGTCCAGTCGCGGGCCGTAGGCTTTATCGGCAGTCAGCGTGATACTGAAGTTGTCCCCTGCTTTATGGCCTTCAAGCGCTTCTACCAGGCCATCAATCAGGCCGGGCTGGCCGTGCAGGTACAAGATCGGCTCGTGTTTGTGCGAGCTTTCAATCTCGCCATTGGCGTCAGAGAGGGTGTAGTGAAACTGGACTACGCTGTTGTTGCTGATCTGCATCTTGATGGTTTCCGCTCGGGGCTGAATAGGTTGAGCGCATTATCAGGCCCCGAGCGATATTTTCCAACTCGGTTGCAGCGCTTAGTGTGCGCCCCAGAGTTCTTTCAGTCGATTATCTCGCCCACAACGACTCCGATAGAAATGGTAGCGAACGGGATTTTTCGAGTAGTAGTTCTGATGATAGTCCTCGGCCGGGTAGAAGGCCGTCTGCGGAAGAATCTCAGTGACGATCGGATCGCTGAGCTTGCCTGAATTTGCCAGCGCTTCTCTGGACTGCTCAAGAATCTGTTGCTGTTGCTCGTCGGCATAGAACAAGGCACTGCGGTATTGCGGGCCGCGATCGCAAAACTGAGCGTTGGGCGTGACCGGGTCGATGGTCGGCCAGAATGCTTCTACCAGCGCGGCGTAGTCGGTTTCGGCGGGGTTATAGAATACCGCCACCGCTTCAATATGCGGGGTTCCGCCTGCCGATACCTGAGGGTAGTTGGCCGAGACTGCGTCGCCGCCAATATAGCCTGAAACGGTATCCACTACGCCCGGCACCTTGTCGAAATCCGCTTCGGTACACCAGAAGCAGCCTCCGGCAAAAACCGCCATTTCGGATCCTGCGGGGCCTTGCTCAAGGGGCTGGTTGGCGCTGACCGCAGCGCTGAGCACGCTGAGCGCGAGCATGGATAGCCAATGATGTCTTTTCATCCTCTTAACTCCGGCAAGGCATCTGCTTCTGCAATGAACCGCAACGCGACCCCATTATTACACCAGCGCTCGCCTGTCGGCTCTGGACCATCCTTGAATACGTGGCCTTGATGACCGCCGCAGCGTGCGCAGTGATATTCGGTACGAGGCCAGATCAGCTTGAAGTCCTGTTTGGTACCTATATTGCCGTTAAGGGGCTGGGTAAAGCTTGGCCAGCCGGTTCCGCTGTCAAATTTTGATTCGCTGGTGAACAGGGGCAGGTAACAGGCTGCGCATACATAGGTGCCAGGATCATAGACCTTGTCTAAAGGGCTGCTGCTGGGCCGCTCGGTGGCCTCCTCAAAGAGCACGTCGAAGGCTTCAGCGGATACCTTGTCTTTCCAGTAACTGGGAGGGTGATCCAGCGGAGTAAAACGCATGGCCGCCTCGTGCGTTTGATTCTCTGCCAGACTCAGTCGGCTGATTAATGGCAGAGCGGGAAGAGCGATAAAGCTGGCCAGAAGAGTTCTGCGGTTCATGTTGAGTCCTGTAATCGTTGTCGCTTACCTCTGATAAGACTATGCCTTTTGGCAAAAATTACATGGGTACATCGTTTCAGAACATGTGGCTGATCCGTTATATTTATTCGCCGTATAAGTTGGCCGTATAAGTTGGCCGTATAGCGGTTGCCCTATATGAACTGCTCCTTGTACGGATAAGGTCTAATAACAACATCAGGGGTGACATCATGAGCACAAGAGTTGACCGGCTGACCGGTTTGAGCTGGATCCTGGCGGTTCTTTTTGGCGTAGGCAGTTCTGCTGGCTACGCCCAGGAGGCTGAAGCATACCGTATCTCCGAACCTCGACTGCAGACGTTGGCTCAGGCCATGCAGGCCCAGGTAACGGGCAAACAGCTCGCCGGGATCGCCACGCTAGTGTGGCAGGATGGGGAAGTCGTCCATCGCCAGCAGAGCGGTTATCAAAACCTGGAAGAGAAGAAGCCGCTGACCAAGGAGACAATTTACAAGATTTTTTCCCTGACCAAGCCTATCACCGGCACAGCCTTGTTGATGTTATATGACGAAGGCAAGTTCCAGCTTGATGCTCCAGTAGAGCAGTACCTGCCTGAACTGCAGAGCCTGCGGGTGGCAGTGGCAGACGGTCCCGATGGGCAGCCAGAAACCGAGGCGGCCGACCATCCTGTGACCATTCGTGAATTGATGACGCATACCGCTGGCCTGACCTACGGTCGCTTTTCCGAGTCGCAGGTGGACTCGCTCTATGCTCGTGAAGGAATTCAAAACATCGACACTAGTCTGGCTGACATGATCGCGAAGCTAGGCAAGCTGCCTTTGCGTCAGCAACCGGGTAGCCAATGGCATTACAGCGTGGCGGTCGATGTGCAGGCGCGGCTGGTTGAGGTTCTGTCAGGTATGGCCTTTGATGAGTATCTTCAGGAGCGTATTTTTACCCCGTTGAACATGATTGATACTGGCTTCTATGTACCACAGGACAAACAAGGTCGTTTGGCAGTGTCTTACACCCCTGATCCTGAGAAGGGGCTGCAGCCTTTTTCAAATCAGCCTTGGTTGAGCAAGCCAACATTTCTGAATGGCGGTGGTGGCCTGGTATCGACCATGGACGATTATTTGCGCTTTGCGCGCATGCTCCTAAACGAGGGTGAGCTGGATGGTGTACGGCTACTCAAAGCAGAAACGGTGCGGATGATGCGCAGCAATCAGCTGCCAGAGGGCGTGGCCGGACCAGACTGGGCGCCAGGTAATCTGTTTGGGCTGAATGTGGCGGTGGTGACCGAGCCCGAGCCAGCGGGCTTTTTGCCTGAAGATGTCTATTGGTGGTGGGGTTTTCATGGCCCCTGGATGTGGGTGGACCCCGCTAACCAGATCATCGTGCTGGGTATGATGCAGAATACCGATTATCGGCATTCTCGCGTGGTGCACGGCACCGTCAGCCAGATTCTCTATCGTTCGGCAAACTGACTCTATGTTGATAGGCGCGCGACTGCCGTGCCTCTCAGGGGGGCGGAAAACGCGGTAACAGCCTAGCTGGAAGCGGTGCTGGCGCTGGTATCCAGCACTTGCTCCAGTGGCAGTTGGGCGTGCAAATTCACGCTGCCCTGCGCAGCAAAGACCACCAGGTGGTCAGCGGCCACACGGATGCCCAAGGATTCGCCCAGCGCATGATCGTCATGACTGGGGAAAATGGTTTCCAGAACACTACCGGTCGCCAGCTTGAGCCGGTATAACGTCGTAGCGCCGAGGAAGGTCTTGCCAATGATAGTGGCGCGCAGGCTGCTGTGCTGCTCGCCGACTATATCGTCTGGCCGCAGCAACACATCCACGGCGCTGCCGGGCGGCAACTGGTAGGCACGATTGCCGCGAATGACGCCCAGTTCAGTCTGTACCGTATCTGGTGATATGAGCTGGCCGCGAATAAAATAACCCTGGCCGATAAAGCTGGCAACGAAGGGGGTGGCCGGCTCATGGTAGAGGTTATAGGGCGTGTCCCACTGCTGCAGATGGCCTTCCTTGAGCACACCGACATGATCGCTGACGGCGAAGGCTTCGTTCTGATCATGGGTCACCAGCATGGCGCTGGTGCCACGTAGCTTGAGAATATCGCGCACCTCGCCCGAGAGCCTGCGACGTAACTCACCGTCCAGATTGGAAAAGGGTTCATCCAGCAACAGTAGCTTGGGATCGGGCGCCAGTGCCCGAGCCAGAGCTACACGTTGTTGCTGTCCACCAGACAGCTCGTGGGGGTAACGCTTGCTTAGCGGAGCGAGTTTGACCAGTTCCAGCAGCTCTGCGACCTTGGCCTTGCGCTCAGGATGCTTGCTGATGCCGAAAGCCACATTTTCCTGCACCGTCAGGTGCGGGAACAGCGCGTAGTCCTGAAACACCATGCCGATACGGCGATCCTCCGGCGATACGCGCTTGGTTGGGGTCGACAGGCTGCGCCCATCCAGACGAATTTCACCGCCAGTGATCGGCTCGAAACCAGCGATAGCGCGCAGAGTCGTGGTCTTCCCGCAGCCGGAGGGGCCAAGCAGGCAACCGATATCGCCACTGCGCAAATGGATATTCAGATTCGAGACGACTGGATGGCCGGCGTAGCCGCAGGCCAATTGGTTTAGCTCCAGAACAATGCCGTGGCTGTCAGGCATGCAGTACCCCGTGGTTGAACAGTTCGGAGAGTTACTCGACCAGCAGAAACTCGACCAAGGCTTTTTGCGCGTGCAAACGGTTCTCGGCTTGAGCCCATACTACGCTGCGTGGGTCGTCCATCAACTCGCTGCTAACTTCCTCGCCCCGGTGTGCTGGCAGGCAATGCATGAATAACACTTGTTCGTCAGCTAGATCGAGCATCGCAGGCGTGACCTGGTACGGCGCAAAGCGCTTCAGCCGGGCTTGCGCTTCATCTTCCTGGCCCATCGACGCCCACACATCGGTGTTGACCAGATGAGCACCGCGCACGGCTTCTTTGGGATCGCGCATTACGGTTACTCGGTCGCCAGCCTGGGCCAGGAACTCTGGGTCTGGGTCGTAGCCTTCTGGGCAGGCAATGCGCAGTTGAAAATCAAATTGCATGGCGGCCTGGATGAAGGTGTTGCACATATTGTTACCGTCACCGATCCAGGCCACGGTTTTGCCCTGAATATGGCCGCGGCGTTCCAGGTAGGTTTGCATGTCCGCGAGCAACTGGCATGGGTGCAGGTCATCACTCAGGCCGTTGATAACGGGAACGCGGGAGTACTGGGCGAAAGTTTCCAGATCGGCATGATCAAAAGTACGAATCATTATTGCGTCGCACATGCTGGACAGCACCCGAGCACTGTCTTCGATAGGCTCGCCGCGACCCAGTTGCGTATCGCGCGGTGACAGGAAAATAGCCTGGCCGCCGAGTTGAATCATGCCCGCTTCAAAGGACACGCGGGTACGGGTCGACGCTTTCTCGAAGATCATTGCCAGTACGCGATTTTTCAACGGCTCATAGATAACGCCCTGCGCATGCAGTGACTTGAGCTCGATGCCGCGTTTGATCAGGCTGATTAGTTCCGCCTGAGTGCAATCCATCAACGAAAGAAAGTGCCGTACTGTCATGTTGACTACCTGGAAAATGGGAGCGGCCAGTGACCGGAAACACAAAGGCCTATCGCGACCCAGAGGCCCGATACAAGCCATACCAAAAAAAGAGAAGGGCCGATCTTATCGGTAAAATCCGTTGCAAGGCAAATAGGCACGCGGTGTCTGCGGGACGGGGCAATCAATTCAATTACTGAATGCCAGCGTATTTTGCTCCTTGCGGGCCCGGCTGGCGGGGCCTAGAGTGCATGACTGAGCATGTACTTAAGCATAAAAACCAACAGAGTCACTGCCATGCCTGTAACCCATTATCGTGCCTGTCATCTGTGTGAGGCCATTTGCGGCCTGGCCATCGAAACCGAGGGTGAGCAGATACTCTCGATCAAAGGTGACCACGATGACCCGTTTAGCCGCGGACACATTTGCCCCAAGGCCATTGCCTTGCAGGATATTCAGAACGACCCGCAGCGTCTGCGTATGCCGGTCAAGCGGGTAGGTGAGCAATGGCAACAGATTGGTTGGAGCGAGGCGTTCGAGCTGGTCGCCAACCGTCTGGCTGACATTCAACAAGAGCACGGACAGAACGCTGTAGCGGTGTATATGGGTAACCCCAATGTGCACAACTATGGCTCCATGACACACAGCAACTACTTTCTTGGGCAGTTGCGCACCAAGCAACGTTATTCCGCCACATCGGTGGACCAGTTACCGCATCATCTGGTGTCGCTGTGGATGTATGGGCATATGCTGGCGATCCCGATTCCTGATATAGATCACACCGATTTCTTTCTGATGCTGGGCGCCAACCCCATGGCGTCCAATGGCAGCATCATGACCGTGCCGGACGTAGGCAAACGCATCAAGGCGCTGAAGGCACGTGGCGGTAAACTGGTGGTCATCGATCCGCGCCGCAGCGAGACCGCCGAGCAGGCTACCGAGCATTTATTCGTGCAGCCCGGTACGGATGCCTCCTTGTTGGTGGGTTTGCTGCATACCTTGTTTGACGAGTCGCTAGTCAAGGATAGCCCCGCTTTGCAGGCGACTCTGGGGCTAGATCAGGTCAAGGCCGCCATCGCCCCGTTCAGTGCCGAGGCCATGGCCGAGCACTGCGCGATTCCGGCAGCCAAGATTCGTCAGCTTGCGCGCGATTTTGCCGCAGCCGATAGCGCCGTCTGCTACGGACGCATGGGCGTTTCAGTGCAGCGTTACGGCACGCTCTGCCAATGGCTGATCCAGATCATTAATCTGGTCACCGGCAATCTCGACCAGCCGGGTGGGGCACTCTGCACCGAGCCAGCCTTTGACGTGGTGGGTATGGGCAAAGGCGGTCATTTCGATAAATGGCGCAGCCGAGTATCCAACCTGCCAGAGTTCAATGGTGAGTTGCCGGTGGCGGCCTTGGCGGAAGAAATGCTCACGCCCGGTGAGGGGCAAATTCGTGCCTTGGTGACTTCGGCAGGCAATCCGGTGCTATCCACGCCGAATGGCCGCCAGTTAGATCGCGCGCTGGAGGGGCTGGAATTCATGGTCAGCGTCGATCTGTATATCAATGAGACGACTCGGCATGCCGATGTGATCCTGCCGCCGACTGCGGCGCTGGAGCATGATCATTACGACATCACCTTCAATAACTTCGCAGTACGCAACGTGACCCGGATCAATCTGCCGATTCTGCCCAAGCCTGAGGGCAGTCTGCATGACTGGGAGATTTTCGTAGGCCTAGGCCGGGCTTTCTCCACGGTGACCGGTCAGCCACCCAGGCAGACCATGGCGCCGGAGATGATGGTCGATGCTGCCTTGCGCAGTGGTCCTTACAAGGACCGTCTGAGCTTGGCGGTGCTCAAGGAGCATCCGCACGGTATCGATCTGGGTCCGCTCAAGCCTAATCTGCTACCACGCCTGCAAACCGCGAGCAAACAGATAGAATGTGCACCTCAGGCCATGCTTGATGACCTGCAACGTTTTGCTGATGATAGTCAGGAAATGCGCCCTAAACAGGGTGAACTGCGCTTGATTGGCCGCCGGCATGTGCGCAGCAACAACTCCTGGATGCACAACTATCAACGTTTGGTCAAAGGCAAGGCGCGTGACCAATTGCTCATGCACCCTGATGATTTGGCCCACCGCGGCCTGAGCGACGGCCAGCAGGTGGTCGTGCGCTCCCGGGTTGGCGAGGTGACCGTAGCGGTGGTTGCCAGTGACGAAATGCTCGCTGGCGTAGTCAGCCTGCCACACGGTTGGGGGCATAATCGCAAGGGCGTTGAACAGGATGTTGCCACCGCCCACGCGGGCGTCAGTGCTAACGATCTGACCGATGAACGCTTTCTTGACCCGGTCACCGGTAACGCTGCACTCAATGGCGTCACCGTGGAAGTGGTCGCGGCCTGAAGCATCACGGCCATCTTGGGGGCCACCGCCATTCTGCTGCGGCCCCGGTATTGCCACAGGTCTGAATGGGTTACACTAGGCCGATTCGGTCCTGCTACAGAGGAAGCACCATGGATACCATCGATACGATCAAAGAACAGATCGGCAATAACCCGGTCCTGATTTACATGAAGGGTGCGCCTAACGCGCCCCAGTGCGGTTTTTCCGCGCGCGCCGTGCAGGCTCTGATGGCCTGCGGCGAGAAGTTTGCCTATGTGGATATTCTGCAGAATCCGGATATCCGCGCCGAACTGCCGAAGTACGCTAACTGGCCGACCTTTCCTCAGCTGTGGATTGATGGTGAGCTGGTTGGCGGTAGCGATATCATTGCTGAGCTGCACGAATCAGGTGAGTTGGCGACTATGATCAAGGCCGTCCTTAAGGCCTGATAGCGTCAGAGCCTACAAAACCCGCAGGGTGCAAGCCATGCGGGTTTTTTTGTCACTGAAACAGTCCGTCAAAAGGCAAGAACGCTAGCGGCTGGCCGAGCTTTACCACGGAACCAGCCGGTATCAATATCAGCCCAGTGGCCTCGCTGGCGCTACTCAATACGCCCGAGCTCTGATTGCCAGCAGGCACGACCTGGCCGTTTTGCAGGCAGGCGCGCAGATATTCATCGCGATTCCCTGCCTTGCTTGATTCGAACCCGGCCGGTACCGACAATTGCAGTGGCTCGGTCTGTTCCATGCCAAGCCGGCGCAGCAGATAGGGGCGGACCAACAGCAGGAAAGTTACCAGCGTTGCTGCGGGGTTACCTGGCAGGCCGAGCACCGGTACATCGGCAAAGCGGGCCAAGGTAAAAGGTTTGCCTGGTTTAATCGCCAGCTTCCACATATCCAGTTGGCCGTGTTCGCGCAGTGCCATCCCCAGATAATCTGCTTCACCTACTGATACGCCGCCGGAGCTGATGATCAGATCAGCCTGCGCGGCCAGTTCATGCAGCCGGGTCTGGGTTTGATCGGGATCGTCCGGCAGTATGCCGCCATCAATGATCGTCTGGCCCATGCGTTGCAGGCAGCCGATCAGGGTGTAGCGGTTGCTGTTGAAAATCTGCCCCGGCCCTAACGCTTGGCCGGGCTCGACCAGCTCATCCCCGGTCGATAGAACGGCCACGCGCAAGGCGCTGCGCACGGAAACCGCGGGAATGCCGGCTGAAGCAATCACGCCCAGGTCCTGAGCGCGCAGCCGTTGGCCGACAGGCATGATGGCTGCTCCCTGGCGTATGTCCTGGCCGGCGGGCCGCACATTCTGGCCGGGTTTCACTGATTGTGTGAAGCGTGCAATACCAGCGTCTAACTGGATATTCTCTTGCATTTCAACGCTGTCTGCGCCGGCTGGTATAGGGGCGCCGGTAAAGATGCGTGCACAGGTGCCTGCCTCCAGTGGCGGCGGTGCCATACCGGCGGTAATGCGCTGGCTGATACGCAGACCGGTGCTCAACGCTTCAGTTAGATCCGCTGAGTTGAATGCGTAGCCGTCCATCGCGCTGTTGTCCCAGGGCGGTACGTCGTGGGCGCAGTACAGGGTTTCGGCGAGAATACGATTCAGCGCATTGGCCAGCGGCACCCGTTCAGCAGGTTGCGGCGCTTCTGCCGACGCGGCCTGCAGCAATCGCTGCAGGGCATCCGCAACTGGTAGCAGGCTCATGAGCGGCTGCCGCAGGTCGGGTCAGCGTTCGCATCGACAGCCAAGTGCTGAACAAAGTTACAGGGTCGTGTCCGGCTATCGAGCTGTTCTTCAAGAATGCGACCCCATGCGGTACGACAGGCGCCGGTCGAGCCTGGCATGCACACGACCAGGGTACGATTGGCCAGCCCCGCCAGCGCCCGCGACTGCAATGTTGAGGTGCCAATCTCTTCCCAGGAGACATGCCGGAACAGCTCGCCAAAACCCTCGACCACCTTGTCCAGCAATGGTGTTATCGCCTCAGGAGTGCTGTCACGGCCGGTGAAACCGGTGCCGCCAGTGATTAGCACAACCTGCACATCAGGACGGGCGATCCAGTCCGATACCACCGCACGAATGCGGTAGATATCGTCCGCTTGCAACTGACGATCCGCGATCTGGTGGCCTGCTTCGGTGGCGCTATCGACCAGCACTTGACCGGATGTGTCGGTCTCCGCCGTGCGTGTGTCGCTGACAGTCAATACGGCAATATTCAATGGGGAGAATGCAGTGGCGTTATGGGCCATATAAGGCGATCCTTTGGCAGACAATGCGTCCGGTGTTATAACACAGCGCAGTGGATAATCAGAGGGCAGCCAGTGACGGTGATAGGTAAAACGCAGCTCAGCTTATTGCTGCTCGCGGGCGGGCAGGGCAGCCGCCTGGGGGGGCGCGACAAAGGGCTGATGGCGTGGCAAGGGCGGCCGATCGCGGCACATCTGGTGGCAATGATCAGGCCGCTGGTGGGTGAGGTGATCATCAGCTGCAATCGCAATCACAGCGAATACCAACGCTGGGCCGATCAACTGGTCAGTGACCAGAACGCTGAGTACCCCGGCCCGCTAGCAGGTATCCTTAGCGGGTTGAATGAGTGTAAAAGCAGCCATTTGCTGGTTGTGCCCTGTGACCTGCCGCAACTGGATCAGGCGCTGCTCATCCAACTGCTCGAACAGGCCGCCAGTCAGCCGACGATTCCCTGGTTGATCAAAGTCGGTGATGCCTGGCAACCGCTTGTCTCGGTGATCCCTCAGCAGCGGTTGCCCGAGTTGCAGTGCGCTTGGGATCAAGGCCAGCGCAGTCCGCTGCGTTGGCTGCTGAGTCAAAACCACGGCGTGTTGACACTGCCCGCTGACGACCTGCGGCTGCACAATGCCAACTGCCTGGAAGATTGGCAATAAATCTACCTAAGCCTCTGCTGGCGCTAAATATTATTTGAGTCAGATACTTGAGAAATTAATGTCGTGCGGTAAAATGCGAGCACACAATCGGAGTGTAGCGCAGCCTGGTAGCGCGTCTCGTTCGGGACGAGAAGGTCGCTGGTTCGAATCCAGTCTCTCCGACCATTTCATTGCTTCTAGTAGCCTCAGCAATACCTGAAAAGCCCGCTTTGTGCGGGCTTTTGCTTTTCTGGGTGTTTCCCCTCTTTTTCTCTAGGTAGTTGCTCACCGAGCACAACTACAACGATATGCTCACTGTTGAGTGGGCGAGTGATGGGGTGAAACGATCCGCCACGGACTAGAGCGTGAAGGCTATCGGTATGCTGATTCTTAGCGGATTACCCCTCACCTGCGGCGGTGGAAGAGGTAATGGTTCGGCGCGCCTGGCGAGTAACAAGGCCTCACTGTCGAGGGTTCGGGCTCCGCTACTGTGGATTAATTCGACCTCCAGCACCTGACCGTTGCGGTCCATGGTCAGGGCGATGATGGGCATACCCTGTTGGTTTGCGCGCAATGCCTGGCGCGGGTAGCGCTTATAGTGTTCCAAATGAGCATAGAGCAGCTGTTCCCACTGCTGGCGCGCATCAAGTTGCTGCGGGCTGATGGCCCCGACGGTTGGTGCGTTGACGGTCTCGCTCCGCTGGACGTTCTCGATGCTCGGTGGTGCGCTGGTTTCGGAAGCGGCGTTCTGGTCGGCGCTCTCGTTGACGGGTTCCGGCAGTTCATCCGGGGTATCTTCTACTGGCGGCTCCATTGCCTCTACTGGGTCTGGCTGCCTGGCTGGCAGGCTGACCTCGGCTTTGGCCACCTCGGGCCGCGCGGACGGGCTCTCTTCAATAACTACTGGCCGGGGCTTGGCGGCGGCGGATTCAGTTTGTTCCGGGCCGGGCGGAAGCTCATTTGGCGGGTTGGGCGGAGCCGCCAACGGCATAGCCAGTTCTATGACCATGGGAGCGGATAGGGGCTGCAGATCCTGCGGCGGGCTCGGTTGCCACAGATAAATAGCAAGCGCTGTTGCGTGCAGACCAATTCCGGCTAGCGCCGCGCTTAGCCAGAAAACCACCCCGCTCCTACTGCGGCTGCGCTGCGGGCCTGCCAACGGAGTCATTGAGCGCGTTCCAGGCCGACCAGTGCAACTTTGAGGTACCCCGCATCGCCGAGAGCATTGATTACCTCGGTCAGGTCGCCGTAGCTGATGCCTTTATCCGCCCGCAGGAAGATGCGTTGTTCGATGTCTGGCGCGGTGCGCGCCAGCGCAGCAGGCAGGTCGGCCAGATTTACCTGTTGCTCCTCACCAAGGGTCAGACTGAGATCTGCCTGCACGCTCAGATACAGTGGGTCCTCGGCGGGCGGTTGCGGTTTGGCGGTGGAGGCGGGCAGGTCGACCGGCACGCTGACGGTGGCCAGCGGTGCGGCGACCATGAAGATGATCAGCAGTACCAACATCACGTCTATGAAGGGCGTGACGTTGATCTCGTGGTTCTCGCCCAACTGCCCGTCATCGCCACCGGATAACTTGAAGCTCATCAGTGCCGCCCCATGCTGATCGGCCGCACGGTATGCAGGCCGTCAGCGTCTGGCTTGTCGGTGCCGTGCTGGCGATCGAGGTCGCGGCTGACCAATGTCAGCAGTGCGGTAGCGATGTCTCCCAATTGTGCGCGGTAGCCGTTGATGGCGCGGGCGAAATGGTTGTAGATCACCACCGCCGGGATCGCCGCGACCAGGCCGAAGGCGGTGGCCAGCAGTGCCTCGGCAATGCCGGGCGCGACGACAGCCAGATTGGTATTTTGCGACTGGGCGATGCCGATAAAGCTGTTCATGATGCCCCATACGGTGCCGAACAGACCGACAAAGGGTGCTACCGAGCCGATGGTGGCGAGGATGCCGGTGCCCTTGTTCATCTGGCTGCCGGCATGAACCTGCACACGGTCCAGGCGGGCGCCAATACGCTCCTTTATGCCTTCGTCGCTGGCCGGCCCGCGTGCGGACAGGGCCAGCTCATGGGCGGTGGCCTGCAGCAGGTCCATGCCGGCACCGCGCTGGTCCTTACTCTGCTGGCGGGCATAGGCAAAGTGTTCCGACTCGACCAGCAGGTGCAGCAGGCGGTTGGCGCGCCGGCGTGCTTGCGTCAGTTGAATCAGCTTGCCAACCCATACTGACCAGGTCAGCAACGAGGCCAGCAGCAGACCGATCATCACTCCCTTGACCACCCAGTCTGCGGCCAGATACATGCCCCAGGGGGAGAGGTCTTCCGGCAGTGCCGCGCCCAGGGGAGAAGCGGCTTCAGGTTCGACTGCGGACAATGGGTCAGCGGCCACGGCGCCAGCCGAGTCTTCCGCGGTGACACTCAGTTCAGCGTTGCTCGCCGGTTCGGTTGCGGCTGGTTCGGCGTCCTGGGCTAGCGGGGCGGTGCTGAGCAACAGGCTCAGCAACAGAGTGGATAGTAAAGTGAGGGGACGCATGGGTTCGATCCTCGCGCGTTTGGCGCGGTTCAGGGTTGAGGGCAGGGTGGTTCCGGACGGCTGCATAGCCAGAGCAGCACCAGACACATGCTTGATGGCACCAGCCACTGGACCCAGGTGCTGGGCGCGCTCAGGCAGATCAGCGGCATGCTGATGAACATGCTGATGCCGGCCAGCCATTTGGCGCGACGGGGAATGGCTCCGTACTCGTGCCAGTTGCGTATCGGCGGGCCAAACCGCGGATGGTTGAGTAACCAGATGGCCAGTGGCGGCCAGCCTTTGCCAGCGGCCCAGACCGCCAGCAGCATGAATACCGTGGTGGGCATGCCGGGCAGCACTGCACCAATCAGCCCTAGGGCGACAAAAGTGAGTGCCAGCAGGCGCCATGCGAACCGCAGCAGCATTAGACCGCCGTGGCCGGCTGATTGTCAGCCATCAGTTCTTCCACCGAGGTTCGTACAAAGGTAAAGGCCGCACGGGCACCCTCAACCGCTTCGGTACGGGCTGCCGCTGTCAGTTCCAGGTCATCCAGCGCCTGCTTGAACTGTCGCCAGTGCAGGCCGCGACCGTCAGTGTGACCGGCCAGATGGCGGGCGCCGAAGGTTTCCGATAACCCCAACTGCTCCCGGGCGTGTTTGAGTAGAAATGCGGCGCCCAGCGTCGAGCCCTCGTGGGTATAGAGCCAGCCGAGGGCTTCGTTGGTGCTGGCTGGATTGATCATGCTGCCGGTTTCCCGGTCGATCTCCTGCTCCTCGGGGCTGATGTTGAAGTCGGTGCAGTCCTGCAGTATGGCCTGCAGCCGACTACGCTCGGCCAGACCTGGGAGCATGGCCTGCAACTCCGGGTTCTGGTACAGCGGCGAGGTGGCGTGGTGCAGGCGCAGCTGCATGCGCAGGAAGCAGGCGAAACGCTCACGGCTTGAGAAGGGTGCCAGGGCCATAATGCGTCGGTCGAGGCTCTCGTGGGTCGAGGTGGTCTGCTCTTTCAGGTAGCTGCTCAGGGGCAATGCGGTACTGTCTGCCGGGTTCATGGCGGGTCCTTGCATAACGGGATATCTTCGAAAGTGCTTGGGCGCCGGGTGGCGCGGTTCAATACGTTCTATTTACATAACGAATGAGGCAGTGCTTTTCCGTAATGAAATTAAGATATTTTTTTATTCGTATTTGAACTGGGGCGCTCTCGGCTTGGCTGTTGCTCAAAACAGTTTTTCCAGACGGAAACTGGTCTGGGTGCGCTGGTAGGAGTAAAGCCAGTCGACGCTACTGCGCACTTCGGTGTGCTTGAGACTGAGGCTAGGGGTAATACCCTGCCAAGCTAGTCCCGGCAAGCTGACGATCAGCGTGTGATTAGTCTCGCCATCACGGCGACGGGCGCCGAGCAGTGGGCTGTACTCGGCGTATTCGCGGTGTCGGAACGAGCTGAACAGGCTGGCGCGAATCCCGCTTTGCAGGGTCAGCGCGGCACCCAATCTCGCGCCGCCCTGCTGATAACCGTAGACCGGCTCCTCGGTGCGCCTTTCGCTCAGATCGAGGCCGCCGAACAGCGTCCAGCGCGGCGAAAGCACATGCCAGCCAGTGGCATAGAGTGCGCTGTTGCCGCCGTTGTTGTAGCGGTACAGCGGGTCCTGATAGCGCATGTCGCGGTAGGTCGCTTCCAGCTTTACCGCGCTGCGGCGGCTGAGCTGATGCAGCCATTCGGCGCGGGCGCCCCAGGCGGAATACATGCCATCGTTGCCGATGCGATTGGTTTCGAAGGAGGGAGCCAGCGAATACTGATTGCGCGCGCTGCGGTAGCTGTAGCCAAGATTGGCGATCAGGGTGCTTTCGTTGTACTCGCTGTAGTTGCGGTAGCTGTAGCCATACAGCAGGGCGCGGGCGTATAGCCCGTGATGGCCCGAGAGCGCAACACGACGGTTGAGGGTGGCCTCGTAATCGAGGCCTGTGGCGCTGATCGCCTCGGGCAGGGTGCGGCGCACAATACAGGTGCCGCCGTTGGTGGCCAGCAGGCAAGTATTGCTTTCCGAACTCTGGTTCAGATTGTCGACCCAGGTCGGGCCCAGGTTGATTGAACCTTGCCAGTCCTGACGCTGATCCAGTGCTGCGAGAAAGCGCTCGACGCTGGTGCGTACGCCCAGAGTGTGGGCGTCGTCCGCGGGCAGGCCGGCGCGGATCTGCCGAAACAGGGTTTCGGCTGCCTGGTCCTGCTGGTTTTCAAACAGCACGCGGGCCAGCTCCAGTTTCCCGGGCAGAAAGTCGGGCTGGCGCTGCAGCAGTGCGCGGAACTGTGTCTCGGCATTGCCTAGTTGGCCGCGAACGCGCTGCAGCACGCCGTCGGCGTAGTGCAGCAACATGGGGTCGGCGTTGGGCAGGCCGCGGTAGCGTAGCAGGAAGGCGCTGGCGGCCTGCCATTGCTGATGGCTGAGCGAAAGATAGAGCGCCCGGCCCAGATCATTGGCATTGTTGCCGATGGCGAGGGTTTCGCCATTGAGGGTAATGGTCGGTTGGTCATCCAGTTCGCCTTGTAGCAACTCCTGCTCCTGTGCGTTAGCGTTGCCTTCAATGTGCTGATTGAGACGCAGGGTGGTGTCTTGGTCAGCGGCGTGTATGGCCGCACTGCCGAGCAGCAGTAGCATAATGAGGATCAGATGCAATGGATGGCGGGTCATACGGGCTCGTTGCTGGTTGGCCGTGTTGCGCGGCCGGAAAGGGTAGGGCCGAAGCCACCTCTGCAGCGGTGGCTCCGGTCCGGTTTCAGCTTCTGCCCTGGCCGGGACAGTCTGGTGCGATCAGTCTTTGGTGCCGCCGAAGGCGGTGTCGTAATCGCGGTTGCTGAAAGTAGCAATGCCGGCCAACGCAGCGGCGTCGCTGCCAAAGAAGTTGCCGGTCACGCTACCATTGGTTACCACACCGGCGGAGCCATTGGCAGACGCGTTTGAGCTGCTGATGTTGCCCGCGCTGTCAAAGCTGGCGCTGCCGATATTGACCGCCAAACCGCTGTTGGCCAGGCTGCCCGACAGGCTGTTGGTAGCGAAGTTGGCGGTAAAGGTGCCGCTCATCAGATTGCTGCCGGAGTATTCATTGATGCCGTTGACGCTATAGGTAGCCGTGCCGCTGGTGGGTACGCTGGTGCCAGTATCATCGCCGACGTAATACACGGTGCGGCTGCTGTCACTGCTGGTACCGGTTTGTGACCACTCGCCAAAGTAGACATTGGCACCGCTAACCTGGGCGAAGTTGAATACGCCCATGCCGCTGTGATCCGGTTCGTCGATGTCGATTGGTGAACTCAGAGTGTAGACACCGTTGCTGACGCTGCTGTAGAGGCTGAGGCCGGCGAAATCAACTTTGTCGCTTAAACCAATGGTGTAAACGCCGATACCCGGAAGTTCATCATTGTGAGGTCCTGCATTAACGGTAGATTCGCCAACCTCTACGTAGGTATTGTAGCTTTCAGTGCCAACAATGTCGGCCTGGGACAGGGCACTGACACTCAACAGGCTGGTGGCCAGAACAGACAGATAGATTGCTTTCATGTGAATCACCTTCATGTTTGATGTGTGAGTAGTACTGCGCTTGCTGGGGTGTTCCGCTTGCTTTTTCTGGTAGTGCACCTCCTGGTTGTGGGGTTGATCAGAACTGCGCCGTCAGGCTCAGTTTCAGCGCGCGGCCGGGGGCCGCGACCGCAGAACGCGAGGTCGGGTCTATGTAGTACTCGTCGGTGAGGTTGCTGCCGACCAGCTCCAGGGTAAGGTCGTCACGGGGCTGGTAGCTGACGTAGGCGTCGTAGGTGGTGACGCTGCCCCAGGACAGCGGCAGGTTGTAGATCGCCAACAGGTTGGTTTCGGCGTTAGCCTTGTAGTCGTCCAGATCGCTGTTTTCGTGTTTGCTGAAATAGGTCGCACGGCTACCCAGTTCGAGCTTGTCATTGAACAGCCGACCGCCAATATTGAGGTTGGCGGAGTAGCGGGGAATAGCATGGGCAATCAGATAACCGCCCATAAAGCCGTTCTCGACACAGTCGGGTACCGAGCCAAAGCGAGGATCTGCCAGCACGGCGGAATTCTTGTCGCAGACTTCGTTTTCCAGATTGTAGGCCAGGCTCAGGTCGCCGAAAAAGCCGCCGTTGTCGTAACGAGTCTGCAGCTCGATGCCACGCAGGGTCTGTTGTTCTATGTTGTAAAACATGAAATTGTTGCTGCGCTCGATCAGGTTCTTGGTGCGGTGCTGGTAGTAGGCCAGTTTGATATCCGCAAAGCGTTCGGGGTTGAGCAGCTCGGTCAGGTTGTGCACGTACCCGACCTCGTAGTTGAAGGCGTGCTCTGGTTCCAGGGTGTAGAAGGGATTGAGCGAGGCGGAGAAACCGATGGTGCTCTCGAACATGCTGGGGTAACGTAAGGCCTCGCTGTAGCGCAGGTACACACGGCTGTTGTCGGTTACGCGCAGGGCGGCAGAGGCAACTGGGGTCCAGCCGTGACCGTGGCGGGTTTTAGCGGGAGTGGCGATGGCGCTGGTGGTGCCGGTTCCGATAGTGCAGTCGCCGGTCAGATTGTCGACACTATCCAGCGTGCCGTTCAGGCAAGCGTTGGTATCGCGACTGTAGCGACCTTTGCTGTCAGGCAGCCAGTCGACCCTGTGAGTTGCGGTATAGGTGGTGCTCAGGTTGGCGATTGCTTCCGCAATCTGCTCCTCGGAGAACCCCCATGTGTCCCGCAGCACATTGGCTGTATCTTCCCTCCGGGTAGTCATTTCCTCTTCGGTGTAGCTCTCTGTAGTGCGGTAGGTAGCGTTGCGGCTAGTAATGGCATTGGTGCTGATCAGGTTGCCTGCCGCCTGCTGCTCGGCAAGAAAGTCATCCTTGGCCCAGAACGAGGAGTAGCGCATGCCCAGGTCCAGGGTGAGAAAGTCGGTGGGGCGCCAGTCGAAGTTGAAATTGAACTCGCGCTCTTCGCGGCGGCCGGCACGCGGAAACATGCGCCAGCCATCATCCACGCCGCCGTATTCGTCGCCTGAGCGCAGCTTTTCGTGCTGATAGCTACCGCCCAGGGTCAGGTCCAGGCTGCTGGCCAGTTGCAACTGGTTGCTTAGTGTCAGGCCCGTGCGATTCTGGTCGGCGTTGGCCACGGCGGTATTGCGCAGAACGGGGTCAGTCCAGGTGGCGTAGTTGGGGAAGCCGCCGGCGCTGTAGGTGTCGCTTTCGGTGCGGGTGGTCCAGAGGTTGGCGTAGAGATCTATCCAGCGGTTGTCCGGGTTGTACTGGTATTCCATGTTATAGGCTTTGGCATCAACATGGCTGAGGGGCCACTGCACGGCGCCCTTCTCGTCGGCATTGGCCAGTCGGGTGGGCAAAATCTCGCCATACAGGCTGTCGGTGTCGCGGTAGCCGAAGGTCAGGTTGTGATTGTCGTCGAACTTCCAGCGCGCCTTGAACAACCAGGACTCCATCTTGCTGGAGGTATTGGGCACCTCATCACCGGGGTGGAAATCCAGGGCCATGGTCTGCGAGTATTCCTGCACCCGCGAGCCGGTGTCTTCCTGCGAGTAGTAGCCGGCGCCGTTCTTGCCGGAGAAGTAGTTGCCGTGTTCGCGGAAGGCGTAGGCGCCCAGCAGCTCGAACTTCTCCTGCCGGGTGCCGAGCGCTAGTCGGTAGGCGTGGTCGTTGGTGGAGAGCACTTTGTCGTCGCTGCTGCTCTTGAGGTTGATGCGCAGGGTCGGATCGCTGCTGGGCACGCTCGGATTCATCGGGAAGCCGGGTACGTCATAGTAATTTTCGCCGCTGCGCAGCTTTGGGATGCGCGGCGAGGTGGTGTTGTTGCCGGCCTCCAGCTTGAACTCGCCGCCGAAGCTGTCGCCTGCGGCGAGAATGTCATCCACATCGATGGTGCTGGCAACCACGGCACCGCCCACCGAGCTGTTGACGTTGCGTTCGATGTTCGGCCCCTTGATGACCTTGATGCCGCCGATCAGGTTGGGGTCGATGTAGCTGCGGTTGGACGCGCCGTTGTAGCCGCGCCAGACCGACATGGCCTGTTCGGTACCGTCGATGGTCAGTGGCACCCGGCCTGGCCCCTGGATGCCGCGAATGTTGGGGTCGAGTGCGCCGCTGTTGCGGGCGTCTCCGGTGTAGACGTTGAGCATGCCCTTGAATACGTCCGCTGGGTTAGTGCCCTTGTAGCGCTCGATCTGCTGCTTGCCGGAGTAGACGCTGGAGATGTTTTCGTCATAGATCGCGTCGTAGCCAGCTTCGTCACGGCTGGGCCGGTACAGCGCGGTGCCCTGCACATTCAGCGGCGCCAGTTGAATGGTGCTGGCGTCGGTCTGCGGGCGGTACAGCCGCCAGGCATCGTCGGCCTGGCGCTGCGCTCTGAGCCCGCTGTTGGCGAGCAGGGTGTCGAGCCCCTGGTCGACGCTGAACCGGCCCTGCAGGCCAGTGCTTTGCAGGCCATTGGTGAGTGCAGCATCTAGGTAAAGCTCGATGTCGGCTTCCAATGCGAACCGGTTGAGCACTTGATCCAGACCGCCGGCGGGAATGTCGAATGACCGGATGGCCGTGCTCTGGGCATGAACCGTCGTGGGTATGGTAACGGCACCGAGGCCAAGGCCCAGGTGCAGGGCTAGCGCCAGAGATGTGTGGCGTAATGCAAAACCGCGTGGCATGGGTTTCCCTATCTCGTTGTGTTGGTAGTGTTTCCCTGTACACCGAACGAGAGACCAAAAACCATAATGCGAATGCGAAATATTTGTATTTAAGCTTTGCTAAGGGCTCAGACCGCTTCGATGCTGACCCAGTAGCGGCTGAAGTAGCGAACCCGAACCGGCAGCGCCTGCGGCAGGCGAGCCAAGGTGGCGTCGGTATCGTGCAGAGAAAACACACCAGTGATCTGCAGCGACGCCAACGCCGGATCAATACGCAAGATACCTGCGCGGTAGCGATCCAGTTCGGCGATAAAGCGGGTCAGCGGCAAGCGTTCGGCCACCAGTTTGCCTTCGGTCCAAGCTTGCCTGTTGAGATCGGCGCGCTGCGGTGCCTGAATCAGGTGGCGGGAAAAGCGGCTGGCTTCACCGGCGCTGAGGCTGGTGCCGACGCCGGTTGCTCGCAGAGGTTCAACGCGGGCACTGCCTCGAAACACTGCCAGCTCTGTGTCTTGGTCATACTGCCGTAAGCTGAAGCGCGCGCTTATTGGTCTGATCGCACCATCACGGCAGCGTAGTAGCAAGGGGCGGGAGTTGCTGCTGCTATCGACCAGTAGCTCGCCCTGCAGCAAGTGCAGCTCTTGTCCGCTGGCGCCAGGATAGATATCCAGGCTGGTCGCGGTATTGAGGAACAGGCGGGTACCGTCAGCTAACTGCAGCTGGCGGATTTCACCAGTGGCAGTGCGCTCATCGGCGGTGAGTGGTTGCCACTGATCTCGGCTGCCCATTGCAGCGAGCCCGGCACCGCCGCAGACTAGCCCGGCGAGGGCAAGTACTTGCCGTCGTGACAGGTCGGTACGGCGAGCGAGAATGCGACTGGCACTGTCGGCGGGTACGCCATCGAAGCGGGTTTGCAACTGCTGCAATTGCTGCCAGGCATATTCATGCGCCGGGTCGGCTTCGCGCCATTGAGCACAGGCACGGCGGTCCTGCTCCGTAGCATTATCGGACCATAGTCGCGCCATCCAGATAGCCGCCTGCCTGATCTGCTCGGCAGATAGTCGTCGGGCGCCCTTCACTGCTCCATCTCCAGCGCTGCCAGCAGACAGGCTTGTAGTGCGCAGGCAACGTACTTTTCTACCGAGGACACGGAAACACCCAACTGCTCAGCAATCTCGCGGTAGCTGAGGCCATCCAGACGCCGCATCAGCAGGGCGCGGCGCACATTGATCGGTAGGCCGTGCAGCAGACGGTCGATAGTTATCAAGGCCTCAACGGTCTGTGCATGTGTTTCCGGCGAGGGATGTACGGCTTCGGGCTGGTGCCCCAGCTCTTCAAGGTAGGCATTCTCAATTCGCCGTCGCCGGTAGAGGTCGATCATCAATCCCTTGGCGATGCGCGTCATATAGCCCCGCGAGTTATCGAGAGGAGGCAGCTTGCCGCTGGTTAGCAGACGTAGGTAGGTATCTTGTACCAGATCGGCAGCGCTGTGGGAGCAGCCGAGGCGTCGCTGTAAAAAACCGGACAGCCAGCTGTGATGCTCGCGGTAGAGCATATCCATTTGCTGCTGTACAGAGGGGTCGCGAGCGGTCATGGGTAACGGGTCCGTGGTAGAACTAGCAAATGAGAATCGTTACTATTTATGCTGGGCGATCATGCGCTGTCTGTCAATCCCTGCGCTGGCGGAAGGTTGGTACTTGACAGCACGGCGAGAGTTATTGCGATAATGATAACTATTCCGTTTTGTTGTTTGTTCTTGTTTCCGTGCATGGTCGATCAGGCTGTGCGTTGTCGGAGGTTCTTGTGTCCAGCCATACCCCTGTACTGTTGGTAGGTCGTCTGTGACTGATAGGTCTGGGCCGCTTGGCGCGTCTGATTTCAACGGACTGAGGTCCGAGCTACGGCGCTTTTTGGGCAAGCGCATGAACAATGCAGCCGACGCCGATGATCTGGCGCAGGACGTGTTCGTCCGTTGGCTGGACAGCGCCACGTCAACGCCAGTGCAGCAGTCCCGCCCATTGTTGTTTCGCATTGCACGCAATCTCATGGTAGATCACTGGCGTCGCCAGCAAGTGCGTGGTGGCAGCGGTCTGGTAGAGCTGGATGAGCATGAAGCAGAGTTGGATGATGCACTACAGACAGAGGGGCCGCTGGCGATGGTAGAGCAGCAGCAACGCTTGCATATGCTTGCTGAGGCATTGGAAAATCTGCCTCCTAAACGTAAACAGGCTTTTGTGCTGCACAAGTTCGACGGCTTGTCGCAGGCGGCGGTGGCTCGGCAGATGGGGATTTCATTGAGCATGGTGGAAAAGCACATTGCGCTGGCAATGCTGCACTGCAAGCGCCATGCGCAGTCCCGACTTCACCAGGGAGCTGAGCATGCTACACAGCGTTGAACGGCCCCGGATTGACATTGATGAGCAAGCTGCAGACTGGTTTGCCCGCCGTTGTGGCGAGCGCTTCACCGAGTCTGACGAGGTGCAATTCCAGCATTGGCTGAAGGCTGATACAGCTCACGCCCAGGCCTTTTCTGATCTCGAACTGCTGTGGGATGACATGAACCTGATTGAGTCGCCCCATGCTGCAGTGCCATCTTCTCGGCGGGCTGCGGTGGTGCCGCTGCAGCAGCACTGGCCGCATAAGCTGCTCGCCATGGCCGCCAGCGTATTGCTGCTGGTTGGGCTGCTGTCATTTGTGCTGCTGGTTGAACGGCCGCAGTTGGAATTGGCGGCGCAGGCAGATCCAGGGCAGTTGCACGAGCTTGCGCTCGCCGATGGCAGCCATGTCACCCTGAATATGGGCTCGCGCGTCGAGGTGCGTTATTTTGAAGATAGTCGCGAGGTGACGCTGTTGGAAGGCGAGGCGTTTTTTTCGGTGGCAACTGATGCGCGGCGTCCGTTCCTGATTCAGGCGGGCGCCGGTCGAGTCAGAGTGGTGGGTACGCGTTTCAACGTTCGGCTGAGCGAGGATGTGCTCAATGTGGCAGTAGAGCAGGGTAAGGTCTTAGTAGATGCTGGTGCTGCCAGTATGCCGCCGGTGCTGTTGTCCACCGGCGAAGTGGTACAGGCGGACTATTTGCATGGCCAGCAGCAGATCAGCCGCGTTGCGCCCGACGGAGTGGCCAGTTGGCGTAATGGTCAACTGATCTTCCACGAACGTTCACTGGCTCAATTGCTGCAGGAACTGTCGCGCTATCTGGGTAAGCCGGTTGAACTCACTGATGCGAATCTGGCTGAGCGCAAGCTCTCTGGCAGCCTGGATATCTATCAGCCGCAAGATTTTCTGACATCACTGCCGTTGCTGTTGCCGGTCCGTGTGGATACGGCCGAGGATGGCAGTGTGTCTGTTAACGCGTTGTGACCCCTGTTCCTTACACAGTCAAATCTAAATGAAAATATTTTTCATTTAGGAGGTGTGGCTTTCTCGTTCTGTTGCGTTCTCTGGATGTAAGCAATTGAGCATGGCATCAGGAGAGCACGATGAGCATTCGCAATACCCGATTTAGTTTATCCCGTCTGGCGCTGGCCGGGCTGCTGGTCAGTGGCAGCCTGCAGGCGGCGCCGGTTGCCTTGAGTCTACCGGCTCAGCCACTCGCCGCCTCGCTAACTGAGTTGGCGCGGCAAAGTGGTATGCAGGTGTTGTTCGACGGGTCGCTGATCCGTCAGGTACAAGCGCCAGCGCTCGCGGGGGAGTATGAACCGGTTGATGCGCTACGCCTGCTGCTGCAGGGCTCTGGCTTTGAAATGGTGCCATCTGCACAGGGTTACGTTATTCGTCCGTTGGCAGAGGGCGGCAATGGCATTACCCTGCAGGCGCTGACCGTAGTGGGCAACGGTTCACAGGTCAATTCGAGCAACGTAGGCCGATCCACTCTGACGCGGACAGACATTGAGCGGCAGCAGGCCAACAATGTGCCTGCATTGTTGCAGACCCTGCCTGGCGTCAATATGGGCGGTTCGGTCAAGCCCGGTGGCCAGACGTTGAATATTTGGGGGTTAGGGGACGCAGAAGATGTGCCTTTCACCCTGGATGGTGCACAGAAAAGCGGTTTTGAGCGCTACCAGCAAGGCACCATTTTTATTGAGCCGGAGCTGATCAAAAGCATCGAGGTGGAGAAGGGGCCGCACTCGGTGTTCAGCGGCAACGGTGGTTTTGGCGGCACGGTACACATGGAGACCCGTGACGCCGCCGATATGTTGGAAGAGGGTCGCAACACGGGCGCCTTGGTCAAGTACGGTTACCAGAGCAACGATCAGCAGCAGACATACAGTGGCGCCGTTTATGGCCGCACCGATGACGCTCGTCTGGATGGTCTGATCTATCTCAGTCAGCGTGACAGCAACGATATCAAGCTGGCAGGCCACATCGATCAGGATGAGGGCTATCTCTATCCCAAGCGCTACCCCTTTACCGCCCAGGATCAGGACTCGGTGCTGATCAAGGGCAATTTCCATCCTACGCTGGAACACAGCTTCGGACTGACCTACAGCCGCACCAAGAGTGAGCTGCGTTCGTCTTTCAGTGCGGTGACCTTTCTGGTGCCCAGCAAGTGGTCGATTGATCGTTACGGCAGCCTGGAAGCGGCGATGAACCGCTTGCTGTCGAACCGTGAGCTGGTGGATACCACCTGGGCTGGTAAGTATCAGTTTCAGCCCACCGACAACCCGCTGATTGACCTGGAAATCACTTATTCGCTGTCCGATACCGAACAGACCGATACGCGTGATGACGACGCCAGTTATAGCTCCACCACCGGCGGTAAGTACATCAACACCGAATACCGCGACAAGGTGCTGGAGGCGCGCAATATCAGCCTGTTTAATACTGGTCCGCTGGAGCACGAAGTGACCGTCGGCGCGCAGTGGCGCGAACATACCCGTGATGTAATCATGTATTTGCCGACCTTCGACAGCAACCCTGAGTACAACTATGGTTGGTATCAACCGCATTTCATGCCCGCCGGTGAGCAGGAAACGCGCAGCGCCTATGTGCAGGACGCTATCACCCTGGGTGACGTGACTATTACGCCGTCGCTGCGTTTCGATCATGTGCGTAATCAGGGTGAGCGCAATCTGGCCGAGCGTTACAACAATCCGGATATGAATCATGATTATCGTGCACAGACCTACTCTGGCTGGTCACCGCGGCTGGCGGTGTTCTGGCACGCAACCGATCAACTTGGGCTGTTCTTCGATTACGCCAAAACCTGGCGCGCGCCAGTACTGGATGAACAGTATGAAGTGCAGAGTAGCTCCACCTTTGGCGGTACGAGTCGTGATCTGGATGCCGAAAAGATTCGTGGGCTGCGGGCCGGTGCAGTCGTCAGTCTGCCCGAGTTAATCGTCAGTGGTGACAACCTGCAGGTCAGGGCCACGGCGTACCATAACAAGATCGAAGATGAGATCTTCAAGTTCCGTTCGGTAGCCTGCGCAGCGCAAGCCGAGAATGGTGGTTCGATTGCCGACAACTGTGGCGATCTACTGCCGCTGTCCAACTATCGCAATCTGGAAGGCGCGACCATTCGCGGTTTTGAAGTGGAAAGTTTCTATGATAATCGTCGTCTCTTCGCCAGTCTGTCCTACTCCTGGATGGAGGGTAGACACAAGGGTGCCTACAGTAACCCTTGGGCAAAGGATGTATGGGCGCGGGATATTCAGCCGGTCAAATGGGTCGCGATGTTGGGTGTAAAGATCCCGCAGATTGACGTGAACCTGGGCTGGCAGGGCGAGTTCGTACGCAAGTCGGATCGTCTGCCTAGCGACTTGTACGATGGTAGCGGCGAGGTCTACTGGAACCACTACGGCAACGACAGTTACGACGTTCACCGGCTGTTCGCCGATTGGGCGCCGCAGCGTGGTGCGCTCAAGAATGTCAGCGCCAACCTGACCGTAGACAACGTGCTGAACCGCTTTTATCGCCCGGCGCTGTCTGGTGACAACGCCTACTCACAGGGCCGTAACGCCAAGCTGAGCGTGAGTTACCGCTTCTGATTCAGCGGTATCGGCTGAGTCTGCTCTGCTCTGCTCTGCGCTGCCGGTAGCGCAGGGCAGGATGGTCTGTGGTGCTTATCTATTGACGATCTGTACCTGTACTCCTTGGTTCCTTCCTGACTACCATGACCATCCATTAACTGCATCGAGTAGCCATGCATGCCAGTCTCGTTATCATTTCAACAGGTCGATGTATTTGCCGAAAGGCCGTTGCAGGGTAATGCCTTGGCGGTAGTCAGTAACGCGGACGCGCTGACTGACGAGCAGATGGCTGCATTCGCCCGCTGGACCAATCTTAGCGAAACCACTTTTCTGCTACGCCCAACATCTCCTGACGCCGACTACCGCGTCAGGATCTTCACCCCACGGCGGGAGCTACCCTTTGCCGGTCATCCCACCTTGGGTAGTTGCCATGTCTGGCTGGACAACGGCGGACTTCCTCAGGGCAAGGAAGTTGTACAGGAGTGTGGTGCAGGGCTGGTACGCATCCGTCGCGACGGCGCTCGCCTGGCTTTCGCCGCGCCACCGTTAATGCGTAGTGGCAAGGTGGACGATGCAACGCTCAAACAGATTGCCACAGGTTTGGGTATTTCGTTGGAAAGCGTGCTGGACAGCAACTGGGTGGACAACGGGCCAGGCTGGGTCGCGGTGCTGCTGTCCTCCCGAGAAGAGGTGCTCGCCATCCGTCCGGATTACCCTGCGCTCAATGGCTTGAACGTCGGCGTGGTTGCCCCTTGGAACGACGTTGGCGCTGAGGCTGATGTCGAAGTGCGCGCTTTTATGGGCGATGAGTACGCCGAGGATCCGGTAACCGGCAGCCTGAACGCCAGTCTGGCGCAGTGGTTGGTCGCGGGCGGTAAACTGCCGCAGCGCTATGTTTCTAGTCAGGGCACGGTGATCGGACGGCGGGGCAGGGTGCATATCGAGGAAATTGATGGTGATATTTGGGTGGGTGGGGAGGTGCAGCGTTGTGTAGCGGGGGAGGTTTGGTTTTGATCTGGGGGAGCCAGTTGCATTTGCTGCACTTGTACCGTTTTGACACTCACCCTTCAAATTCAACTAGGTAGTCAGCCATAGCTGTTTTGAGGTTTTCCTGCTTCCACAAAAAGCATTTTTTCACCTCCCGGGCGCGGGAGGTCATGCCCTTGCGGCTGATGTCGGCGGCAGACTGAGTTATGCTGTTTCGAGCCCATGCGCCAGATCGGCTTCACGCTTAGCAATCGCTTGTTCCAGTTCTGGGGAACGCTTGGCCGCACTGTTCGGGCGGAAGAGGTTTTGACCATTCGACAATGGCGGGATCGGTCAGCTCGGGGGGGGGGGTGATGTAGTGGTCTACTAATCCCGGACACCGAAATGGGTGGTAAATTTACCGCCATAGCTGAGGTGTTCCATGACAAGACAACGTCGTACATTTTCAACCGAGTTCAAACATGATGCAGCGTTGCTGGTTCTAGACCAGGGATACTCGGTCATAGAGGCAAGCAAGTCGCTGGGGATTGGAGAAACAGCACTACGACGCTGGGTCGACCAGTTACGAACCGAACGTGACGGCGGTACGCCCAAGGGTAAAGCTTTAACCCCAGAGCAACAGAAGATTCAGGAGCTCGAAGCCCGGATCAATCGGCTTGAACGGGAGAAAGCGATATTAAAAAAGGCTACTGCTCTCTTGATGGCGGACGAGCTCGATCGTTCGCGCTGATAGACCGGTTAAGTGAGCATGAGCCTGTTGAACTGGTCTGTGAAGCGTTCGGCATCTCCCGATCCAGCTACTACGATTCCCGGCGTCGCCGGAAGCAAATTGATCCCGAGAAATTGATGCTGCGCAGTAAGGTAAATCAGCTGTTTAACGAGAGCCGGAGCTCTGCGGGTAGCAGAACAATCATGGGATCGATGCGCGAAGAAGGGTATCAAATCGGCCGGTTCAAGGTCCGAAGTCTCATGCGCGCTCTCGGGCTGGTATCCAAGCAGCCAGGGCGTCATGCGTACAAGTCGGCCACTGTCGAGCGACTGGATATCCCGAATCATCTGAACAGGGAGTTTGCTGTGCAAGCGCCTAACCAAGCCTGGTGTGGCGACATTACCTATATTTGGGCTCAAGGACGCTGGTGTTATCTTGCTGTCGTCTTGGACCTGTTTAGCCGTCGTGTTGTGGGCTGGGCGCTATCGAGTCACCCAAATGCAGAGCTGGTCATAAGAGCGCTGGATATGGCTTATGAACAGCGAGGCCGGCCTCAGAATGTGATGTTCCACTCGGACCAGGGAAGCCAGTATGTCAGCCGCAAATTCAGGCAACGGTTATGGCGCTACCGTATGAGGCAAAGCATGAGCCGACGGGGCAACTGCTGGGACAACGCGCCCATGGAAAGGCTGTTCCGCAGCTTGAAGTCAGAATGGATACCAAGCACCGGATACACCACGTTCAACCAAGCACAACGAGACATCAGTTATTACCTAATGACACGCTACAACTGGCTGAGACCACATCAATTCAATGATGGCCTGGCTCCTGCAAAGGCAGAGGAAAAACTTTATCCACTGTCCGGAATCAGTTGACCACTACATAGCATTAAACAACACACAGCCGACACCCACCTCCCATAAAAGCGCAAAAGTTAGGCCGCGTTTCTCACGTGTTTTGTTAAACGTCTCAATGAATATATCTTTTATGCTTTTGTCCCGAAGGTCCTTGAGAGGCTCAGGAACAGCCTGTGGGCCACTTTCCATAAAACTGCGAATGCACTCCCATTGTCGCATTGCGGCGATACCCGGCCCTGGGCTCACCATCATCAGCCACCCCTCTTTATCCTCATGGTAAGGAGCATTAATCTCGTGCGCGTATGGAAACCACAGTATCAGCCCACCCATTTGAGCCGCACCGAATTGGCCGACCATGGTTGCGCTTGGAGCGATGGCATGAACACGCTCCCAGGGTACTGTCCACTCCTCACCATCGGGGGTGGTGATGCGAACTTCTCTGCGATGGCGGTGAAAACGCAAAGGGGGGGGGAGTGGGCGGAGATAGAGTCTGATAAAAACAATCCACAGAAACCCCATTAATACTCCCCCCCCGAGGAAGATCATTAAAGCAAGCAAATGGAGTCCCGTGGCCATTGGGTAAATTATCAGAGACAAAATAATGATTGAAAGTAAATGGTAAGTTGCCCATGCACCTGCCAAGGAAAGACTTCCAACATCCATGTACGTATCATTCTTGCGCCATATAAGATTTAACACATCGGACGCAGGCTCGCCGGTAGGAATAGGTAGTGGGGAGAGGTATTCTTGCTTCCACAAAAAACCTTTTTTTACCTCACCCGCTCGGGATGTGGTGCCCTTCCGACTGGCAACAACTTGAGGCTGCGTCACGCCCTTTCTGGCTCTATTGCCAAGTCCGCTTCACGCTGAATAATGGCTTGTTCCAGCTCTGGGGAACGCTTGGCCCACTGCTCGGGCGGGAGAGGTTTGGACCATTCGATAATGGCAGGGTCGGTCAGATCGGGTGGGGGCGAAAGCTTTATTCTTTCCACCAGGTCAATGAGCGGAGTGTTGAATAAAATCAGACCGCAGGCCCCCTCCCACAATAACGCCTTGAACCAACCTTTGCGCCTTGCTGCTTCGATAACATCGTCAATGTAGGTTGCCCATACACCCCTGGGTCGATGAAACCTTCCTGTATTGTCGGCAACTGCCTCTGGACTGACTTCCATAAAGCTACGCATGCACTCCCATAAGCGCATGGCCGTGGTTCCGCCGCCGCAACTGAAACCAATGCTGTAGTGCTTGTTTTCCTCTTTTGCACCCGGGTCAGGGTTTGTAAATCCAATCACCAACATCCCCTGCGTGGTTTTGCCATGCTGGCCGATGCTGTTCACTGCAACAGCCTGCGCCTCGACCTGCTCCCAAGGGACTATCCAGTAACTGCCGTCCTTTTGCGGCACGCAGACTTCTCGGCGTTGGCGGTTGAAGCGTGTTGGGAGAGGAGCGGGTTGGGACATGATGTAAAAGAGCATTAGTACAGGGAAAATTACAAAACAGAAAAAGGCATACCAGTACATCCCATGAAATGCTTCAGAACCAAACGGAGGCATCAGCCATAGACAGAGCAGGATAAGAGGCCACGCAATCATCACAAACGAACCAATGCTGTAGTCACCGATATCAAGGAACACTTTGTTTTTGCGCCAGATGACGTTGAGGACATCTTTGGGCGACTGGCCGGTGGGGATATGCGGCGGCGCTAAATAATCGTCTCGGGAAAACACTCCTTTGCGAGTACTGCCGGCTTGTAGCTTGTTCATGCACTTAATCCTTAGGTTGCAAGTACTGTGTGCCGTCCAAGCGCACGGCCGTGGCGAGATCCAGTTCCGGGGTAGGGTCACCCGAACGAAGTTCGACTATCGTGCCGTCGGTGAATAGTCCGTCTGGTCCTAGAGCGTAAGCAACTCCTCGAGGCCCGCCGATCAATGTTTCCATACCAGCTAGCAGGGCGACTGGACTATGATAGCGCAGCCGAAGCGAAGCGCGGGTGAGCGGCCGGTTAAAATCGCCCGTTAGACGCAAGCCCTGCCCCTCTGTCGCCGGTATCCAGGTGCAACGGCTGTCCTTGAGCCATGTGGTGCCCAGATCGGTTGGCACACCCAGATTCTCTTTTCCAAAGAATTCGAGGGCAGGTGGGTTGGGGTTGCCACGTAGTGTCAACTCAAGCAATACACCATTGGGGTCAGCCCCCGGCAGATCAATAGTCAGGCTAGTGATACCGTTCCTCTTCACGGTATCGCCCATCCAGCCGGGAACTCTTAAACTGATCGTCTGCATGCCCAGTCGCGGCTGATAGAGTAGCGCGAGCAATTGCTCGAATTCGGCAAGCTGGGTTTGCGGCGCTAGTTTTTCCTGCCTTGAGGCTCGCTCGCGCGACCAGCAGCATCCAGCCAGGTAGTTTTGCAAGGGCGTGGCTTGACGCGACCAAGCGTAAATATAGAGGCTGCCTAGCCCCAGCAGCAATAGATTGAGCGGCCCCATGCTCAGCCTGAAGCGTCGGACGGCAGTCGCAGTGTCGATTTGGTTGGCTAGCCGCATTCCGGTAAGGGCTAGCCCTAGCAGCCCTTGCGCTCCGTAAACCGCTACTTGCCCGGTGACAGCCAAGCGACGAATGTCCAACCACGGATCGATGTGATCTTGAGCGTTTTCGATTTGCACCTTCAAGGAATCCAGCTCATTGAGCGCCGCAAATAAAGAAAGCCCTCCCACTATTCCGCCGAACAAGGTCAGTGTCGGAGCAATAGCCCTAGATAGAACTACTTCATTCGCCCCTTTACCAATAATCATCCAGTTCTGAACCACCGCTACCAGCGCCGCAGCAGTGAAAAGGGCCGCAGACAGCCGCTCAGCGCGGCGCTGATCGCCTTCTTCTTCAAGCAGATTAGACTGGCTGGCATAGTTGCTGGCATTGAGGGCGTTGAGCAACAGTGCTGCCAACGGCAGCAGGCCCCCGCTATTTCTGACGATTGGCGCCTGTAGAATACTGGCAGCATTGCCATTGCGAATGGCCTGCGCTGTAGTGCGAGTCCACTGGCTCAGGGCGTCCGCTTTTTCGCCCGCCAGCCGCCAGACCGTTACGCCGTTTTCCAGTACGCGCATCAGGCGCGAGTCGTGGCCGAAGCGTACTACTGCCATCAGGCTCATCCATTGCCCGGCCTGGGTAGATTCGGGCCTCAGGGCGAGCAGTGCTGCACCTAGGCGAGATACGGTGGTGGCCCAGTACCCGTCGACCTCGCCGGCAAGTCGCTCAAGACCCCGCAGAGCAGCCTCATCCAAAGTATGGCTCAACGCATCACGAGTATTGGCCAAGTTATCGAGATTAAGCGCAGCCACTAATTCGTTTAAACGGTTGGTGCTGTTGACTGCAGCCTCGAGAGAGGGGCTCCAAGCATAGAATACCAAACGCAGGCTGCCAGCATCGTCGGAGCGTACGTAACCAGTGAACTGCTCAACGCCCTGTTGCCGGGTACACTGAGCGCTGAGGCAGGCCGCGGCCAGCTCATCGAGCCAGCGTTGATGGTCGGGTTCGCTATAGTCCACAAACCAGGTCCCGGCCCCATGAAGGGGCAAAAACCGGGCTCGATCTGCATATAGAACTTGGTGGCGATCGTTCACTTGCTGATAGTGTGCGGGTGCTTCTAGGTCCAGCCAAGTATTCATACGGTCCAGATCGACATGCCTTGCAACCTCGGCACTGGCCCGATCACCAGACAGGTTGGTGGCCTTTTCCCTGCGGTATGCGCGCACTACTTGTTCGACCTCGCTGTACAGCTCGGGCGGCAGCATTTCGCGCACGGGCGCGGTTGCGGCTGCGACCTCGGCATGTACGTCGGTCAGCAGTGCATCTGCTTCCCGGTGCCCGTATTCACGACCACGCTCATGATTAATTCGCGTTTCCTCCTTAAGCAGCTCCTCCAAGCGGCTCTGGCTCTGCAGAATGCTCTCGCTTTGGGCGGCGGTAAGCTCAATATCGTGTTCTCGATAACGATAGTTGAGCAGGTTGGCTACTTCGGCGCCGTCTTCGGTGATCAGGCTGCGAATAAAACTACCGACGTTTTGACGCAGGTTGTTGTCGGCGATCCAGCTTTCGTGGCGGGCTTCTACATATTCCTGTTCATGATTGATGTCTCGCAACACCCCCAACTCGTCATTCAGAGTCGCAAATACCCCGTGCAATGCTCCTGCTTCGGATTTCGCTTTTGCAACCCAGCTGTCGGTCGCGGGCACATCCCATTCCACGCTACTCCAATAGCCCGGAGGAAAATCTGCGGCATCAGGGTGCCTGTGTGCGGCCTGTTCGCGTTCATGCAGCCATGTGCTTGCATCGACGTACGCTTGGACGCGTACCGGGTTGGGGTCAGACATCATCTGTTGGCCCAGGGTCTCTACTCCACCCCGGTATTTGTCACCATTTTGATGGTAGTCCTGAGCCAGTGACTGATCACGCACCTCCGGCATGAACTCAGCAACCACCACCTCCGCCTGGTCCAGGGCCGGACAGTGGGTGGTTTCCAGCGAGGTGGCGATTTGGGGCATGGGGATCAAACGCATGCGCTTGCTGCGTTCAGCCGCAAAGTTGGTTAACTCTTCGCATGTGGCCTCAAGAAGTGGTATCTCGGCGTACATAAGCCACGCTGAGTGTTGCTTGTTGAGTATTAGTCCAGCCTGGTTGCCCTGTTCGAGTTCAATCTTCGGATCGCCCAAACCTTGCTCTTCCAGCAAGCCGTCCTTGGCTATGCCGAAGCGCCGCAGCGGGCCGTCGCCGTGCCAGAGATACAAGTAGCCGGGACGCAAGCGACGCAGCGCAATCGGGTGACTCTGGGGCGTGACGCCAGGCTGAACACACTCATGCTCAGCAATCTGCTCTGACAACGCATAGCGTGAGGGTAGAATGAATATCTCATCCTGCGTCGCCGGGCAGGGAGCCACCGGGCTGTCTATGGATTGTTGCTCGAAGTTCTGCTGCGCAGATTGATCTGCTTGTGCAAGCGCTACGGATTGTTGCTGATTGTTGGTGCTCACGCGACGGGTTCCTTGTCTTGGGTCAGCAGTTGCCGCTGAATTTCCATCATTACCTTATCCAGCCGCTGCATGGGGGTGGCCTGTGGCTGAGAGAGCAGGGTGCGAAAGACTTCATGTTCCGCAGCCTCCGGAAAATGAGTACCAAGCAGCGCAACACAGCCGGCCCAGCGGGCCACTTCATTGGCTGAGCTGTAGCCATACTCAGCAGCGCGGCTTCGGCACTGTGCCGCCCATGCTTGTCGCTCCTGCTCGTCAGCACTGGCCAGGCAGGTTGGAAACCACTGGTTCACATGCTCGATTAAACGCTGGTCAAAGCACTGCTGCCTGGCGGCGTTGAGCAAGGCCAACTGATCGCTGTCCAGCCGTAACCATGGCCTTTCGTCATATACCTGACCCTGGGTAAGGGTTGGATTGTGGTAAGTCTGTACTGGCTCGGTTGCAGACGGGCGCAAATGGATATTGGCAACGGGACCCATGATGCGAGCACGCTCTGCCTCACCCAGGCTAGCCAACCATGTTCTGAGGATACGAGGATCGTAATAGCGGAACAGCAATACCACGTCTGCGTTGCTACGCAGGTGGATTAGGCTGCGTAAATGACTGACGAGATTGGATTCCGGCATGGAGGAATCAAGAGCAATCCCAGCACTGGCTTCCCAGAGTGACTTGAATTCACTGAGTAGTGCGCTACTCGGCTCAGCGCGCACCAACACAGGGCCCACATCAGCCAACTCCGCATAACGTGTTTGCTGATAGAGCAGATGGAATTCGGGGGCTGGCTCCAGTTCGTATATGCGTTTTCGGACGTTGTCGATCTGAGCGCCGTCGAGGAGCAGATAGCTCTGTTTTATAGTTGCCATGCCGACCTATTTCCCCTGCTCACAGACTTCACATACCGGCTGCGCCGTTATCGCTGCACGCCGAAGAGCCTGTTTTTGTGCTGCTAGCAAGGGCTTGCCTGCGACATCAGTATCCGCTGCCAACACATCCCCCGGTAGCAGCGGCGCTGCGCCAGACCCACTACCCGGCGAGCCACCCGCATTTTGCCGAATCGTCGGTCCTACTACGGTCACACCACTGGCATCGATCTTGATAAAGCTGCCGTTGGCTTTTAGCGTGAGTTCGCTACCCGCTTCGATAACCATTTTCTGT
>NZ_AROI01000008.1 GCF_000410875.1 Halopseudomonas pelagia CL-AP6
GTTTTTACACGCTCTGGGCCAAAAGCGGCCTTCCATAGAATTTAATCCTCACCCCGATCCGCCCCCTCCCGATCCCTTTCATACCGCCTAACTCCGGCAAACTCCGGCAACCACCCCTCACGTCGCTTACCCCACAGCTCATAAGTCGGCACAAACTGATCCGGCGCATCCAGCGAGCCCAGGTTCACTTCGATTTCATCAGCGGTGCGAGAGAAGACTGGAGAGCCGCAATGTGGGCAGAAGAAGCGGCCCTGGTAGTCACGAGTTTCGCCTTCGAAGGTTACGGCATCCTGCGGGAACACGGCGGATGCATGAAAGAGCGCGCCGTGGGATTTGCGGCAATCCATGCAGTGGCACAAACCGACGCGGTAGGGGCAGCCGGTGGCGGTGATGCGGACCTTCCCGCACAGGCAACCGCCGGTGAATGAGTCCATGCTGCGCCTCCTCTACAATCTGCTTCAGGCTGGCAATGCCTTGCCCTAGTCAGTTAACAGTAGTGGAAGCTGTGCGTGCTGCAAGCTTGCACGGACTCAATGGGGACAGTGTATTGATTCGATAAGCTGGCCAATCCAGCTTATCGATCCAGCTCCACCGACTGCGAATCACTCGACCCGTGTCAGCGTTACGTCAATGTTCCCGCGGGTGGCGTTGGAGTACGGGCAGACAATGTGGGCGCGTTCAATCAGGGTTTGGGCCTGTTCATCGTCCAGGTTTGGCAGGCTGATACGCAGTTCAACCTCGATGCCGAAACCTGTGGGGATGGCACCTATACCCACTACGCCCTCAATCGATGCGTCTGCTGGCATGCTGAGCTTGTCGCGGCCGGCTACGAACTTCATTGCACCCAGGAAACAGGCTGAGTAGCCCGCAGCGAACAGCTGCTCCGGGTTGGTACCTTCACCACCTGCACCACCCAGTTCTCGCGGGGTAGTGAGCGCCACATCCAGCACGCCGTCGGAAGAAATGGCACGGCCATCACGGCCGCCGGTGGCTTCTGCATAGGCACGGTAAGCAACGTTTTGAATAGACATTGGGTCATCCTCTTTAACTGTTGGGGGTTGGCCGAAGGGCATGAACCACCTCGGCCATGGAGTTATTGCATTACTGCTGAAGGAAGCTCAGCAAATCCTGATTCAGCTGTTCCTTGTTGGTATCCGCCAGACCATGGGGGGCACCTTGGTAAACGATCAGCTTGGCATCCTTGACCAGCGCGGCCGAGGCTTTGCCGGAGATGTCGAGGGGTACAATCTGGTCGTCACTGCCGTGAATCACCAGCGTGGGTATGTCGAACTTGGCCAGGTCACCACGAAAGTCCGTCGCAGAGAACGCAGCGATGGAATCGTAGGTATTCTTGGCGCCAGCCAGCATGCCCTGCCTCCAGAACGACTGGATCATGCCTTGCGAGGGCTTGGCGCCTTCGCGGTTAAAGCCGAAGAAGGGCCCACTGGCGATATCCAGGTACAGCTGCGACCGGTCGATGTTGGAGGCTTCACGCAGACCATCGAATACCGAGAGCGGCAAACCGTTGGGATTGCTGTCGGTTTTCAGCATCATCGGCGGTACGGCGCTGATCAGGGCGGCCTTCTTTACCAGTCCGGTGCCGTGGCGGCCGATATAGCGGGCTACTTCACCACCACCGGTGGAGAAGCCGACCAGGGTAAGGTCCCTGACCTGCAGCGCCTTGATGACGGCTGAAAGGTCATCGGCGTAGTGGTCCATATCGTTACCTTCCCAGGACTGGCTGGAGCGGCCGTGGCCACGGCGGTCGTGGGCGATCACGCGGTAGCCTTTGTCCGCCAGGAACTGCATTTGCGCTTCCCAGCTGTCGGAGTTGAGCGGCCAGCCGTGGCTGAACATGACGACTTCACCGTTCTTTGGGCCCCAGTCCTTGTAGTACAGCTCGACGCCGTCCTGGGTGGTGATTGTGCTGGCAGTGCGAGCAAAGTCTGCGGCGTGAGCGGCCATTGAGATCACTGGCAGGGCGGCGGCGGCGAATGCAGCGATGGCGGTACGGGTAAATCTATTCATGGCTTGATTCCTTTTCTGTGAAGTGAAAGTGGTGTTGCCTGTTGACGAAAAGGATTCTCGGGCATTTAATCGTACGAATTAGCGCAATTAGTCTTAATTTTTTGACGGATCGTATTTATGGTTGATCGACTCGCTGCTTTGCTGGGGCACTTTGCTATCAGTGCGCGCACGTTCCAATCCGGTCCGCTGTGCGGCGTCAACACGCTGGACGGCACCGAACCCTATGGCCAGTTGCATCTGCTGCGCCGCGGCACGGCTGATGTCTGGCATGGCGCCAGCAAGGCCTACAGCCTGGATGGCCCGACCCTGCTGTTTTACCCACGCCCCATGGCACACCGCTTTGTGACCGACAGCGAAACGGGCGCGGACTTTGTTTGCGCGCACATTGCTTTTGAGGGCGGCCCGGCAAATCCACTGTCCAGTGCCCTGCCCGCGTGCGTTTGCATACCGCTGGACCGATTGCCGGACAGCGTGCCGGTGCTGACGCTGCTGTTCGCCGAGGCCGAGGCCAACAATTGCGGCCGCCAGGTCATGCTTGATCGGCTGTTTGAGGTGCTGTTGGTGCAGTTGCTGCGCCAGTTGATGGAGAACGGCAGCACCCAGGTGGGCCTGCTGGCAGGCTTTGCGCACCAGCAACTACGCCGCGCCATTGTTGCCATGCACCAGGCGCCGGAGCGGGACTGGTCGGTTGAATCCCTGGCAGCCGTGGCGGGCATGTCGCGCAGTGTGTTTGCCAATCAGTTTCGCGAAGCGGTGGGCGAAACGCCGGCAAGCTACCTGCAGCGTTGGCGAGTGGGGCTGGTGCAAAAGTGGCTGAAGAATGGACAACCGCTCAGGCTGATCGCCGAAGAGGCTGGCTACAGCAGCGAGTCTGCGCTGTCGCGTGCATTCAAGTCGCAATGCGGACTATCGCCCATGGCGTGGTTGAAGCAGGAGCGGCTGGTGACGTAACGATTGCGCGCCGTGGAGCAGGCTTTACTTCGTTTCGCCTTTGCTTGATGGACCCGAAGCATCTTCCTCCCGCGCGGCACTCTCTCGATCAGCCACATACCGCCTAACAACTGGAAACTCCGGCAACCACCCCTCACGCCTTTTAGTCCAAAGCTCATAAGTCGGCACAAATTGATCTGGCGCGTCAGTCCGATCCGCATCAGTCTTTGAAAGGTCGGACACTCCAGATGACTAGGTGCTGAGCAGGTCACAACATGACACAAACCTTCACGCAGTGCTGTCAGCTCTTTGATGCGTCGATCCAAAAGATCTGCCTTCGCACCCACCATGTCACGGTCGATTTCTGGCTGTCGTTCAGAGCCAAGCATTTCACGTATCTCGGCCAACGAGAATCCCGCAACCTGGCCCAAGGCAATCAGCGACAAGCGCGTCAATACGTCCGTTTCGAAAACCCGGCGCAACCCATTGCGCCCCACTGACCGAATCAAGCCTACTTCCTCGTAATAGCGCAGTTTCGAGGCTGGAATACGGCTTTTACGGGAGAGTTGAAAAATATCGAGCATGGCCCTTGACCTAAAGTCGACTTGAAGTAATAGGCTACTTGCCCTCACTTCGACCTTCGGTGTGGTGACAGTACTTGCGCCTTTTCTTGTTCTGCAACCCGCCATGGGTGCGGGGGTCGCGGCGCGCAAAACAGCGCAACCGGACGTAGCTAGGCTGCGGAGTCTTTTTGCGCACTTTAGCTTCGGCCTTGGTTTATGGATTGCCGGTTTCGGATGTATGCTTGCACGCTAGGTTGGACCGAGCTGTCGGCGCAGGCAAAGCCGAGTATACGTAAAGCATTTCCGCGCTCAGCTGAAAGTGGCGCAGGAAGAGTAAAGGAGTGTCCCTTGGACGGATTGACCTGGCTGGCTTATGTCGGCGTTATCTTTGCGTTGATAGTTTTCCCAGGGCCGTCTGCCCTGCTATGTACCAGTCACGGCCTCAAGTTTGGCCGCCAACGTGCTATGGCCACTGTGGCCGGGGGCGCTTTGGCTTCGCTGGTACTGATGACTATTTCGTCGCTGGGCCTTGGGGCGATCCTGGCGGCCTCGGAGACAACCTTTTATGTGCTGAAAATGCTTGGCGGAGCTTACCTGGTTTATCTGGGAGTAAAAGCCTGGCTGGAAAGACCCGCTGTGACGCAACAGGCCAGCGCAACGGCAGAGAGCGAGGTGGTTCCCCTCCGTGAGCTATTGAATCGCGGCTTTGTGGTGGGCATCAGCAATCCAAAGGATTTGCTGTTCTTCGCTGCGCTGTTCCCCAACTTCATCAATGTAAACGAGCCCCAGTTGCTCCAGTTCGTCATTCTGGCCCTGACCTGGCTAATGCTTGATGTTGTCTTGATGTCGACCTACGCAGGAGCCGGCTCGAAGATCAGCCGCTGGTTTCAGAGCCCAAGCAGAGTCACGCTGTTTAACCGCGCCACTGGCGGCTTGTTCATGGCCGCCGGGGGGGCTTTGATAGCGTCAAATCGTTAACTGCTTTTGGGCATACACCACCATTGCTGGAACTCAAGCGACACCTATGGGCATTCCGCTCCCACCACGGACTAGAAAATCGGATACTCCACCGCCAGGCGAATCTGGTCGGCGTCCAGCTCAGCCTGATCGGTGTTGCCACGGTGCATCGCGTACCGCGCACTGAAGGACATTCCTTTGGCAGCGCCGGTCTGCACAAGGTAGCGGGCTTCCAGGTCACGCTCCCAGTGTCGTCCTTTGGAGCCGTAGCCCAGATAGGCATAGCCCCCGTTGGGGTCCACATCGCTACCATCAATGCCACTGCCGCGAATATACGCCGCGCTGAACCCCAGGCCGGGGATACCGTACTCGGCCATCGACAGGTCGTAGCGCAGTTGCCACGAGGCTTCGTTTGGCCCGTTGAAGTCGGACAATGCCACGGCATTGGTGAGGTAGATTGCACCCCGTGTGACGTAATCGAATGGCGTATCCCCATGCACCTTTTGGTAGCCGACTGAAAAGCTATGGGCAGCATGCGAGTAGGTGCTCATCAGGCTCCAAGTGGTGTTGTCGATATTTCCCGAACGTGCCTCGCCGGTATCCTGCGTGCGGTAGAGATATAGGTTGAAGGACAACGCCTGCTGGTCGGTGATAGGCCATGCATAGTTAGCGCCGAGGTAATGCTGCCGCCATGTCTCGTCGTACAACGCGCTGTAAAGGGTCAGGTTAAGGCCTTCAAAACCCGTATAGCTGCCACCCAGGAAGTCGAACGAATTGCCTTGCCTGGCGTTGGAATAGTTCACTACGAAGCCATTGTCATGGCTGCTGGCATTACGGTCGGTACTTTCATTGAAATGACCGCCATTCAGGGTCAGGTTGTCCCATTCCTGGCTGGTTAACCACCAACCCGTGGCGCTTTCGGGCAACAGGCGGCTGTCGGACGAACCAAACACCGGCGTTTTCACCCGTTGCTCGCCATACTTTAAAACAGTGGACGAGAGGCGCAGTTTCACCGCTGCGCCGCCCCGACTGTAGTTATCCTTGGGGTGACCTTCCTTGTCCACAGACAGCAAACGGGCCTTGCCCGCACGACCACCACCGCTGTCGAGCTGTACCCCCAGATAAGCGTGGGCATCAAGGCCAAAGCCGACTGCACCCTGGGTGAAACCCGAGGTATAGGTGCCCATAAGCCCGTAGGCCCACTCTTCAGCCAGGTCACTACGCTCGCTACGTGGCTTGAAGGCATTGCGTGCAGCGCTGTTGAGCCCGCCGTGACGGTACGCACGGCGGTCGTAAACGCTACGATTCAACAGGTTCCAACTGCTGCCTTCAACAAAGCCCGCCGCACTATCCTGCGCGCCAGCATGGGCGATCAACGGCAGACAGCTGAGTGACAGTCCCAGGGTCCAGCAAGCCAATAGTCTATTCATGATCCGCGCCTTAGAAATACTTCAGCCAGGCGATATCGCGCCGGCGCTGCTTGAGTTGGGCGAACCAACTGGTCGGGAAGTACAGCGCTGCCGACAGCAATACCGCCCACAGCCATATACCACTGAGGTTATTGAAACCATAGTAGCTACCCTGGTTCAGACCCCAGATCTGTACGGCGATCAGGTACAGCGCCTTGAGCACCAGCAAGTGCACCACGTAGAAGAACATCGGAGCGCCGCCATACAGCCCAAGTACTTTCAGCACGGGGCGCCCTTCGAGCTGCTGGAACCAGGCGAGAAACAGCAGACCCACACCTATGGTGGGCATCAGAAACAGCAGTGAGGGCGGGTATTTAGTCAGCGACATGAAGCTCATGAGCGTGCGAATGCCGTCATCCATGCTGCTCCACTGCTTGTCGCCATAGACGTTGAGATAGCGAATGAGCACGAACCCCACGAGCAGACCAACACCCCAGGTCACCAGGCGACGGGCACGTTGCGACGGATCGGAATGGCGCGCAAACCAGGGTCCGGCACAGTAGCCAAGTGCGATGACACCGATCCAGGGCAGGATCGGGTAGGTGGTCCGTACACGGGTGTACTCGGTGATCTCAATAAACGAGCGCTGGTGCAGGATCGACCAGATCTCGAAGAAGGGTGAATCCGCAGTCAGCACGATGCCATCAAGCAGGTTGTGCCCAACAACGATAACAAAACCCAACACAGCGAGAGCTACGCGCGGCATGTGGATAAGCGCGGCGAGTATGATCATGCTCAGACCAATGGCCCAGATGACTTGCAGCCACAGGGTAGGCGGTACAAAGGTCGCATTCCAGGCGAAGTTCACCAGGGTCAGTTCAAGGAATACCAGAAACAGACCGCGCTTGAGAAGGAATGTAGACACTTCGCTACGGCTGTGGGATTGCCCGTACAACCACGCCGACAGGCCGGTCAGAAACACGAAAACCGGCGCACAGACCATGCTGCTGATACGCGTAAAAAACAGTTCCGGTGGTGTATTGAGTGGGTCCATGGGATCACCCACCTGAACATGCAGAAAAAAGGTCTCACGCACATGATCGACGAGCATAAACAGCATGACCAGTCCGCGGAGTGCATCGATTGCGAGCATTCGCGTGCGGACTTGGGTGGTGGCATCAGGGGATAAAAGCGTGCCTGGTGCGGGCATCGTAGCGGTTGCGGTGGCCATGTAAGCGGCGTCCTAGGTATAATGGGACGCGAAGGTTATAGTATAACAATGCCTTTTGAAATAGATGATCGCCTGATTGCGATCCGCAATCAGGCCAGACAGGGCCACCAGACTGCTCGGCTGACATGTGATGCAACGGCGGCGGCTAGTGCTTGATGTTGCCTTGATGTCGACCTACGCAGGAGCCGGCTCGAAGATCAGCCGCTGGTTTCAGAGCCCAAGCAGAGTCACGCTGTTTAACCGCGCCACTGGCGGCCTGTTCATGGCCGCCGGGGGGCTTTGATAGCGTCAAATCGTTAACTGCTTTTGGGCATACACCACCATTCGCAAGTGCCTATCCGCGTCTACGGTGAGAGAAGTGTGCTCGTAGGCCACCGGGCAGCCATTCACGCGTAACAAGCGCGTGCCGTCGCAGGGTGCGTGCACGTCGTGGCGGCGCCACCATTGCTGGAATTCAGGCGATACCTTCTGCAGTTCTGCCACCAGCTCCTGTATGTCAGCTTCTTGTGTGGCACGCGCATAGTCGCGACGGAAGCTCGACAGCATTCGCGGGGCCTGCGCCTCCCAGCCCTCAAATCTTTCTCGCAAAAGCGGATCGGTAAACAGCAACCAGAGCAGGTTACGCCGCGCCGGCTCGTGATTGGCAAAACCAAACAGCTTGTCCGCAGGATCATTGAAGGCGAGCACGTCCCACCGCAGGTTCAGAACGTAGGCACTGTGGGGAGCCAGGTCATGCATCAACCGCAATACCAAGGACGGCACCACGCACCAGGTTTTACCGAGTTCGGCTGGCAATCTTTCATGCGCCAGCAGGAACAAATGGCGGCGCTCAGCGGCGTCAAGCCGGAGTACGCGCGAGAGCCGGTCCAGGAAATCAGCAGAAACGCCAATGTCCCGCCCCTGTTCAAGCCACGTGTACCAAGTGACACCCACTCCGGAAAGCGCCGCAACGTCCTCCCGGCGCAGGCCGGGCGTACGCCGTCGGGCGTTGCCAGGTAGCCCCATCTCTTCAGGGGAAAGCTGTTCGCGACGTGCGCGAAGAAAATCGCCCAGCTCCTGGCGAGTGCGTTCAAGTCTACTCAAAGCTCGTTATTACCTTTAGTAACAGCATAAATGGCCATATTGTAACCGAATAAATGACCTACCAGACTGCACGCTCACATTTCGGAGAGAAGAAAGATGAGTGTTCATTCTGACGCGTACGCGGCTTCAACTCAGCCTGAGGTAACGGCAAGACTGACGGTTTATCTGGTCGCTGTCGGCGCCTTTGCGCTCGGCATGGCTTCCTACGTTACAGCCGGCCTGATCCCGATGATACAAACCGCATTTACCATACCGGTTGAGGCGGCTGCACAACTGGTTACGGCTTTTACATTGGCATATGGGCTGGGGTCCCCCTTGATCGTGGCCTTTCTGCCGGGGCGTTACCAGCGGGCCGGACTCCTGGCTGCGCTAGGCCTTTTCGTGCTGGCGAATGCTGCCAGTGCGCTGGCAACCGAGCTTTCTTGGCTGCTAGCACTCCGCGCATTGGCGGGTGTGGGCTCCGGTGTCTACTTGGCGATGGGGATTGCCGTCTGCGCCACACTCTCGCCACCCGCCAAGCGCGGTAAAGCCATCGCCATTATCATGGGCGGCATGGCTAGCGGTACGGTACTCGGCGTGCCATTGAGTCTGTTGCTCGCAGAACGCCTTGGTTGGGCCTCTGCATTTTGGCTAGTCGCAGCATTGGGCTTATCCGCACTAGCCGGACTGGCCTGGCGGCTACCCAAGCTACCCACCGCTGCCACGATTCCCCTAGGCCGCAAGCTGGCCCTGCTGGCTGATGGTCGTGTGCTGGCAATATTAACGGTGTCTCTGCTGGCAGCCATTGGCAGCCTGGGTATGTACACCTTTATTGCTCCATTTCTGGCTGAACCAGAGCATGGTGCTATCCGGTCAATTGCACCCTATCTATGGGTATGGGGTTTGGGCGGGGTTGCAGGCAGCTTCCTGATCGGGCCGTTGGCCGACCGCATGCGAGGCCCAGCATTGACGCTCGCCATCATGCTCTGCTTAACATTCGCACTGATGTCCTTGCCCCTGGCAGCCAGCATGCATCCTTGGCTGGCGGTGCTGCCCATTGCACTTTGGGGTGCGGTTGGCTGGGCGCTACAGGTGCCACAGAACAATGAGCTGATCCGCACTCGTGAAGCGCAGGGAGACGGCAATTTTGCCGTTGCATTGAATGAATCCGCACTGTACCTGGGCAGTGCCATTGGAGCGGCGGGAGGCGGTTTGATCTTGTTAATGGGGCTGCCCCTGTCGTCGCTGGCGGTGGCCGCAGGCACTGTTGGGGCAGTGGGCGCGCTTGTACAACTCACGAACATGCGTAGGCATTGACTGAGCCCTGGCCAAGGTAAGCGCCGCCATGGCTACTTTGCTTGGCGGCGCGTTGACCCCTTTTTGTTTGAGAATATTGGTCACGCATGGCTGCACATCACGCACGGCTGTTCAAGCCGTTAACGTTCAGCTTGAATGCTGCTCGAGAAACGACAGCAACGCTGGGAAATAAGCCTCTGGCTCCTCGTAAAACGGCATATGACTGCTATTGGGGAATACGTGCACTTCGGCGTGAGGTGCGGCCAGCTTCATGCGCAGCGAGCAGGCCGGGGTGAGTTCGTCGTGCTGGCCGGTGGTGATCAGAATCGGCATGCGGAACTCGCCCATTTCCTTCAGCCGGTTCCAGTCACGCAAATTACCGATATAGAGGAATTCGTTCGGTCCCTGCATGGTTTCGTATGGCCCCATGTTCCAGTCGTCAAGCGAGCGCTGCACCGGTGCTGGCCATTCCTCCAGCCGGCAGACGTGGCGGTAGTTGAGCAGGGTAACGGCAGCCTGGTATTCGGGATGATCGACGCTGCCCTTCGCTTCATGGCGCTGCATCATTGCCACGGTTTCGCTGCCGAGTGCCGAACGCAGCCGTCCTAGCTCCTGGGACAGGTGCGGAATGTCGGCCACGGTGTTTTCCAGAATCAGCGTTTTCACCGCCTCAGGGTAATGGATGCTGTATTCAATGGCGAGCCAGCCTCCCCAGGAGTGCCCGAGCAGGTGCACTTGGCCGAGCCCGAGCGCCTTGCGCACGGTCTCCACCTCTTCGACATAGCGGGCGATATTCCACAAAGCCTTGTCCTCGGGACGGTCGGCCTTGCCGGTGCCAAGCTGGTCGAAGGCGACGACCCGCAATCCCCGGTCCTTCAACCAGGCATGGGCGTCGCGCAAGTAGTCGCAGGGCAGGCCGGGGCCGCCGTTGAGGCACAGCAACACGTCATCGCCGGTGCCGTAACTGTATGCCACCACCTCGTGGCCATCCACCTTGATCCGTTGAATCAGGTCGGGTTCCAGTTCCGGAATTTCGAATCTTTCAAGCATGGTCGTCTCCGTAGGAGGCCGCGACTCGTTTACCACCGCTCTCAGACGAGCGGCTCGAGCGGCCTGCGACGAATGCTTAGCAAGATCCGTTCCTGCTCAATTACCAGCCCAGCATCAACAACGAACCGCGACCTTGTTCTGGCTAAGGACCGCTGCCAGTTTGCCGCTTGGCTGTTGGTCGGCAACCAGATATTGCACCTGTTGCCAGCTGGCGTAGCGAGCAGGAAAAGTGGCATCGAATTTGGAATGGTCGGCCACCACGATGGTATTGACAGCTCGCTGAATCATGGCGCTGTAAACCACGGCGCAATCGATCAACGCATCGGTCGGGCCCTCGGTGGACAGACCGCTTGAGCCCAGCACGGTGTAGTCGGCTGACAGGCTGTGGAGAAAGGCCAAGGTATGCGCCCCGACCATCGCACCCTCGGCAGCGTGGTAGTCCCCAGGCAGGACAATGACCCTGATGGTCGGATTGATCGACAGCACCGTGGCGACGCCGAACGAGTGCGTGATGACAGTGATGTCCTTCATCACCGAGGCAATCCGCCGGGCCACATGCACGGTGGTCGAGCCTGAGCCGATCATCAGAATCCGCGCATCCTTCATCAGGTCCACCGCCGTACGGGCGATCTGTTCGCGCTCTTGCATGTAGAGCCTATGGCGTTCGGTGACCGCAGGCTCGCTGGCTATGGCCCGCACAGCGCCACCATAGGTGCGATTCAGATGCCCGCTACGGGTCAGCTCGTCAAGGTCACGGCGAATGGTCTCACTGGATACCTGATGCAGTTTGGCGAGGTCGGCAATGCGCAAGCTCGGGGTGGTATTGAGTTCAGCCAGGATCTCGGCCTGGCGGGCGGTCTTGGCTCTGGACATTGCAGGGCTTCCTTTTTTACGTCCACAAAATGAGGTGAATGCCACAAAATGGTGAGGTGAGCATGGTAATGCAGTCTTTCGGCGCAAGCTATTGCTTCCACGCGCAGTGCTCTTTTCGGCGAATGCTTACTTTTTATACTGCAAGAAGCGCCACACTATAATGTGGCGTGAATGGATTTATTCTTGTCGCCAATGCTAAAAAATGTTGTACTTGCCTCATTAAAAGGAAGGAGTGGGGATATGCTCTATCAATCAGATTTTTTACAGAAGCTGGAGGCCGGGCTACGCGAGGTTCTGCCTGAATGGGGCATTTCGCCGGAGGCAAAGCTCAAGTTATTGACCATCTCCGAGAACGCTACTTACCTCGTGGAGGATTCTACTGGCAGGCGGCTGGTGCTGAGGATACAGCGCCCGGACTACCACACACGCGCCGAGATCGAATCGGAGCTTGCCTGGATTAAAGCCTTGCGCGACTCCCGCATGGTCACCACGCCAGAGCCAATCGCCACCCTGGCTGGCGGCTCCTTGAGCTGTTTTGCTGACAGGGAAGCGGTTCGATATGTCGCCGCGTTCGAGCACATGCCGGGCGCCGAGCCTGATCCGGGTAACCAGTTGACCTCCTGGTACCGGGTACTGGGTGAAACCAATGCGCGCCTGCATCAGCACAGCATGACCTGGCAGCGACCCGACGGCTTCAAACGAAAAGTGTGGAGCTTCGACACCATCATCGGTGAACAGGCTTATTGGGGCGATTGGCGCAATGCTTTGGGTCTGACGCAGGAAGGTCGTGAAATGCTTGAGCGCACCCATGAACTGCTCCGCAAGCAGACCGCAGCCTTCGGCATGGCGCCTGAGCGGTTCGGGCTGGTGCACTGTGATATGCGACTGGCCAATCTGCTGGTAGACGGTGAACAGCTCACGGTAATCGATTTCGACGACTGCGGCTTTAGCTGGTTCGCCTACGACTTTGCCGCCTGCGTCAGCTTTCTCGAAGAAGACCCGCGAGTGGACGAATTTCTCGCGGCCTGGCTGGAGGGCTATCGCAGCGTGGCACCATTTTCCGCAGAGGATGAGCGAGCCATTCCAATGTTCTTGATGTTGCGGCGCATGCAACTGACTGCCTGGATTGCCAGCCATGCGGAAACACCTACAGCAAGCTCAACCGGCGCAGACTACACCCGAGGCACGGTTGCTCTGGCCGAGCAATACCTTGGCAACCACAGCGAGAACACTCTATGACCGGACCCACACAAATTTTAGCCCTGAACCGCTTCGATGCAGGGAGTGCCATAGGGCTGAAGGGCCGGCTGGGTTCGCTGGTAGAAAAGCGCCAGCGCTACTTCGGCACCTCCTCGGTACTCTTCTACGAGCAGCCGCTGGAGATTGCCCGGGCGGAAGGGGTGTTCATGTACGACACCTCCGGCAAGCCTTATCTGGACGTCTACAATAATGTACCGGTGGTCGGGCACTGCCATCCGGCAGTAACAGCGGCAATCAGCGAGCAGACTGCCCGCCTGAACACCAATACCCGCTACCTTTACGAGAGCCTGACGAACTACGCCGAAACGCTACTGGCTACCTTCCCCGCAGAGCTGTCCAATCTGCTCCTGACCTGCACGGGCAGCGAGGCCAACGACATCGCCCTGAGGATAGCCAGCGCCTGGACCGGCGGCAGCGGTTTCGTGGTGACCGAGACCGCCTACCATGGCAATACCATGGCGGTGATGGAGGTGTCTCCTTCTTCCTACCAGCAGGGTCGCGCGCTGCCGGCGCACATTCGCACGATCCCGGCCCCGGATGCCTTCCGCCTGGCACCGGGAGAAGATCTTGCGCAGGTGTTCGCCGCGCATCTGGACCGGGCCATCGCCGACCTTGAGCGCAATGGCATCCGCTTCGCCGGTTTGATTGTCGACACGATCTTTTCCAGTGACGGCGTCTTCCCCGCCCCCGCAGGATTCCTGGCAAAGGCAGTGGAATGCGTACATCGCGCAGGCGGGCTGTTCATAGCGGACGAGGTTCAGCCGGGTTTTGGCCGTACCGGGCAGAGCCACTGGTGCTTCCAGCGGCACGGTGTGGTGCCGGACGTGGTCACGCTAGGCAAGCCTATGGGTAACGGCTTCCCTATGGCGGGCGTGATCACCCGGCCAGAACTGCTGGAGTGCTTCACCGCCGAAACTGGCTACTTCAACACCTTCGCCGGCAACCCGGTGGCGGTAGCCGCAGGGCAGGCGGTGCTGGACGTACTGGATCAGGAAGGGCTGATTGCCAATGCGGAGGGTGTCGGCCGCTATCTGAGAGACGGCCTTAGCAACTTGGCCCGCGCGGATGCGCGCATCGGCGACGTACGCGGGGCCGGGCTGTTCATCGGGCTGGAATTTGTTGACGCAGACAACGCACCAGATGCTGCACTGGCGCGGTTCGTGATTAACCAGATGAAGGAGCGAGGCATTCTGATCGGTGCGGCAGGGGCTTATGGCAACGTATTGAAAATTCGCCCGGCGCTGTGCTTCAGCCGAGCCCATGCAGACCAATTCCTGGAAACCCTTGATGCCGTGCTGCGTATAGCCTGAAACCCGCAAGCCCACAAGGTAGAAAAAGGCGGAGAAATCCGCCTTTTTTATCAAGCCATCGCGTCGGAAGATTCCGGCAAGACCTGACCACCATCGACCACGATAGCCTGCCCGGTGATGTAGCCCGCCTCGTGACTGGCGAAAAACAATACCGCGTTGGCGATATCCTCCACTTTGCCCAGGCGACCCAAAGGGATCGAAGCCGCCATCCGGGCGGCATAGTCCTCACCCATATCTTCCAGCCCTTCGGTCATAATATTCCCAGGCATTACCGCGTTAATGGTAATGCCGGACCGGGCAAGCTCGATAGCCGCAGTACGCATGAAGCCCAACTGTCCGGCCTTGCTGGCACCATAGTGCGACCAGCCGGGAAACCCGGTAATCGGACCCGTAATCGATGAGGTCAGAATAATCCGCCCGAAACCCTGCTCCTGCATCACAGACATAACCGCCTGCGTGCACAGGAATGCGCTGCGCAAATTGGTGTGCATTACATGATCGAAGGCCTCGACAGTCATGTCGGCAAGACTGGCAGACGGGAAAATTCCGGCGTTTGCCGCCAGCACATCCACCGAGCCGAAACGCTTCACTGCGGCCTCCACCATGGCTTTGCATTCTGCTTGCTGACTAACGTCGGCAGCAAACCCCATAGCATTCGGACCGATCTCTTCAGCGACTTTGCAGGCGTCTTGCAGCGAGCGCGACACAACAAGCACGTTAAGACCCGCCGCACCAAAACGCTTGGCGATGCCCAGGCCGATCCCGCGACTGGCGCCTGTGACAATCACAGTCTTTTTTTGTAGCGACTCAAACATTTTATTCTCCTGTTTTATAGGCACAAAATCCTCTTCAAGGCGATTGCTATGCAATTGGCAGTCCAGATCCATGACCCTTACAAACAGGGCTTCTTGCAAGAACAAGAAGACCTATTCGGGAAAAATAGAACCCATTTTGGGGCGCCTTGCGACATATTGGTGCTTACCAAAAAAAATGTTGCACTCGCCTCGTAATTGTTTTTTACTCGATTCGTTGTCTTTCACTTTTAGACGGGCGAGGACGAATTATGAAAGGCGTATCAAGAAGGGAATTGCTGAAGTTGATGGGAATGGGTGCCGGTATGGCAGCTTTTGGGGGCAGCTCATTGTTGATGAGTTCAAAAGCCTTTGCAGCGCGGGAGAAAGAACTGAACATTCTGTGCTGGGAGGGCTACAACTCGGCACAGGTGCTCGACCCATTTCGCCGCTCTACCGGTGCGAATGTGCGCGCAGAGTCGCTGACCAATGATCCGACCATGATCAACCGATTGCGCGCTGGCGAAACCAACGTTTGGGATCTGATCAATGTAAACAACCCCTGGGCGCGCAAGGTCATGGCCCCCGAGGGTTTGATCAAGCCGCTGCCACGTAGCGAATTTGAGCCCTACTTCGCGGACATGCTTCCAGAGTTCAAGCCGCCCTACCAGTGGGCAATGAGCAGCGACGGCAGCGAGTTACTAGGCATGGCACAGCGCTTCGGCCCGTTCAACTATGTGGTCAACACCGACAAGATCAGCCGCGCGACCGCCGAGGACACCGGCTGGGACCTGTTCAACGACAAGACCCTGAGCGGCAAGTACGGCATTCAGGAATCGGACGACTGGAACGTCTTTGACATTTTCTTGATAGCCGGCATCAACCCCTTCATCGAACACACCCCAGAACAGATGGCGAAGTTCCAGGAAACCGCCAATGCGGTGTTCAAGGGCGCAAGGATGATCGGCGACGCTTCTAGCCTCAATCAGGCAATGATCTCCGGAGAAATTGATCTCTACATGACTGGTGGCACGTATAGCTGCTCACCAGCGCGAGCCGACGGCTTCCCGGAAATCCGCGGCATCACCCCGCTGCGGGGTCCGGTGGATGGCAAGGGCGGCGTGTCCTGGGTTGAGATCACCTCGGTTGTGAACAACCCGAACGTGTCACCGCTGGCCACGGAATTCCTCAAATACGTGCAAGCGCCGGACATTGCCCATAGCGTGGCTTTTGCCGAGGGTACCTTTAACCCGGTTAGCCAGATGGGGAATCCCGAATGCTTCAAGCTGTTCACCAAGGAACAGCTTGAAGCCATCCAGTGGGACAGTCTGGGCGAGGAAATGGAGCGCTGTGTGGCTTACGACATCGTGCCGGAGTTCGACGAAGCTCTGGAGATGATTTCTGCGGCCAAGCGGGTGGCATGATGATGATTCAGGCTGGACAAGCATCAATGGGTAGCCCGACAGCCAACAGCGCTGTGAAACGGCCGCTGCCGGTGCTGCAGTTGGTCGATGTGCAGAAGAAATTCGGCGATTTCACCGCAGTAGCGGATATCTCGCTAAACGTCATGGAAGGAGAATTCCTGACGATCGTAGGGCCGTCTGGATCCGGCAAAACCACCATGTTGCGGATGCTGGCGGGCATGGAAGCTCCCAGCTCAGGCAACATTACGCTACGGGGGGAGGCCATCAACAGCCTTCCTGCCCAGCGCCGGCCAACTTGCCTGGTATTTCAGTCCCTGGCCCTGTTTCCCCACAAGACCGTGGGAGAAAATATCGAATTTCCACTGAAAGTAAAAAAGATACCGAGGGCAGAGCGCAAGGCGCGGGCACTGGAGCTGCTGCGTATGCTGCGACTTCCGGAGAACTACTACGGCAAGAACGTCATGCAGTGCTCCGGCGGCGAACGTCAGCGGGTGGCGCTCGCCCGCGCTTTTGCCTACGACCCGGAAGTGTTGCTGTTCGACGAACCTCTATCGGCGCTGGACTACAAACTGAAGAAGGTGCTGGAGAAGGAGCTCAAAGACTTGCATCGCGAGACCGGCAAGACGTTCATCTACATCACTCACTCGCTGGAAGAGGCAATGGTAATGTCGGATCGCATCGCGGTGATGCGCGCGGGCCGCATCATCCAGGTGGGCTCGCCAGAAGAGATTTATGCAAAGCCTGCCAACGAGTTCGTCGCCGAATTTTTCGGTGAGGTCAACAAGTTTCCGGTCACCCTGAATGCCGACCAGGACTGGCTCAGCACTGACCTTGGCTGCCCCATCCACCTCGACCTGCCGGCTGAGCTGCAAGGGACTCAGTCGGCCACTGTGGTGGTGCGTCCGGAATATATGCAGTTTGCCCATTCGCCGGACGATTTCGACAACGTCATTCGTGGCGTCGTGTTCAACGAGTACTCGCTCGGCTCCCGGGTGCAGTATCAGATCCGCTGTGGCGATAACAGTGTGCTGTTGGAAAACCCCCGCACCTTCAACCGTGAGCTCGCCCGTAACGCACAAGTGCTCATCGGCTGGAATTCAGCGGATGCCATCATCACAGGAGCCTGACCATGGTTGATGCTACTTCTGGACGCGGCCTGTCTACGGGGGCCCGCTACGCCAGCCCGCTGATCATTTTTCTGGTGTTGGGTTTTCTCGCCCCGCTGGTGACGGTGGTGGCTTTTGCTTTCGCCGAGCCAAAAAGCTTTGAAGTATTCCGTAGCTTCACGCTATCGAACTTCACCGACGTACTGAACCCATCCAACACAGTGTGGCGCTCCTTCGTCTGGTCGCTGGCTCTGGCTACCCTGTGTGTAGCAGTACTGGCGGTCATCACCTACCCCATCGCCCACGGGCTGAATCGGGTATTCGGCCGCTTCGCTCCGCTGGTCAGCGTGCTCTTTGTGTTTCCGCTTTTTGTTTCAGAGAACGTGCGGCTCTATGGCTGGGTGCAGTTCTTCATTAAAAACGGCGTGCTGGACGGCGTACTCAAGGCCTTCGACTTCGGTAGAGCACCCGAGGTCCTTTACACGCCGGGGCTGACGCTGTTCGGGATGGTCTACGTGTATCTGCCGTTCATGCTGTTTCCCATTACCCTGGGTCTGGCCATGGTGCCGCAGGACCTGGTGGATGCGGCGAAGGACCTGGGCGCGAGCAGGCTGATGGTCTGGCGCGAGATCGAGCTGCCGCTAGCCATGCCGGGGATTTTGATTGGAATGCTGCTCACCTTCGTGCTCTCCGTCGGCGCCGTGGCTGAGGCAAAGATCCTTGGCGGGCAGTCGGTGATCACCGTGGTACATGACATCGAGGTGGCCTTTACCTATGCGCAGAATTGGCCTTTAGGTGCGGCGCTGGCGGTACTGTTGGTGCTCATTATCGGCAGTCTGACGCTCTTTGTCCTGACGCGCCTGGACCTTGATCAAGTACTGGGGAAACGTTGAGATGAGAAATCAGGCGCAAATTCGTTCCGACTTTCTGGTCTGCTGCTGGACCGGCTTCGTGCTTGTTGCCATCTACCTGCCGATCATTTGCAGCGCCTTGGCTGGACTCTCGAAAAGCCGCTATTTCCTCTTCCCGGTGCGGGAATATTCGATGAACTGGTGGGAACGCACGGTCAGCTCCGTCGAAGTGCAAATCCTGGTACAGAACTCACTGAAGATCGCTATACTGGTAACCCTGATTTCGGTGGTCCTCGCTTTCTTCGGCGCTTTGGCCTTTGCTCGCTACGACTGGAAGGGCCGCAAGCTGTACCAGAAACTGCTGCTGCTCCCGATCTTTTTTCCGCAGACCGTGCTGGGCTTGGCCATGCTGCTGTGGATGAATGCCTTGGGTATCAGTCCAAGCTGGAAGACTGCAGTGGTCGCCCATCTGGTATGGATTGTGCCGGTTGTGACCCTGATCATCGCCATCCAGGTCTACAACTATGACCCAAGCCTGGAAGAAGCCGCCAGCGATATGGGCGCCAGCAGGCTATTCATTTTCCGCGAGATAACCCTACCGCTGCTGTGGCCGGGCATCTGGTCGGGGGCTTTGTTCGCTTTTTTGCTCTCCTGGGGCAATTTCCCGCTGTCGCTCTACACCACCGGGGCCGATTCGACCGTGCCAAAATGGCTGTACTCCAAAATGGTGGCCGGCTATACCCCGATGGTTCCCGCTCTCGGCACCATGAGCACCCTGGCGGCGGCAGCCTTTTTGCTGGTCGGCTGGGTGGCGATTGTAACGCTGCGCCGGAAGAAGGCAGGCAAGTGATCGGCAGCCTGGATTAGCTTTAAGCCCGATAGCCTCCTAGGGTGTAGTCGCAGGAAATACGTGCGCATGGAGGAAGTCGACCAGCGCCCTTACTTTAGGTGAGGGGTGCTTGCTCGCTGGCCAGAGCACATGGAAGACGCCGGTGTGCTCTACATACTCGCTCAGGATTGGCTGCAGCCGACCATCCAACAGCGGCTCACGGATAGAAAAATCCGGTAGATAAGCGATCCCCAACCCCCGGAGCGCAAAACACACCCGCGTCTCGATGTTGTTGCAGACCATTGACGTGGGAAGTTGCAGCTCTGGCTCAGCGGGCGCTTGTCGCAACCCCCAGGTCTCCAGTTTGCCGCTGCTGGGAAAGCGGTAATGCAGGCAGCTGTGCTCTAACAAATCGGCGGGTATCTGCGGTGTGCCCCGGCGTGCCAGGTATTCCGGCGCGGCGACAGGCAGCATCTGGAAGGTTCCCAGGCGGCGGGCCGACAGGCGCGAGTCGGCCGGTTCGCCCGTGCGCACCACCGCGTCGAAGCCTTCCTCGATCACATCGACCATCCTGTCGCTGAAGTCCAGATCCAGTTCGATCTCCGGGAATTCACGCATGAACTCGCCGAGCACCGGCAGCACCAGCGAACTGACCAGCGGCAGACTCACCCGCAGGCGTCCGCGCGGCGCCGCGCTGGCGTGCGATAGTTCCAACTCAGCCGCTTCGATTTCGGCCAGGATGCGGCGGCTACGTTCCAGAAACAGCGTGCCCTCGGCGGTCAGCGTGACACTGCGTGTGCTGCGATGGAACAGACGTACACCCAGCTTCTCTTCCAGCCGCGCCACGCTCTTGCCGACGGCAGATGCCGACACGCCCAGCAATCGACCGGCTGCGACGAAGCTACGGGTTTCAGCTACCTGCACAAACACCACAAAGCCGTTCAGGCTGTCCACCGTACACCTCCATTACGGACAATAAGATCCGCACTACCAGGAACTCTACCCTACTTTTTCTTTAATCGCAGGTCTCCTATCGTCGCGTTATCGCCAATTGAACCGAGGTATTCACCGTGACGACTCCCGCATTTTCCCTGCGCCGAGGCTTTCCATCTGCGCATCTGCCTACCCGCATCCAGAACAGGGTGCAGCACGCCATGGACGAGCGGCGACTGTTCGTTGCCGTCGTTCTGGAGGCCTTCAGCAACCCGCTGTACGAGAGTGTTTCCGGGCGCTTTATCAGAGATTTGCGCGATGCTATCTATTGCGCGTTGGGAGTACGCAGATGATGGCCCGTAAGCAAGATCGTCTACCGCTGGCCTCGCTGTTGGCTTTGGCCACGGCGGCTTTTATTACCATCCTGACTGAAGCCCTGCCAGCAGGCTTGCTGCCGCAAATGGCCCAGGGTCTGGCCGTCTCTGAAGCCTGGGTCGGTCAAACCGTCACGGCCTATGCCATCGGCTCTTTGCTGGCTGCAATCCCGCTAACCTTTGCCACACAGGGGCTACGTCGCCGGCCGCTGCTGCTGGCCGCCATGGCCGGCTTCGTCATCGCCAACACAGTGACTACAGTTTCCACCAGCTATGCGCTGACGATGGTGGTGCGTTTCCTCGCGGGCGTATCAGCCGGGCTGCTGTGGGCGCTGCTGGCGGGGTATGCGGCGCGCATGGTGCCCGAGCACCAGAAGGGCCGTGCCATCGCGATTGCCATGGTCGGCGCGCCGCTGGCATTGTCACTGGGTGTGCCTGCCGGTGCCGTCCTTGGAACGCTGATAGGTTGGCGCGTCTGCTTCGGCATCATGAGCGTGCTAGCGCTGATTCTTATGCTGTGGGTACGTATCCAGGTGCCGGACTTCGCTGGGCAGGCGAAGGGCAAGCGGGTCTCGCTCAGGCACGTGTTCACTCTGCCCGGTATCCGGCCTGTGTTGTTTGTAGTGCTCGCTTTCGTACTGGCGCACAACATTCTCTACACCTACATCGCCCCGTTCCTGTCGGTCGCCGGAATGGCAGAGCGCACAGATCTGGTTCTGTTGGTGTTTGGCGTGACGTCGCTGATCGGCATCTGGATCGTGGGCGTGCTGATCGACCGTCATCTGCGCGCGCTGACACTCATCAGCACCCTGCTGTTCGGCATCGCGGCATTGGCTCTCGGTCTGGCCGGAACGGTGCCCGCTATCGTCTACGCGGCTGTTGGCATCTGGGGTGTAGCCTTTGGTGGAGCCGCGACGCTATTCCAGACAGCGCTCGCCAAGTCGGCTGGAGAGGCTGCGGATGCCGCACAGTCCATGCTGGTCACAGCCTGGAACATGGCCATCGCGGGGGGAGGTCTCATCGGTGGCGTGCTGCTTGACCGGCTTGGGGTTAGTGCGTTCTCGCCTGCCTTGCTGGTTCTGCTCGGGGCAACGCTGGCCGTTGCGTGGGCTGCGAGGACACACGGCTTTATATCAGTGATGGTCGAGCGCTCTTAGCCGAGCGCCTTCACATATTCCACGGAGCTAACATTCGCCGTCTTGCTCAGGGCATTGAAGCCGCTGGAACGGCGTTCGGTACTGCCTTTCAGATAGGCAAGCGGATCCTCGAAGTCCCGAACATAGCCCATCGCAAAGCAGCCACATTGGTAACCCATCAGCTTAAGCAGGTCGTCAGGCAGCGTACGAGCCACTTCCAGCGGCGTGGACAGGTACTGGTTTTCTTCCTGACGGACCCAGCCCACGGCATAGGTAATGTTGATCGCCTGACGAACACCATCGCTCTGGTTAGCACCAGCGCCGTGGTAGATCTTCCCGGTATACAACAGCACCGAGCCCTTTTTCATGACCGCCGGGACACCGGCTTCCGGCGCATAATTCTGTTTTACGCCTGCGTACTGGCTGCCGGGCACTATCCGCGTTGCACCGTTCTCTGCGGTGTAGTCGGTCATGGCCCACAGGGTGTTGCATTGCACTTCGAAATCATCGGGGAAAGGGAAGAAGTCCCAGGCCAGTTGATCCTGATGCAGCACCTGCGCTGGAGCCCCCGGATTAACCGTGATCACTTGTGTCAGATGCAACTGGAAGGTAGAGGCGCTCTGCAGGTGCTTGCCTGCCACGCCGATCACCAGCGGGTTCATGATCAGCTCACGAGAGGTTTCCGAGCGAGCAATCATCGCTCCAGAGCGCTGGGTATGGGCGCCGAGAAAACTGTCTTCGCCAAACGGCGTGGAAAGAATATGCGGCTCCATTTCCGCGGCTATCTTATTCATCATTTCCGGGCTGGCGAGTTCATCAATGATGACGTAGCCATGCTCCTTTAACGAAGCACTGACCTCTTCAACGGTGGCGGTATTGGGCAGTCGGTTCAACATGTCGTTTCTCCTTTCAGATTGAGGGTGTTGGGGGGAGCTCAGGCAAGCTCACGCAGGGCGTCATACAGTGATGGTTGAAACAGACGCATGCGCTGGGCGGTGAGTACGCCGAATGCAAAGGTCGCAATCAGCGCCAGGACCACCAGAACAGAGACCGTGCTGGCGTTGTCCCCCCCGATCAGATCCGGCAGATTGGCTATGGCTATCCAGAGGCAGCCAAGAATGCCGATCAGTCCACCGGCCGGCGCAATCAGTGTGCTCCAGAACTGAGTGTTGCCCGGCTGACGGCGAAAGAAGACGATAACGGCGGCACAGGTTAGTGACAGGATGGTCATGTAGCCAAGTGTGCCCGCCATGGCACCCCAGGCGTAGACCTCGGTAGCAGGATCGGCACCGATTGCGACCAGAACCGTAAGCATCACGACACTGAACAGGGTCAGCGCCATTGAAGAGAAATGCGGCGAGCCGTGGGCGGGATGCACTTTGGAAAAACTGTTGCTGATAACGCCAAAGCGGCCGAGCGTGTACTTGTAACGGACGACGATGTTATGCAGGGAAAGTGCACAGGCAAACAGGCTGGTGATCAGCAATACCTGCATGACATCCATGAACACGATGCCGAGGTAATATTCTGTCAGCGCCAGATACATATCAGCGCCGTGGGCTTCAGTATAGGCTGGGATGTTGTCACCACCGATACCGCTGACCGCACACCACATGGATACGATGTAGAAGGCGCCCACCAGAAAGACGGCGGTATAGGTTGCGCGAGGAATTGTTCGCTCGGGATCGCGCGCTTCTTCGCGATAGATGACGGTCGACTCGAAACCGATGAAACTGAAAATCGCGAATAGAATGCCCAGGCCTGGCGAGCCAGCCATGAAGTTGGCAGGCTCAAACGCGGCGCCTTCCATACCCGCCAGACCTTTATCAACGAATACCGCGATATCAACTACGACAACCACGGCGATTTCCAGAATCAGGGCAATGGCAAGAAACTTGGAGCTGAGTTCGATATCCCGATAACCGAGCCAGGAAATCACACCAATAGCCATAAACGAGTAGAGCCACCAGGGAATGTCCACGCCGGTGAAATTGCCAATCGCGCCTGCCAGCGCGTGACCGATATAGGCGTCAAGCGCGACCAGAATCAGAGCATAGGAAACAACCGCCAATGCCGCAGAACCGAGACCGACAGAGCGTCCCAACCCTTTTTGTATGTAGGCGTAGAACGCTCCCGCGTTGGTGATGTACTTTGACATTGCGACGAACCCCACGGTGAACAGAAACATGATCACCGTCGCCACCAGAGCGTCCACGGGAGCCGCAACCCCGTTGCCCATCATGATTATCAACGGTGAGTTCGCCACCATCACCGTCAAGGGTGCCGCCGTGGCGACCACCATCAAAACGATGGAAGGCACCCCAAGCGAACCCTTCAGCCCGCTACGCTCAGCTTCGTTCATACCACGTCTCCTGAATATTTGGCCCATCAAGTTAGGGACGGTGCCATTGGATTGCTCTAACGGCCTCAGTATCAGGAAAAGCAGGAAGGAGTGACTTGCTCCTTGCGAACAACTTTTTGTTATTTGAGAACAGCGATGTGTACTTCTCTGGGGCGCCACGCACTAAATTGGCGCCTCGACACTTGAGCGCATTGCCGGGCACCGCAGCTTCAGCGGGCCATTGGAACGTGTGGATCATTTATTGCACTACATTATCTCTTGGTCTTGCAAAATCCATAGAGGGTTTAGTTATGCCGTACACGTATCCAAACCACTCCACCACCGGATCCGCTACGGTCATGGCAACCGTCGCACTGGGTTTCGCATCCTTCGTCAATGGCCAAGGAGTTGATGCAGAGGAGATTTTCGATCGCGCCGCGTTGAAGCTAGACCTGCGAAACGATCCCTCCCAACCTATTTCCTTGGGGTCATTTCTAACATCAGTCGACATCGCTGCAGACATTACTCAGAACGAAAATTTTGGACTGTGGCTTGGAAGCGAGTTTCGGCCGGAGGACCTAGGAATTCTGGGGTACCTCTGTCTATCGTCCCCCACACTAGGCGACGCGCTGACCAACATGGCCAGGCTATTTCCGCTTTTCCAACGACAAAGCACACTGAAACTGAGCCCTTATCGCGGAAAGCTGTGCCTTGAGTATCAGGTGCTAGATGGCGCAATCGTCAGCAGGCGGCACGATTCTGAACTGACCCTGGGAGTTATCTGCAATTTAATGCGCAGAGCCCTTGGTGATCACTGGTCACCGTTGGAGGTGCATTTGACCCACACACGACCAATGCTCGTTAATGAGCATATGAAGGTTTTCCGCTGCGATGTGAGATTCAGCCAGCCAACCAACGCCATCGTTTTCAACCTATCTGACCTTCGCAAAACCATGCCAGGAGCAGATCCACAGTTGTTCAGAATTATCCAACACAGTTTTTCCCAATTACAGGAAAGGATTCCAATACCAGCAACAGTCAGGGATAGAGCTCGAGCAGAAATCGTTGAGTTGATCCAGTCCGGCCCTCCTCGACTGGATCAGGTCGCGGATCGCTTAGGTGTACCAAGCTGGACGCTGAGCAGGCAGTTGCGCGAGGAGGGTTGCGCGTTCTCCGAGTTAATCGAATCATCGCGCAAGGTGCTGACCTGCCACTACCTCCAATATACAAGCCTGAGTGTGTCAAAGGTGGCTGAGCTCGCAGGCTATGCCGAAACATCAAGCTTTTCGCATGCGTTCAACCGTTGGTTCGGCATGTCTCCCAAGCGCTGGAGAGCCCAACGGTCAACGCCGACAAGCCTGTACACCCGCTCCTGAGCTCTGCCGAGAGTATGGCATGGAGTTAGCAGACCACCATACCGGTAAAAGCCAACCGACACCCTAGCTCTAACGCGGCTTCAAGCCCTGACGCAACTGCGCCGGAGTGACGCCAAGGCGCTGCTTGAATGCGCTTGTCATGTGCGCCTGGGAGCTAAAGCCGCAGGTATAGGCGATCTCCATCAGCCCGGCTGTTGAATCGCGCATCAGCGCACGTGCCTTGGCAAGGCGCCGGTCGATCAGGTAACTGTGCGGGCTTTTGCCCGTGGCGCTCTTGAACGCCCGCATAAAGTAGCCTTCGGACAATCCAAGCAATCCCGCCATCGCCTGTACGCTCAGCGGGCCATCCAGGCTCGCGTCAATGAACTCATCAAGCAGGCGCATCCGGTTGTTGGTGATAGAGCCTTGGGGCGGGGCCAGCAAAGACTCTCTGCTAGCCACTCGCGCTGCCAATGCGAGTGCCCACGCTTCCCAATCGTCTTCCACGCAGGCATGCAACAACGCCCCGCGCATACACTGCGCCAGGGCGATAGCCTGCCGATCAATCTGATTGTTGAACGCTCGCACTCCCGGTAACGGAATATCGTCTATGCGCATTAGCCGCAGGTATTCGCCGCCCTCGGGCGACTCAGACATGACGTCACACCCCGCGGGAACGAATGCCAGGCTGTTGGGCATAGCATCGAAAGGCTGCACTCGGTCGCTGCCGATGGCGTGCAAACCGCGCTGACTGTCGAAGGCAAAGCCAAGCGTCGCCTGGGTCGTTACGTATCGGGTCGCATAGGCGGAGCCGGGTAGCAATTCGATCGCCCATGGCCCTGCCTGAACACGGCGGACCGGTTCAGGTGGGGGCGGTGGCTGGTGGCGGTTTCGATGGCGCATGTATACATAGTAGTAAAGCGCGCGGACAAAAGTCAGGTCAGTTTTCTGAAAGCCAGCCGTTTGCGCTCTTGCCTAGACTGGGCAAAACCTCAAGGAGACTGCTCATGCACAGACTAACTCGCGACGATATCGAACAAGCTGCTTGCCACATATACCAAGTAATGCCTGCCACCGCCCAGTATGCCTGGCCCTTGCTGGCTGAGCGCTTGGGTTGCACGGTATGGGTCAAGCACGAGAACCATACACCTACAGGTGCTTTCAAGGTGCGCGGCGGCATTACTTTTATGCACTGGCTCAAACGCACGCACCCGGCCGTGAAGGGTATTGTCAGCGCTACCCGTGGCAACCATGGGCAGAGCCTGGCGCTGGCGGCAAGCGCGCTAGGGTTGCACCCATTGATTGTAGTACCGAAAGGTAATTCGCTAGAAAAGAACAATGCCATGCGTGGCTTCGGTGCCGAAGTGGTCGAGTGTGACGGCGACTTCGATGATGCCCGTGAAGAGGCCGCTCGCCTGGCGGACGTACATGGCCTCTACCTGGTGCCGCCGTTTCATACTGAGCTGGTCAAAGGCGTAGCCACTTATGCGCTAGAGCTGTTCGAGGCCGCGCCGGACCTGGATACCGTCTACGTGCCGATTGGTTGTGGGTCGGGGATTTGTGGGGTGATCGCTGCCCGCGACGCCTTGGGCCTGAACACCAAGGTGGTAGGTGTGGTTGCCAATGAAGCTGCGGCCGCAAAACTATCATTTGACGCTGGAACACTATGCGAAACCGCTTCGGCAAATACCTTTGCTGACGGCCTTGCTGTGCGCAAGCCCGTTCCTGAGGCCTTCGCTATCTACGGGGCCGCCGCAGCGCGGATCGTATCGGTTAGCGAGGGCCAGATTGCGGAGGCCATGCGTGTGTATTACACCGATACCCACAACCTCGCTGAAGGAGCCGGTGCGGCGGCCCTGGCAGCCCTCATCATGGAGCGTGAAGCGATGCAGGGGAAAAGGGTGGGCGTGATCTTGTCCGGAGGGAATGTTGACAGATCGGTGTATGCGCGAGTGATTGGGTAAATACGGGCCGCTTCGGGGTCGATAATCTGAAGCGGACAAGTACCCCTCGGAGAAACACCCAGACACCTTCGATTACCGCTCGGTGATCCTGACAAACAACAATGGGGCTTTAGTCACGGGTACCATTAAGCCGATTGACTTATCATTTGTTATAACATAACAATATCGTGAGCTTTAGATAATCCCATCACTCAGTCAGGGCGCCAAAATGATCTTCTGCCGTACTTTGCAGTGGGGGCCTCCAGGGTATGCGCTAGCCCCGCCCCTGAATATGCACCTTGAGCAAGGCAGCCTAACCGCTGTGCTGGGTGCCAATGGCAGTGGCAAGAGCAGCTTGCTCAAAGTCCTGGCGGGCTTGGCCAGACCGCTGGCTGGCGAATGCCGGGTAGCCGCTCAGGAGCTGGGTAACATCGGTTATCTGCAGCAGGTTCAGGCCCTTGACCGCCAATACCCGATTGATTGCCAAACGTTGGTTGATGCCGGTCAATGGCGCAGCCGCCTGCCGAAAGTACAGCGCCGCAAACAGCTGCAGCGGGCGCTGGTCGAGTGGCAATTGATGGAGCAGGCCGGACGCCCCCTTGGCGCGCTCTCTGGCGGTGAGCTGCAGCGCGCGTTACTCGCACGGCTGAGCCTGCAACAGGCCCGACTGCTGCTGCTTGACGAGCCAGAATCGGCCATGGACGAGGCCGGACAACAACTATTCTGGCGGGCGATTAAGCAATGGCATGAGCAGGGCAGGACCATCGTGTTAGTCAGCCATAACCTGACCAAGCTTGCCGAGCATGTGCCACAGGCATTATGGATCAGTGCGGGTGCTTGCCGCTTTGGGCGGCCAGGCGAGTTGTTCGGGCCTGCCAGGCGGTTACATGCGGCATGACACTCGAATGGCTGTGGTCGCCTTTTGTCGAGTTTACCTTTATGCGCCGGGCGTTGTTCGGGGGTATGGCGCTGGCCTGCAGCGCTGCGCCGCTCGGCGTGTTTCTGATTCTCCGGCGGGTAAGCATGATGGGCGACGCCATTGCCCATGGCATGCTGCCCGGTGTGGCCCTGGGGTTCCTGTTGGCAGGATTCAGCCTACCCAGTATGACGCTGGGGGGCCTGTTGGCCGGCTTGGGTATGGCCGCCCTGGCCACGGCCATTACCCGGCGCACCGGTTTGCGCGCCGACGCCAGCCTAGCAGCCCTGTACCCTATCAGCCTGGCAGCCGGAATACTGCTGCTGGGTCTGGCCGGGCGACGCCTGGACCTGATGCATATTCTGTTTGGCTCCGCATTGGCGGTGGACAAGGACGTGCTGTTGGCCATGCTCAGCGTATCGGCTACCAGCGTGGTGGTGCTTGCCACCTTGTTCCGCCTGCTACTACTGGACAGCCTGGATCCGCTGTTCATGCGCGGCGTCAGCCGCTATGGCCCGACCGCCTACGGCCTGTTTCTCGGGCTGGTAGTGATCAATCTGGTGGTCGGCTTTCAGGCAATCGGCGCGCTGATGGTGATTGGGCTGATGATGCTGCCCGCGGCCGCCGCACGTTTCTGGAGCCGTCAACTGCTGCCGATCCTGCTGCTAGCAGCAATCCTTGGCGCAGCCAGCGTCTGGCTCGGTCTGTTGTTGTCATTTCATGTCGGTCTGGCGACCGGCCCCTGCATCGTGCTAGTGGCCGGCGCGGTCTACCTGCTGTCGGTGTTATTCGGACCGGTGCATGGGGTCTGTCGCCAGCCGTTTGTTACCACCCATCATTAAGGAGTTGTCATGCGCATTTTTGTCTTTCTGGTTAGCTGTCTACTGGCCTTGTCGGTTAGCGCAAATGAACGGCTGCAGGTTGTTACCAGCTTCAGCATCCTGGCCGACTTCACCGCAGAAATCGGTGGTGAGCATGTCCAGATTACCAACCTTGTGGGCGCCGACGAAGACGCCCACGTCTACCAGCCTACGCCGGATGACGCACGAGCCCTGCTGGCAGCAGACCTGGTCATTGCCAACGGTCTCGACTTCGAGCCCTGGTTACCACGGCTGATGAAGAGCACCGAAAGCCCGGCCCCCTACATCGAGGCGACACGGGGCGTACTGCCATTGAGGGTCGAGGAGGGTGGAGCGCGCATCGCTGATCCGCATGCCTGGCAGAACCTGGCCCACGCCGAAATCTATGTGGCCAACATTGCACAGGCGCTGGCCGCTGCCGACCCGGCCAACGCTGATTACTATCAGGAGCAACGTGATAGCTATCTGCAGCGGGTCAAGGAATTGCTCACCGAAGTACGCGTCAGTCTCGGCCGTCTGCCAGCTTCGCAGCGCAAGGTGATCACTAGCCACGACGCCTTTGGTTATTTGGGTCAGGCCTATGGCCTGCAGTTTATTGCGCCACAGGGCTTGTCCACCCATTCCGAGCCCTCTGCAGCTGACGTGGCAGCGTTGATTCGGCAGATTCGGGCTGACCAGGTGCGTGCGGTGTTTGTGGAAAATATCCGTGACCCACGTCTGATCAAACAGATCGCCGAAGAGGCGGGTGCGCAGGTAGGTGGCACGCTCTACTCGGACGCCCTGGCCAGCACCGGTCCAGCCAGCAGCTATCTGGGCATGTATCGGCATAATGTGAAGACCCTGGTCGAGGCGCTGGGTCAGTGAACATCTGGCGCGAGCTTGAATCCACACCAGTGTCCGGCAGCCGTGCATTGCAGGAGGTGTTAAGGGCAATTCCCTGGAATGCACAGGGCCTGATTACCGCCATTGCCCAACAGCACGATAGCCGAGAGGTACTGATGCTGGCCTGGATGAACGCTGAAGCCCTGCAGGAGACGTTGGCCAGAGGTCAGGTGTGCTACTGGTCGCGCTCCAGAAGACAGCTCTGGCGCAAAGGCGAAACCTCCGGCCATCGGCAGCGCCTGGTTGAAGCCAGGCTGGACTGCGACGGCGATGCCATCCTGCTGCTGGTCGAGCAAACCGGCCCGGCCTGCCACACCGGTAGGCCGGGGTGTTTTTACAACGCCGTGCGCGGCGACCAGGTTGTGGTGATCACTGAGCCCTCATGAAACACCTGGTGATTCTACTGCTGCGCGCTTACCCGTATCTGATCAGCCCGCTGCTCGGTTCGCGCTGTGGGCATTATCCCCGATGCTCGGAATACGCGGGGCTGGCCCGCGTGAGCAGAGTGCACCGTGGGTTAGCTGCATCTGCAGCAGGAAGCTACTCGCTTCGCCCAGCGATATAGTTCCCAGATCCTCGCCACGTAGTGACCTGACCGAGACCGTTCCTCCAAGCTTCTCCTTTTCACCTACAACAAGCATAAAAGGTACTTTTTGCAGCGCGTGCTCACGCACCTTGTAGCCTACTTTTTCGTTCCGCAAATCAAGAGAAACACGCAGCCCGGCGCCTCTGAGTGCTTTCGCAACGGTGTCCGCATAGTCATCCTGTCCTTGGCTGATAGGCATGATGACTGCCTGCACTGGCGCCAGCCATAACGGGAAAGCACCGCTGTAGTGTTCGATCAGGATGCCAATAAAGCGCTCAAGCGACCCAAACAGCGCGCGATGCAACATAACCGGGCGCTGCTTGTGCCCGGTCTCATCAACATAGTGCACGTCAAAACGCTCGGGCAGGTTCAGGTCAACCTGCAGCGTCCCGCATTGCCAATCTCGACCAATGGCATCGCGTAAGACAAATTCAAGCTTAGGGCCATAGAACGCTCCTTCACCTGGGTTCACCTTATATTCAGTACCCATATTCCCCAGTGCGCCAGACAGTGCTCCCTCAAGAAGATCCCACGTCTCATCACTACCAATACGATTAGGCGGGCGGGTGGACAGCTTTACAGCCACATCTGTAAAACCGAAGTCGCGGTAGATATCGAACACCAATGCAATGGTGTCGGCACACTCTTGCTCCATTTGTGCATGTGTGCAGAAAATGTGAGCATCGTCTTGAGTGAAATGACGCACCCGCAGCAGCCCATGCAATGCCCCGGAAGGCTCGTACCTATGCACCTTACCAAATTCGGCCATGCGTAGCGGAAGGTCGCGATAGCTCTTGATGCCGTGCGCGTAGAGCGTAACCGCGCCTGGACAGTTCATCGGTTTGAGAGCAAAGACGCGCTCATCCTCCGTCATGGTCGTAAACATGTTGTCGCGGTAGTTGAACCAATGTCCCGACGTTTCCCAGAGTCCGCGATCCATGACGTCAGGCGTATTGACCTCTACGTAACCTGCGGCTTCCTGGCGCGCTCGCATGTAACCGATCAGACTTCGGAACAACGTCCAGCCTTTCGGATGCCAGAATACGGAGCCCGGCGCACACTCGTCGAAATGAAACAGCTCCAGCTGAGTACCGAGCTTGCGGTGATCGCGCTTGCCCGCCTCCTCCAAACGTAGCAGATATGCGGCAAGCTGTTTCTTGTCTGCCCAGGCAGTCCCGTAGATGCGCTGTAACTGTTCGTTATTTGAATCTCCCCGCCAATAGGCACCAGAGAGCTTCGTCAGCTTGAACGCTTTGAGCAGACGCGTGTTAGGTACGTGAGGCCCGCGGCACATGTCGACATACTCTTCATGATGATAGAGCGCCATCGCCTGTTCCTCGGGCATATCCTCGACCAACCTGAGCTTGTAATCCTCACTGCGCGCGCTGAAGGTCTCGATCACCTGAGCCCGCGGCGTGATCTGCTTGATTACGTCGTACTCCTTCTCTAGCAGCACGTTCATGCGCTGCTCAATGGCGCGCAGGTCCTCCGGCGTGAAGGGCCGGTCAAACGCAATGTCGTAATAAAAGCCGTCGTCAATAACAGGCCCGATGACCATTTTGGCGGTGGGATACAGTTGCTTGACCGCATGGCCAAGCAAATGCGCGCAGGAATGACGAATGATCTCCAGCGCCTCGTCATTTTTCGGGGTGATGATCTGTAAATGAACGTCACTCTCAATCAGGTCCGTCGCGTCTACCAACCGACCATCTAGCTTGCCAGCAACCGTGGCTTTGGCCAGACCGGCGCCTATATCTGTTGCAACCTGTAAGACGGAAACTGGCTGCGCATACTCACGTACAGCGCCATCGGGAAGGGTGATGCGAATCATCAGAAATCCTCTAGCTCTCAGGTAACGCGTTCGTGAATAGATGCCACTGTTCTTCAGCGCTTGAAAACAAGTGGCTGGCCTTGGCAGCCCTCTTGCAACTGACCGTCATGCCAGGCCAGTTGCCCGGAAACCACCGTGCTCCTTACACGATGGCGAAATTGGTGGTGCTGAAACGGTGTCCAGCCGCAGTGGGCCAGCACCGGCTCGTCAGCAACTGCAAGCGGAACATTGAGGCGCCCGATGAGCACCAAGTCGGCCCAGTAGCCTTCGCGCAGGTAACCGCGATCCTGGATCGCAAACAACTGCGCTACCGCATGGCTGGTTTTCTCCACCACTGTGGTCAATGGCAGCACGCCATCAGCTACCAGCTCCAGCAGGGCTGGTAGCGCGTGTTGAACAAGCGGCATTCCGGAAGGCGCTTGGCCGTATGCACTCTGTTTTTCCAGCAAACTATGCGGCGCGTGGTCGGTACCGATGACATCAATACGGCCACCAAGCACCGCTTGGCGCAGCGCGTCACGATCAGCCTGTGTCTTGATTGCAGGGTTGCACTTGATCAGATGGCCGAGCGAGGCGTAGTCGCGATCGTCGAAAAACAGATGGTGGACACAGGCTTCCGCAGTGATGCGCTTGTCCGCCAGCGGTCCAGTGTCAAACAATGCCAGTTCAAGCGCGGTCGTTAGATGCAGAACATGTAGGCGCGTATTGTAACGCCGGGCCAAATCCACAGCCTGGCTTGAGGACCGGAAACAGGCTTCAGCATCACGAATCAGAGGATGAGCAGAGGCGCGAATGATTTCACCGTATTGCTCCTTAAAACGCCGTTCATTGGCCAGAATACTTGGCGTATGCTCGCAATGCGCTAGCAGCACCGTTGGCACACAGGCGAACAGCTTTTCCAGTACTTGGGGATCATCAACCAGCATGTTGCCAGTCGAAGCACCCATGAAGACTTTTACTCCTGCAACATCGCGCGGATTCAAGGCCGCCACAACATCCAGGTTGTCATTACTGACCCCGAAATGAAAACCGTAGTTTGCGTATGAAGAGTCACCGGCGCGGCGTTTCTTCTCGGCCAAAGCGTCTAGCGACAAGGTCGGAGGGCTGGTGTTGGGCATATCCATGAAACTGGTGATGCCGCCGGCAACCGCAGCCTTTGATTCACTGGTAATACTGCCCTTATGCGGCGCCCCTGGCTCACGAAAATGCACTTGATCATCGATCATTCCGGGTAAGAGCCAGCTCCCCGCAGCATCGATCTCCAACCGAGCACTAACGCCCTCGATGCTACCAGCGATCTTATCGATGCGTCCGTGCAGCACCAAAAGATCGGCATCAATCACTCGCCCTTCGTTAACCAATCGCGTATTGCGAATCAGCACGTCGTACATGATCAAACCGCTTTCTGTAAAGATTTATAGTCGCGCACCAAAGCCATGTTCATACGCGCGACGTTTTCGGTGCGACGACCGGATAGTTGCCCGTAATGCTCATACCTATCCTGATGGCAAGCGGCGATGTAGCGCTGGGTTATGGCACCAATAATGACGTCCAGCACCATTAAAGGAATGCCGTGATCGATTTGCCACTATCCTTGGCGCTAGAGACGCTTGCCACAGCGTCGTGGGGGTGCAGGCTTTCGACGTGACTAACACCAACACTCGACTGAGGATAGTGCTGCGAAATAGCCTGTTGAACTCGGCGCGCGGCATCTTCCACGTACATCAGATTCTGGCCATTGAGTCGTGCAAACGCCTGTTCATCAGCACGCTTCACCGCAGTCTGCAAGGGTGTGCCAAGGGCCGCCTCAACAGTGTCGATGAGCGTCAAAAGGTTCAGGTGCTGCGCGCTAGCGGGTATCAAAACCCGTACTTGGGCGACACTGCGTTGACTATGCGGCGTTGCCAGCGTTGCATTCTGCTGCAGCCACGCGGCAATGCGCAGCGGCTCAATGGCATGGGTTTCGCCAAACGCCTCCTTGAACGCCTGCTCAATCAACTGACGAGAAAGAGCCGCCGAGCAGGGGCAGGTCGATGAATAGCCGACCATCACCGTAGCGTGTAGCTGCAGGCTACCTGCATCCCAGATCGCCTCAAGCTTTACCGGGTAGGCTTTCCAGCCGCTCAGCCCTTCGGTAAGCAACGCTGGTCGCTTGCACAGAATATTGAAGTCCAGCGTCAAGCGCGCTTGACTTGAGTGACAATCTGCATGACTTGATGCCATGCGCTGCAACAACCCGGCCATTGAAGACGGTGCCAGTTTTTCTTGCTCGGCGAATTCATTAAGCAGCCGATAAAGGCGAGACATGTGGATGCCTTTGATCTGCGGATCAGGCAAGTTCACCTGGACAGCGGCCTCGGCCTGGACGTGGTACAACACACCTAGCTCATCCAACAAGACGGGAACAACGATTCCTTGCATTCCCACCCAATCCAATGGGATGTGCGTAACGGACTGTTCGGTAAGGGCAACGTCAGGGAGCGAAACGCTCATTGTCATACTATTCTCGCTTGGCGGCGCCGGAAAACATGTGAGCTGGCAGGCAGTCACATCAATACCCGGCGAAATTGATCATAGATGTTATAATATAACATACTATACGGCCTACAAGGGAACCTCATGAAGCTCCGGTCAGCGACTACGCATAGGGAAACCGAAAACACGCACGCACCCACCCAAAGAAAGACCAGGCGCGGCGCGGCAGTTTCCTTGACCGCAACCCGACAGCTCGTCTTCGAGCTGCTTCACAAGTACCCAAGTGGCGCCAAAGCTTATGACCTTCTTAACGATCTCAGAGCATTGAAGCCAAATGCATCACCACCCACCGTCTACAGGGCCTTGGACTTCCTCGTTGCAAATGGCTTGGCACGGAAAATCCACTGCATTAGCATGTTCATCGTTTGCCACAATGATGAGGGCAAACAATCTATTCCGAAGCTATTGCTGGTCTGCCCTCACTGCGCAGGCATGAGGGCGATTGAAGACAATCAAGTGCTTGCACCCTTGATCAATGCACTTATTGCACAGGGCTATCGGCCAGACCACCAAGGACTGGAAATTGGAGCGGTCTGCCCATCTTGCGATAAGAGTCTCTTCTCTGCCCGCTAGAGAAGAGGGCTTGACAGACGACCGGGACGCTCTGCTGGTACTTACCAAGATAAAGACAATGGAGTTCACATGCATTTTTCCACACAGTTGTTAGCCTTTGTTGCCGCAGCGCTACACGTGCTGATTTTCTGCATGGAAAGCCTGTGGTTCATGAAGCCTCAGGTACATAAGCGTTTCGGCGCGGCTACACCTGCAGATGCTGAAGCAAGACGTCTGTTTGCATTTAACCAGGGCTTCTACAACCTGTTTCTGGCGCTGGGCATTGTTTTTGGCCTGGTGCTGCTTTACTGGCCCAGCAGTCTGGTCGTTGGCCAGACGCTAGTGCTGTTCTGTTGCGCCTGCATGCTCGGCGCAGCGGTGGTGCTGTTCATTTCAGGCGGCCTTCGGATGCTGCGGGCAGCGGTTATGCAGGGCGTGTTTCCTTTACTGGCCTTGATCACCTGGTTGGGGTTTTAGTCGTCAGCAGGCTGCATCAGAACGCCGAATAGGCGATTTACACGTATATGAATCCTCGGCAGTTACGCTAACGCTCCCATCTTCGATGTACAGATCGCCTTCACCGAATGCCGAGTCGGATTTCGCTTCCAGCACGCCGCCCTGTACAAGGGTGCCACCGGAATAGCTGTTATCACCTTCCAGCGTTAGCTGACCGCTACCCGTTTTGGTCAGCCGACCTTCTCCGCTAATGTCGTTTCTCCACCAGTCCCGCACATGGAAGCCACCTTCGCTGGCATCCATGTCAACGCTAACGTCGCCCAGGAAAGCGGCGTAACCGTCTGCAGCGGTTACCAGATCCAGACGCCCCCAGCCATTGGTGGCGTCCAGAAGTGGATATCCCGAATCGATCGAGGTGGTGTACAGCACCGCGCGCGGAGAGAGGACCTCCGGCGCGGCCATGGCAAACTCACCGCCCATGCCGGCAGGTTTGGCTGGTTTCTCGATAACCGCTGGCGTTTCAGCTGAATCATCCCGCCCTGAGTCACTTTTGCTAAAAAGCTGCAGCCTATGCATGCTGCAATCCACCTGGGAAGGGAGACTATAGAGGGTGTCTATTACGAGCCCATTTCAAACGAGATTATTTCTCATGAAGGCCCGTCAAGGCTCTAGAATGGCGTGCACGGGCAATAGTGCTGGGGAAATAAAGATCCGCGAGTGATACCCGGCAGGCCAACGATAGCCTGTGCAAAAGCGCGCCAACCGCTTTCCCCCACCCCTGATGAGACCTGTATTCAGGATCTGGCGGGCATTTCCTAATCCTGCCTACCCCTGCCTATCCGGTGACAGCCAAGGGTAAGATGATTATAATTTGATTAACATATGGCAACTTAAGCGAACGGAGAAATCATGGAAAACAAAACGGCGCGTCTGACGGTGCTTATTGATCCCACAAAAAAGAAAGCTTTCGAGGAGCTTTGCTCTGCTCAAGACCTAACTCCATCGCAAGTGGTACGCCAGTTGATTAGGGCCTATCTGGAAACCCACGGCGCCACCTACGCGACCAAGAGCAAGCTGACCTCAAGCTCAAAGCCCTAAGTTCGTTGCTTAGCGTATCGTCAGCAGCGTCCATTCGCCCAGCCATCAATGTGCTTTTCATTAACATATGATGTTAATATGAAGCACTTTGACGATGGACTGTAAGCACAGTAGCTCCAGCAAGATGGCTGGGTCAGAAGCGACCAGGCTGCGCAACAAGTCAGCTCGAACCCTAGAGTGCGGTGATTGTAATGAAGCGTGAAGACGTAAAAACCCGGCATGCCGAAGGCGTGGTTTTCGATACCCATGTGATCGCAAACCCGACCAATGTCAGAGAATGGATCGTATTTTTCAAAAAAGGCGCAGGAAAGAGTTTCTTTCTGGTTGATGAGAACGAAGTTATTGAATCTTTTGTATACCTGGACGAGTTGGTTGAAGAGCTGAAAGGCTTGGGCATCAAAAGCGCGGAAATCCACTGCTAAAGCACCTGTCCAGCTATTGCAAAGATCTGCGCGCTGGTCGCTGCGGCAGCCGACGAGTGCATTCTCGCTGCGACAAACGCCCTATAGGCTCGGAAATGCTCAGGCCGCTGATTCCAGTCTGCGTTGTATCAATGGGTCGAGTAGTCTTAATGCCAATTAAATACGCTAGACGCCTCGCGGGGCGAAAGCGCACTACCGACGCAAACCGGCACCTTGGCTTTGTCTTGGCCTTTGTGGCCGGAGCCACCAACGCCGGTGGCTTCCTGGCTGTGCAGCAATACACCTCGCATATGACGGGCATTGTCTCCTCAATGGCGGACAACATCGTCCTGGGTGCCTATGAACTGGTATTGAGTGGTGCTGGCGGCTTGCTGTGCTTTCTGATGGGCGCGGCCTGCTCTGCGATAATGGTCAACTATTCGCGGCGCCACCGGATGCACAGCGTATTTGCGCTGCCATTGCTGCTTGAAGCCGGTCTCTTGCTCTGCTTTGGCTTGCTTGGTGCTCGGCTCTCCACCGTGAGCGGCTTGTTCGTGCCTGTAACCGTCATGCTGCTGTGTTTCATTATGGGCCTGCAAAATGCGCTTATTACCAAGATTTCCAACGCCGAGATCAGGACGACGCACATTACCGGCATCATCACGGACATAGGTATCGAGCTAGGTAAGCTTGCCTATTGGAATACCGGAACGTCTTCAATCCGGCCAAAGGTATCGGCCAACCGGTTTCGACTCAAAATGCTCACGCTGTTAGCGATGTGTTTCTTCCTGGGTGGGGTAATGGGAGCGTTTGGATTCAAGCATGTCGGCTATATTGCAACGGTTCCGCTGGCACTTGCGTTAGTCACACTCGCGATGGTTCCCGCTGTAGATGACGTGCGGTTCCTGATACGCCGATCAGCGAGAAGAGTGAAAGCGAAATTATAGCGACAACGCGGCAGATTTATTTTCCTGCCCAGGTCTAAAACAATTAATTAGAGCTCCTCTTCGCATTAGCAACAGGCAGGACCTGAGCCTCTGCCCCTGAACCCTCGACCCTTACACCCGCAGCTCTCCCATGGCCAGGCAGAAAGTGCCTGGGGCGCCCAGCCGGTTTTTAGATAGGCGCTGACAGACCTTCAGGCAGCCAAGAGTTTGTGTATGGCACCAATAATCCCCGGCCCGTTGAACGGCTTCACGATCCAGCCTTTGACCCCGGCCGCCTTGCCTCGCTCTTTCATCTTCGGACAACTTTCTGTGGTCAGCATGATGATCGGGACGTTGCAACGCAGCTCGCTGCGCGACTTTTCCGCCATGGTCAGGCCATCCATGTGGGGCATATTTACATCACAAATTACCAGCTTGATATTGGCGTAGCGCTGCAGTTGTTGCAGGCCTTCGCGTCCATCGTTGGCGGTAATAACGGTCAGGTTATTTTGCCGCAGAAAGGCGGCAACGGCGTCGCGTACAGTGGCGGAATCGTCAACTACGAGTATGGCAGACATGGTTATTCCTCTGTGGTGTGGGGTTTAAAACAGTTCCAGTTCGCCAGTGCTTTCCACGTCATCAACGCTTTGAGCCACCAGTTGCAGATTGAAATCATGGGGTAGCAACAGCCAGCCGGTAACCCCCAGGCCACGGCTGTCATGGCAGCCGGCGACCAGCGGTAGCCGGCAATTGTCCAATAGCATGGGCAGGCACTTGACCGACAAGGCGTGAGGGGTAGACATGCCGAGGTTGGGCAGGTGTTGTCCCAACTGGCGCTTGAGGCTGCCGCAAAAGGTATTACCCATTTCCAGCAAGTGATCGTCGCTTACTTCGCAAGTAGCCCGAGAGCTGTCGGTAATGACCAGCACCAGGCTGTGAAACTGGTAACTGCTTAAACTCAACAGGGTCAGGTAGACATCGCTGTCTGCAGCACCGCGCGGCCACTCATGTGCGGGCAACACCTGTGCGCGATGCAGGCTGGTAGTGCTGTCGTCCAGGCCGCGGCAGAGCATAACGTCGAGTTGCTCCCGGGTCGTAGCATCCAGATGGCTGGTATCAGGCTGCGCGGGCATGAGCATGCTGCGCCTCCAGTTCTCGAGTGGCTTGATCCAGGGATTGGCACTGCAGCCGCAAGTCCTGAATGGCGGTATGGATCATCCGGCTGGATGCCTGAATATCCTGAAAAGTGGTGGTCGTCACGGCCGCGCTCTGTAACAAGCGCTCGGCATAGCCGTTATTTAGCGTCTCCGAGCGATTGGCCAGATTGCGTACTTCTTCGGCAACAATGGCAAAGCCGCGGCCATGCTCACCAGCCCGGGCAGCCTCGATACTCGCATTCAGCGCCAGCAGGATGGTTTGCTTGGTGATGGCGGCAAAGGCCTGGCTCTCCCGCTGCATTGCCTGGTTGTGCTGCATCATTACATCCAGGTTGGCGTTCCAGCGTTCGAAGGTGTGAACAATCTGGCCTAACTCATCGATTTCGCTACTGAGTTGCTGCCAGCGCCGGTTCAGCGTCTGTATCTGCTGCATGCCCTGCTGCAAAGTGCTAACCCGGTGTTCAGCCTGATGGTCATTGGCATGACGGTCATCTTGAAGCCGGCTGCGCTCCTGCTGCCAGTGTCGCTGTTGTTGATCCAGGTCCTGCTGCAAAGCATGCAGAGCTGCCTGTAAGCTGGTTTGTTGTTTCTCATTGCTGAGGCAGCGTTGCTGCATGTCCTGTTCAGCGCGGGCAACCTGGATGAGCTGGTCTTGCTGAATTTTTATCGTCAGCTGTTGCTGGTACAGGCGCCAAACAGCCCAGCCGAGCAGGCAGCCCAAGATGAGGGAAAGAACAATAAGCACAGCAGCCTCCTAGATAGAATGCGTCTAGGGCGGGATGCTAGCCTGGCATGATGTCGTTTTGATGACGCCATAATATTATCGTAGTGTCATCAGACAGCAACAGCAGGCCTCTAGAGTGCAGGCACGTTCACGTCATTATCCCTTCATTAACACGAGAGCTGCTGTCATGCCTGTTCAAGCTACTTCTGCGGCCGACAAGGCCGCTAAAACGTCCTCCCCAGACCGGCGTTTTCACGACCCCCAGGCCTTGCTGAAGAGCCTTCAGGGCCAGGGCAATCCGAGTATTGTGCGTGGGCTCGAGGTTATTCGTCCGATCCTGGTCAGTACCGATATGCTGCAGGTGCTGGAGGTGTTCCGTGACTACCAGCAGGAGCATTTCTTCCCAGTGCTGGATGCGCAAGCGCAGCCACTCGGCCTGGTCTGCGAGCGTAGCCTCAAGGGTTACGTCTATTCGCGCTTCGGCCTGGCCCTGCTGGCCAATCGCGGCCAGCCCAAACTGCTCGAGCATTTCCTCTCGGCTTGCCCTACTGCCGAGCTGGATGCCAGTACCGAACAGGTACTTAAGCGGGTGCATGCGCAGCCGGATGCCGAAGGGGTGGTTATCACCTGGCAAGGTGTTTACGTCGGGTTTCTACGTGCCCGCGCCCTGGTTGAATTGGCGCATGAGCAGCAACTGGCAATCGTACATGAGCACACGGCAACGCTGGACGCCAGGAACCGTGAAATTCAGGCGGTGTTACAAAACATGCGGCAGGGGATTTGTATTATCCAGCCGGACCTGACCCTGCATCAGGATTACTCGGCGCACCTGACCAGCATCCTGGCCCAGGATAACCTGGCCGGGCAGTCAATCGTGGAGTTACTACTTGAGCGCAGTATGCTGGGGGCTGATCAGCAGCAGCAAGCTGCTGCTGCGCTAATGGCGGTGCTCGAGCAGGACGTGCTGCTGTATGAGTGCAATGCTCACTACCTACCAACCGAACTCAGGGTTGATTTACGCGGTGGCAGCAAGTTGCTAGAACTGCACTGGCAGCCTTTGCTGGATGCTGATGACTGCGTCGAACGCCTGATGCTGGTGGTTCGCGACATCACACAGATGCGTGCTCTGCAGGCTCAGGCCGACGAGCAGCAGCGCGAACTGCAACTTCTGGAAGAGATTCTTGCCGTCGCGCCAGCCCGGTTTTCCGCTTTTTTGCAGCAATCCAGCCAGAGCATCGACGCTCTGCTGCAAGCAGTGCAGGACTGGCAGCCCGAGAGTCATCAGCCGGAATGGCTGGCGGCCTACCGTGACTTGCATACGATCAAAGGCAACGCTCGCACCCTCGGTCTATTCGCTGTTACCGACAGCCTGCATGCGGCAGAGCAGGCAGTGCAAGGACGCAACAGTCAGCAGCTGCAAGTTGAACTGGAACAGGTAGTGCAGGACCTGGAACGTTACCGCCGGGTGCATGCAGAACGTTTGTCCGGCTATGCCGATGCCGTTGTGAATCAGGGCAGGCACATCGATGACCTACTCTGGGATCAGTTGCAATTACTGGCAGCGCAACAGCAAAGCCCGGTGTTGAGTGAGTTGCTCAAACAAGTGGGCGTACCACTGATGCAGGATTGGTTGCAGGACATTACCGCAGATTTGCCGCGTCTGGCGAATGAGCTGGACAAGCCAACCCCGAGCATCAGCTTTTCCGGACAACTGGATTGCACTCGCTTGCAAGCGACTTGCCTGCCGGCTTTGGCGGGCGCCTTGACGCATATCCTGCGCAACAGTCTGGCCCATGGCATCGAGTCCGGCGAACAGCGGCTGAGGTCTGGCAAGGCGGCGGCTGGCCACCTGCAATGGCATGGTGAGCTGCAGGATAACAACTTTGTCCTGTCGCTGGCAGATGATGGCTGCGGCCTGAACCTGGCCCGGTTAGCCATCAAGGCGCAAGAGGCCGGAATCAAAGGTGAGCAGGACCAGTGGCCGGCACAGGAGCTGGCTGAGCTGATTTTCCATCCCGGGCTCAGCACTGCAGATAGTGTCAGTATGACGTCTGGCCGCGGTGTCGGCATGGATGCCGTGCGCGCCAGCCTGGAGGCACTGGGTGGCAGAATCACCCTGGAGTTGCTGAGCGATCAGGCCGCTGATGCTGACTACTGTCCCTTCAGGCTGCACTTGCACCTGCCCCAGGGGTTGTTGCTGACGGCCTGATATTGATTACTGGCTTTCTGAAGATACTGCCGCCGCCTTTGATCCAGAACGTGAATCCAGGTTGTTCTGATCGGTTTGGTGTGCGGTGGTTGGCCTGTTAAATCAGCGCTCAAGCAGATTACTCTGTCAATACGGTCCTGACCAGTAGAAGCTAACATGCCAGCTCTAGGGTACGCCTTCCGTTCAGTAGACATCTTCTAGATACCGGCCCTCGGCCCTGAGAGTCTCCACATCGGTGCGCAACGGCTTGAGAATGTCTTCAATCACCTGCTTTACCCCGGCGGCCATATCTCGGCCACCACAGACCAGAATCTGTGCGCCCTTTTCAACCATCTCACGCACAGCGACCTGATCTTGCATGAGTTTGTCCTGTACGTAGGCGCGTTCGTCTGATCGAGAAAACACCGTATTCAACCCTGTCAGCCGATGGTCTTCAAGGTAGTCCTCTAACTCAGGTTGATAGAGAAAATCCGACTGCGGATTGCGCCCACCCCAATAAAGATACATTGGATAACGTTGCGTATTTTTCCGAATAAAACCGGTCAGTGGGCCAATCCCTGCACCGGCACCAATGAGAATAATCGGGGTACTGCCCACCGCTGGCCGGAAACCGGGGTTATGGCGAATAAAGCCATCAATACGATCCCCCGGTCTGAGCCCGTGCAAATATCCGGAGCAAAGGCCACCAGGCTTTTTACGCACGCAGATCTCCAGAATGCCGTCAGTCGCAGAGGAGGCCAGCGAGTAAAACCTCGCGGGCTGCCCACGCGCAGGGGTGACGCCAAGCAGATCGCCCGCTTCAAATAGTGGCAGCGTTGTGCGGGCTCCGGAGAGCAACATCGGCCACTTGCCCCGACCCTGCTCTGCCGCCTTGAAACGCAGAATGCTGGTAGGGGCCTGCACCGCCAGCCCGTAATCCACCCGCTCGATCAGTTCCAGCTTGACGCTGGGCGGCGGCAGCGAATCGTAGCTCAGCGCAAGCGGAGTGCCGATCAGCTCGCTGAGCTTGTCTCCCCACGCACTGAATTGCGTAGCGGAGCACTGATCAATTAGCTCGATAGCGTGCAGACGGTTCAGCCCTTGGTTGGCCAGCGCCGCATCCACCGCCAAGGCAAACTGACAGAAGTTTGGAAACTGCCGGTCACCAAAACCCAGCACCGCATATTTCAGCGTCTTCGCGCCCCTAAAATGACTGAGCCTGGCCATAAACTGACGAGCTGACGCCGGCGCGTCGCCGTCGCCGTAGGTCGAGGTCAGCAGAAAAAGCCTGGCTGCCTGCGGATAATGGTCAGCCAATGCGTTCATCTCGCTGCTATGCACCCGCAGACCGGCCTGGTGCAAGCTGGCGTGAAGGGCCCGGGCAAAGCCCCAGGTCGTGTTATTTTCCGAACCGACCAGGATAATGACCTGCGCCTGAGCGGCCTCGGCATTGTCCGGCAATTGCGCTGACGAGCGGCGGCGCCGCCACCAGATGGTTAGCCCCGTCAATGACAGCAGCGGCACGCTCAGCGCCGCAGCGCCGAGAATCAAGCCCAGCCACCACAGGCCTTCGCCGGTGTGCAAACTGACCATCCATTGCTGGAACACGCTCCCCGCAGCCCGCGGCTGGTACTTCAGCAGTTCACCTGTCGCCTGATCAACAAATCCGGCACCGGCGCTGGTGGTCAGGGAATAGGCCTCCTGTGGGTCATTAGGATAGGGAAACACCAGTTCCCGCAAGTCGCTGAGATCAACAGCCGAGAGAGCGCGCAGAGTAGCCACCGGCGCTGGCGGCCCACCCGAGACCTCAGCAGGAAACGTCGGTCCGGTTTCGGCAGGTTCGGGCAGCAAGCCAAAGCGGAGCGCTGACATATAGCAACCGGTCAACGCCGACAGCAGCAACCCGAGAACGGCCAACCGGGCCAGTTCGGCGTGAATTCGCTTGCCGCCCGAACCGGTAAACGGCCGCAACAATGCTTTCCAGCCACCGGTCCGACGGACTAGCAGCAGAATGCCGGAGAGACACAGCAGCAGCATCACTGCGGCCATGACCCCGGCCAGCACCCGGCCAGCATTACCCAGCAGAAACGAGCGATGCAGACTCTTGATCCAGGTGAAAAAAGCCGATGGCTCGTACGGCGCAATGCCCTCGCCGGTCAAGGGATTGACCAGATCAGCCCCGGGCTGACCGTCACGGCTGTAATAGACGATCACGCCGCCGGAAGGGCCGCGCACAATCTGTTCGGTTCCCGGGTAATGGGTCACGACACGTTCTGCCAGCGCCGCCACGCTCACCTCGCCAGCAGCCGGGATCACCGTGGCCGCCCGGTCGATTGCGGGCGCGAGGGCTAAAACTGCCCCGCTGACAGCCAGCGTCATCAGCAACAGCGCCGCGAACAGACCAGGTAAACCGTGCAATTGACGCAACATTACTTTTGCTCCTGCCAGTCGGTTAAAAATCGTAGCGCAGCGAGCGAACATAGCCAACACCAGTAACCTGTTTACCGGCACCTGTGCTGGTCAGGGGTACGACGACATCCGAGCGATGATCACGCATATCTTCAACGGCGCTGTCGACATGGATCTGGTAACCGCTGTCGATCAGCGCATCATCCAGGTCCACAGTGACTTTCAGGCTGCGCCCACTGGTTACACTCGCTCCGGCGAGGCCATCATACTCAGCTGGATCCAGCCCACTGCCGCGCGCCCAGCCACTCAGGTGCTTGTAGTACTTGGGTTTTCTTCCGGCAACCCAGAGCGTTTGCTGAAATTTCCCGGCAGCATCGGTCAGGTAAAGCGCCAGGTAGGCGCCATCCCCACCGTAGTCGAGCAAATCGGTGGTGATGGTCACCTCCCGTGCCTGTGCAAGAACGGGCGCAACCAGTGCGATAGCCAGTCCCAGAGTAATAAAATTTTTTTTCATACAGTCTCTCCGATAAAAACGTGAACTGCGTTAACAACAAACAGACAGAATCGGCGGGTTATTCAATGGTTACCCTGGGGCGACTTTTGCCGGCGCCAGTTTGCGGCACCGGCACCTGGCCACTAGCCTGGGCACTTTTGTGCGTTTTGTTGCTGTGACCGTGATCGTCGTCATCGTCTTCCTCCCGCTCCAGTTCCATCAATTTCAGCGACGCTGGTGCAAAGGACGCTTCCGCGCGATAGCCCTCCGGGGTCAGGCCCTTGACCTCATAACAACCGTCATCCACCTTGATGCGGTAGACAGTCCAGCCTTCGGCTTGCAGTTTCTGGCGCAGATTTTCCCGCGGTTGCCAATTGGCCAGCGGGTCATCACAGTCATCGTCAGCCAGCAGCGCAGGGCTCAGGAATACTAGAGCGAGGCCTATAAACAAGGGTTTGGTCTTCATGGCATATCTCCTGTTGAATCCACACTGAGTACTTTATGAGCTGTACCTGACACGGGCCTGAACGCGTCCAATCATATTCAGCGAAACTGGAAAGCCTCTTTGTGGAAACGCAACAAGCGCAAGGGCACCGCCCGCAAGCCCTGTTCAAGTGCCCGCCCCAGCCCTGTCGGGCCGCAAAACCAGACCTCTGTCCGCGTAGCTGAGTCCGCACCGGTAGTCAGCTTTGCTGCCGAGAGCGTGTCACCCTGGCTGCTGTCATGAATCTGCAGCTGAATGCTGGGAAAGCCGCGACAAAGCGCCCGGAGCCGTTCCGCCATGGGGTCCTGGTCGGCATTGCGAGTGCAGTAGTGCAGGTCTGCCTGCGGCGCCGTTTCCGTGCTGCGGCCAATGGCTTCAAGCCAGGCCAGGAACGGCGTCACGCCGATGCCGCCGGCAATCCAGATCTGCTGGGCCTTGCGGTTTCTTCGGCCGAAGTCAAAGCAGCCGTAAGGGCCCTCAACCGTGACTGTTTGCCCGACGCTGATTTTGTTGCTGAGATGGTGGGTGAAGTCGCCGAGGGATTTGATCAGGAAGGTCACCTCGCCATTGCCCCGGTCAGCGCTGGCGATGGTGAACGGGTGAGCACCTTCCAGGGTGTTAAAGGTCACGAAGGCAAACTGTCCGGCACGGTGCCCAGGCCATGCCATGCCCAGCGTGCACACAACCTCAGTGACACCCTTACCCAGGGTATTGATGGCGCTGATCGAACCTTGAACCTGGTGACGGCGGCCCACTCTGCCGGCCAGGGAAAGCCCGCTGGCGATGCTGCCGCCCAGCAGCAGGATGGCCAGCAACAGGCCAATCGGCTGCTGCCACCATTGCAGCGGGGCAAGCCACGCCGCATGGAAAGCCAGCAACAGGTACAGCGCGGGCATGCCACGGTGGATATAGCGCCAGTATTTGTAGGGAAACTGCCGCCACAGGGTAATCAGCAGCATGGCGAACAACAGATAAACGCTAAATTCGCCTATGTCCTCGGCAACATCACGCATGGCGTCGATAAAGCCGGAATAATCCGGGTCATGCCGCTTGTCGGCTGCGCCGAACATCGACTCTATCAGGTCGTCGCCCATCTCAATCAGCCAGTGGGCAGCGGCAAAAACCACCGCCAGAATCCCGGCCCATTTATGGCTGCGATACATCTGGTCCATTCCGCCCAAGGGGCGTTCCAGCCAGGCCGGACGCTGCGCCAAGATCATGACCAGTGACATCAAGGCGATGGACAACCAGCCACTGAGCAGCAGACTCTGCTCATAGACCGACCAGGGCCCTGCAGCCAGACTCCAGGCCCAGAGGCCGCACACCACGATGATAAAAGGTAAAATGATCCGGAGCATGACAGCGCCTCTGATGACACCTGGAAGAGTGAGGCTAAGGTTAACGCGCAAACCTGACAGCCAACTGAAGGGCTGTGGCGGGGCGAGAACCATTACCAGGGCGCCATTCAGGCTGCTGTCAGGACGCGGCTGTAGTATCTTGCTTTCAGGGCGGGAACAGAGGTGAGTTATGCGGGTACTGCTGGTTGAAGATACGCTCGGGTTGGGCGAGGCGGTGCGCGATCAGATTGCCGATGACGGCCACGCGGTGGACTGGGTGCAAACCCTGCGTTTTGCCGAAACCAGTGTGCAGACCACGACCTACGACCTGATTCTGCTCGACCTGATGCTGCCCGATGGCCACGGCTTGGATTTTTTGCGCAAGCTGAGAACCAGCGGAAACTCGACCCCGGTCATCATCCTGACCGCCAGGGATCAGGTATCGGACCGAATTGCCGGACTCAACGCTGGCGCCGACGACTATCTGATAAAGCCCTTCGATCTGTCCGAGCTATCGGCCCGGGTGGCCGCAGTCGCCCGTCGTTACCGCGGCGATCCGAACCCACTGATACGCGTGGGCGATCTGCAGGTCGATCTGGGTGATCACCGCATCAGTCGCAACGGTCAGGCGGTGGAGCTTACGGCGCGTGAATGGGCACTGTTCGAAGGCTTTATCCAGCGCCCCGGAATGCTGTTATCCAGGTCACAGCTGGAGGACCGTCTTTACGCCTTCGGCGCAGAAATCGAAAGTAATACCATTGAGGTGTATGTCAGCCGTTTGCGGAAAAAACTCGGGCATGATGCGATCATAACGGTCAGGGGTATGGGCTATCGCCTGGAAACACATGAGCACTAGAACCAGCTTACAGAACCGTCTGGGCATCGGCCTGACTCTCGGCGTCACCCTGCTCTGGCTGTTAGGCGTGACCGCGTCTGGACTGGTGGCCCAGCACGAAATGAACGAGGTGTTCGACAGCGCCCTGGAAGAGACCGCCCAACGCATTCTGCCGTTGGCGGTGACCGACATCCTCAACCGGGAAAATGCCAGCGGCAAACAAAGGACCCCGGCGCTGAAAGCGCATGATGAATACCTCACGTACCTGGTCAGAGACGCGCACGGCAACCACCTGCTGCAGTCCCACGATGCCGATCCCCGGGTGTTTGCCCCATTACCCCGAGAAGGATTTTCCAGCACGGCAACACACCGGCTATACGGCGCGTCTGCGGTCAGTGATACCCTCTACCTTGAGGTGGCCGAACCCTTGGCCCACCGGCGCGAAGCGGCACTGGAAGCGGGCCTGGCCTTGCTAATGCCGCTGATGTTGCTGATTCCGATCAGTCTGCTGGGGATCTGGTGGATCGTCCGACTGTCCCTGCGCCCGGTGGTCGAATTCCAGCAATCGATAGAATCTCGCGGCGCTGGCGATCTCTCCCCGGTTACCGGGGATCGGTTACCCAGCGAATTTGAGCCGATCGCCATAGCCGTCAATCGGCTGCTGGCACGCTTGCACCGCGCGCTGGAGTCAGAACGGAGTTTTACCGCCAATAGCGCGCATGAACTGCGCACACCTTTGGCCACCGCGCTGGCCAAAGTGCAGCGGTTGAAAACCCAGGTTCACAGTGAGCAACTGCAGAACAATGTTGCCGAGATAGAGGAAGCGCTGCGCAGCCTGTCGCTACTGTCCGGAAAACTGCTGGAACTGGCGAAAGCCGAAGGGGGCGGCGCCCTATCGCAGAGCCCGCACGACCTGGTGCCGATCCTGGCGATGATCGTCAGTGACTTCGAGCGCCAGGCAGCAGGACGAATAAGCCTGAGCCTGCCCGAGAGTGAAGTAAACTCCTTGCTCGATCCCGATGCCTTCGCCATCCTGCTGCGTAACCTGATTGAGAATGCTCTCAAGCATGGCGCCGACAACCAGACGGTAGAGGTCAGCATGACCGACGATGGTAGGTTGCGGGTCAGCAATGCAGGCACCATCGTGCCAGCGCCGCAGCTCGCCTTGCTACGTAACCGCTTTGCACGCGCAACAACGGATACGGCCGGTTCGGGCTTGGGTCTGGCCATTGCCGACGCCATTGCCACAGGGGCAGGAATGACATTGCATCTGCGCTCGCCGGCAAGCGGACGCCAGGACGGCTTTGGAGCGGAGCTGAATGTGACCGCCAGCCGCTGAACTGCTGAGCGCAGTCGACGGTTCGGTAACCCATAGTGCTTCAGCTCAGAAACGACTGGGAAGCGGTCCTTACGGCCACCGCTCATTAGCGTCGCCGAAGATCTATCAGCCCGCACAGTGATCAGTCACCTACCACTACTGTCTCTTGCCCGACACAGTCCCAACCCCAGCCCGATCATCCAGCAACGCTTCAGTCGCGGTCTGCACATAGGCCGTGAGCTGCTCGCGCAGGTCCGACGATACTGCCAGCAGGGCATCTACGCCGGGGTCCGCACCAAGCCAGTAGCGATAGGCGCGGGGATCTTCGCCACGCGGCTGGACGACCAGTTCGTCACCATTCAGCATACCGACGGTCTGGCCTCCACCGGACGGCTTGATCACGCCAAAGCCAGTATCCGCAGCAGGCAGACTGAGCAGGTCCCGGCCCCAGCACTGATGCTGCACGTCGCCGCCCAGACGGCCCATGATGGTGGGTACCATGTCTACCTGCGTACCGACTACATCGTTGCGTGCGCCGAACCGCTCGGTGATGCCGGGTGCGATCAGCAGCATCGGTACGTGAAAGCGCAGCAGATCCAGCTCGGTCAGCTGTAGGTGCGTACCGAAACCGTGGTCTCCAAGGATCACGAACAAGGTGTCCTGGTAGTAGGGCTCGTTGCGAATTCGCTCGAAGAAGCGGCCTAACGCCCAGTCCGAGTAGCGCATCGCGGTGAGGTGTTCATCGTTGACCCCCTGGCCACTGATCGGCGCAATCGGCAGCGCATCGGGCAGCGCATAGGGGGTATGGTTGGACAGGGTCTGCAGCAGCGCATAGAAGGGCTTTTCCGGATCCAGCTTGCCCAGTTCCTCGGCGGCGCGGTCGAACATATCCTGATCGGACACGCCCCAGGTCGCGTCAGACATCACAGGATTGATGTAATCGCTGCGCCCGATGAAACGGCTCATGCCCTGATTGCCGAAGAAGCCCTTCTGGTTATCCCAGGCGAAGTCACCATTGTAGACATACAGATCATTGAAGCCACGGCTGCCCAGCAGCTGCGGCAGGCCGGAAAACTGTTGACCGCCTTCAGGCTCCTGCATCAGGTACTCGAAACCCGGAAGATTGGGAAAACAGGCCATGCTGGCGAACATGCCCTGATGGGTGTGGGTGCCGTTGGAGAAATAGCGAGTGAACAACAGCCCCTCCCGGCTCAGCCGGTCAAACTCAGGCGTGATGTTCAGCGGTGAGCCCAGCGCGCCGACGTAATGGCCGGCAAAGCTTTCCATTAGAATCACCACCACGTTGCGGATCGGCAGACTGCCGTCCGCGGGCGCCTGATACAGCCGCCGCACTGGCGCCTGCTCGCTGTCCAGCAGTTGGTCATGCTCGGTCAGCAACAGCTCCCGGGTTATCTCGGTCGCCTCGCGGCTGTCCATCAACCCCAGCCAGGCATTTTCCCGATGATCGGAAAACTGCGCCTTGGCTGCCGCGTAAAGAGTCAGTGCCGGGGTCAGCCCCAGCTGGTTGGCGAATATCGAGTCGGTGGTAAAGGCATCGCCCCAGCGCAGGGGCGGCCCCTGGCGCAGGGTGCCACGTGCCAGGACAGTGGAGCTGAGCATCAGCAACAGCAGCACCGACAGCCGCGCAACCAGCGCACCGCGTCGACTCAGCTGCAACCCATCGCGGCCCGCCGGCAGCCGGGTGCGCCCATCCAGCCAGCTAAACAGCCGGTACATCACCCAGCTCAGCAGCGCCATCGCCAGCAGCAATCTGACCACCGGAAAGCCATACCAGAGCATGCGCAGGACGGTCCCCGGGTCTTCCTGCAGGTACTGGAACACCAGGGCGTTCAGACGTTGATGAAATTCGCGATAGAAGTTCAGCTCGATCATCCCGAGCAGGCACAGCAGCAGCGTCACCAGCGTCAACCAGGCACATTGCAGCCGCCGCATCGCCATCAGCCTGCTACTCAGCACCGACAGTATCAGCGGCACGCCGGCCAGCACCACCACGCGCAGATCGAAGCGCAAACCGTTGGCGAAGGCTTCCAGCAGGTCACTGCGGCTGGCTTCGGCGGCCAACTCCCAGTTCCAGGCCAGCAAGACCGCGCGCAGCAGGCTGAGCATCAGCGTCAGCGCCAGCAATGAGCCGAGAACAAACAGGAGTTGGCCTCGCAGGCCAACCACCGGCCGTAGCCGGCCGGGTGCAGAAAGGGCAGTCATCAGTTCGGTTCCACAGACAGGGCCCGGCGCCGCCAGGTTAGATGAGAATCAGTATCCAGACGCTAAAAATCAGCAGTAGCGCGAACATCTGCGCGGCGCTACCGAGGTCCTTGGCGCGCTTGGACAGCGGGTGCAGTTCCAGTGAAATGCGGTCCACTGTGGCCTCGATAGCCGAGTTCAGCAGCTCGACGATCAGGGCAATGATCACCACGCCCACCAGCAAGGCCCGCTCCAGATTTCTGACCTGCAGCCAGAACGCAAGCGGCACCAGCACCAGCGCCAACAACAGCAGCTGGCGGAAGGCCGCCTCACCGGTCAGCGCCGCATGCAGCCCGGCCAGTGAGTAACCGGTGGCATTGAGTAACCGGCCAAAGCCGCCATGACTTTTCAGCGCCAGCGCGTCCTGCGCGCCAGAGGGGAAGTCAGATGGGGAGTCAGACGGAGAATCAGGTCGCATGGGTGCTGTCTTCGCTACCCGCACTCAGGCTATTATAACAGTTCACTAGGTACTGCCAGTCAACGTCCGGCATCGCGCCACGGTGGCGCTGCAACTGATCCAGGTCGTGGCTAACTGCGGGCCCGCGCAGCAGACGGCGGCGACTCTTCTCCAGATCCAGCAGTGCGACGAGCGCCTGAGCACCATCAACCCGCACGTAGATGTGCTTGGCATACAGGCACCCGTGCTGGCGTCGACCCTGATGCAGGCGCCAGAGCACCTGCGCCAGTTGCTGCAACACCGCGTGGCGCTGCAGCATGCTGATGGGCTCGGCATACCAGTCTTGCAGGCTGACATAACCCTGCAGCTCCTCAGTGATCAGCAGCGCCTGCCATTGACCGGCATGGCGCCGGGCAGCGCAGAACACGCGCCGGGGCACCGGCACACCGAGTTCTTCACAGACCTGCAACGCCTGCTCTTCGCGCAGCACCGTGGGACGACCGAAGGGGTGCAGCAGACTGCGATAGGTATGCCCCACCTGTTGCTTGCTGTAGAGCCGCGGGCGGCCCGCTGCCAGCGCCGGCAAAAGCTTCACGCCGCTTTCGCCGCCACGGCGCAGGTTCGGTGCCTCGACCCACTCGCCCTGCATATCCCACCAGCGATCAAAACGCGAGTCGCTGAACGACAGCAGCCGGCTGTCGGCAGGCGAGACGGCGCTCACGCGCGCACCTTGCGCAGTACTGCGCAGTACGTAGACCCGCCACATGGCGTAGCCAGGCAGAAAGTCTCGCCGGCTGATCTGCTCGAAGCCAGCTTCGCGAAATTCCGCCTCAATCACCTCCCGCGCGACCACAAAGCGATTCTGATTCTGGCCGTTTTGGCCCTTTGCCGCACGGCGCGCTTCCAGCCGGCGGCGCTTCATCGCCTTGTAGTTGCCGTCCACCCACAGCGAGATAATCAGCGTGTCGCGGGTGACCCGTGCGAACTCGCGCAACAGCGCGATGCGGTGCTCATGGTCAGCGACATGATGAATCAGACGCATACAGAAGATGCTGTCTACGGCGTTGTCACCCAGCTCGATATCAAAGGCCGAAGTCTGGAAAGTCTTGACCCGCGCAACCAATTCCGATGCCTGCCCCTGGCGCGCGGTATTTAGCATGTCGGCGGAGTAATCTGCGGCGAGAATCATGCGGTTGGGTGCCTCGGCTAGCAGCGGCCAGAAGCGGCCCGCGCCGCAGGGCAAATCAAGTACCAGATTGGGTTCACCAGCATCTTTAAGAGCGCGACGGGCTAACTGCATGTCGCGCCAGGTGGACAAGCGCCGAGCCAGGCCAGTGCGATGTTTGGTCAGATACTGCTGAGCATGATCGCTGTCGTACTTGCTGGAAAACGCGAGTTCAATCGGTTTGCTATCCGACATGGCGATGGATCCTGGAAAATGATGTGCTGCCAGACTAGGCAGCAGCGGATCAACGCACTGTCAAAAGGATGTCAAAATTTCGTTAAAAGCCTCATCCCAGGCGGACTTCGAAACAGCTGCCAACCGGGCGCAGCGAATACATATGCACCTCCCAATCCTGATGCGCACAGATCCGCTTGACCAGCGATAGCCCCAGCCCAAGGCCCTCGCCGCGCGCCTCGCTACCGCGAACAAAGGGCTCAAAGATCCTCGTTTGCTGCTCAGCGGGCACTCCCTGTCCGGAGTCTTCGACGCGGAAACCACTGGTGGTCAATAGTAGTCTCACCTCACCCTGTTCAGTGTAATGCAGGGCGTTGCGTAGCAGGTTCGACATCACGGTACCAAGCAGCCCGACGTGATAGCTGCCATGGTCTTCCTGCTCGACGAGCAAATGGAACTTGAGCCCCTTATCAACGAACGCATGCTGCCAACGCTCGGCCTGTTCCTGCGCCACTTGCAGCAGACTGGCGTTGCCGACCAGTCGCTCAGGCCGGGCTTTCGAGCGCGCCAGCAGCAGGAAGGTCTCGACCAGCCCGCGCATTTCCTCCGCCGCACGCTGGATCCGTGCCACCTGGCGCTGCTCGCGCTCAGCCAAGGGCGCCGCGTCCAGCAGCTCGGCCGAGCTGGCGATGATCATCAGGGGCGTGCGCAGCTCATGACTGACGTCACTGGTGAACAGCCGCTCACGCTCCAGCGAGCGGCGCAGTTGACCCAGGGTGGCATCGAACGACTCCGCCAGATTGCCGACCTCATCCTGCGGATAGTCCGGCGCCAGCGCCGGTGCGATGGTCAGCAACTGATCACGGTGGCGTACCTGTCCGGCCAGGCGGATGATCGGCGCCATAATCCGCCGCGCCATCAACCTGCCCAGCAGCCAGGCAAAAAGGACGCTGAGTAGAAAGCCGGCCAGCACAATAGCGAACAGCGCATTCTCGCGCGCCTCGAACTCGGCCTGATCCTGTACCAGCACATAGCGCTGGGTGCCGATGTCGCGGATGAACACGTAGGCCACATCATCTTCGGTGACCAGCTCGCTGAAACCCTGTTCCATCTCCGCCAGTTTGGCTGGGATCTCGGAATCGGTCATGTGTGACGCATACAGGCGGGTCTTGGCGTCCAGCCGGGGCGGCAGGCCCAGCGCCAAGTCTTCCTGCAGTATGGTGTCAAGCTCGTCGCTCATCTCCCGCGAGACCAGATGCTCTTCAACAAAGTGCACGATGGCGACAATACCCAGCGAAAACACCCCGCTGACCACCAGCGTCATCAGCGTGAAGGCAATAACGATACGCCGGACCAGCGGCTGCTTAGGCATCATTGCGGGCGCTCCGCGAGACAGTAGCCTATCCCGTGCACGGTATGGATAAGCGGTAATGCAAAAGGCTTGTCGACCACCTGCCGCAGTTGATGTATGTGGCTACGCAGGCTATCACTGTCTGGAAGCTCCTCGCCCCACAACGCTTCCTCGAGAATGGCGCGGCGCAATACCGCCGGGCTTCGGCGCATCAGCAGCTCCAGCAGCTTGAGACCCACCCGGTTGAGTTTGAGCTCTTGCCCAGCCCGGCTGACCTGCAGAGTATCCAGATCGTAGCTCAGATCAGCCACCGCCAGTATGTGTCGCGAACTGCCCTGGCTGCGGCGCAGAATCGCCTCAATGCGGGCTACCAGCTCGGACAGCGCAAACGGTTTGATCAAATAATCATCAGCGCCGCTGCGCAACCCTTCAAGCCGGTCATCCAACTCGTCGCGGGCGGTTAGCATAATGATCGGCGTATCGCGTCCGGCATCCTCACGTAAACGCTGGCAGACCTGATAACCGTCCATGCCGGGCAGCATGATGTCCAACACGATCAGATCGTAGTGCTCACTGACCGCCAGATGCAGGCCGGTGACACCGTCCTGCGCGCAGTCCACGGTGTAGCCCTTGAGCTGCAGATAATCGAGCACGTTGGCCAGAATATCGCGGTTATCCTCAATCACCAGAATGCGCATGCGCAACTACCCCCCTCGCCCGATCGGGCCGCTGAATTAACACTTTTTTCACAGCGCCTTGACGAAGCGCTGACAGCAGTATGCGCACACTGACGCCGTTGATCTCAACTACGGACAGTAAAATGCCACTACTCAAAACCGCACAACTGCGCTTCCTTGCCCTGCTCACTGCGCTTTGGCTCGGGGTATTCGTTCTCACTCGCTCGGCACTGCTGAGCTGGCAGCAACCACATTGAAGCCACTTAGACTTCTTCTATGGCTAAGCCTGCCACTTGGCGCGCTGGCGGTCGTCGCCCTCTCCCGGCCCGACCTGCTGCGCAGCGATCAGGTGTATGTGCCCGCTCCGACCCTGCATGCCGGACAGGCGCGACCGGCCAACTGGGCCACACTCATAGATCCAGACCTGCGCCTGTACCGCATGGGGTCGCACCTGTTTCGCAGTGCGCTGCCCGACCGCGAAGACCTGCCGGCGCTGCAGGCGCAGGGCATTAGCACGGTGATCAACTTCTACCAGCACGAAGATGACTGGCTCACCGGCAGCCCGCTGGATGCAGTGCATCTGCCTCTGCACGCCGACCGAATCACCGACACCGACGTAATCCGCGTGCTGCGCGCCATCCGCGACGCACAGCAGCACGGTGGTGTATTGATTCACTGTAAGCATGGCCAAAACCGCACCGGCGTTATGGCCGCTATGTACCGCGTAATCTACGATGGCTGGAGCCAGGAGCAGGCCATGGCTGAGATGCTGGAAGGCGGTTTCGGTACAGCAGAGCGTATGAGCGACGCCATCGGGTACCTCGACCGAGTGGATGTGGCAGCGATGCGTGAGGCCATGGCCTCTGGCGCGTGCAGCACAGGCACTCTGACATGGTGTCATATAAGTGACTGGTGGCGGCGGGAGCCTGAAGAACAGGATGAGCGAGTGGCCGCCACCCGTACCCACTAGACTCTCCTGAACTCGACACATAAGCACAACGGTTAGTCCTCCATGACGGTAAAACCCCGCAATGCTTGACTCGCCTCCACATAAGCCTCGCTCTGGATCCAATGACCCTTGCCCGGCAGCATCAGAACCTGCAGATCCCTGATACGCTGGTTCATTCTTGTTCTGAGCTGTTCTTCACTGGCACCACGGATGGTGCTGTCGGCACTACCGACCAGGAACCATACCGGGCAGGTAATCGGAGCATAGCGATACGGCTACATCCAGCGCCAGTTCTCGTCGAGGTTGCGGTAATAGTTGATGCCCCCAGTAAAACCACAGTGCCGGTAGGCTTCAACGTAATACGCCAGCGCTTCATCGGTCGCCAGCTCGGCTGCTCGCGCGGACCGCCCAGCTAGCCTATTCGGGGCTCCCAGATGGACTTCGATTTCGTCTGCGCTGCCAGGGGAAACACCTCACTGACATAAAAGAGCGCGCCATGATGTTTGCGGCAAGATTAAAATCGGCCGCGACGGAACCAAGCTGCGAGCAAGTTGCGCTCTGGCAGCTTGCGCCACTGCAGAACGGACAGGCTTAGCGCCAGACCTGCGGCTATGCCACCCAGGCCCATGCCGATCAACTCAAGGGCTTGCCATCCTCTCATATTAAAGACGGCCAGAGCGAGAAGCGCCAGCAGAAAGCAACTGATTGACCAGGTCAGGTAGCCCCACCAGGTAAAGTCGAAGCCCTCCAGACCCAGAGTATTGACCGGCTCGTCCGGTTGCCTCCCGCCGACCTCGGATTCAAAGTCAAGCAGCATTTTCAGATCCAGACGCTGGCTTTTGGTTTCCAGCATGGCTACGCCAACCAGATCCAGATTGGGCATGTCCTTGAGGCTGCTCCAGAGCACGGTCTCTACACCGTAAGCGCTGAGGTAGGCTTTGGTTACCTGCGGCCTGTGCACCACCTGCAGGTAACGGCCGTCCAGCAGGGCGAAACAACGCCAGTAGCGTCCGGTTACCTCAACCAACTTGATACGCTCGGGGGCCGGGTAGCTCTTGGGTGTGACCTTGGCCGCGATGGGCAGATCGCCGTGCTCGCGCATAAAGGCCACGCGGTGCTTGCCCTCGTTGGCCACCAGAATGCCCAGCGGTTGGTACCACCAGTACTGCGCCTTGGACAGGTAGTCCTTGTGATGTGTGGAGTAATGCTCGATGACCTGCGAGACGCGTTCCGGCGGAATGTTGTGCGGCATGCCTTTGATCGAGGCGCTCAGTACCTGGCGGCAGTCCACCATAGCTTCAAAAGGTTGATAGACTGGATCGCGCTCGCTATCCAGAAAGGGCACCACTACTGCGAGGAAGGACGAGCCGAAGTAGGCACAACTGTTAGCGGTGCCCATCCAGTCGTCCTGAAAGGCCTGAAGGACTGGGTCGCGTGAGTCCATATCCATGCGGTACTTGAGGTCGCAAAGTGCCCGTGAGGCCGCTTGCATGCATTCAGAAACCTGCAGATCCAGTGCATCGTCCAATGTAGTGGTCATCGTGCCTCCTTGGCGTTTTTCTAACTAACAACAGACTAACGAGCTTGCGCCTGAACTTTCTTTTGCCCGCCTTGGGAACCGCTGCCGCGTCCCAAAAAAATGCCCAGCAAATGCCGGGCTTTTTTGTTTACAGCGTTGCCGAACTCAGTAGAAACCAACCATGTTCAGGTACCAGCCCTTGTAGCGGTAGTCGTGCCGGGTCAGGTCGTCGCTGAAGTCGGTGAAGTTGTAACCCACACCGAGTCTCAGGTTTTCTCCCACATCCCGGTCGACTCCCGCCAGCCAGCCCTGACGGGTGCCACCATCGCGGACATCCAGCCAACGGTATTCGCCCAACGCACTCCACTTGCCAGCCAAGCTGTAACGCGCCTGACCGGCCATGAAGCGTGTACGACTGTCGAACCACTCACCACTGGCACGGCCGGCACGGGCTTCGCCATAACGCTCAGCCAGCTTACCGGCAAACTCCCAGCGCTGATCCAGGCGGTAGGTGCCTTCCAGAGCCAGCACATGCGAGCGCTGATCGAACCAGGCAGTGGACTGCTCCTGCTCGAAGGTCGAGCGGTCATACAGGTAGGTGTACTTGCCGAGCAGGCCCCAGCGTACCGAATCGGCTGGCCGCCAGGCGAAGCCAATGTTGCTTTCGATAAACTTGGCGCCCTGCAACTGGTCGATCTGGTCGCGGGTGTCGGAGTAGTTGAAGCGTCCGGCGATGCGCCAGTCATCATTCAGCTTGTGCATAAGCCGGTTGGTGGTCAGCCACTGACGACGGCGCTCGGCACCGGTGTCGCGGCGCCATTCCAGCGCGCTGGTCCAGGAGGTGTCGGCGGAGTTGTGGCCACCGCGCAGGCTGGCTGCGTTGCGATCCACTACACCGTTGGCGCCTTCCAGCTCGGCTTTCTGCAGGGTAAAGCCGTAGAACCAGTTATCCACCGGGTAGAAGTCCATACCGTAGGTATGCGCCATACCCTGCTCATTGTTCGACTTTAGCCATTGGCTTTCGTTGAACAGGCTGGTCTTGTTCGATACGCGCCAGCGTTGGCCAAGGGTCAGGCCGCCGGGGTTGCCGCCAAACAGCGGGTCGGTTTCCGCGGAGCGGTCGGTGGAGTAAGTGTAGCCGCCGTATAGCGTATGGTCGGCGGCCAGCCGGTACTCACCATCCACTGCCACGGCATCACCACGCGAGCCGTTAGTAACCTCAGCACCGATGCTGGATAGATCACCGAACAGGTAACGACCACCCAGAGACAGCGCGTCGTTGTTGCGGTAATCGCCGCTGTTGCTCAGCGTGGTTTGCCCGGTACCAAACAGCTCAATCGAAGGATTGAGGCGGTGAACATAGCGCAGGGCGAAGAGGCTGCCGTCGGCGCTGCTGCCGCCGCGGGTTTCCTCGACCTGACGCAGTTCTGCGGCCAGACGATCGTCTTCACGCAGACGCAGCTCACCCATCAGCTGGGCTTGATCAAAGGCATCAAGACCCCGCTCGGCGCGGCTCAGACGGCCGCTGACCGACAGCTCGTCACTCAGCTCGCCGGCAAACTCGGCGCCCTTCTCCACGATCGGCATGCCGAGGTCAAAGCGGCTGACCGAATAGCCACGGTCCACATCCCGATACCAGCCGCCCATAGCCCACTCGCGCTCGGTATAGCCGAGTTCACGCAGGTTGGCCCGCGCCTCTGCGGAGTAGGCGTCGCCTTCACGCGCGCCTTCGGGGTTGATGCGGGTAAAGCTCAGACCGCCGTTGTCGGAGCGGAACACCGAAGTCGCCGTGGATTCGGTACGGGCCTGCTCGACCTTGATATAAGTACCGCGACCGGCCTGCAGGGTGGCGTCAACGCCCATCAGGCGATAGTCGTCGGCGTCACGCTTTTCATCGACATAGGTCGCACCTATGGCCAGGTGATCACCAAACCATTGCTTGCCGCGAGCACCTGCGGTCAGATCGCCGTACTCGAGACCACGGGAAATGTACTCGTAATCCACCAGCACAATGTTCTGGTAGCCGCCCAGGGGCGTATCGCGGGTTAGGCTCGGTGCGTTGTCACGGCTGATCTGCATCAGCGGACGGGTCAGGATCAGACGACCCTGCAGCTCGTCGACCTGGTAATCTACATCACGCACCAGTGGCACCCGGGCTTCGACCCGGCCGGTGGTGGGGTCGCGCATTTCCAGCACAACCTGATCCGAGCCCGGCAGAATGTCGGTGTGTTTCAGGTAATAGAGGCTACCGCCGGTGCCGAGAAACTCACTGTGGCCCTGGCCGGTTTGCGCTTCGGAACCAAACACCCGTACTTCACTACGAGGATCGCCCAGGGGTGTGCTTTCGCGGCTGCGCCATTTCAGCGCGGCACCGTAAAGACTACGCACATACTGGGCGTGCTCGGTGCCAGTCAGGCCAGTCTGGAAGTTGCCCCAGAGTGCCTGGTTCTGGTCCCAGTCGACGCGTACATAGAGCTTGCCCTGGGTATCCACGTCACGCACAGCTGTGGAGTCGTCACCATAGACCGGATAGTAGGCATCCGGGTCTAGGCGGCGGAACACATCCTGCGGATCGGCGCGGAAGAAGCCGGTGAACAGGTCGCTGGTGCGTTGTTCCGTGGTATCGGCCTGAGCGGTAATCAAGTATTTGCCCTGCACCTTGCCCTTCAGATAAAAGGCCAGACGCCCCTCGACCAGAAAGTTCTCGTAACGATCATCGGCCGACAGTGCCTCAACCGAGCCGCTCACGCGGTTGTCCGATGCGGTTACGTCAGCAATGGCTACCAGGAACATATAGCGGCCGCTGACATCAACGCTGAGCACTTCTTCAATCCGCTGGCCTTCGCCCGCGACGCTGACAGCAAAGTCATGGGTGCCAACCGGCAGCAGATATTCGGCAACAAAACGGCGATTTACATCTACCGGAATCGACTGGTCGTTGACCGTCAGGCGATAGCCCTCGGGCACATTTTCACCGCGCAGGCGCACCCGAGAGCCGTAGATGGCGATGTTCTGCTGACGCAAATTGCTGCCCTGGCCGTAACTGGTCTGCAGCAGCCGGCGGCGCTCCAGCTCGACGGCAGACAGGTCGCGCAGATTGCTATCGGCAGTGCGCCGCAGGCTTTCAAGGCTGCGCTGACGATCTTCCGGGCGCACCAGTTGCAGGCGTTGCGGCCAGGTCTCATCGACGCTGCCGTCGCTGCCGTAGGCTCTGAGAATGTATTGCAGTTCGTCACCGACACGCAGCGACTCGCCCTCAGGCAATTCCAGGTTCCAGTCCAGTTCGCTGGAGTTGGCCGGATCCATACTGCGGATGGCCAGCGGAGTAACCAGATCCTGATCCGCACCGCGATAGAGCACCAGCTCCATACGCTCGATAAAGCCAGCGTAGTTGCTGTAGGCGTGGAAGCGCAGCGGCTCGGCAAAACGACCCTCGGCGAAGGCGACCACCGATGGTGACTGCACATTGAGTACCGGGGCACCCAGGGTCGGGTCCTCGGTGGCCCAGATCATGCCGCCGTTGGGTAGATCGATAGCGAAGTGACCGGTGGCCACGGCCTTGCCCGGATCGGCCGCGCCATCAATGGTTACCCGGCGGTCGGGTTGCAGTGCCTCCGAGCTGGCGGTATTGCTACCGGTCAGCGGGTCCAGTTTGCCGCGTGTGCGAATGACTACGGGCAGGGTATCGCTCTGCTGTGCGCAGGCGCCCCCGCTACAGGATGAAACTCCATTTTCGGCAGCCTGCAACGCAGTCGCGCTGAGGCTCGCCATAATGGCTGCCAGTACGGCAGCACTCAAAGCGCTAGGTTGCATCGCTTTATCCTGGCGAATATGACTGATGAAGGTGCGGGTAGACCGATTGAAATTGATCATCAGTTGACCCTCCCTTGGTCTGTGCTTGTGTCCTCGGCCTCGACCAGCACCCGGCGGCGCTCCTCTGCGCTGAGGTGCTGGGCGATGGCATCAAATACGGCGCGGGCACGACGCATGCCCAGCGCTTCGTTGTAAGCCAGCGATCCGCGGCGGTCGGCATGACCGGTGATGGTGATGCCAACAGTAGGCTGACCCGCAGCCAGTCGCTGGCTGATGACCGCTGCCACCGATTGCACAACCGGCTGGAGCTCGGGCCGCACGTCAGACTTGTCGGTCACAAAGAGCACCTCGCCGAGACGTACGCCGTCACCAACCAGATGAATCTGCCGCCCGATGGAGACACTCAGCGCGTCGCCATAGTCGCCGGTCAGACCAGCCAGCAGAGCTGCGCGCAGGGCTTCGGCCCGACGCACGCCCAGGGCTTCTTCATCGGCGTGACCGACGATGTCGACATGCCCACCGCGATGACGGTTGATGGCGTCCAGCATGCTCTGCAGGTTGCCCATCTGCTCAGCGCGGATGGTGGCGCTACCCGGTGAGAAGAACACTTCACCCAGCTCGACCTCGATCTCGCTGCGCGAGGCAACCTCGCGTTCCGGCAACTGCACACCGAAGTCAAAGCGCGTCGGCATACCCTGGGTGATACGCTTAACCAGCGGGTTGCCCGTGGTGGAGCGGCTGCCTGCGGGCAGGGTGGCTTCATCAATCTTCATGATGAAGTTGCGGCCGCGACCGATATGCGACACATCAATGCCTTCCAGGTGGAAGCGACCGTGGGCGTCAGTAGTAATCAACATGCCCTCGACCGTACCGATGCGCACACCCGGAATGCCGCGCTCGTCGATACCGCGGTTGGTGATGACATAGTCGACACGCACCTGACCATTGGCGGCCGGGTAGACATTGCGCTCAACCAGGATGTCCTGTGCGCTCAGTCCCTTGGCCATATCACCGCGCTGGCTTGCTTCGACCTGGCCTGCGGCGTTCATGCGCAGGGTCAGGCCTTCGGCGGTGGTCAGCACGAAGTCGTCAGTGAAGCGTGGCTCGCTAAGCAACTGCGAGATAACGATACGCTGGCTGTCGACCGGTTCTACTGTGCTACGACGACCGCGCAGTTCACCCAGGTTCAGGCCATGCAGCAGAGGTGAACTGGCGTCCGCCTCGGGCTGCGGTCCTTCACCGCGATCAACTGTGGTGGAGTTGGGCACATAGGCCTGGGCTGCGAAGCCGCCCTGTACCTTCACCTCACCGGCTGAGGCGCTGTCCTGCCAGCCGTCACCATCACGGTCATCAAAGACCGTACCCCAGATGCGCGTGTCCTCGAACAGTGGGTCAGCACTGCGACGCACCGTGGCACGCGCCTGGTTACTCACCGGCATGCCGTTGAGCACCAGTTGCGCGGTGTTCACATAGTCGCCGCGCGCTGCCGCACCGGCACCTACCCGAAGGAAGTAGCTGATGCTGATCCGTGCGCCCGCATCGACACTGAGGTCTTCCACACGGATCGGGCTGATGCCGTTCAGGCGCGAGTTGCCATCGCGATCAGTCACCTGCAACGAGTCTTCGACCAGGGTAAAGCCGGGCGGAGGCGTATCGATGAGGATCACATCGGTCAGCGCCATGTCCGCCATATTGGTTGCTGTCAGGGTGTAGCGCACCAGATCACCCACGCGCACCTGCTGCGGGGTAGCCTGCTTCTGCAAGGTCAGCAACTGGTCATCGTTGATCACCACCAGCACCACCGCATCGGCACAGCTGGCTGGGTTGAGCAGGTCGCAGATCCGGTAGTTGAGCTCGTACTGCCCGGCAGGGGTGCCCGCCGCGACGAGGATCTGGCCCGTGCTCTCATCCAGCGTCAGCCCACTATGGGTGGCAGTGAGGAACGACAGGGACACGTTCGTGAGGGTTGCCGACTGGCCGTTCAGGGTATCGTTACCCAGTACATTGCCCGCCACGCCACCATTGGCGCCGCTGACAAACTCCTCTCGATAGTCATCGTCCACCGCTTCGATAACCGCAGCCATGACTTCAAGGGTCACAGTAGCAATATCGCAGTTCGCCGGGTTGGCGCGTTCACACAGCTGGTATTCAAAGCTGTACGGGCCTGCTGGGGCACCCGGTAGCACACCTACTACACCGGTCTCCGGATCAAAACTGAGCTGCGGCGGCAGGGTGCCGGCCAGGCTCAGTTCAACCTCAGGCAGGGTAATGGGGTTGTCATTCAGCGTGTCGTTGTTACCGACCACACCGATATTGTCGCTACCGTCATAACCGTTGACCGGGCCGAAGCTGTCGTTGGTCGCCACGATTTCTGGTACCTCGACATTCACGGTAACCGTCGCGGTATCGCAGTTCGCCGGGTTGGCGCGCTCACACAGCTGGTATTCAAAGCTGTACGGGCCCGCTGGCGTACCTGGTGGTACACCTACGATGCCGGTGCTCGGATCGAAGGTCAGGCCGGGCGGCAGATTGCCGATCAGGCTGAGTTCTACCTCCGGCAGACTGATGGGGTTGCCGTTCAGTGTGTCGTTGTTGCCGACCACACCAATGTTGTCGTCACCGTCATAACCGTTAACTGGACCGAAGGTATCGTCAGTAGCGGTTAGTTCAGGCGCCTCGACATTCACGGTAACCGTCGCGGTGTCGCAGTTGCTCGGGTTGGCGCGTTCACACAACTGGTAGTCGAAGCTGTATGGACCGGCCGGAGTACCCGGTGGCACACCCACAACGCCAGTGCTCGGATCAAAGGTCAGGCCGGGCGGCAGGTTGCCGATCAGGCTGAGCTCGATTTCCGGCAGAGTAATGGGGCTGCCATTCAGGGTGTCGTTGTCGCCAACCACACCAATGTTGTCGTCACCGTCATAACCGTTAACTGGGCCGAAGGTATCGTCAGTAGCGGTTAGTTCAGGTGCTTCAACATCCACGGTGACCGTTGCGGTATCGCAGTTGGTCGGGTTGGCGCGTTCACACAACTGGTAGTCGAAGCTGTACGGACCCGCTGGTGTGCCTGGTGGTACACCCACGACACCAGTGCTCGGATCGAAGGTCAGGCCGGGCGGCAGCGTACCGATCAGGCTGATTTCGATTTCGGGCAGGCTGATGGGGCTGCCATTCAGCGTGTCGTTGTTACCAACCACGCCGATATTGTCTCCGCCGTCATAGCCGTTGACCGGACCGAAGCTGTCGTTGGTCGCCACAATTTCGGGCGCCTCAACATCTACGGTGACGGTTGCGGTATCGCAGTTGGTCGGATTGGCTATTTCGCACAGCTGGTATTCGAAGCTGTACGGGCCCGCGGGAGTACCCGGAACCACGCCTACCACGCCGGTGCCTGGAGCAAAGGTCAGTTGCGGCGGCAGGCCACCGACCAGACTCAACTCCACCTCGGCCAGATCAATCGGCGAGCCGTTGAGGGTGTCGTTGCTGCCAACCACGCCCACATCCGGATTACCCACGTAGCCGTTAACCGGACCGAATGTGTCGTCGGTCGCCACAATTTCTGGCGCTTCCACATCCACGGTGACGGTTGCGGTGTCGCAGTTGGTCGGGTTGGCTATTTCGCACAGTTGATAATCGAAGCTGTACGGGCCTGCCGGCGTACCTGGTGGCACACCCACGATACCGGTGCTCGGATCAAAGGTCAGTCCGGGTGGCAGGGTGCCAATCAGGCTGATTTCGACTTCAGGCAGACTGATGGGGTTGCCATTCAGGGTGTCGTTGTCGCCAACCACACCAATGTTGTCGTTACCATCATAGCCGTTAACCGGACCGTAGGTGTCGTCAGTGGCAACGATTTCAGCTGCTTCGACGTTCACGGTAACGGTTGCGGTATCACAGTTCCCAGGGTTGGCTGTTTCGCACAGTTGGTAATCGAAGCTGTACGGACCTGCCGGAGTGCCCGGCAATACACCGACTATCCCGGTGCTGGTGTCGAAGGTCAGCTCGGGTGGCAGAGCGCCGATCAGGCTCAGGTCAACCAACGCCAGGTCAACCGGATTGCCGTTCAGCGTGTCATTACCGCCTACCGAACCGACGTTGGTGTCGCCGTCGAAGCCGTTGACCGGACCATAGTTGTCATCGGTCGCGAGGATATCCGGCGCGCCCACGATGACGGTTACGGTGGCGGTATCGCAGTTGGTCGGGTTGGCTACTTCACACAGCTCGTAATCGAAGCTGTAGGGACCCGCTGGGGTTCCTGGCAGTACGCCCACCACACCGGTGCTGATGTCGAAAGTGAGTTCCGGGGGCAGGACGCCGACCAGGCTCAGATCAACCAGAGTCAGGTCAACCGGATCACCGTTCAGCGTATCGTTACTGCCGACCAAGCCGACGTTGGTGTCGCCATCAAAGCCGTTGACCGGACCATAGTTGTCATCGGTCGCGAGGATATCCGGCGCGCCCACGGTGACGGTTACGGTGGCGGTATCGCAGTTGGTCGGGTTGGCTACTTCACACAGCTCGTAGTCGAAGCTGTACGGACCCGCTGGGGTTCCTGGCAGTACGCCCACCACACCGGTGCTGATGTCAAAGGTCAGCTCTGGAGGCAGAGCGCCCACCAGACTCAGCTCCACTTCGCTCAGCACAATGGGGTCACCGTTGAGGCTGTCGTTGTCGCCAACCACACCTACATTGGCATCACCGTCGAAGCCATTGACCGGACCGTAGTTATCGTCAGTGGCCACGATATCTGGCGCGCCGACAGTGACGGTTACGGTGGCGGTGTCGCAGTTCGTCGGGTTGGCTATTTCACAGACTTCATAATCGAAGTTGTAGGGGCCTGCCGAGGTGCCCGGCAATACCCCTACCACACCTGTGCCGGTATCGAAGGTGAGCTCCGGTGGCAGGGTACCCACCAGGCTCAGATCAACCAGAGTCAGGTCAACCGAATCGCCATTCAGGGTGTCGTTGCTACCCACCGAGCCGACGTTGGTATCGCCATCAAAGCCGTTGACCGGACCGTAGTTGTCATCGGTCGCGACAATATCTGGGGCAGCGACAGTAACGGTGACGGTGGCGGTATCGCAGTTGGTCGGGTTGGCTACTTCACACAGCTCGTAGTCGAAGCTGTACGGACCCGCCGGAGTGCCCGGCAATACACCCACTACACCGGTGCTGGTGTCGAAGCTCAGCTCAGGTGGCAGGGCACCGGTCAGTGTCAGCACCACCTCAGTCAGATCAATTGGATCGCCGTTGAGAGTGTCATTGCTGCCGACCACGCCCACATTGGTGTCGCCATCAAAGCCATTGGCCGGGCCATAATCGTCATCTGTGGCGACAATGTCTGGCGGTGTGACGGTGACCGTTACGGTAGCGGTGTCACAGTTCGCCGGGTTGGCCACTTCGCACAGTTCATAGTCGAAGCTGTAAGGGCCTGCCGGGGTGCCGGGCAGTACTCCCACTACACCAGTGGCAGGGTCGAAGGTCAGTTCCGGCGGCAGCGCGCCGACCAGCGTCAGCTCTGAATCGGCCAGGTCAATCGGGGCGCCGTTCAGGGTGTCATTGTCGCTTACCACGCCCACATTCGGGCTGCCTTCATAACCATTCACTGGACCATAGTCATCATCGACTGCATCGATCAGGCCCAGGGGTTCGGTAATGGCATCGTCTTCGTCATTACTGCCGTCAGGATCGTGGGTATTGGAGGTAACCAGCGCAGTGTTGCGGTACTCACCAGTGTCATTGACCGTGGCTGAAATGGTCAGAGTTGCGCCGTCACCATTGGCCAGATCGCCAACGGTCCAGACGCCGCTGGCATCGTCATAGCTGCCAACGCTTGCTGCGGAGGAAACGAAGGTATAACCGCTGGGCAACTGGTCAGTAACCAGCACTGCTTCCGCATCCGAAGGACCATTGTTGGTCAGCGTCAGGGTGAACACGACCGTGTCACCGACCACCGGGTTGGCTTCATCCACGGTTTTTTGCATAACCAGATCGGCGCCCGGGTCGACGATGACGTCAAAGGTGTCTTCGTTGTCGGTGGTGTCCTGCTCGGTAACAGTGTCATCCGATCCGCCCAGATCAACCCGTGCGGTATTGATCTGGGTGCCGCTGCCACCAGCGATCACTTGTAGATTGATGCGTACCGCGCTACCACCGGGAGCCACATTGCTGCCCGGCAGGCTGGCGATATTGCCGGTGACAACCAGTCCGGCATCTACCGTTCCGCTTACGCTCACACCCAGGGGGCCGCACACCGCGCCGCCTGAAATCACCTCACAGGTCACATCGCCTGCGGTGGCTTGCATGCCTGCTGGCAGGGTGTCGGTAAATACTGCACCGGTCGCGTCGTGGGTGCCGGTATTGGTGATGTCCAGGCTGTAGGTGAAAGTCTCGCCAGCCAGCACGTTGGTCTCGGAGGCTGACTTGCTTAGCGCCAGCGCGACCAGACGGGGGGTGTTGGTGAAAGTACAGTCAATCGAGTCGCCCAGTTCGAGGATATCCACAACGGGCGGCGAGGCAGGATCGAAAGTGTCGTTCGGCAGTACGGTGGACGAACCCGGATTGCCCGGATTGCTACAGCTGATCGTACGATCGTATTGAGCCAGAGTTGAGCTACTGCCTGGCGCCATCAGCTCGCGCAGGGTCAGGGCGTTACCGGGCATGATGGTCTGCCCGCTGATGTAATCGGAGGGAGTGCCAGCATCCGTTGCATTAGTTGTAGTGGCGCTCTGCACCACGTTTTCTACCACGTTCTCTATTTCGTAGATGAACTGGTCATCCGGGTGCGCGCGGCCGCTGGGCAGTGCTTTGTTCAAGCGCACACCACCCCAGCGAACGCCTACTGCGTAGCCCTGGCCGGCGGTGGAGTGAATCTGACCCATTACGGTAAAGGGGATGGCCGGATTGCTGACATCGCGTGCAGAGGACAGCACGATAGCGCTGGCGTCACCGCTACTGGTGCCGCGCAAGCGCAGACAGTCGATAAAAGTGCCTGGGTTACAGGCGCTGGGCGGCGGCGATGCGCCGGTGTCACCGCCGATGGGGGTGACCGAAACACCAAAATCCGGCCCGCCGTTACCCAGCCACTCAAGAGTGTTCCAGGGCGAGCCACCGGAAACCACGCCGAAGTCCAGACGCTCACCGCCGGGGTTGGGGCTGTTGTTCAGGCGCTCGGCATCAGCCACGATGATTTCAAAGGGCACATGATCCACCGGCAGCCCGGCAGGGCTAAACAAGCGGATATTCTCGAGGGTGAGAACCAGTCGGTTAGCCTCACCACTCTGCACGTAGAGGGCCGCAGAGTTCGGCGTCAGTAGTTGATAAAAACCACTGTTGCCGCTGAAGTTGGAGCCAGTCCAGGTCGGCGCCTGCCGAGACTCGATGCGCGGGCCGCCAGGACCAGCGTAGGTGCCGGTGCCACTGACGCGCATGACCATTTCAATGCTCGAGCCATCCGGCAGATTAAAGGATCTATTCTCTTCGTAGCCTGGCGCATAGGGTGTATTGACCGCGCCAAACTGCAGCCAGCAGACCTCGTCGATATGCTGACCCTGCGAATTCGGGTTGGACAATATACAGTCGGCCATCGCGTCGCGTGGCATCAGGGCTGCCATAACAAGCAGCGCTGTGCAGAACAACCCCCACTGCTTTAGCCAGCCTTTTACTGTACGGCGAGGGCTTCTCGCAGTGTATTGCTCAGCGGAACTCGCACTGCGACTTCCATCCCTGATCCCTGTCTGAATCACGTTGCTTCCCCTTATAACTTCCGACTCGCTGAAAACCGGGCACGATCGAGCATGGCCGATAGGGGCGCGATATTAATAAGGGAGGGGCAGCGGTATAAGGGCTCATGGGCGAAATTCAAGTTGCAGAAATAGAACGCTGGTACGCGCGAGCAAAAGCCGCTTACCCCTTCAGCAGTGAGATAGCGGCGACTAGCACCGCACCTGAAGAATCCGGCCTTTTGTTTGCAGGGAAGGACTATGAACGCCCGCCCGGGAAAGATTGCGACTAACGGCGGAACCGACGGTTGGCTGCGGTGTCAAAGGCCGACGCGCAAACGCAGAGCCAGACTGCGCGGCGCGCCCAGCGCAGCGCCATAGTCGCCAGCCCCGGTGAGCGCGTAGTAGGCCGCCACATGCTCCTTGTCGACCAGGTTGCGGCCGATTAGCGTCAGGTCCCACTGCTCATCTGCATCCGCGAGCCCAAGATAAGCGTCTGCAGTGCCGCGAGAGGATAAGTAAGTGTTCTCACCGCGTTCCAGGGTGCCATAGGCACCGCTACGCCAGCTGTAGCCCCCGCCGACCAACCAGTCCAGGCCCGGCCAGGCCGCGCGCCGATAATCCAGGCCGGTGGCAGCGCTCCAGCGCGGCGCGCCATAGACCTGCTTGCCACTCTGGTCGCAATACAGCTGCTCTGTCGGTGGCGGGCAGGGCGCGTTGCTGAAGTGCCGGTAGCGGCTGTCATTCCAAGCCACTGCCAGATAGCCATCCAGACTGTCGGAGAAAGCCCAGTTGTTATCCACCTCCACACCCCGCGAGCGTACCCGACCGACATTCATCAAGTTGTTGCGCTGAGGATTGACCGAGGATGAATGCGGGTTATAGGTAATGGCCTGGTAGTCATGTACCTGCGTCTGATAGAGCGCGAAATGCGTGCTACCCCGGCCTGCGGCATAGGTCAGTGAACCCCCTGTCTCAAGGCTGTAGGCGCGCTCGGGATCGAAGGTGGGGCTGACGCCAGTACCGATCGGCTCAGCATTGATGCCGCCTGCCTTGTACGCACTGGCCGCGCCGACATACAGGGCCAGGTTATCGGACACATAGCGGGTGGCGCGCAAGTGTCCGCCGAACAGCCGATCACGCACAGCGTCACGCCTTTGATAATCCTGCCCCAGCGTAGCGGCTTGCAACGCCGGACCGACTAACTGGGTAATGGGGTCAAGCGCCAAATCCGGGCGTCGGGAACTGCGATGGGTTGAGCCGTGCTTGCGTTCATCAGCCAGACGCAAGCCAGCGCTGACCAGATAGATCTCGGTGGGGCGCCAATCAAGCTGAGCGTAAACCGCATGGCTGCGAGTGGTCTGGCGGCCCTGCGACTCGGACTCGGCACCATCGAGGATGCCATCATCAATCATCTGCGGGGTAATGCCCAGTTGCTGAACCAAGGGCACGCTGCCTGCAAACCAGTCCGCCGCAGATGACCCGTACGTCACCCAGCCGCGGCGATCCATCTGCTGATGCATGCCGTGGTAGCCCAACAGATAATCCAGATTACTGGTCACAGGGCCGGTCAGGCGAAATTCCTGGCTGTACTGGGCATGTTCAATATCCACACCCCCGGCCCGTGTTATCGGCAAGCCGATGCCATCCAGATCCCCCCTCGACGCCAGATCCCAACTGCGCCAGCCGGTAATCGATGACAGCCTGCTGGCTGCACCAACCGGCGCCTCTATATGCAGAGTGACAGCCTCCTGTCTGGTACTCACCTGGTTACGCGTATCCTGCTCGACGTTACGCTCGAAGGGTCGAGCGGGCGGCAAGCTGTAGCCGACGAAGGCTGCGCTATCGCGCGCGGACTGGCTGTAACGCGCTACCGGGTAGGCGCAGCAATCCTCACGCTGGCGCGTCTGTTCAACTATCAGCCTGGCAGTCAGGCCTGGCGGCCCGAGCCAGAGCAGTTGGCCCCGCGCTCCGCTGCGGTCCTCGTCGTTTACCTCCGCGCCGACCAGGGTATTGTCCAGGGCGCCATCGGCGCTGCGCCGGTACAGACTCACACTGCCCGCCAGCACCTGATCTACCAGCGGCCCAGCCAGCTCCACCCGTTGCTGGCGTTTGCCGTTCTCGCCCACCAGAATCTCGGCCCGTCCAGTGGGCTGCCAGGTCGGCAGGCGGCTGATCAGGTGCACTACTCCGGCACTACTGTTGCGCCCATACAGCGTGCCCTGCGGACCACGCAAAACCTCTATGCGCTCCACACCAGCCAGGTCTGCGGGAAACATGCCTTGGCGGCCCAGGTAAACACCGTCTACCCAGAGACCGACGTTGCTTTCCAGGCCATCGTTGAACGACGAGGAACCCAGCCCGCGAATGGAAAAACTGGTCAGCCGGGTAGAGGGTGCCTCGAACTGCAGTGTCGGTACCCGCCGGGTAAGCTCCTCAGCGGTCTGCGGCGGCAAAGGCCCGGTCTCCTCGACAAACAGCAGGTCACGCGCTTGAATGCTCGGCCAGTCCAGGTCCTGCCAACGCGCAACACTCTCGCCATCCGGCAGCTTGAGTGGCTCCGCGGCTACGGCCAGGGAAACGCTGCAGGCATAGCCGAACAGCGCGACTTGGAGCGGGCATTTGGGAGCTTTAATTTTCAGCATGGTCGGTCCGAGCACTGGCCCTGAAGGCACCTGGGGTGACACCCAGGCGCTCGCGAAAGGCGGTGGTGAAGTTGGCGGCACTGCTGAAGCCGATAAGGTCGGCAATTTCCTGAATGGTCATTGCGGTGTCGGTCAGTAGCTCCTGACTTTTACGCAGGCGCTCCTCCCTTATAAAGGCAAAGACGCTGGTACCCATGCGCTCGCGAAAAATCGCCGACAGCCGTTTGTCATGGGTACCAACCTGGCGTGCCATTTCAGTCAGCGACGGCGGCTCAGCCAGCTCTCTGCCGATAAGCCGCAGCGCGGCGTTGAGAATCACCTGATCAGGATCATGCGGGGCATGAGAGAGTGCAGGCGCGGAATGATTGCGCCTGACCAGTTGTAGGTGAATACGGATGCGCGCGAGCACTTCTTCAGGCAGAAAGGGCTTGGTGACATAGTCGACGCTGCCCAGGCTCAAGCCACTCAAGCGCTCCTCCGCCGAGGCCGCCGCAGTCAGAAAGATTACCGGCAGATCACGTGTGGCCGGGGACTCCCTGAGCAATCGGCACAGGGCAAAACCATCCAGCTGCGGCATGTGCACATCCAGCAGCACCAGATCCGGGCGCAGTGCGATGGTCCGGTCCAGCGCATGGCGCGCCTCGGTCGCTATGGATATACGTACGCCTTCGGCGCGTAGCAGCGCAGTCAGGCCAGCCAGTGCCTCGGGCTGATCATCAATGATCAGCACATGGGCATCCATCTTGTTGTTACTCATGTTCCCCACTTTCCCTTTGGCCGGATACAACAGATTGTTCCGCGCAAACAGAATAAATATCCGCCTGGGCAAAACCGCAACTCCGATCGAACCGTTACCTTAATGGCAACACTGGAGAAAACCCATGCGCGAGCGTTGCACCAGCCACAACCTTATGTTCGATAAAGAGAACAGCGAACCGGGTCGTGACCTCCCGAATACCATGGTTGATCTGTACTGGTTGCTACAAGCGGTGAATGGCGGCAGCCTCTCTGCGGCAGCACAACATCTTGGTGTCTCCAAGTCCAGCCTGAGCCGACGACTGTCCCAACTCGAGACGCGCCTTGGCGTACAACTGGCCCATCGCGGCCCACGGCGCTTTAGCCTGACCTCTACCGGCGAGACCATTTACCGCCATGCTCTGGCCATGGTCGATGCCGTGGAAGCGGCGGTCGAGTGCGCGCACCTGGCGCAAAACGAGCCCGGTGGCCAGGTTCGGCTGAGCATGCCGACCATTCTCACCGACTGGCTGATACCGGTGCTGGCCGATTTTCGGCGGCAATATCCGCAAATCGAGCTACACCTGCTGACCGACGACCATCCGCGTGACTTGGCGGCGAGCCAGACGGATCTGGCCCTTAGCCTGCGCGAGGCACCTGCCGACAGCTTGCAAATTGTCTCGCGGACCCTGGTCCAGTTGCCATTCGCTACCCTCGCAACGCACGGGGCAGCAACCGCCGCTAAACGCAAACCAGCCGCAAACAGCGCTCCCATGCGTCCGAGTGGCATTCGCGCGGGTAGTCTGCTGATCGCCCGTGAAGCGGCCAAGGCCGGTCTGGCCCCGGCGGTGCTGCCACTGTGCGCCTGTGAGCGCGAAATAGCTGAAGGCAGCCTGGTGATGGTCGACAACCAAACCATCAACCACCCACTCTATGCCTTTACCCAGCCTCACCGTGGCGTCACCCTGGCAACTCGCATGCTGCTGGACTTTCTCTCCCGGCGGCTGCGTGCAGTCGCTGACTCCAAAGCTCAACCGAACTAGCGCCTGACCCGCTGCAGCTCACGCTGGGCAGAGCCCTGGCCTTGCAGCAATTGCTTTATCTGCGCGAGTAGATCGCCACTGGTGGCAGGTTTAAGCAAGTAGCTGTCGAAATCCAGCGAGCATGACAAATGCTCCGGTCGCCTTGGCGGCACACTTGAATACAGCACTATTTGCAACTGCGGCCAGCGCCCGCGCACCTGCTCGAGCAGGTCCCAACCACTTTTGTCAGGCATTGATTGATCGCAGATGATCAGCTCGAACTCGTCCTCCTGCAGGGCCTGCAGGGCCTGATCGACATCTTCACAGGTAATCAGGTCATAACCATAGCCGCCGAGCAGATCGCCCAGGGTATCGCGCACCATGGGCGAGTCATCCACCACCAGAATGCGGCTACCATCGGCCACCCCACTCGCCTCATAGCTTTCGATAAAGCTCTGCTCCACCTCCTGCTCCCCAGCCGGGTCAAGCAACAACTCGAAGGCGAGGCCAGCGCCGCCCAGGCTGGACTCGACCAGTTCAAGGCGCGAATCCATACGCTCAAGCATCTGCTGAACGATAAACAAACCCAGGCCCACGCCCTTCTCACTGCGGGCATTGTCGCCGCGACCAAAGGCACGTGTCAGCCGCTCCCAGTCTGCAGCCGCAATGCCTCTGCCGCTGTCCTCCACTCCGAAGCGCAGCGCGACCTGGCCAGCGGCGTTCCTGGAACCCAGCTCTACGCTAAAGCGTATCTGTCCATCGCGGGTAAACTTCGCCGCGTTGGCTAACAGGTTAACCAGTACCTGGCGTACACGACGGAAGTCAGCGTTTACCAGGGTGGGCAGGTCCGGGGAGAAGCTCGACTCGAAGTGGTTGCCATTGCTCTGCGCCAGCAGCCGCCCCTGCAACTGCACTTCTTCAAGAAAACCGAACAGATAGCCCGGGGCAATCATCAACTCCTTCTGCCGCAACTCGCTGCTGGAAAACTCCAGCAATTCGTCAATCAACTCAAGTTGATGAGTAGCGAAGCGTTCGATATTACGCGATGCTTCCTGCGCCGAGACGCCGCTCTGGCGCAATTGACGGGCGCTGCTGACCACTCCCTGCATTGGCGCGCGCAGGTCGTGACTGATGCGTGCAAGCAGAAACCCCTGGGCGGAAAGCGACTCGCGCAGCTGCGCCGTTCGGCTTTCGACCTGGTGTGACAGACGCTCCTGCTCGGTCAGCTTGAGCTGCTCGATATCCTCCAGCGCCTGTTTCTCGCGGCGGCGACTCAAGGCAATCTGGCTTGCCAGGGTATAGGTGAGCAAAGCTGCGCCGGGCAGGGTTGATACCGAGAACCAGCTGTACTCGTACGGCGAAACCGGAAACAACCCCCGGTGGAAGGCCAGAAAGGCCAGCGACTGGATGATCACCAGCGAGGTAACCAGATAGGCAAACCAGTCGTAACGCAACCCCTGGCGCACGCCGATAACAAGCACAGTGATAAGTACCGACACGGACAACAAACGCACTCCATCTGCGAAGCTTTCCGCCAGCAGGGAGCCGGGGGGTAACAGCAGATTGGCCAGCGCAACCAGAACAATCAGAACCTGGCACAGGATCACCAGATAGCCACTGATCGCCGGTTGATGACGCACGCGCAACAGGACGCTCAGGTACACGAAAGCCAGAATACGGGCCAGAGCCGAGACTAGCTCGATAACAATCAGATCAAGCTGCGGCTTACCAGGCCACAGGTAGACGAATCCATAACCCGTAATCAACGTCACCACGGCTACGTATGCCAGTACCGACATGGCATGCGCGAACAGCAACGGCAATCTTAGAATATAACCGGCCGCGAGGCTGAACAGCACCAACAACAGGACGATGCCGAATACCACACCATCAGCCAGGCTCTCGGCCATACGTTCGCTCAGCAGCCGATCATGGGACAGCAGCATCGGCTGCATGGAGAAGCGCAGCTCGCTGGCCATACGCAGGTACAAGGTCTGCTCCTGCTGGGCCGGGAGCACCACCGAGAAGGCCGGAAGGCGAACCGGATTATCCCATTTATCCAGCGGATAACTTGCACCGGCGTATTGCGCCCTCCAAACGCCATTCTCTTGCCGATACAGACTCATGTCCCGGACCTTGGCGGTACCCGGGAACAGATAGAACCGACACTCCTCGGCCGCCTCATTGCGTACCTGCAGTTGCAACCAGAGGGCCGAGGACTTTTGCTCGGTGGTGAGATGACGTGCCGTAACGGCTTCCCAGGCCGCCGCAGGCAAATCCTGGGCGGCCTGCGGATCGGTACCCCCAGAGTCATCCTCCCAAGCAGATAGCCAGGGCTGCAGCACTATCCTGTCGGCACTGCAGTCGCCCAGCGTCAGTGACTCAGCCCTGGAGTTCAGAGACGCGAATGACAAACACAGGAATAGGACCCACAGCAGGGGTCCAGTCAGACCATGCGCACAATCAGGGGAAACTAAGCAGGAGGGTCTGGGGGATGACAACGGCGTTCCCTCGTGTGGTAATCGACATAGAAAATATAGTCCTTTATGGTTCCCATTCGTATTCTCCGGGCTACCATAGCCCAGTTGTTACCATGCGACCAAACCTTCAATCCTGTGAAAAGACAAAATACGACGGGCAGATCCGCTCGCCGAGGCACATGGACCAAGCTTCCAATCAAGCCTCTTCAGCAGGCTTGTCATCAAGCAGGCGCACGCCCAACGCCAGGGTTCCGGCCAGGTAGACAACAGCGCTCCAGGATGCCATCAGAATGCCGCCAAAGCGCTGATCTTCCAGTTGTTCGAAGCCGAAGGCACCCAGGCACAGCTCAGCGGGGTAGATGAGTTTCGGCGCCATGAAGAGCAGCACGCCAAGCATGGTCATATGCGCAAAGGTGAGAAAAAATCCCAGCATCGCTGCGGCGATGTCAAAACGTGAGCGTGCGGCGAATCCTAGCAGCCAAATGGCCAGCCCCACAGCCAGAAAGCAGATCTGCTGCACAACGAAAAGCCATACGTTATACGCTGCGGCTTCATGCAAGGCCGGCACATGCCAACCCCAGACCACAACCATCTCAGCGGCGAAGGCCAGCAGCATCCACCTGCCGACTCTATCCGTACGGCCCAGCCTCAACCCTGCGCACGCCAGCCCAATGGCCAGCAGCGGCGCAGCCAGCGCCGTGACTCCGAGGTGCAGCAGCATATGAGCAGAGAACGCGGTTCTGCTCATTGCCGGCAGCGGACCCAGCCAACACAAAGCCAGCACCAGAAAACCCAGATACAACGGCCATAATTGCCTTAAAGAGCTGGTTATCACAGGCATGGCCGCCCGCCCCATCTAGCCCGCATCCAGCAGCCCAGCGATATCTTGCGCCATGGCGTCAGCCGGCATCTGCTCGGAATAGTGTCGCTTGAATGTGCCATCGGGGCTCATTAGATAAAGGGTGGTGGTGTGATCCAGTGTGTAAGTATCGCCCATATTCACTTTCTTGAAATACACGCTGTAGGCGTCTGCCACTTGCCTGGTCTGCTCGGCGCTGCCGGCCAGACCCAGGATACGCGGGTCGAAAAAGGCCGTGTATTCAGCCAGTATCGCTGGCGTGTCACGCTCAGGATCCAGCGTGATAAACAGCGGCTGCACTTGCTCGGCCATGTCACCAAGACCGTCCAGCAAACTGGCGACATGACTCAACGTGGTGGGGCAAATATCGGGGCAATGGGTGAAGCCAAAAAACACCAGCGTCCAGCGGCCCTTGAAAGTGTCTTCGGTGACGGTCTGGCCATGATGGTCCTGTAACTCGAACGCCCCACCTATTTCCGCGCCCTCTTCAATGGCAGCGGATACAGGGACAGGTGCAGGCCAGTTGAGGTAAGCGATGGGCAGCCCGGCGAGCAATACCAGTATCGCTACGCCGCAACCGATGAGGATTATTTTCAATGCAGGGCTTCCTTGGTAAAAGCTGAGTAGCTGACCAGCACTCAATCGGCTAGTTCAACACCTGGTGCGAACACTGGCAGAACCGGCTGAAAACGGTTCGAGGCGCTATCTCCTCGGAGGTGAACATTTGACTTAGGTAAGTAGTCTATCCTGATAACAGGCGCGCTTTCACAACAAAGCAATACAACAAAGAGGATCTCTCTGATGAGCAATCCCGTTGCGGTCAAGTTCGAGCGCGTTCTTGCGCGCAAGGATATTCTCGCCCTTGCTTTTGGCGCGATGATTGGTTGGGGCTGGATCGTGATGACGGGATCCTGGATCCAGTCTGCCGGCAGTTTAGGTGCCATCACTGCCTTTGTGGTGGGCGGCATAGCGATCCTGCTGGTCGGTCTGACCTACGCAGAACTGGCCTCGGCGATGCCGCAGGTGGGCGGTGAGCATGTGTACAGTTATCGCGCACTAGGACACTTCCCTTCCTTTCTCTGCACCTGGAGCATTGTGCTGGGTTACATCAGTGTGGTGTCCTTCGAGGCCGTCGCCCTGCCTACCGTGGTCGAGCACCTGTTCCCGAACTATTCGGTGGGCTATCTGTGGACCGTCGCCGGTTGGGATGTTCAGGCGAGCTGGGTTGCTGTGGGTGTTGTGGGCTCGTTGGTGATGATGTGGATCAATTACCTGGGCATACGCATGGCTGCGTTGGTGCAAAAAGTTGTGACGCTGTTGATTCTGGTGGTGGGGATCATGTTCATTACTGGCGCCATGTTCACCGGTGACACTGTGACAATGGAGCCGCTATTCAGCGTCGAAAACGGCATCGTCGGCGGGATCATGATGGTAATGATTATGGTGCCTTTCATGTTCGTCGGCTTTGACGTCATCCCCCAGGCTGCGGAAGAAATCAATTTGCCGTTTCGGGAAATCGGCCGGGTACTGATGCTCTCGGTGCTGATGGCGGTATTCTGGTATGCACTGATCGTTCTCGGCACGTCGATGATGCTCACTCCGGCCGCCCTCGAGCAAAGTTCGCTAGCTGTGCCGGATGCCATGCAGGCGGTATTCAACGCGCCCTGGGCCGGTAAGCTGATGGTATTTGCCGGTATTGCCGGCATCATCACCAGCTGGAATGCGTTCTATATCGGCGGATCCAGGGCCATCTATGCCCTGGCGCACTCCGGCATGCTGCCGGCCTTTCTGGCCAGGCTGCACCCAACATACAAAACGCCGGTCAATGCGATCCTGATGATCGGTGTGTTGTCGAGCATCGCACCCTTCTTTGGCCGCCCGGCGCTGGTGTGGCTGGTGGATGCTGGCGGGCTGGGTATCGTTATTGCATATTTCTTTGTCGCCCTTTCGTTCCTGGCGCTGCGTCACAAAGAACCCAATATGGAGCGTCCTTTCAAGGTGCCAGCCGGCATGCTGGTGGGCGGCATCGCCTTGATCGCCTCCGTCGGGATGATCGGGCTCTATATGCCGGGCAGCCCGTCTGCGCTACTCCCCGTTGAATGGGTGGTATTTTGCGGATGGATGCTGCTCGGCTTGACGATGTATGCCTGGTCACGCAAGCGTTATGGGGTGTCTTATTCCGATGCGGCCATGCGCCGCGAGCTGGAGTGATGCAGAGCCGGCTATCCGAGCTATTACGACCGTTCGCGGAAGCGAATACCGCACATGTCATGCGACGCTTCCGCACTGGTCGCTGCTTGCCCAATACTCTATGCTCCGGGCTGATTTCCCCGTTATCGGCAGCCCTGTTTCCATGAGCCACGTATCTAGCGACAACCCAGTACCGGTAAAATCCAGCCGTACCCCCCAGCAAACCCGGGGCCGGGCACGCGTGGAAGCGGTGCTGGACGCCTGCGCGATCTTGCTCTGGGAGGAGGGGCCGGGCGAACTGACGATGCACAAGCTAGCGAAGCGGGCGAAAACCTCGATCGGCTCCCTGTATCATTTCTTTCCGGACAAGGACGCCGTGATCGATGCGCTGTGCCAGCGTCACCTGGCAGCAATGAGCGATATCACCCTTGAGCTGGATCAGATTTCATTGGAGCAGTGGCGCGGCATGAGCACCCAGGCGGTCATTGAGAGCCTGGCTCGGCCCTATTTCCAATATATTGATGCTTACCCTGAGATGCTGGTTATTATCAGCAACTCGCTAGGCAGCAAAACAGAAGACGCGCCTGCGCTGCGACGATCGATCCATGCGAATTATGAAAAGGTGCTTGAGCTGCGCATGCCTGCGCTGGATACCGAGCTGCTAAAGACCATCAGCTTCGTGCTCTATAACATTCCAGTCGGTGCGTTGCAGTCATTGCAGGACAATAACCAGTACCGGGAGCGCGTGCTACGCACTGAGCTGATCCATGCCATGGTCGCTTACCTGCAAACCATTGAGGCACAACACGCCACCGGTCACTAACGCTATTGACTCGACCGGCAATCAGCCCTTTCGCAACGCAGGGCTCAGACGCAACATGTCCAGAATACTGTCAGCCAGCGTTTCAGCCTTGGCGTCCAAATCCATCATGTCGGGCAAGAGCAACCACTGATCCAGTACACCGGTGATAAAGGCATGCAGGCAACTACCAGCGACGATCAGATCGAGATCTTCGGGCAGTTGTCCCTTGGCCACAGCATTGCCCAGGCCCTTTTCGATGTCCTGGCTGTACTCACGGCGAAAGCCCTGCATCCATTGGCGCAAATTACCTAGATCTTCGGTGTATTCACATTTATGAAAAAGGATTTCGCCGACCCGACGTGCTTCCGGGTCGGTCGCTGCACGGCGAAAGACCGTGACCAGCAGTTCACGCATACGACCCAATGGGTCGGGTTCGTTCGGATTGCGACTTGCTTCACTGAGCGGCTGTAACGGCAAATTGACCCGTTCGAACAGGGCTCCCACCAGTTCCGACTTATCTTCGAAATGCCAATAAATGGCACCGCGCGTGACGCCGGCAGCTGTGGCGATCTCTGCCAGCGAGGTCCGGGAAATGCCCTTGCTGTAAAAGCATAGTTCAGCCGCGGAAAGTATCTGATTCCGGGTCTCCTGAGCCTCTTCTTTTGTCCGCCTCACCATCTGCTTTGCCATCCAGTCATATCGAAACCCGCCTAGCCTGATCGAACAAGGACTGATGCGGAAGAAATTTATGTTAACTAATGTCCCAAGTATTTACAAACATTCATGAACGTAAGTATATTACACAATAACACGGCCCCCTTGGATATCTGGATGGCCGCCCAGAACCCCGTACTACATCCTTTGAGGATTTATTCATGCCTGGCCCGATCTCTGCGCGCACTGCGCTCATTCCCCTGTTGCTGGTCATTGCGCTACTGAGCGCCTGTCAGCAACAGGACAACCCCTCAGCCGCACAACAGGAGACCGCTCAGACGGTGGAAGTGGGGGTGGTCACCCTGGTGGCTGAACCCTTTGAGCTGACGACCGACCTGCCGGGCCGCACTGCGGCCTTTCGCATGGCCGAGGTACGACCCCAGGTGGACGGCATCATTCAGAAACGGCTGTTTGACGAAGGCAGCGAGGTAAAGGCCGGTGAGCAGCTGTATCAGATCGATGCAGCGGTCTACCAATCCGCGCTGAACAGCGCCAAGGCCGCGCACCTGTCGAGCAAGGCCTTGAGCGATCGCTATGAGCAACTGATCGAAAGCCAGTCCGTCAGTCGCCAGGAATACGACGAAGCCCGTGCCGCCAGCCTGCAAACCCAGGCCGCACTGGAGCGTGCCTCAATCGACCTGCGCTACACCCAGGTCAGAGCACCTATCGATGGGCGTATCGGCCGTTCGGCGGTCAGTGAAGGTGCACTGGTGAACAACGGCCAAGCCGCAGCGATGGCCACCATTCAGCAACTGGACCCCATCTACGTAGACGTAACCCAGCCCGCCCGTGACCTGCTGGCACTGCGGCGTGACCTGGAAGAAGGCCGCCTGCAGAAGGCTGGCGACAATGCCGCCCAGGTCACCCTGCAAATGGAGGACGGCAGCGTCTACCCACATCAGGGCGAGCTCGAGTTCTCTGAAGTATCGGTGGACGCCGGTACCAGCTCGGTGACCCTGCGCGCCGTATTCCCCAACCCGGACAAGGTGTTACTGCCGGGCATGTTTGTACATGCACAGCTGGTCGCTGGCACCCGCGCTGAAGCCATTCTGGCGCCGCAGCAGGGCATCACCCGCACGCCCCGCGGCCAGGCCACGGCTTTGGTCGTCAATGCCGATAATATCGTCGAACTGCGTGAAGTGCGCACCGAACGCACCGTTGGCAATCATTGGTTGATCAGCGACGGGCTGAATGACGGTGACCAACTGATAACCGAAGGTCTGCAGTTCGTCAGACCCGGTGCCGAAGTCAGGGTGGTGCCCGCCGGTAACGTGGCTGAGCCCGCGTCCGCCGCTGGCCAGGAAGGATAATACCCATGCCTCGTTTCTTTATCGATCGTCCAATCTTCGCCTGGGTTATTGCCCTGGTGATCATGCTGGCAGGGGGCCTGTCGGTACTCAGCCTGCCCATCAATCAATACCCGAGCATCGCGCCGCCAGCGGTGGGTATTTCCGTGACCTATCCTGGCGCCTCTGCGCAAACGGTGCAGGACACCGTCGTTCAGGTCATCGAGCAGCAACTGAACGGTATTGATGGCCTGCGCTATATCAGCTCGGACAGCAATTCCGACGGCAGTATGGAAATCACCGTGACCTTTGACCAGGGCGTGGACCCAGACATCGCTCAGGTGCAGGTGCAGAATAAGCTGCAACTGGCTACCCCGCTGCTGCCACAGGAGGTCCAGCAACAGGGCATCCGTGTGACCAAGTCGGTACGCAACTTCCTGATGGTCATCGGCGTGGTGTCGACCGACGGCAGCATGAACCGCGATGACCTGGCTGATTACATCGTCTCCAACCTGCAGGACCCGGTATCGCGGACCGATGGTGTGGGTGATTTCCAGGTCTTTGGGGCACCGTACGCAATGCGTATCTGGCTGGACCCGGCCAAGCTGAACAATTTCAAGCTGACGCCCACCGATGTTAGCGCCGCAATTCAGGCGCAGAACGTGCAGATTTCTTCCGGCCAGTTCGGTGGTCTGCCGGCTGTACCCGGGCAGCAACTGAGCGCGACCATTATCGGCAAGACCCGGCTGCAAAGCCCCGAGCAGTTCCGCGAGATCATGCTCAAGGCCAACCCGGATGGCTCTCAGGTGCGTTTGAAGGATGTCGCACGCGTCGAGATGGGGGCGCAGAGCGCCAACGTGTCGGCCCAGTTCAACGGTATGCCGGCCTCCGGCCTGGCGATCAAGCTGGCCACCGGTGCTAACGCGCTGGACACCGCCGCCGCAGTCAAGCAGACCATCGCCGACCTGGAGCCGTTCTTCCCGCAGGGCTTGAAGATCGAATACCCCTATGAGACCGCGCCGGTTGTTTCGGCGTCCATCACCGGAGTGGTGCACACCCTGTTGGAAGCCGTGGTGCTGGTGTTCCTGGTGATGTATCTGTTCCTGCAGAACTTCCGCGCCACACTGATACCCACGCTAGCAGTGCCCGTGGTGATTCTTGGCACCTTTGGCGTGCTCTCGTTATTCGGCTTCACCATTAATATTCTGACCATGTTCGCCATGGTGCTGGCGATCGGCTTGCTGGTGGATGATGCCATCGTCGTGGTCGAAAACGTCGAACGCGTTATGGCCGAAGAGGGCCTGTCGCCGGTGGAAGCCACCCGCAAGTCGATGGATCAGATCCAGGGCGCGCTGGTAGGGATTGGTCTGGTGCTCTCGGCGGTATTTATTCCCATGGCCTTCTTTGGCGGTTCAACCGGGGTGATCTACCGCCAATTCGCGATCACTATTGCCTCGGCGATGACGCTCTCGGTACTGGTGGCGATGATCTTTACCCCGGCGCTGTGCGCCACCATGCTCAAACCTATCCCTAAAGGCGGCCAGCATGAAAAGCGCGGTTTCTTCGGCTGGTTCAACCGCACCTTCGATCGTGGCGTGGGCCGCTACGAGCGTGGTGTGGCCAGTATGCTTAAGCGCAAAACGCCCTACCTGTTGCTGTATGTCGCTATTGTCGCAGTCATGGCGGTGCTCTTTTCCCGCATCCCTACCGCCTTTTTGCCGGACGAAGACCAGGGCGTCCTTTACGCCCAGGTACAGACGCCAGCAGGTTCTACCGCCGAGCGCACCCAGCAGACAATCGACAGCATGCGCGACTACTTGCTGGAGGAAGAAAGCGATGTGGTCAACTCGGTGTTCACCGTGACCGGCTTCAACTTTGCCGGTCGCGGGCAGAACTCGGGCATGGCCTTTATCGGTCTCAAGCCCTGGGACGAGCGCGCGAAGCCGGAGCAAAGCGTATTTGCATTGGCCGAGCGGGCCCAAGCGAAGTTCCGCAGTTATCGCGATGCGATGGTCTTCGCCTTCGCGCCGCCAGCGGTGATGGAGCTGGGTAACGCAACCGGCTTCAATCTGTACCTGCAGGACAATGCCGGGGTAGGTCACGACACCCTGATGCAGGCGCGCAATCAACTGCTCGGCATGGCGGCACAACATCCGGTACTGATGGCCGTGCGCCCCAATGGCTTGGATGACGAGCCGCAATATCAGCTATCCGTAGACGACGAGAAGGCCCGCGTGCTCGGCGTTTCGCTGAGTGAAGTAAACAACACCCAGTCAATCGCCTGGGGCTCAAGCTACGTCAATGACTTTATCGACCGCGGCCGGGTCAAGCGCGTGTATCTGCAGGGCGAGGCCAACGCACGTATGGGCCCGGAGGATCTGGGCAAGTGGTTTGTGCGCAACGACAGCGGCGAGATGGTGCCATTTAACGCCATTGCCAGCGGTGAGTGGATCTACGGGTCGCCCAAGCTGTCGCGCTATAACGGTGTGGCCGCAATGGAAATCATGGGTGAAGCCGCACCCGGTTTCAGCACTGGCGACGCGATGGCGGCGATAGAGGAGATTGCCCAAAAGCTACCGCCAGGGGTTGGCGTGGCCTGGACTGGCCTGTCCTACGAGGAGCGTATGTCCGGCGACCAGGCGCCCATGCTCTATGCCTTGTCCTTGCTGGTGGTGTTCCTCTGCCTGGCCGCGCTCTATGAGAGCTGGTCGATTCCGCTAGTAGTGATGCTCGTGGTACCACTGGGGGTCATCGGCGCCTTGATGGCTACGCTCGGCCGCGGACTGACCAATGACGTATTTTTCCAGGTCGGATTGCTGACTACTGTAGGTCTGACGGCGAAAAACGCGATTCTTATTGTCGAGTTCGCCAAGGACCTGCACGAGCAGGGCATGAGCCTGTTCGATGCGGCAGTGGAAGCCTGCCGCATGCGTCTGCGGCCGATCATCATGACCTCGCTGGCCTTCACCCTCGGCGTTGTGCCCCTGGCCCTGGCCAGCGGAGCTGGCGCTGGCAGTTCGCATGCCATCGGTACCGGCGTTATCGGCGGGATGATCACCGCTACCGCGCTGGCGATCTTCTGGGTGCCGCTGTTCTTTGTGATGATTTCGTCGTTGTTCGGTGGCAAAAAAGCCAAGGCCAACGACACTGAGCCGACCGTCAAGGAGGTCACTCTGTGAAGCGCATTTTAATGGGTAGTAGCCTGATTCTGGCGCTGACTGGCTGCTCAATGATACCGGAATATGAGCGCCCGGCCTCGCCAGTAGCCGATGGCTGGTCGCAAGGCGAAACCTACCAAGCCGCCTCCGCCGAACAGCTGGCGCCGCCGGTATGGCAAAGCTTCTTTCGCGATCCACAACTGCGCCAGCTGATTGACGTGGCACTGGAGAACAACCGCGACTTGCGCGTGGCGGCATTGAACGTGGAGGCCACCCGCGCACTGTACCGCATTCAGCGCGCAGACCGGTTTCCCAGCTTGAGTGCCGACGCGGGTGGTAGCCGCACGCGTACACCATCCGATCTCAACGGTGCCGCGCAAAGCGGCATTACCAGCCAATACAACGCGACACTGGGCGTGGCTTGGGAGGTCGATCTGTTTGGCCGCGTAGGCAGCCTGCAGCAACAGGCGCTGGAAGAATATCTGGCTACCGAGGCCGCGCAACGCAGCGTTCAGGTTAGCCTGATCGCCAGCGTGGCCAATACCTACCTGCTGTGGCAGGCTGATCAAGCGCTGCTTCAGGCCACCCAGGACACCTTGCAGACCTACGAAGACAGCCTACGGCTAACCCAACGCAGCTTCGACGTGGGTATCGCCTCGTCGCTAGAGCTGACCCAGGCCCGCACCGCCGTGGAGACCGCGCGCAGTAGTTTGGCGCGCTATACGCGGCTGATCGCCGAGGATCGCAATGCCTTGGCTCTGTTGCTCGGCCAGCGCATACCGGTACTGCCCGCCGAGCAACCACAACTGGGTACCGCCCTGCTGGCCGAGCTACCCGTCGGTTTGCCTTCCGATGTCATGCTGCAACGCCCGGATATTCTCCAGGCCGAGTATCAGTTACGCGGTGCGAATGCCAATATCGGTGCGGCGCGGGCGGCCTTCTTCCCCAGCATCAGCCTGACAGCCAATGCTGGCAGCGCCAGCAGCCAACTGTCAGGGTTGTTCGACAGCGGTTCGGAATACTGGAGCTTCTCGCCCAGCATCAGTCTGCCGATCTTCAATGCCGGGCGCCTGCAGGCAAACCTGAACTATGCCGAAGTGATTCGTGATGTGCGTGTGGCTGAGTATGAAAAGGCCATTCAGGTCGCCTTCAGCGAAGTCGCCAACGGCCTCGCCGCTCGCGAAACCTACGTGGATCAGGTCGCTGCCCAGCAGCGCCTGCTGAATGCCAGCGAGGACTACTTCCAGATCGCCGAACGCCGCTACCGCATTGGTGTAGACAGCTACCTGACCCTGCTCGACGCCCAACGCCAGCTCTTCAGCGCCCGCCAGCAATTGATCACCGATCAATTGAATCAGCTGACCAGCGAGGTCGATCTGTTTCGCGCATTAGGCGGAGGTTGGACGAGTCAAACAGCCCAAGCGGCAAACGACTGACAGCCTGTTTACTGTCCGGATTGCGCGGGAATGCCTCATCCCCCTGCGCAACCCGGCACAGTCAGCCCAGCTCGACATCCACCTCATGAGGTTGCAGATCATCCACCAGGGGAATCCGCCCTCGCTCTGGCCCCGCCCTGCCGGCGTGTTCCAGGGTCTGGCCGTCCAGCATCACCCGGGTCACGTCCCGTGACCGTTCTCCTGTGCGGCGAATGGTGATCTGATAAACCGTTTCCCGGTACCGGTAACTGACTTTATAGGACGGCCACCCGGCAGGCAGGCAGGGGGTGATCCTCAGGCAATCCACGTCGAGTTGGAGGCCAAGCAGGGTCTCTATGGTAAGGCGGTACATCCAGCCCGAAGCGCCCGTGTACCAAGTCCAGCCGCCGCGCCCTGTATGCGGTTGGGAGCCGTATATATCGGCACACATGACATAGGGCTCAACCTTGTACAGGGCGACGGTTTCAGGCGTGTGTCCGTGATTAATCGGATTGAGCATGCCATAGAGGTCCCAGGCTCGCTCTGCGTCGCCCAACATCGCAAAGGCCATGGTCGTCCAGATGGCGGCATGGGTGTATTGGCCGCCATTTTCCCGCACGCCGGGCACATAGCCCTTGATGTAGCCCGGCTCCAGCTTTGACAGATCGAATGGTGGATCCAGCAGCCGAATCAGCTGTGCTTCACGGCAGACCAGCCGCGTGTTGACCGCCTCCATGGCCTGACGCGCCCGAATCGGGTCGCCGCCCCCGGAAATGATCGACCAGCTCTGGCTGATGGAGTCAATTTGACACTCATCATTACTGCTCGAACCAAGTGGGGTCCCGTCATCGAACCAGGCCCGCCGGTACCATGCGCCGTCCCAAGCGCTGGACTCCACATGGCCACGCAGGGTCTCGGCTTGCGTACGGCACTCATCGGCAAATTCGTCATCACTGCGGGCCTGTGCAAGTGCCGCGAAGCCCTGCAGGTTGTCGTACAGGAACCATGCCAGCCAGACGCTCTCCCCCCGCCCCCCTGGGCCGACCAGGTTCATTCCGTCATTCCAGTCGCCACAACCCATCAACGGCAAGCGGTGAGGACCAAACTTCAGCCCGTACCTGAGCGCACTGACGCAGTGCTGGTAAAGACTGGCGGCGATGGGTGAGCGCTGCGGCTGGTCATAGTAGGCCTCTTCATCAAGATTCAGCTCACGGCCCTCGATGAAGTGCACCTGCTCGTCGAGGACGCCGGTATCGCCGGTTGCGGCCACATAGCGGCAAGTGACGTAGGGCAGCCAGAGATAATCGTCGGAGAAATGGGTGCGCACACCCTGTCCCTTCGGTGGATGCCACCAATGCTGCACATCACCTTTGAGAAACTGGTGCCCGGCGCAACGCAGCAACTGCTCGCGCACAATCCAGGGGGTGGTGTGCATCAGCGCCAGACTGTCCTGCAGCTGGTCACGGAAGCCAAACGCCCCGCCGGACTGATAATAACCACTCCGACCCCAATACCGGCACGACAGGGTCTGGTACACCAGCCAACCGTTCGCCATGATGTTCAAGGCCGGATCCGGCGTTTCGACCTGCACCGCGCCGAGGGTCCGGTCCCAATGGTCCTTCACGGCCTCTAGCGCATCGCCAGCGCCAGCGGGACCACCAAAGCGCTTGATATAAGCCCGGGCCTCGGCGGCATCTGCGGCTGCCCCGAAGACAAATACAATTTCTATTTCCTGACCTGCCAGCAGATCGACGCGGGTCTGAATCGCCGCACAGGGATCCAGGCCCGCCCCGGTCCCGCCTGACAAATGAGTGCGGCGCATGGCCGCCGGCTTGCGCAGGGAGCCGTTGCGCCCGATGAACTCGCCGCGGTTGCCACAGTGGCTTTGATCCCGCGCGCTGGCGTGAGCAAAAACCACGCGCCCTGCGCACTCGCGCCCATAGGCATTGCGAGCAAATACCGCGCCACTGTGGGGGTCCGTTTCGGTGACAATATGCATCAGATTGGTGTGTCGCCATTCGCCCATCACCAGTTCCCAATATCCGCACAAGGACAGATGGCGAGGTCGGTCCGACTGATTATGCAACCGGACCACCACACACTTCACTGGCGCATCCATGGCCACATAAGTGGTCAGTTCAGAGCTGATGCCGGCTTCTGTGTGCTCAAACACGCTGTAGCCAAAGCCATGCCGGCAGATGTAACCGGTCCGGCCGCGGGCTGGCAGCGGGGTCGGCGACCAATAGGCTCCCGTCTCCTCATCACGGACATAAAACGCCTCACCACTGGAATCACTCAGAGGGTCATTGTGCCAGGTGGTCAAGCGGAACTCGTGGGCATTCTCGACCCAGGTATAGGCACTGCCACTTTCGCTGACCACCGTACCTATGTAGGGGCTGGCAATCACATTGGACCAGGGTGCGGGCGTGGTTTCACCCGGTTCCAGTCTGATGACGTACTCCCTGCCGTCCGGGGTAAAACCACCCAGCCCGTTGTCGAAGAGCAGATCACGGGGTGGCAATGGTTCTATCGTTTCAGGCTCCCGTTTGCGTAACGGTCGCAGGCGATCGGATATCCGCTGGGTTGATGCCCGACGCTCTACCTGCTCAATCTGGGTGTCGGTACTGTCACTGAAGACGATGCGGGCGACCGTTTGCAGCAGCACCCGTTCGTCTTCAGAAAGCTCCTCGGAACGACGGACAAAAACCCCGCCCTGACGGTTCAGAACATGAGCCTCCAGCCCGGTGTTGATCAAGCCGATAATCCGATCCTGCAGTTCGGCCCGGTACCCAGAGAAATCTTCATTGATAATCACCAGATCAACGACCAACCCTTTGAGCCGCCAGTAGGCATGCGCCTGAAGCACTTGCCGTACCAGATCGATACGGTTGATATCTCCAATCTGCAACAGCACCATGGGCAGATCCCCCGAGATGCCAAAGCGCCAAAGGCCTGACTGTCCCAACTGGTTGCGCACGATCACACCGGGTAGCGCACGGCGCAGGCCGGTGCCATAGATAACCGAGTTAGCCAGGCGCCCAAATACCTGTATTTCCGCCTCTTTCGCGTTGAGATGGCATAGCACTTCCTGGCTCTGCAACCAGGCCATCTCGAACGCCCGGTCGACAAAGTGCCAGTCGGAATATTTTTCTATCAGGGCAAGGGCTTCCTCCCGGGTATTTGCCGCCCCTGATATCACTTGCACAGTAACGGCCTCGTCTGCGGGCAGACGGACGGTCCTGCGGATAGCAACGATCGGATCCAGCACCGAGCCCTCGCTATTGGAGAGATCGGCGCTAGCCAACGCATCCAGCATGGCGGGGTTTGCCACTGTTCTGCCACGCCCGATGAAACGAGCGCGATCGGTTTCGTAGGAGGGCGTGCCGGCCGCCCGTTCCGGCGCGGTAAACAGGTGGAACATCCAGGGCACCGATTCTTCCGGAACCCGACGCCGACGTGTGCAGAGGATGGCTCGGTGGTCAGGCAGGATTTCAGTCTGGACAAACAGGTTACTGAAGGCCCGATGGGCCAGGTCGGCGTTAAGCGGGGCCAGTACTACTTCAGCATAACTGGTCATTTCAATGCGGCGGGGCCGGGACGACTGATTGGTCAGCGTTATCCGGCGTATCTCAACATCGTCTTCCGGCGACACACTGATCTCTGTATGAGCTTCAACATCCTGGTCAGTGCGCCGATATTCCGCCCGCTCCTGGACAAATATAGCTTCGTAACGATCGGCTTTGCGCAGGGTCGGCTGATAGGCGTTGGACCAGTACAGCCCGGTGTCCCGGTCCCGCAGGTAGACAAAGGTGCCCCAGTTATCCGCCGTGACATCTTCACGCCAGCGGGTGATAGCAAGGTCGCGCCAGCGACTGTAGCTGCCCCCGCTGTGGGTGACCATGAGGTGATAGGAACCGTTGGACAACAGGTGAACTTCTGGCAACGCCATGTGCGGGTTGGTAAACACCCGCATGACGGCTTCCGTATCCAATTCCGGCGGCCGGGCCGCTGCGGACACCTCTGCCGCATGGGGGTGAACGGTTGCACCCTGTTTCGGTACCCGCTCCTGTAACAGCAACTCAGTGGCACGGACCTGGGGGTCTGACATGAAACGTCGCTGCATGGGTTGCCTAAGCAGGGCGTGAGCGTAGGCGAGCAGGCTCATGCCCTGATGGTGAGCCATATAGGAGCGGACAATGGCAAAGGTCTTGCCGCGAGGAACCCGCGCAGGCGTGTAATCGATGGCCTCATAAAACCCGTATGCGCCGAGAAAACCGCTGTCGGCCAGTACCTGTAGATTGCGACTGGCTTCGTCTGGCATGACGGTCAGCGCAAGTGCGCTGGCATAGGGGGCTATCACCAGATCGTCGCCCAGGCCACGCTTGAAACCCAGCCCCGGCACACCAAAAGCCCGGTACTGATAGACCTGCTGCAGGTCGGTCGCGTTGTAGCAGGACTCTGAGATCCCCCAGGGCACTTCGCGCTGCAGGCCATATTCAATCTGGCGGGCAACCGCTGCCTTGCAGGCCTGATCCAGCAGCGTGCCGGTAAAGCCGGGCAGGAGCAACTGGGGCATCAGGTACTCAAACATCGAGCCGCTCCAGGAGATCAGGCTGATGTTGGCACCATGGCTAGTGAGCAAGCGGCCCAGAGAGAACCAGTGTTTTTGCGGAACCTGGCCCTGGGCAATCACCAGAAAACTAGCCAGCCGGGCTTCGGAGGCCAAAAGGTCATAGCAGGACGGATCGCGGCGACGCTCATCCACGTCATAGCCAATGGCCAACAGGCCGCTGGCTCTGTCGTAAAGAAAGTCAAAATCCATCAGCGCCACCTGGCAACAACGCTCTATCAGGTCACTAATAACCGTTAGACGCTGCCTTGCCTGACTACCTGCATCACCCGTCGCATCGGCCGCCTCCAGCAACGAGGGCACCCTGTCGAAGGATTCATTGTCTGGCAGCAACAGGTCGAGCTCCGCGGATAAACCCCGGCATTGCTGAACCAGTGCGCGCGCCCAGTAGCTGAGCTCTTCTTCACTGTCCGGCGGCAGGGCGTCGAACAAGGTAGCAGCCAGGGGGGCGACTACACTCAATGCTTCCCGAACCCCCGCCGGTGTAACGGCCGTCTCGTCCTGCATCGACGACGTCAGCCTGCCCTGCAGTTGCTCAACAATGTCAGCCAGAACCGTCGGACCCGCCGCAGGCAGGTATTCCGCAAGCACCTGCAAGGTATCCTGCAAGCCCTGAAACGCCAACATGGATACCACCGGCTGGCACCTGAACTCAGCCAGCCCGGCCTGCAGCGTGAGCAGGCAGCCTATGAGATTGCCGCTGTCCACTGATGACACATACTGCGGTCGCAAGGGCTCAAGAGTTCGGGTGTCGTACCAGTTATAGAAATGACCGCGATAACGCTCCAGGTGCTCCATGGATGAAAGCGTGGCACCCACCCGCTGCAAACACTCCCCGGCAGTGATGTAGCCAAAATCACTGGCTGCAAGGTCTGCCAGCAGGGACATGCCCATGTTAGTCGGTGAGGTTCGCGACGCGATCAGCGGCTCAGGGTATTCCTGAAAATTATCCGGCGGCAGCCAGTTGTCCGCCGGACCGACAAACTCATCAAAAAAACGCCAGGTCCTTCGCGCTGCGGTCCGTAAAAAGGCCTGCTGCTGCAGACTTACTCCGCTCACTAGCAACCCCGCGGGCTGGCTGACCCACCACACCGCCACGGGCGACAAGAGCCACAGAATGAACACCGGGGTCAGGTAAAACCAGGCTGTGAGTGTCACGCCGGATAAAAGCATAACGCTGCAGAGTGCGGCGACAAGCACCGGAGCCACCCACAGCTCTTTGACATAATCAGTCAATGTCTGGCAGGCATTCCGGGTTCGGTAATACGGCAGTTGCCATATCAGTAACCCCTTGCGGGTGAACAACATCCTCAATCCGGAACGCATAATTGCATCAAGGCAAAGCCATGCCTCGTAGGGCAGCAGCATCAGATTCAGTACAGCCATGGCCAAAGGGCGCTGCGCCGACTGGCTCGCCAGCTTCAGGTGCACCATCCAGTCCCGTTCAGGCGGTTTACGGGCAAGTTCAATTGCGGCGTGAACAACCGCTGGCAGGTACACCACCATCAAGATCAACAGTGGCCACAACCAGAGCGTACCGATAGCCAGAACCCACCCTGCGGTAAGCAGGGCGACCAACGAAGGCGGAACCAGACTGCGCCGCAAGTTGTCGAGTAGCTTCCAGCGCGAGAGAGCGGTAAGCGGGTTTGGCTGCCATCGGCTCGCCGTCTTGCCTGATTGCACCCCGGCGTTATCTGCCCCGGTTGCCGAGACGCCCGCAGGCACCCAAGGCAACAGCCAGGACAGCAGTTGCCAGTCCCCCCGAATCCAGCGGTGGCGACGGCTAGCATCCATCGCATAGGTCGGCGGATAGTCCTCAATCAGATCAACGTCGGTGATCAGTGCCGACCGGGCGTAACCACCCTCAAGCAGGTCATGGCTGAGGATCAGGTTCTCTGGAAAGCGTCCGTCCACCGCCAGACGAAAGGCATCCACATCGTAGATGCCTTTACCGATAAACGAGCCTTCCGCAAAAATATCCTGATAGACATCCGAGACCTCCCGGGTGTACGGATCGATACCTGATTCACCGGCATAAAGCCGGGAGAAGCGCGAGCGCCCGGCGCTGTTCAGACTAATGGAAGCGCGCGGCTGAAGAATCGAATAGCCCTCGACAATTCGCCCCCTGGCAGCATCATAAACCGGACGATTAAGGGGATGGGCCATGTTACCCACCAGGGCACGGGCCGTATCACGGGGCAGGTGGGTATCGGTATCCAGGGTAATGACGTAACGAATGGAGTGCAAAATCGAACAGTCGCCGACCATGTGAGAGAAGGCCCCCTCCGCCTGCCCCCTCAGCAGGGCATTGAACTGCTCCAACTTGCCACGCTTACGCTCATAGCCCATCCATACCCGATCCACAGAATTCCATACCCGAGGCCGGTGGAACAGGTAAAAAGGGTCGTAGCCACTGCCACGGTAGGTGCGGTTGAGCCGCTCTACTTCTGCCCGCGCACGGTCAATGAGCGCGCCGTCTTCAGGCAACACGGCTGCGTCAGCGTCGGGAAAGTCCGTTAGCAGGGCGAAGAAAACATTGGCATCGCGGTTGCCGAGATAGCGGATCTCCAGATTCTCCAGAAGATCATCGATATCACTGGCCTTCGCCAGCAGGGTCGGTACGACCACCATGGTCCGGTGTTCGTCGGGAATACCTTCGGAGAAATCCAGCCTTGGCAGGACTCTTGGCGGCAACAGCAAGGTCAGTAGCATATTAATCAGCGATACCACCAGCGCAGACGAACCGATGAACAGCGGTACGCTAATCAGCCCAATCTTCCAGCCTGCCGTCGCATCCCAACCTGACCAAGCCACTACTGCGGCAGTGGCTGCAGCAGTGAGGGTAAAAATGACGCCCAGGTAAAGCCACAAACGACAGTGCCAGAGAACCCGACTCAGTCGTATTCGCAAGGGCAGGGCACAACCAGTGGCTTCGTTCAGTAGCCGGCGCCCCTGGTCCCTGAGGTAATAACCGACATGGGCACGGCGGTGCTCTTGCCCCAGCTCTGCAGCAGCGGTTCGGGCCAATGCGATGGCGGTCTGCGCCACTTTCACTTCCGAACAGCGGCTACCGCGGGCAACATCCTCGATTACGTGACGATACCGGTCGCGGGTAGCGAAATCCTGAAGCCTGTAGGTCCGTGCCGGGTCTCCCTGCAACGCCTGCTCCACCAGGCTCAGGGTTTCGACATAGGTGTTCCAGTCCATGGACCCGATAAAGCGAAGGCTACCAATACTGTTGGCTATAGAAATCTGGTTGGCGGCAGCCGTCCGGGCCGCGACCTCAGTCAGTTGGGCCGCGGTGACGCCCTGCTCAGACAATTTGTGCTCCAGCCAGGTCTGGACAAAGGCCATGGCTGGCCCCTGAGCCTGCAACCGAGCGTAGAACTCTTCGACAAAAGGCGCCGTCAGGGGCACCTCTGCCTGAACGAAGTCCGCCAGCACATGAACCAGCTTGCCTGGCTGCTGCTCTGCAGTCACCAGCATCCGATTGGCCCAGGACACAGCCACTTCCCGCTCTTCATGCCGCCGAGCAATCTGGACTCCAACCCTACGCAGATTTTCCAGCAGTGCCAGGCGCAACATGATCGGAAAGGCCCACAGCTCACCCAGCTTAAGGGGGGTCATGGTCTGATAGGAGGCAAGGAACTGGGTTGCGTTTTCACTATCCAGGCGCCCATCGCCGTGGCAAATAAGCTCGAGCGCCAGATCATAAACCCGGGGATAGCCGGCAGACAGGCCGTTTTTCAAGCGTGGCAGCTGCTGGCTGTAACCCCGGGGCAAGTGCCCTCTTGCCAACCCGATCTGCTGCTCAATGAGGTAGAAGTTATCAAGTAACCAGGCTTCCGAGGGAACAAAACGCTCGGTTGTTGCCGTAGCAGTCACCACATCGTAAGCGGCCAGCAACACCTCTTCGTTATCTTTCAGGCGCGGCAACAGCTTGTCCGCTCCTGGTCGGGGGTCGATCTCATGCTGGCCGGCCAGGATTAATGCGTGGCGCTTCAACTGCTCAATGCTGAACAGTTCGGATCGCAACAGTTCCGCATCACTGCTCTTCTGAAAGTCCTGGAATCTCGACATGGCACTCATTCCATATAGTGCGAGGATAATTCAGACCAAAGAAATCTGCATGGGGCATGGCGCAAACTGGCCTGGGTAAGTTCCGGATTCAATTCCCCGCCAACGAGTATAGATGGTCAGGGGTTTGCGGCAGGCCCGCTGCACGGGCGGGTAAGTGATAAATCAGGCTGTGGCGCGCGCCTGCTTCTCCAGCTCGACTTTCAACGCCGGATCCAGCGCCAATTGCCGGGCCAGCTCTTCCAGATAGGAGCGCTCCATAAAGTTCTCCTCATCCACCATCAACAGGCTGGCCAGATACATTTCTGCGGCCATTTCCGGCGTGGTCGCCGAACTGGCGATATCCCTGGGTTCCAGGGGCTTGTTCAGCTCCTGATCAAACCAGCGCTGCAAATCAGTATCCTGAATCAGCTTGGCGACCTCGCCATCGATCAGTTCGCGCTCACGATCTTCTATATGTCCGTCTGCCTTGGCCGCACCTATCACTGCCCGCAAAATTGCCTGGCTATGCTCTTCTGCCTGGGCCGGTGGCAGACGATCCACGGTTTGCGGCTCAATCTGCCGCTGCGGCTGAGAGCCATTTTGCTCTTGCCAGTTGCTGTAAGCTTTGTAAGCAACCACGCCCAGTGCAGCAAGCCCACCATAGGTAATCACTTTACCGCCCATTTTGCGGGCTTTCTTACTGCCCAATAACAAGCCAATAGCACCCGCGCCAAGCGCACCACCACCGGCTCCCGAGAGCAAGCCACTGAGCGTTGAGCCGGCCATTGTCCCGGCCGATCGACGCTGAGCGTTTTCGCCCTGGGCGGCGGAGCTGCCTTGAAGCAGGTCGGATCCGGATTTGAGCAACTGGTCAAGCAAGCCACGTGTAATCATGTACGCCTCTAACGAAAGTAAAACCCCAGATAAGATGCTACTTTTACAATATTAGTTCGATTATCCACCCCAAACTTAACTCAACCTTGACCTTGGTATTTCCCGCCCACCTGAATTGATCTGGAGAGAACATGACAGCCAGCAGGCCTCTCACGCTATTGATATTGGGTGGCACCGGATTGGTAGGCGGCCAATTGGTCGAGGCGGCCCTGAATCACCCGCTGGTCGACACCGTCGTAGCCCCCACGCGACGCCCCCTGCGGGCACGGGCCGGATTATTGAATCCGCAAGTGGACTATGCCCATCTGCCTGAGCAAGCGCTCTGGTGGCGCACCGACGCGGTCCTTTGTGCGCTGGGCACCACCTTGAAGCTAGCGGGCAGCCAAGCGGCTTTCCGCGAAGTCGACTATCACTATGTGCTGGACGCCGCGCGGTTAGCGCGGCAAGCAGGTACACCGACCTTTGTGCTGAACTCTTCCTTGGGCGCGGACGCCAATGCCCGCTCGTTCTACCTGCGCACCAAGGGCGAAACCGAGCGCGACCTGGCGCGGCTGGGATTCCAGTCGTTGAGCTACGTCCGCCCCTCGCTGCTGGATGGCGGGGTGCGACCTGACGCGCGCCCCGCCGAGGCCGCCGGACTCTGGCTGGCGCGGCGCTTGAAAGGCGTAATCCCGCCACGCTACCGCGCGGTATCGACGCAGGCGGTAGCTGAATGCATGCTGGCTCAGGCGCTAGGAGCGAAACCTGGCATAGTCGCAGTCGAATCCAATGACATTATCCGTTGACGGCCCGGTACTCCTGCTTTCATATAGTGGCACTTTGCCTTAATGTTGTATTTAAGGGTCGCCGGACCATGCCCGGCTATACTGCCCCTAGCACTCGCCCTTTTGTACATGCCCTGCTCGGATGCTCTCTATGATTGATTACAGCAACAAACGCTTTCTGGTTGTCGATGATTTTTCCGAATTCCGCACAGCCGTGGCTGGCATGCTACGCATGATGGCGGTGAAACAGGTGGACTCCGCGCCACGCGGCGAGGATGCGATAGCGTTATGCCGCAACAATAAATACGACGTAATTTTGCACGACTACAATCTGGGCGCTGGCAAGAACGGCCAGCAGGTGCTTGAAGAGCTACATCACTTAAAACTGATCAGCCCGCACTGCATTTTTGTCATGTGTACCGCCGAAAGCAGTCAGGCGATGGTGATGAGTGCGTTGGAATGTGAACCGGACGCCTACCTGACCAAACCCTTTAACCGCGCTAGCCTACAACAGCGACTGGATAAGTTGGTCGAGCGCAAGACCGCGCTCAAGCCGATACTCGACGCCCTGGCCCGGGAAGATCACCGCGGCGTTCTGGCCGCCTGCGAAAAAGTCACGCTGGAGCACAAGCGCTTCGCGCCGCAATGCCTGCGTTACCAAGCTAACGCGCTCAAGGCGCTGGGCCAGCGGGCCGAGCTGGAAAAACTGCTGCAGGCGCAGTTGACTGACCGACCCATGCCTTGGGCGTTGATTGCCCTGGGCCAGCTGTGGCTAGAGCAAGGCAAGCTGGATCAGGCGCTGGAGCTATTCCGTTCGGCCATCAGCCAGTTCCCGATGCTACCAGCGCTGTTCGACGGGCTGGCCGCCGTACTCGAAGCCATGGGCGAGCCGAAACAGGCGCAGGAGTATATCGAGCAGGGCATCAAGATCTCGCCGAACAGCCTGCAGCGCCAGCAATCCCTAGGCAAGCTGGCCAAGGCCAACGGCGACTTTGATAACGCGGTGCGAGCTTACCGACAGGCAGTGGATCTGGGCCATAATTCGCAATTTCGTAACCCGGAGAGCCATCTTGGGCTGGCCTTAAGCCTGAATGATCAAGCCGGCGACCAGGCTCCCAACCCCCGCGCCCTGCTGGAAATTCGCAAGACGCTCGGCGATTTGGGCAAAAGCTGGAAGGGCGATACCAACCTGCAGGTACGCGCGCAGCTGGCTGAAGCCAGCACGCTGGTCAAGACCGGTGACCGGCTCGGCGCAGACAAGCTGATCCAGCAGGCTGCGGCCCAGTTCAGCGAACTCGATACCTTCTTTTCCGCCGAGGTGGCACTGGAGGTTGCCGGGCAGCTCAAGGCCCTGGGGCAGGAAGACCATGCCAAGAACATCCTGCACACCTGCGCAGAAATGTACGGTGACGACGCCAACGTCATGGCGTCGATCGCCCAACAGACCGATGATCCGGCGATTCTGAATGGTGGCAAGGCCGCGCAGGAGCTGAACCGGCAGGGCATTCGCCTCTATCAGCAGCAACAGTTCGCCGATGCACTGCCGTTGTTCCGCCAGGCTCAGACGTTACAACCACGCAATATCAGCTTCGCTCTGAACACGGCCCAATCGTTATTGCGCATGCTCCTGGCGCAACCCGACCCGGAACTCAAAGCGCAATGCCTGCACTGCCTCGAACAGGTGCGCAGCATGCCTGATAGCGATGCTCGGCATGAGCGTTATCAAAAACTCTGTAAAACGGTAGCGGGTCTGTGAGCGACGATCCTCAGGATTCGCCAGCGGGGCTGGATTTTTCCACGGTGATTGCATCGACCGTGCACGACATGAAGAACTCGCTGGGCATGTTGATGCAGGCCTACCAGCAATGGTCCGCCGACCTGCCCCCCGACGTGACCGACAACCGCGAGCGTGGAGTGATCGAGTATGAATCCCTGCGCCTTAACGGCATGCTGGTGCAGATGCTCAGCCTGTACAAGCTGGGGGTCAATCAATTGCCCATGCGCCCGGCCTGGATGGAAGTGGAAGACTTTCTCCAGGCGCAGTTGGCCCGGCATGACGAAATTCTCGCCTCACGCCGTATCATCGGCACTTACCAGGTGGAGGAGGACGGGCAATTGGCGTTCTTTGATGCCGAACTGGTCGGCTCGGTGGTCGGTAATGTGATCAACAACTCGATCCGCTATGCCCGCTCGGCCATTCATCTGCAGGCCTGGACCGAAGACGAGCAATTGGTCATTTCCATCAGCGACGACGGCCAGGGCTATCCGCCGAGCATGATCGAGGATCAATCCGATTATGTGCTGGGTATCAATATGAGTACCGGCAGCACCGGGCTCGGCCTGTATTTCGGCCAACGTATTGCCGAATTGCACCAGCGCAACGGTCAGCATGGGCATATTCAACTGCTTAACGGCGGGCCACTGGATGGCGGCGAGTTTCGGATCTATTTGCCGTAACCAATGCCCGCCGCTAACCGCCATAACCGGTTTAGCGCGGCATCATGCGTACGCCGTCAAGCTCACTTAAAGGCCGCGGATGGCCTAGATGATAGCCCTGAGCATAGTCCACACCGATCTCGGTCAGGCATTCGAGTATCCCTGCACTTTCAACAAACTCCGCCACTGTGATCAGGCCCATTTCATGACCGATGGTGTTGATTGACGCGACCATCGCGCGGGCAATCGGGTCGGTTTCTATATCCTTGACGAACACACCATCGATTTTCAGCATGTCTACCGGCAGGGTTTTCAGATAAGCGAAGGACGATAACCCCGAGCCAAAGTCATCCAGCGCAAAGCGACAGCCGATGGCTTTGAGCCGTTGCATGAAAATCACCGCACGGCTCAAGTTAGCAATAGCACTGGTTTCGGTCAGCTCGAAACAGATGCACGCGGCGGGCACCTGGTGCCTCGCCAGGGTGGCCAACACAAACTCCAGAAAGCTTTCTTCGCCCAGCGACGCGGCAGACAGATTGATGGAATAGTTGCCGGGGTTGCCAGCCATACGCCGCGAGTAATCACCGACCCAGGCAAGAAAGTTACCTACCACCCAACGGTCGATGGCGGTGGCCAGTGCATAACGTTCGGCCGCCGGCATAAAGGCGCCAGGTGGAATGATCCGACCATCGTCAGTGAGCATGCGCACCAGCACTTCATAACTGGGAGTTGCGTCCTGCTGCTGGACGCAGACGATGGGCTGCACATAGAGGCGCAGCCAGTCGCCGTCCAGAGCCTGGCGCAAGCGATTGACCCACTGCATTTCGCCACGCCGCTCGAGCAGCTGTTGATCATCGGCCTGGTAAATGTGAATACGGTTACGGCCTGCGTCTTTGGCGGCGTAACAGGCGCTGTCTGCGGCACTGAGCAAGCTGCCCAAGGTTTCGCCCTGCTCAACCTGTACCAGGCCAATGCTCACTCCAACCGCAAAGGTCTTGCCCTCCCAACTGAAGCGAAACGCCTCAACCAATGCGCGCATGCCATCGACAATCGGCACCGCTTCCGCCAATGGGCAGCCAGCCAACAGCAGTCCGAACTCATCACCGCCCAGCCTGGCGAGCACATCGCTGCTGCGAATGCGGCTTTGAAACAACTTGGCCAGTTGTCGGAGCAATTCGTCACCCGCCGCATGACCACAGGTATCGTTAACGATCTTGAACTGGTCCAGGTCCATATAGCACAGCACCTGATCGCCGCGTTCCTCCGCGGGAGTGAGTAAGAGCGCGAGCAAACGGCGCTCAAATTCGGCCCGATTGGTCAGCCCGGTCAAAGTGTCATGGGCGGCCTGATGCGACAGCTCACGGGCCAGCCGACGATTGATGGTCACGTCGCGAAAGGTCAGCACCGCACCAATGATGTGGCCTTCGGCATCGCGAATGGGCGCCACTGCATCTTGAATCGCCACATCGCTACCGTCGCGCCTGCGCAACAACAGCACGTTACTTTCACGCCCCTGCATTCCCTGACGATAGCGGCGCAGCAACGCGGTGACCGGATTACCCAGCGACACGCCGGTAAACTCGTCGAACAGCCGGTAGATATCTTCCAGCGGCCGACCGCGCGCCTGATCACCACTCCACCCAGTCAGCTTTTCGGCGACCGGATTCAGGTAGTTAATGCGGCTATCCGGCCCGGTGGTGATCACCCCGTCGCCAATCGAGGCCAGGGTGACTTGCGCCAGCACCTTTTCCTGGAACAATTGCTGCTCCACGCGCCTGCGCTCAGTGATGTCGCGGATCATGCAGGTCAGCAGTTGCTCATCCTCGTGCCCGCGACTGACCGTCAGCTCGGCGACGAACTGCTCGTGACCACGACGACTGAACACCACTTCCTGTTTCAGTTCGCCCCCGGCAAGCGGCTGCGGTAAGCCTTTCCAGTTATCCTCTGCCACCAGCCCCTGTAGGGATAGACCGAGCAAGTCTGCCGCTTGCAGACCAAACAGCCGCTCGGCACCTGGATTGCAGCTGGCCAGCACACCCTCGGGCGAGCAGGTGACAATGCCGTCACGAATGTCACGAATGATCGACTGGGTGGTGCCCACCGCTGCCTGTAGCGCCCGGATCACCTTGTTGTATTGCCCGGCGATTTGACCCACTTCGGTAAACGGCTCGACAGGCACCTCCTCGGCGAAATGCCCGTCCCGCTGGTGGGTAGCCATAGCTCCAAGCAACTCGACCAGCTCGGTGCGCGCGCCATGTTCCGAGACATTCAGACCGACCATTTCATCTTCCAGACTCACGCGGATCGGCACTACTCGGTTAAGCAGGCGCAACACCGCCCAGGTCAAACCGAAGGCCCAAAGGCCCGCCACCAGAACCCCCTGACCCTGCACCAGAAACTGCTGCCAGCGACTCAAGCCGGTCCCGAGCAATTCCATATCAGCAAACAGTGCCAGCGCCAGCGTGCCCCAAATACCACTGGCCAGGTGCACCGGCACCGCACCGACCGCATCATCGATCTTCAGGCGGTACATCAGCCGGTCAGCCAAGTACATGACCACGGCGCCGGTCAAGCCGATCAGCAAGGCGGCCCCGGAGTCGACCACATGCGCACTAGCAGTGATGGCCACCATGCCAGCGATCAGCCCATTAAGCGGGTAGACCGGGTCAACATGCCGCCAGCGCAACCAGGACAGCGCCATCCCCCCTAAAATCCCGGCGACGCCGGCAAGCACAGTGTTGGCAATAATGCCGGGCACGGTGTTGTCGAAACTGAAGGTGCTGCCGCCATTAAAGCCAAACCAACCAAACATCAACAACAGGGCGCCAAGCATCGCCATCGGCAGATTGGAGCCGGGCATACTGCGGCCATGGCGGCCCAGCTCATAACGATCCTGGCGCGGCCCCAGCACCAGCACTACCGCCAGTGCGATCCAGCCACCAATACTGTGGACTACCGTGGAGCCGGCAAAATCGACGAAGCCCTGCGCCGCCAGCCAGCCTTGACCATCGCTGAAACTGCCGCCCCAGGCCCAATGACCGAAGAAGGGGTAAACCAGCCCGGCGGCCAGCACGGTAACCAGCAGGTAGCCGCTGAAGCGCATGCGCTCCGCGGCAGCGCCGGAGACGATAGTCGCGGCGGTGGTACAGAACATAGCCTGGAACAGAAAGAACGCCGACTGCCAGGTATCCAGAAACGACAGCATGACAAAGCCCGTGCCAAACCAGCCATGCTCACTGGCGCCGAACATGATGCCGAAGCCAAATAGCCAGTAAAGCAGTATGGCGACACTCAGGTCAGCCATGTTCTTCACCGCTACGTTGATGGTGTTCTTACTGCGGGTGAGACCCGCCTCAAGGCAGAGAAAGCCCAGCTGCATGTTAAACACCAAGCCGGCGCAAAGTACGACCCAGAGCACATCTATCATGGATACGGGCATGGCCATCCTGCTGACTCAATGAGCAAACTGGCACAATGATGGCGCGGCACGGTGAATAAGCCGTCCTTTGTGCTGCATAAAGGTGCATTAAGACAAACAAGCGGGGCTCATCGGCTCAATACAGTGCGACCGATGCAGTTTCTATACCAAACGGAGGGTGATTGTTGCGGGAGCTAGAAGATGCCGCCATGCCACAAAGGCATGGCGGCGGATCAACGCATTACTCGGCGACGCGGACCAACTGCTTGCCAAAGTTCTTGCCCTTAAGCATGCCCTTGAATGCCTCTACTGCATTGTCCAGGCCTTCAGCGATGGTTTCGCGGTACTTGATCTTGCCCGAGGCGATCTGCTCGGCCAGATGCGCGGTGATTTCCTGATGCTGGTCCTGCCACTCGGTGACCAGAAAGAAGCGGTGCTCGGGCTTGTCTTCCATCGCGCCAAACACATGGAAGGGCGTCTCGACCTTGCTCGCGTCTTCGGCATTGTAAGCCGAGACGTAACCGCAGATCGGTACGCGCGAACCGCTGTTGAGCAGCTTGGCCACGGCGCGGGTTACGGCGCCACCGACGTTCTCGAAGTACACATCGATACCGTTCGGGCACGCATCTTTCAGGTCCTGCTCGAGGTTGCCGGCCTTGTAATCGACGCACTCGTCAAAGCCCAGCTCTTCGACCACATAACGGCACTTCTCTTCACCACCGGCGACGCCGACAACACGGCAACCCAGCTGTTTAGCGGTCTGGCCTACTACCGTACCCACCGGACCTGAGGCCGCGGAAACCACGACGGTTTCGCCAGCCTTGGGCTTGCCGACATAGGTCAGGCCGCAATAGCCGGTGCGGCCAGGCATACCGGCCACGCCAAGATAAGCCTGCAGCGGAATGCCGTGATCTTGCACTTTGTAAACCATCGGCGCATCGCCGGGGATGATGCTGTATTCCTGCCAGCCGGAGTAGCTGGTGACCACATCGCCGACGGCATAGTTAGGCGACTTGGACTCGACCACACGGCCGACACTTTCACCAACAATCGGCGCACCGATTTCGATCGGATCCATATAGCCCTTGCTGTCATTCATGCGCGGGCGCATGTACGGGTCCAGAGATAGCCACAAGGTCTTGATCAGTACTTCGCCATCCTTCAGATCACGCACCGGCTCCTGCTTGATGACCAGGTCGCCATCCTTGATTTCGCCCTGTGGGCGTTGGTTAAGTACTACTTTGCGATTGCTGTAGGCAGACATGAAAAGCCTCGAATAGTTGAAAACAGAAAAGGGGGCAAGAACACCCTGACCCACAGAGCATAAACCAGGCTGCCGCCAAGTCACGGAACATCGGGGTATTATTCATCGGGCTGATTACCTGACAGTTGGGCGCCCGAAACGCAGGTGGTCAGCCGGCTCAGTCCTGGGCCAGATGCTCATTCTTGAGCCTTACGTAATTGGCTGCAGTATAACTAAAGAAGCTGCGCTCCTTATCGGTCAAGGGTCTGACCTGCCGGGCTGGGCTACCCATGTACAGATAGCCCGATTCCAGTGTGCGCTGCGCTGGCACCAGGCTGCCTGCGCCGATGATCACCTCGTCTTCGACCACGGCGCCGTCCATGACGATACTGCCCATGCCCACCAACACCCGACTGCCAATAGTGCAGCCGTGCAACAAAACCTTGTGCCCGATGGTCACATCTTCACCGACCAGCAATGGATAGCCATCCGGATTGAACGGCCCAGCGTGGGTAATGTGCAGTACGCTGCCATCCTGCACGCTGGTACGCGCGCCAATACGAATATGGTGCATGTCGCCACGGATAACCGTCAGCGGCCAGACCGAGCAGTCATCGCCCAGCTCCACGTCGCCGATCACTACCGCGGACGGGTCAACAAATACCGCCTGACCCAACTGCGGCGACTTACCGCTTAAGGTGCGTACATTCATGCTCTGTCTCCATTAAGGAAAGCTCTTGCCACTATTAATAAAATCCAGTGGCCGTGCCAAGCGCCTCGATATTCAATAAGATACACACTATGACTCAGTCAACCTTTTCAGGAAACTTCATGACCTCGCCCAATCCGCTTCTGCAACCCTACGACCTGCCTCCGTTCAGCAGCATCCGTGCCGAGCACGTCAAGCCCGCCATCGAGCAGGTTCTGGCAGACAGCCGCGCGACGCTAGCCCAACTGCTGGACAATCCACCTGCGCAATGGAGCTGGGCCAACCTGATCGAACCGCTGGACGACATGGGCGAGCAGCTCGACCTGGCCTGGTCGCCGGTTCGGCACCTGAATGCGGTGATGAACAGCCCCGAACTGCGCGATGCTTACAACAGCTGCCTGCCGCTGCTGAGTGAATTCAGCACCGAGATGGGCCAGAACCAGAAGCTGTTTGCCGCCTATCAGCAATTAGCTGAAGGTGAGACCTTCAAGCAGCTGGATCAGGCACAGCAGACCATTATCGAACACGCGCTGCGGGACTTCCGCTTGTCCGGCATCGCGCTCCCTGCCGAGCAGCAAAAGCGCTATGGCGAGCTGCAAATGCGCCTGTCAGAGTTGCAGAGCACCTTCTCCAACCAATTGATGGATGCCACCCAGGCCTGGACCAAGCAGGTCACTGATGTGGCCCAGCTTGACGGCCTGCCAGAGTCAGCACTGGCCCAGGCCAAGCAGGCTGCCGAAGCCAAAGCGCTGGATGGCTGGCTGATCACCCTGGAGTTCCCTAGCTACTACGCCGTCATGACCTATGCGCGCGACCGCGCCCTGCGTGAAGAGCTGTACACCGCCTATTGCACGCGCGCCTCAGAACTCGGCCCACAGGCTGGCGAGTATGATAACGGCCCGCTGATCACCGAAATCCTGGCCCTGCGCCAGGAACTGGCCGAACTGCTCGGCTTTGCCAATTTTGCCGAGCTGTCTCTGGCCACCAAAATGGCCGAGAGCACCGATCAAGTGGTCAGCTTTCTGCGCGACCTGGGCAGCCGCAGCAAGAACTTCGCGGGCCAGGACCTGGCCGCGCTGCGGGAGTTCGCTGCCGAGCGTGGTTGCAATGATCTGCAGAGCTGGGATGTCGGCTATTACAGCGAGCAATTACAACAATATCGCTATGCCATCTCCCAGGAAGAGCTCAAACCTTACTTCCCGGTCGATACCGTATTGACCGGTATGTTCTCGGTGGTCGAGCATCTGTATGGCATTCAGCTGCGCGAAGTCAGCGAGTTTGATCGCTGGCACAAGGATGCACGGCTGTTTGAAGTGATCGAACAGGGCGAAGTCATCGGCCGCTTCTTTCTCGATCTGTACGCCCGCAGCCACAAGAACGGCGGTGCCTGGATGGACGGCTGCCGTGATCGTCGACGCCTGCCCAGCGGAGAGTTGCAGCGACCGATTGCCTATCTGGTGTGCAACTTCACTCCGGCAGTTGGGAACAAACCGGCGCTGCTGACCCACGATGAAGTGACCACGCTGTTCCACGAATTCGGCCATGGCCTGCACCATCTGCTGACTCGCGTTGACTACCCGGCTGCATCAGGGATCAATGGTGTAGCCTGGGATGCGGTCGAGCTGCCTAGCCAGTTTATGGAAAACTGGTGCTGGGAGCCCGAGGGCCTGGCGCTGATTTCCGCTCATTACGAATCCGGTCAGCCGCTGCCGAAAGATCTGCTGGACAAGATGCTCGCAGCGCGCAACTTTCAGTCCGGCATGGGCATGCTGCGCCAGGTAGAACTATCGCTGTTTGATTTCTTGCTGCATCTGCGGGAAAAGCCCGGTCAGACGGTGCAGGAAGTACTCGATCAGGTGCGTGCAGAAGTGTCGGTATTCCCACCGCCGGCATTCAACCGCTTCCAGAACGGTTTCGGGCATATCTTCGCCGGCGGTTACGCGGCCGGTTATTACAGCTACAAATGGGCTGAAGTGCTCTCTGCTGACGCCTTCTCGCGCTTCGAAGAGGAGGGTGTACTGAACGCTGACACCGGCAAAGCCTTCCGCGACAACATCCTGGCCCGTGGTGGTAGCCGTGAGCCGATGGAGCTGTTCGTGGCCTTCCGTGGCCGCGAGCCAAGCATTGATGCGCTGCTACGCCACAGCGGGTTGACCGAGGAGGCCGCATGACCAGCACCCCGACCACCAAGCGCTTTATCGCCGGGGCTGTCTGCCCGGCGTGCAGCGCTATGGACACCATTCGGATGTATGAGGTCGATGGCGTACCGAATCGTGAATGCGTCAGTTGCGGTTATGCCGATACGCTGGATGAGCGCGGCAACTCGGTCCCTCGCGAAGTGCCGACCAGGGTGACCAAGGTCAAGCAGCCCGCACCAGCCACCTCACAAACCGTGCAGTTTTTTCCCAACCCGCGTCTGAAGAAGAAATAATGGCTTGCACAACGGGACAGGCTAGTTAGTCTCGCGCAAACGTATTTCGACGCCTAATTGCCGCGACAGGCAAGGCCAATCCTGCCACAGCGCTATGCGACCGCGCTGGGCAATGATCTGGCGAAAATCATCGAAGGTTTGGCTGCTGAACAGGCTTTCCGGCGCCAAGCCTTCTACCGCCGTATTCACAGCCAGATCCAATTGGTTGGCAAAGGTATCGCCCAACAGCTGATGCACGATGACATTTGCCCGCGTGGTGTCCAGCGGCAACAGCGGCTCCCCGCCGTGGGCGATGTAGCGATCATTGACTTCTTCGACCAGCCGGTGAACAAGATAAGCCTCATCCAACAGGGCGAGCATGCCCTGATGGTCCGCGGGCAGATCAGGTGGCTGCAAAAAAAAGGCCTCGGCCACCTTTAGAACCGGCAACAGCTGGGCGCGCATATTGGCCGAATCGGCGACCGCCTGCGCCGCCTCCAGGGTATCCGGCACCTCGGCGATATAACCTTCAGCCAGCCGCTGCAGTGTATCCAGCGGATCATCACCTGGCGTAATAGCGGGATGCAGCTGCAGCAATTGCTGACTTAACCACGCGCGCAGGCTGCCCTGTTCGTGCTCCTGAAACTCGGCCACGCGAATACGCTCGCGTAGTGCTGCAATATTCATAAAACACTCCCCTATTTCGCCAGAAACCATCAGCACTAGCTAGCGTCGCAAACTATCGCCACAAAGCATGCCCCGGCAAAGATACCAATGCCCGAACACACGCTAGCAGAGCACTATGATATCGTCAAAATGGCTCAGGCTGAGCCAATAAAATGAAATGCAGTTGATCTCACCAGCATCCTCGCCCGCCCTCTGCTGCAGCACCCAATAACACAAGGCTACAAGTGCAGTCTTGACAGATATCAAAAAATAAAGACTCCCAGGGATTGCCTTAGAAACTGTCAGGTCTATACTCGAAGCGTCTGGCAGTCTTTTGGGGGGCCGGTCAGTAGCGCTTGAAGCTGCCTGCGTTAGGGCAAGCCAAGCGACTTATTGCCACGTATTTATCCAGTCCTGATGACTTTTTAAATGCCTTTCCCCCCGCTACCAGTGCTGAATAAAAAAAATAAAGGGGAACCGGGAATGTTGCGACAAGCAAGCGCCTGGCTGAGTGGTTTGTTTATGCTAGCACTCAGTGGCACCGTAAGCGCCGGATGGTCATTTAATATGCCCAGAGGAGTGACTGAGATCAGTCGCTCGGTCTTTGATCTGCACATGCTGATCTTCTGGATATGTGTGGTCATTGGCGTCATCGTCTTCGGCATCATGTTCTGGTCGATGTTCATGCATCGCAAATCCAGAGGTGCGGTGCCAGCCAAGTTCCACGAGAACGTAGGCGTCGAAGTACTCTGGACCGTCATACCTCTGCTGATTCTTGTCGGCATGGCAGTCCCTGCGACCAAAACCCTGATCGAAATTTATGACGCTGAAGAAGCGGACATCGATATTCTGATCACCGGCTACCAATGGCGCTGGCAATACAGCTATCTCGGTGAAGATGTTGCCTTTATGAGCAACATGATTACCCCTCGCGAAGAGATCAACAACCTCACTACCAAAAATGAAAACTATCTGCTTGAGGTAGATGAACCTTTGGTTGTGCCTGTGGGCAAGAAAATTCGCTTCCTGGTGACTGCCGCCGACGTCATTCACTCCTGGTGGGTTCCGGCCCTGGCGGTGAAAAAAGACGCCATCCCCGGCTTCGTCAACGAAGCTTGGACGCGCATTGAAGAGCCGGGCATTTTCCGCGGCCAGTGCACTGAGCTATGTGGCCGTGATCATGGCTTCATGCCGGTGGTTGTGGAAGCCAAGAGCCAGGAAGATTACGACATCTGGCTGGCTGAGAAGAAAGAAGCCGCCGCTCAGGAAGCCGAGCTGCGCGAGAAGGATTGGACGCTTGAAGAGTTGATGGTGCGTGGCGAACAGGTTTATTCCCGTGCCTGTGCGGCCTGTCACCAACCAGGTGGCGAAGGTCTGCCGCCCATGTTCCCAGCCTTGAAGGGCAGCGAAATGGCGCTGACCGATATGCCAGCGCATATCGATATCGTCGTTAACGGCAAATCCGGTACATCCATGGCCGCCTTTGGCGCCCAGCTGTCTGAAACGGATATTGCTGCGGTTATTACCTACGAACGTAACGCCTGGGGCAATGACACCGGCGAGATCGTCGCACCGCTCGACATCCTCAACTTCAAAAACGGCCAATAGGAGACCATCATGAGTGCAGTGATCGATCACCATCACGCCGACCATGCCCATGGTCCGGCCAAAGGTTTGATGCGTTGGGTACTGACCACTAACCACAAGGACATCGGCTCGATGTACCTGTGGTTCAGTTTCGCCATGTTTTTGCTTGGCGGCTCGATGGCCATGGTTATCCGCGCCGAATTGTTCCAGCCCGGCCTGCAGTTGGTGCAGCCGGAATTCTTTAACCAGATGACGACCATGCACGGCCTGATCATGGTCTTCGGTGCGGTTATGCCGGCGTTTGTCGGCTTGGCCAACTGGATGATTCCGATGATGATCGGCGCGCCGGATATGGCCCTGCCGCGCATGAACAACTTCAGTTTCTGGTTGTTGCCCGCAGCCTTCGGTCTGCTGGTATCGACGCTATTCATGGAAGGCGGTGGCCCGAATTTCGGCTGGACCTTCTACGCACCGCTGTCGACCACCTACGCACCACCGAGCGTGACTTTCTTCATTTTCGCCATTCACTTGGCGGGTATCAGCTCGATCATGGGCGCGATCAATATCATCGCGACCATTCTCAACCTGCGTGCCCCCGGTATGACGCTGATGAAAATGCCGCTGTTCGTCTGGACCTGGCTGATCACTGCCTTCTTGCTAATCGCGGTAATGCCGGTGCTGGCAGGCGTGGTGACCATGATGCTGATGGATATTCACTTTGGCACCAGCTTTTTCAGCGCCGCTGGCGGTGGTGACCCGGTAATGTTCCAGCATATTTTCTGGTTCTTCGGTCACCCCGAGGTGTACATCATGATCCTGCCGGCCTTCGGCGCGGTCAGTGCGATCATCCCGGCCTTCAGCCGCAAGCCGCTGTTCGGTTATACCTCGATGGTCTACGCCACCGCAGCAATTGCGTTCCTGTCCTTTGTGGTCTGGGCTCACCACATGTTTACTGTGGGCATCCCGCTGACCGGCGAGTTGTTTTTCATGTATGCCACGCTGCTGATTGCCGTACCCACCGGGGTCAAGGTCTTCAACTGGGTGAGCACCATGTTCCGCGGCTCGCTGACCTTTGAAGCACCGATGCTGTTTGCCGTCGCTTTCGTGATTCTGTTCACCATCGGTGGCTTCTCCGGGCTGATGCTGGCGATTGCCCCAGCAGACTTCCAATATCACGATACCTACTTCGTGGTCGCCCACTTCCACTACGTACTGGTGCCCGGTGCGATCTTCGGCATCTTTGCCTCGGCCTACTACTGGCTGCCGAAATGGACCGGCCACATGTATGACGAAGTACTGGCCAAGACGCATTTCTGGATGAGCTTTGTCGGCATGAACCTGGCGTTCTTCCCGATGCACTTTATCGGGCTGGCCGGCATGCCGCGGCGGATTCCGGACTACAACATGATGTTCGCCAACTTCAACATGATTTCGTCGATCGGCGCCTTCATGTTTGGCGCGACGCAGTTGCTGTTTTTGTTCATCGTCATCAAGTGCATCAAGGGCGGACCCAAGGCAGCAGCCAAGCCATGGGACGGCGCAGAAGGCCTGGAGTGGACAGTCGCATCGCCTGCTCCTTACCACACCTTCAGCACACCGCCTGAAGTGAAGTAGGAGGACAGGTCATGAGCGAAGGCATCAGCACAAAACGTCTGGTTAGCCGTCTGCTGTTTCTGGTGGTCGGCATGTTCGGCTTCGGCTTTCTGCTGGTGCCTATCTATGACGTGATGTGCGAGGCCTTCGGCATCAACGGCAAGACCAACTCCAGCGCCTACCAGGGCGGTGATGGTGGCGTCGACCTCGACCGATCGGTACGTGTGCAATTCATTTCTACCAACGCTGAAGGCATGGTCTGGTCATTTGGTCCACAGACCAATGAGCTGACACTGCACCCTGGCGAAACCCACGAGATGATCTTTACTGCGCACAACCCGACCAGCAAGCCGATGATCGCCCAGGCGATTCCCAGCGTCTCGCCGTCCAAAGCTGCCGCGTATTTTCACAAAACCGAATGCTTCTGCTTTACCCAGCAAATGCTGCAACCGGGTGAAACCGTGGAAATGCCTGTGCGTTTTATCGTAGACCGCGCCCTGCCCGGCGAGGTGCACAGACTCACGCTGTCCTACACCCTGTTTGACGTAACTGAGCGCATGGCCGCGAGCTTCGATCTCGATCTGGCCGCGCTGCACAGCAACTGACTTTTGACTGCCTGATAAGGAGAACAACAGATGGCGAGTCACGACACATCTTCAACGCATGAAGCCTATTACGTACCGGCACAGAGCAAATGGCCGATAGTCGGCTCCATCGGCCTGCTGACATCGGTCTTCGGTGCCGGCACGTTGATGAACTCCAATGGCGAGAGTGGTCTGCTGATCCTGCTGGCCGGCGCACTGATCATCACCTGGATGTTCTTTGGCTGGTTTGGCAACGTTATTACCGAGAGTCACCAGGGCCTCTACAGCGCGCAGATGGATCGCTCCTTCCGCATGGGCATGGGCTGGTTTATCTTTTCCGAAGTGATGTTCTTTGCTGCGTTCTTTGGTGCGCTGTTTTATGTGCGTACCTTCGCCGGCCCCTGGTTGTCGGGCGAAGGCGACAAAGGTATCAGCAACATGCTCTGGGAAGGCTTTCAGTATACTTGGCCGCTGATGACCAACCCTGACCCGAATGCCTTCCCCGGCCCACAGGAAATCATCAGCCCTTGGCAGCTGCCGCTGCTCAATACCATTATCCTGATCAGCTCCAGTGTCACCGTCACCTTTGCCCACCACGCCCTGCGTGCCGGCAAACGTGGCGCCCTGAAGAACTGGTTGTTGCTGACAGTGGTGCTGGCGGTGGTGTTCCTCGGCCTGCAGATTGCCGAGTACGTGCATGCCTACAAGGATCTTGGGCTGACGCTCAACTCGGGCATTTATGGCGCGACCTTCTTTATGCTTACTGGTTTCCACGGCGCCCACGTGTTTATGGGGACACTGATACTCACGGTGATGCTGGTGCGGGTGCACAAGGGGCATTTCACCCCGGAAAACCATTTCGGTTTTGAAGCGGCCAGTTGGTACTGGCACTTCGTCGATGTAGTCTGGGTCGGCCTGTTTATCTTTGTCTATATTTTCTGACCCACTGGCTGGCCCCGCCCGGGGCCAGCTTTAGTGCAGCCAGGGCGTATTCCAGGCAAACTGACCGGACCAGAAGCCGTAGGCAATCAGCAGCATTATCGCAACCGTCAGACCAATTCGCACACTCAGTGCAGTGACCAGACGACCTGATCCGTTGGTATCCTTGACCAGAAAGAACAGGCCGCTGAACAGGCTGACGACGATCGCCAGTAGCAAGGCCAAGATGACCAGTTTCAACCACATAATTGAATATCCATGCTTGTTGGGGTTGGTGCATTATAGACCCTGTTGTTAATCAAGGTTGCCATGTCTCATTCCGCCAAACGTTTCGCCCCCGGCTGGCCACTCTGGATATTCCTGCTGGCCTTTTTGCCGTTGCTGGTCACCCTCGGCTTCTGGCAACTTGAGCGTGCCGAAGAAAAGCGCCAAATGCAGGCGCAGATGGACGCCAACCGCAGTGCAGTGGCCGAAACGCTACTGGAATTGCAACAGCAAACCGATCCCAGCTGGCGACCTCTGTACCTGCAGGGCCAATTTGATCCCGAGCGCATCTGGCTATTGGACAACCGCATTCGTGGTGGCCAGGCCGGTGTGGAAGTGCTGCAGATCTTTGATGATCAGGCCTCAGGGCTCAGCTTGATCGTTAACCGCGGCTGGATAGCCTGGCCAGACCGGCGCCAGCACCCCTCGGTGAGCACCCCAGAACATAGCGTGCAGCTTGACGCCGAGGCGCTGCCCGGCGCAGAGCAAGGCTTTACATTGGGGCAAAGCAACGGCACCTCCGGCTGGCCCAAACTGATTTCGCGCCTGGATCTGGCGAGCATGGGCATGGACGCACAACGCCCCCTGCTCGACTGGACTGCGCGCCTGAAAACCGGCAGCCAGGCGGCCTTTACGCTGAACTGGCCGGCCCTACCCATGACCGCAAACAAACATATTGCCTACGCGGTGCAATGGTTTGCGCTGGCGATAGCATTGCTGGCACTCTTTATCTGGGCTGGATTCCAGCCCGAACATCGGGGGAATAACAATAATGAGCAGTAGCGACACAACACCCGTTCAGCCAGGTAAACCGCGCGGTCAGCTCAAGCTGCTGGCGATCTTTGCCGTGGTGCTAGGCCCGATTCTGGTCGCGGGCGTCATGGCCAAAATGGGCTTTATGCCGCAGAGCAATACCAACCGCTCCGATTTGGTCGAGCCGCACATCCTACTGGAAGACTGGCAATTGGCGGTCGAGCCTGTTGGTTACGGCTCGCCCTGGCGCATTCTGGTCACCAGCCCGCAGGATTGCCTGGATGCCTGTATGGCGCTGCTGCATGAGGCCCGGCAGATCAACGTTGCCCTCGGCCGTGAGGCTGGTCGCGTGGAGCATATGCTGGCCCTGGCAGCCCAGCCCACGGCAGCGCTACAGCAGCAGCTTGAGGCTGAGTATCCACGCCTGAGCCGCAGCATGCTGGATGCCGGCGCCTACCAGACGAGTCTCAGAAAGCATCCGCAGGAATGGCAGCAGGGCCCGCAATTATGGGTAGTCGACCCGCTGGGGCGGGTGGTGTTGCATCAGGATGCTGATAAACCTGGGAAGCAATTGCTCGACGATCTGAAACATCTTTTGAAAGTATCCAAGGTAGGATAAAGGTCATGCGTAAACCAGGTTACCTGTTTGCCGTAGGCGCTCTGGCGCTGGGTTTTGTGGTGGTGATTCTCGGCGCATACACCCGTCTGGTGCACGCCGGCTTGGGCTGTCCAGACTGGCCCGGTTGCTATGGTTTTCTCGGCGTTCCGCGGAGCGATAGCGCCATCCAGATTGCCGAGATGCGCTTTCCCGATGAACCCGTGGAAGTCTTCAAGGCCTGGGCCGAGATGGTTCACCGTTATGCTGCGGGTGTGTTGGGGCTGGTCATACTGGGTCTGGCATTGATGAGTCTCCGACAAAAGCGGGTGCCGGGTTATCCGGTGGGCCTGAGCTTCGGCCTGCTGTTACTGGTTATCTGTCAGGCCCTGTTCGGCATGTGGACTGTCACGCTGAAGCTATGGCCGCAGGTAGTGACGGCACATCTGCTCGGTGGTTTCGCCACCCTCAGCCTGCTGCTGTTGCTTTGCCTGCGCCTGCATGGTGGCTTTCACCCCATGGGCCCAGCCCAGGCTATCGCCAGACTGCGTTTCTTTGCCAGGCTAACGCTCCTGGTAGTAATCGCCCAGATCACTCTCGGGGGCTGGACCAGCACCAACTACGCCGCCGTCGCCTGCGTGGACTTTCCCACCTGCCACGGCGAGTGGTGGCCAGACATGGACTTTGCTGCAGGCTTTCACCTGTTCCACGAAATCGGTCCAAACTATCTGGGCGGTATGCTGCTCGGTGAAGGTCGCACAGCGATTCACTTTACCCATCGGCTCGGCGCCATCGTGACCAGCCTGTTTGTGCTTCTCTTGGCCTGGAAGCTAATGGACCGCCGCATGCCCAAGTTGGCCGGTTTGCTGACGCTGGTGCTGATAACTCAGGTGGGCCTGGGCATCACCAACGTGCTGGCGCATTTGCCGCTGGCAGTCGCCGTTGCGCACAATGCCATGGGTGCCACACTGCTGCTCGTGGTGGTGGCTATCAACTATCGCTTGCGTGCGCCTGCCGCAGATGCCATTTTCAGTAGCGAGAGGTCTAGCTCAAGGCTGGCCAGCCGCTAATGGCTGGCGCATACTGGCGCAGGCTGTATAGAACAAGGCTTACAAGAAGAACAATGACAGGCGCCGCAGGCGTCGGGGGAAGCACTGATGACCGTTATGAGCAACACTGCACAGGCGAGCGCCGGATGGCGCGACTATCTGGAGCTGACCAAGCCCAAAGTCGTGGCACTAATGATCATCACCTCGGCCATCGGCATGCTGCTGGCCACCGAAGGCATGGTGCCCTGGAGCGTGTTGCTATTGGGTAATCTGGGTATCGCCCTGTGCGCTGGCTCAGCCGCTGCGGTCAATCATGTGGTGGACCGGCGCATCGACATCCATATGGCGCGCACCCAACGCCGGCCTTTGGCCCAGGGCCGGGTCAACCCGCTGCATGCGCTGATGTTCGCACTGGTGCTTGGCGTCGCCGGCATGCTCATCCTGCTGCAGTGGATCAATGCATTGACTGCCTGGCTAACACTGGCCTCCCTGCTCGGCTATGCGGTCATCTATACCTCATTTCTCAAACGCGCCACACCCCAGAATATCGTTATCGGCGGGCTCGCCGGCGCAGCCCCGCCCTTGCTCGGCTGGACCGCTGTTACGGGCCAGATCGATGCTGAAGCCCTGCTGCTGGTACTGATCATCTTTGCCTGGACGCCGCCACACTTCTGGGCGCTGGCCATCCACCGCAAGGAGGAGTACGCCAAGGTCGACATTCCCATGCTGCCGGTGACCCACGGCGTGCGTTATACCAAGCTGCACATTTTGCTCTACACCTTTATTCTGCTCGCCGTTAGCATGCTGCCCTATGTCATCCACATGAGCGGCATCATCTATCTGACTGTGGCACTGGTACTTGGCATACGCTTTATCGACTGGGCCTGGGCGATGTGGCGCGACAGCCGCCCACATGCAGCGATCAAGACCTTCAAATTTTCGCTTTGGTATCTGTTATGGATATTCGTCGCGCTGCTGGTTGATCACTATGTTGGAGTTGTCGGATGGCTTTAAGCGGCGTACAGAAAACGGTTCTGGTGACCCTGGCTGCAATTGCCTTGGTTATAGGTGCGGTGGTCAATAAAGTAAGCCGCCCGGCGGTGCTGGACCGGGAGCAATTATCCCAATCCGGGATTTTCCTGTTCGACAGTCCGCGGGGCATTCCAGAAGTCGACATGCTCTCTGCCGCTGGCGGCAGTTGGGGCAAGCAGGACCTGATGGGGCAATGGGACTTGCTGTTCTTCGGCTATACCTTCTGCCCGGATATCTGCCCAACTACCATGGCCGAGCTCAGGCAACTGGTCGGTGCGCTGCCGGAAGCCTCTGCTAAACAGCTGCGAGTGACCATGGTCAGCGTCGACCCTAACCGCGATACGCCCGAGCAGATGCAGCAGTATCTGGGCTTCTTCAAAGCCGATTTTCACGGCGCGACCGGGGATCCCCAAGAGCTGGCTAAGCTGGCTCGGGCGCTGTCCATCGCCTATATAGAGCCGGACACCAGCAGCGATAATTATCTGGTCGACCACAGCGGTCAGGTGGTGATCGTCAATCCGCAAGGCCAATACGTCGGGTTCTTGCGGCCCCCGCTCAAGCCCGAGGAACTAAGCCAGTGGCTGCCGCGGATCATGAATCCCTAACCGGCACGCCCTTGTCAGCCATCTGAGCTGTTGCTGGTCCGCTGGCAACCGCCTTGTCACTCGCCAGACGAATCACTTTACCGGGCTTGCCCGTTACTCCGTCCGCCTGGCCGTCCTTCTGTGATCCTGCCCGCGCCATGCTGAGCAATACCGGAATCAACTTGCCTTCGGTAAGACCGGCCCAGAAACGCCGCGGCATATGGCCCTGCATGACCTTACGGTTCAGCCGGGCCGGGTTGAAGGTGCTGGCGTAGTAGGTCTCCCACAGCGCATCGTCCTTACCCCGCACCGCCTCGGCACGTGCTCGCCAGTCCGGCGGACAGGGCTGACGATAGTGCAACTGCTGGCCGTCGTACCAGACCGCATCGCGGGGTGTAGCGATCAACCAGCGTTGGCGGCCGAGACGTTCGGCGAAATGCATACTGGTGCTGGCGAGAATGTCATGCGCAGGTTCATGCCAGGCAACGTAGTCCAGATCTGGGTCGGCCGGCAGCGGGTGAAAGCGCAAAAACGCATGCAGATGATGGGCTTCTCGACTGGCTGCTTTTATCCGCCGCTGCAGCTCGCTGCCATCCGGGTCGCCGGCCAGCATGGCCTGACATTCACCCTTGACTACCCGCCAGAGAATTCGATACAGCAGGTTCCAGCGCCCCGCCGTGCGGTAGCGGGAGGCGCTCTTGAGCGCCGCGAGCAAAGCCGCAGGCACACGTAGCGTTGGAGCCGGAAGGCTATAGGCGGACAACGGCTCGGCGGCAAACAGCTGCGGATTACTTTCGTCCTCCCAGACCACCGCATGCGCTGGTACACCCTGAATCAGCAAGTCTCGAGCCTGATCGCGCCAGCGCTCAAAGTCGTCTTCACAGCAAAGTACGCGCATGCTATTACCTCAGGCCCAGAGCGCCATCTGCGCGGGTTGGTCGCTCAATTGCTGGCGCAGTTGGCTGGACTCGACCGTGTCCTGACGCGGGCGATAATCGCTGGTGACGATAAAGGGCCGCGCCTTGTCCATCACGCAGCGCATGCGCAGCAGATCTTCAAAACGTATGCGCTTAAGCCTCCGCAGGCTGACGATGCGCTGCGCAGAGCGAATCCCGATGCCCGGCACACGGGCTATCATCGCCGGCTCGGCCAGATTCAGATCAACTGGAAACAACGCGCGATTGACCAGCGCCCAGGCCAGCTTGGGGTCGATATCCAATGGCAGATTGCCCTGCGCGCCGATCAGCTCGCCGGCCTTGAAACCGTAGCTGCGCAGCAGAAAATCCGCCTGATACAAGCGGTGCTCACGCAGCAATGGCGGAGCCTGAAAGGGTACCGAGGAAGGACTATTGGGAATCGGGCTGAACGCCGAATAGTAGACCCGGCGCAAGCGATAATCGCTGTACAGTGCTTCAGCAGTATGCAGTATGCGACTGTCATCACTGGCGTCAGCACCCACGATCATCTGCGTGCTCTGACCGCCAGGGGCGAACTTGGGAGCGCGCTTATCCGCACGCGATTCATTAGACGCGCTGTCTATGGTCGCCATTGCGCCGGTGATGCTGCCAATCTGCTTTTCCGGCGCCAGCTGGGTCAAGCTATCGGGGCTCGGTAGTTCGATATTCACGCTGAGTCGGTCAGCATAACGTCCGGCCTCCTCAATCAACGCCGAGTCTGCCTCGGGTATGGTTTTGAGGTGAATATAGCCGCGAAACTGGTGCTCTTCGCGCAACAGCCGGGCCACGCGAATCAGCTGCTCCATGGTGTAATCCGGTGATTGGATAATGCCCGAGCTGAGAAACAGACCGCTGACGTAGTTCCGCTGGTAGAAATCCAGCGTCAGCTTGACCACCTCTTCCGGCATAAAGCGCGCCCGCGGCACATCACTGGAGCGGCGGTTAACGCAGTACTGGCAGTCGTACAGGCAGAAGTTGGTCAACAGAACCTTCAACAGTGACACGCAGCGACCATCCGGCGTGTAGCTGTGACAAATGCCCATGCCATTGTTGGCACCGATACCTTCCTTGCCCTTGGAGCTGCGCTTGGGTGCGCCACTGCTGGCACAGGATGCGTCGTACTTCGCGGCATCGGCCAGAATGGTGAGTTTTTCAATCAGCTCCATGTCACGCCCTTTAGCTGTATATACATACAGCATAAGCGTTGCAGCGACATTGCTCAACTTGCCTGCGTAGTTGGTTACATAACGGCAGAGCAACTGCGTTAATGGGGGCCCTGAAAAAGCTCGCCTTCGATCACCAACACTGTTCGCCCTTCTGGCTTGCGCGGTAGATCCCAGCCGCCGGTCAGCGCGCCAAACGACGGCAATACACTGACCCGCTCGCGAAACCAGAACACGGGCGCGCACAATCGGAACGGGGGAAGACGACTCAGGCCCGGCGCGGCACGCTGACGGCGAGCATAAAGAACAGCGCGGCGCAGACCACGATCGACGGGCCCGCTGGCGTATCCAGGTTCCATGACATCGCCAACCCGCCAAGTACCGCCAGACATCCTAGCAGGCTCGCACCCATGGCCATCTGCTCCGGGGTACGTGCATGACGCTGCGCCGCCGCCGGGGGAATAATCAGCAGCGAGGTAATCAGCAGCACGCCAACGATCTTCATCGCCACCGCAATCACAATAGCGATCAGCAGCATCAACGCCAGCCGAATCGCCGTGACCGGCAAACCTTCAACCCGCGCCAGCTCCTCATGCACAGTGACCGACAACAGCCGCCGCCAGAGCAGCGTCAGCAGCACCATGACGATCAGCAGCCCACCCAGCATCCAGTACAGATCCTCACGGCCGATAGCCAACAGATCGCCAAATAGATAGGCCATCAGATCAACGCGTACGTTATCGGTCAACGCCAGCACCACCAGACCCAACGACAGGCTGCTGTGCGCCAGGATGCCGAGCAGCGTATCACTGGCTAACCACTGCTTGTGCTGCAGCGCGACTAGCAACACGGCAAGCAGCACGCAGCCTAGGGTCACGGCGAGAGTAAGATTGATATCCAGCAGAATACCCAGGGCGATACCCAGCAACGCCGAGTGCGACAGGGTATCGCCAAAGTAGGCCATGCGCCGCCAGACCACGAACGAACCTAGCGGGCCAGCGACCAGTGCCAACGCAAGACCGGCCAGCAGAGCGTAAATCAGAAAGTCAGGCATGCTTGCAGTCGGGTCCATGCTGATGGGTGTGCGGTGCGTGTGGTTTATGGGAAACCGACGCTTCGACCACCTCACCATGCAGATCATGATCGTGGTCATGGTGGTGGTTATAGACCGCTAGCGCGCTGGCCTGCTCGCCGAACAGCGCGACAAAAGCCGGGTCCAGGCTGACCTGCTCCGGATGCCCGGAACAGCACACGTGGCGATTCAGGCAGACCACGGTGTTGGTGGTCGCCATGACCAGATGCAGATCATGCGAGACCATCAGAACGCCGCAGTTGTAGCGGTCACGCAGGCGGGTAATCAGTTGGTACAACTCAATCTGGCCGTTCACGTCCACGCCCTGCACCGGCTCGTCCAACACCAGCAGGTCTGGATTGCGCAGCAGCGCCCGCGCCAGCAGGATACGTTGCAGCTCACCGCCAGATACCTGTTGCAGCGGGCGCTCGAGTAAATGCCCGGCGCCGACATCGTCCAGCGCCTGCACTGCATCGGCGCGCTTGGCGCCCGGTGCCAGCAGCAGAAAGCGCATGACCGTCAGCGGCAGGGTTGCATCCACCTGCAGCTTCTGCGGCATATAGCCGATACGCAGGCGTGGCTGGCGATGCACCTTGCCCGAATCCGCCTTGAGCAAACCCAATACGACCCGCACCAGGCTGGTTTTACCCGCGCCATTGGGCCCAATCAAAGTAACGACTTCACCGCGTTTGACGCTCAGACTGACCGATTCCAGTACGGGATTGCCGTGCAACCGCAGGCTGACATTGCTCAGGCTCAGCAGTGGCTCGCTCATGCTGCCGCCTGACACTGCGCGCACAGGCCGGTGATTTCCACCGTCTCGCCCTCGACCTGAAAACCAAAGCCCTTGGCACTGGCGGCAATGGCGGCCTGAATGGTGCTGTTGTCTAATTCAATAGCGATATGGCACTGCCGGCAGATCAGAAACTGGCCCTGATGCTTATGCTCCGGACTGGCGCAGCCGATAAAGGCATTCAGCGAGGCGATGCGGTGAACCAGCCCTTGATCTAGCAGAAAGTCCAGCGCTCGATAGACCGTCGGCGGTGCCGCCCGGCGACCATCTTCCCGGGCCAGGGTATCGAGGATGTCATAGGCGCCCAGCGGCTTGTGGCTGTCCCAGACCAGCTCCAACACACGCTTGCGCAGCGCAGTAAAACGCACCCCAGCGCGCGCGCACAATAGTTCGGCGGCCGCCAGCGCATCATGTACACAAGCATCGTGGTCATGCGGTTGGTGCGGGTCGTGGGGTAGGCTGAGGTTGCTCATCGCGGGCGGGCCTTAAAAAAGGGAGTCTGGTCAATGGCTTTACTGCTGTTATCATATAACAATTATGCCCCCGGAGGTACGTCCATGCTGTTGCGTTCATTGCTCATGCTGCTCTGCAGCCTGGGCCTGTCTTTCTCTGCGCTGGCTGACAGCGCCAAGGTGCTCACGACGATCAAACCGCTACAGCAGATCGCCGCTGCGGTGATGGAGGGCGTCGACACCCCCGCAGTACTACTTCCACCTGGCAACTCGCCGCACAATTATGCCCTGCGGCCATCAGACCGGCGCGCACTGCTGGATGCAGAGCGCATCTACTGGATAGGCCCCGAACTGGAACTGTTCCTCAAGAATGTGCTGGAACGGCAAGGCAATGCCCAGGCGCTGCTACATTTACCCGGCATGCGGGTGCGGGAGCAACTGCAGTCGATCAATTTCCTGGAAGACGAGGGCGCTCGCAGCCACAGTCATGACCATGGGCATAAGCATGATCACGGCTCGCTGGACGCACATATCTGGCTGTCCCCGGACAACGCGCGGCACATCGCGCGTTTCATCGCGGAGGATCTGACCAGCGTGTATCCACAGCAGGCTGATCGGCTGCATACCAATGCCGAGGCCTTTGCCGAGCGCCTTACAGCGCTGGATGCGCGCCTGAAAGCACGGCTGGAGCCGTTGCAGGATCGCGCCTATTTCGTCTTCCATGATGGTTACGGCTATTTCGAGGATCACTACGGTTTGCGCCCACGCGGCATTTTCAGCCTGTCCCATGAGGTGCAACCCGGTGCACGGCATATCAACCTGCTGCGCCAACAATTGCAGAAGGCCGGCGCCAGCTGCGTGTTTACCGAGCCGCAGTTCACTCCGCGCCTGGTCGACAGCCTGACCCAGGGCCTGCCAGTTGAACTAGGTGAACTGGATCCGCTGGGTGGCGCTATTGATGTGTCTGCACAGGGCTACGAGCAAACCTTGCAATCACTTGCCGAGCATCTGGCCGGGTGTCTGGAGAAGCTGTGATAAACAGCCGCAGCTAGCCGCGGCGAGTTGCCTGCGAGGCCTGCATCACCCGCTCGGCGGGAACGCGTAATTGCTGGAAAAGGTAGGCCTTGAATTTGGCCGACCAGGGCTGGCGCTCTATTGCACCCGCCATACAGGCCAGCCAGGCGTCACGCTCGGCCTCGTCAATCTGCCAATGCGCATGGAAGCTGGGCAGATTGATCTGCCCGTAACGCTCCAGATACAGCCGCGGTCCACCCAGCCAGCCGCATAAAAAGCGTGTGAGTTTATCCCGCGCCGCACTCAAATCCGCTGCGTGCAGTTTACGCACGGCCGCAGCGTCTGGCCGTTCATCCATTATTCGGTAGAAGTCGTCCACTAACTGACGTACCCCTTCATAGCCGCCGGCAGCCTGAAATGAAGCGTCTTGTTGCCCGTATTGCAGCATCTGCGTGTCTACCTCTATATGATTAATGCAGCGTAACAGCGATCCCGAAATGCCAAGGTAAAAATTCGCGACGGCAAACTCTGCCTGCGGCTTAGCATTGCGCACCGGCTTTGTTTCGATGTAACGACAGGGCAGCATCAGGCCAACCCTTTTACCCGAGATAACCAACATGACCCTGCGTATCGGCATTGACTTGGGCGGCACTAAAACCGAGCTCGTAGCGCTCGACACTGCGGGCCAAGAGCACTACCGCATCCGCGCGCCGACACCTTCCCACGACTATGCGGCGCTGATCGCCGGGATAGTCGCGCTGGTGGCCGAAGCCGAACAACAGCTCAGCAGCATTGCCAGCATTGGCATAGGCACGCCCGGCTCACCGTCTCCCGCTACCGGGTTAATGCGCAACGCCAATACCCAATGCCTGAACGGCAAGCCTTTGCAACAGGACCTGAGTCACGTGTTACAACGCGAGGTGCGTATCGCCAACGATGCCAATTGTTTTGCCCTATCCGAAGCGATTGACGGCGCCGGGCGAGGCGCACAAGTGGTCTTCGGCGTCATCCTCGGTACCGGCACCGGCGGCGCTGTGGTGATCAATCAGCAGGTCCTGAAGGGGCACAATGCCATCGCCGGCGAATGGGGCCACAACCCGCTGCCCTGGCCAACGCCAGAAGAGCTGTCGGGCAATCCCTGCTTTTGCGGTAAACGCGGCTGTATTGAGACCTTTGTCTCCGGCACCGGCTTCGCCAGGGATCATCAGTTACACTCTGGGAAGACGCTGTCTGCCCTGGAAATCACCCAGTGCGCCAACGCCGGCCAGCCCCAGGCTTTGGCATCGCTGGAACGCTACTACGACCGCCTGGCCCGCGCCCTGGCCAGCGTGATCAATCTACTGGATCCGGAGATAGTGGTATTGGGTGGCGGCATGTCGCGCTTTGAACCGCTGTACTCCGAGCTGCAGCGGCGCTTGCCCGACTATGTGTTCTCCGACTGTTTCACCACGCCGGTGGTGCCAGCAGCACATGGGGATGCCAGTGGGGTGCGCGGCGCGGCGTGGTTATGGCCAAGTTAAAGCGCTAAGGGCAGCCCGATGCTCACTCGGCTATGGCCCTCCAGCACGCGCAGAAAATGCTCAGGTTCCTTGACCAATACACCACTTTGCCCACCATGCTGACCCGCCGCCAATTGACGCGACAGCCAGAAACGTAACGCGGCCAAGCCCAGCATATCAGGCCAGTGCTCAGCTTCCGCGGGCGTGAAACGGCGGAGGGCGGCGTAGCCAGCCAACAGCGCGTGGCCGCGGTCGGCGTCGAGCTGCTGTTGCGCGTCCAGACACCAATCGTTGACGCAGATGGCAACGTCATAGAGCGTCCAGCCACTGGCGGCGTTATAGAAGTCGATTACGCCACTGAGGTGGTGACCGTCGAACAGAACGTTGTCGCGGAACAGGTCGGCATGGAGTACCGCCTGTGGTAGATGCGGCGGCGTCTGCAGCCAGGTACCGATCACCCGTTGCAAGGGTGTTAGCAGTGACTGCTGCGCGACGCTGCACTGCTCAAGCTGTTCGCCAAGATGGCGCTGCATCCAATGCAGGCCCCGGTCGGTATCGCGTAGCAGGCCACTTTTTTCCGTGCTGTTGTGCAGGCGGGCCAGGGTCTGGCCGACAGCCTGGCAATGACTGGCATCCGGCTGGGCTATATGTTTGCCGGGCAGACGCGGCTGCAACAAGGCGGGACGACCGTTGAGCTGCTGCAGCGTCTGACCCTGCCGATCCGCCACGGCGTAGGGCACGGGTAGACCGTCTGCATGCAAACCCTCGAGCAACTCGATAAAAAACGGCAAATCATCCACCGGGCCTCGTTCGACCAGCGTCAGGACGAACTCACCCTGCTCACAACTGACGAAAAAATTGCTATTTTCGCTGCCGCCACTGATGCCTGCATAGCTCACTAGGCGGCCGAGATCATAGCGGGTTAAAAAAGCATCAAGCTCAGCCCGGCTGACCTCGGTAAATACTGACATGGACAACCCCTACCACTCGAAGATTTTCCACGACGGGATGCGCATGCCTTCCGGCTGGTCGGAACGGGCAAAATTGCCATCTTCATCGACTGCCACCAGATAATAGGGCGGACCCTTTTTCGGGGTAACCTTGATCGCGTAAAGAAATCCGTTCAGACGGTACTCCTCAACGGTACGATCGCCTTCAGTGCGAATGGTTACCTCAGGCTCGCCTGTGGCGTCCTGTGCCTGTGCTGCCAGGCTGACCGACAGGGCCAGACCGATCACCGCCAATCCGCGGCCGAGAGTGCTTATCATGGTAAAGTTGTCCTATCGTGGAATGATGTTCTTATTCTAGCTTCTTTTACCCATGGAAATGTTGATCTGACGCATGACTGATAAAGCCCCCCTGATCCTGGTAGACGGTTCTTCCTACCTTTACCGGGCCTTTCACGCCCTGCCGCCACTGACCACGTCCAAGGGTCTGCCCACCGGCGCCGTCAAAGGCGTACTGAACATGCTCAACAGCCTGCGCAAACAGTACCCGCGCAGCCCCTTTGCGGTGGTCTTCGATGCCAAAGGCAAGACCTTCCGTGACGAGCTGTTCGAACACTATAAGTCCCATCGCCCGCCAATGCCCGATGACCTGCGCCTGCAGATCGAGCCGCTGCATGCCAGCGTCAAAGCCCTGGGCCTGCCGTTACTGTGCGTAGATGGCGTGGAAGCTGACGACGTTATTGGTACCCTGGCCCGGCAAAGTGCCGCAGCAGGTTGCCCGGTGGTGATTTCAACCGGCGACAAGGACATGGCGCAACTGGTTGATGAGCACATCACCCTGGTCAACACCATGAGCGGTACGGTACTGGATATTCCCGGCGTGCACGAGAAATTCGGCGTCGGACCGGAATGCATCATCGATTTTCTCGCACTCATGGGCGATAAGTCCGACAATATTCCCGGCGTACCGGGCGTCGGCGAGAAAACCGCCGCAGGTCTGATTACCGGCATCGGCGGCGGGCTGGACATGATCTATGCCAACCTCGACAAAGTCCCGGAGCTAGCCATCCGCGGCGCAAAGAAACTGCCGGAGAAGCTGCTGGAACACAAGGAGATGGCCTATCTCTCCTATCAACTGGCGACCATCAAGATCGATGTGGAGCTGGATATCCGTGCCGACGCGCTGATGCCGGGCAAGCCGGACCGTGAAGCACTGATGGCGCTGTACCAGGAACTGGAATTCAGAAGCTGGGTAGAGGATCTGTCGCGCGAGGCCAAAGCCGTCGCGCAGAGTGAGGCCAGCGCGCCCGTCAAAGCTACTGCTGCCGGGGTCACGGCGACCGAAGTCACGGCGACCGAGGTCAAATACGAGATCATCCTGGATCAGGCCGGCCTGGAACGCTGGCTCGACAAGCTGCGCAGCGCCGATCTGTTTGCCTTCGATACCGAAACCACCAGCATTCACGCGCAGAAAGCTGAACTGGTTGGCGTATCGCTGGCGGTCTCGGCCAATGAAGCGGCGTATATTCCAGTCGCCCACAGCTACATGGGCGTGCCGGACCAGCTCGACCGCGATGCCGTGATTGCCGCGCTCAAGCCGCTGCTCGAAGATCCCAACAAGGCCAAGGTCGGGCAGCACGCCAAATACGATATGAACGTGCTGGCTCACTATGGTATCGACATGCAGGGCATTGCCTTCGACACCATGCTTGAGTCCTACGTGCTGAACTCCACCGCCACCCGTCACGATATGGACAGCCTGGCGCTGAGATACCTGGGGCATAGCACTATTCATTTCGAAGACATCGCCGGCAAGGGCGCCAAACAGCTGACCTTTGACCAGATCGCGCTGGAGCAGGCCGGCCCCTATGCCGCAGAAGATGCCGAAGTGACCCTGCGCCTGCACCAGACGCTGTGGGCCAAGCTGGAAGCCGAGCCGAGCCTGGCTAAAGTCCTGCGCGAGATTGAAATGCCGCTGGTGCCGGTGCTGGCGCGTATCGAGCGTTATGGCGCGCTGGTCGATGCCAAGCTATTGGGCCTGCAGAGCATCGAGCTGGGCGACAAGATGGTTGCTTTGCAACGCGAAGCCTTCGAGCTAGCTGGCGAAGAGTTCAATCTGGGCTCGCCCAAGCAACTGGGGGCCATCCTGTATGAGAAGCAGGGTCTGCCGGTGATCTCCAAGACCGCCAAGGGCCAACCCTCGACGGCCGAAGCGGTACTCGCCGAGCTGGCCGAGCAGGGTTTCGCGCTGCCGCAGGTCATCATGCAGTACCGCACCCTGAGCAAACTCAAGAGCACCTATACCGACCGGCTGCCGGAGCAGATCAACCCGCGCACCGGGCGCATCCACACCAGCTACCATCAGGCGGTGGCAGCCACCGGGCGGCTGTCCTCCTCGGACCCGAACCTGCAGAACATTCCGATCCGCACCGCCGAAGGGCGACGGATCCGTCAGGCCTTTATTGCGCCGAAAGGCTACAAACTGGTGGCGGCGGACTATTCGCAGATCGAACTGCGGATCATGGCGCATCTGTCCCAGGACCCCGGCTTGCTGCACGCCTTTCAGAACGGCTTGGATGTGCACAAGGCCACAGCAGCCGAGGTCTTCGGAGTGGAGCTGGAGGACGTCAGCACCGAACAGCGGCGCAAGGCCAAGGCCATCAACTTCGGTCTGATCTACGGCATGAGCGCCTTTGGCCTGGCCAAACAGATTGATGTGGATCGCAAGCAGGCCCAGGCCTATATCGACCGCTATTTCACTCGCTACCCCGGCGTACTGGGCTATATGGAACGCACTCGCGCTCAGGCCAGCGAGCAGGGCTACGTAGAGACGCTGTTTGGCCGACGCCTGTATTTGCCGGATATCAACGCCAAAAACCAGGCCCTGCGCAAGGGCGCTGAACGTACGGCGATCAATGCACCCATGCAAGGCACCGCAGCAGACATCATCAAGCGCGCCATGCTTGCAGTAGATAACTGGTTGGCGGAGTCAGGCCTGGACGCCCGCGTCATCATGCAGGTGCACGATGAACTGGTACTGGAGGTGCGCGAAGATCAGGTAGCGCTTCTCAGCGAAGGCCTGTGTAACCATATGGCCAACGCGGCGGAACTGGCTGTGCCGCTGGTGGTGGATGTAGGGGTGGGTGACAACTGGGACGAGGCACACTAAGACCCCGCCGAAACGCCTGATCCAGAGGCTTTGAAAAGTATTTTCAGGATTTCTGAATTTTTTTTGAACTAACGCGGAGCAGGGCCTGTCAGAATCTGTGAAAGGCCAGTCAAGCTTTTCATGCTCCTAGATGTGATTTAGTGTTGGCAGAATACCGGGTAATCTCTCCTAGCACGCCCGGTTATTAGACCTCGAACTTTCCCTCCCCATAGAAGTTCGAGGTTTTTTTTGCCCCGCAGTGATGGCTATTCGCCAGCCTTGTCGTCCTTGCTTTGCTCCTGACCTAACTCCTGACCCTGCTCCGCATCCAGCTCATCGTCGATTGCGTCTACCTCATCTTCCTCGGAGAAGAACCAGCTATCAAGAACGTTGTAAGCCTCCTCCAGGCCCTGACGCTTGGGCGCGGAAAACAGCTGAACCGAGGCGCGGTTGCCATATTCCTTACGCACAATGGTCTGCACTTTCAGCAGCGTGTTTTTAGCGGCGCCGAAGGCTAGCTTGTCGGCCTTGCTCAACAGAATATGTGCAGGCAGGCCACTAACATCGCTCCACTCGAGCATCATCCGGTCAAAATCCGACAGCGGATGGCGGATGTCCATTACCAACACCAACCCCACAAGCGAATGGCGCTCGGTCAGGTAAGCATCCAGATGCTGCTTCCAATGCTCCTTGAGCGCCAAGGGGACTTTGGCATAGCCGTAACCTGGCAGATCAACCAGGCGCCGCTGCTCGTCAAGACCAAAAAAATTGATCAACTGCGTACGCCCAGGGGTCTTCGACGTGCGCGCCAGGCGGGCATGGGTCAGGGTGTTCAATGCGCTGGATTTACCGGCATTGGAACGGCCGGCAAAGGCTACTTCGTAGCCGCGGTCCAATGGGCACTGGGTCACTTCGCTGGCGCTTTTGATAAAAGTGGCTTGCTGGCAGAGTGTGACCAGATGTTTTGTTGCGGATGGTGCTGAAGACATGGGAAATCCGTTACGCTGCGGGCTGATTGGGCTAGATGACGTTCACCTTGGCCATCAGCTTAGTATATACTGCTGCGGTTTGTGCGACACGCGTAGCGTGTCTCCCTTGCCTCAAGGTGTACCGTTCAGCCTTGGGGGGCTTCGCAAGGAGCCAAAAGAACCCGGTACCCATTCCGAGTTCTAAAACGGCTGGTGGCCTCGCCAGTAACAATGAGGCGCCCTTTGCACCGCTGTAATGGGTGCGCCCTTTAAGTCCCTGCGTATCCGGAAGAGGGACGTCGCGCAAGCGTGGATACTTCCTAGTCATAAACCCCAGTGGGAGAGATCCCCTGTGGGGATTCCTCCTGCCCTGCAACAGGAGGAAATTCAAATAGAGGCATGCTGCTTCACGGCAGTCCTTTGCCTCATCTTCATCAGGGAGACATGGGCGAAAGCTCTGTCTGTCATTGTCCAACTGTGGCCGGTACGGCACGGTAGCGGACTCGTTGTGCGACCAACGGTAGCCTAGGAAGACATGCGTTGCTGGCAACGGCAGGGTGTGAAGCTCTTCTGACAATGTAACCCCCGCAAGGGTGCAGCATCGCTGTGAGGCGTGCTGTAGACGCTCGGAGCAGAACCGGGTCGAGGTGCTAGGCTGGCTGGCATGGGTAACGAACGTGAACTGCTGATAAACATCGTAAGCAGTAGCAAGCCAAAACTGCTGACAGGCTTGAACCAAAAGGTGTGATGGTCGGTTACCTCTGTGAACCGTAGGGGTACGTCGTCAAACGACCTCCGGTGAAAAGGCAGACCCTAACCCAGTCGTGTGACAGACAGGGAACGTGGTAAGCCCGTATCGCTGCCCTCGTGGCAGGTGAGCCGCAAGGCGAACTGTTGGCGGTGCGGGTATGGGATCGCAGAGAAAGCGAATGCCGGGCTGTAATGGCCCGGATAGGGGCTGAAACATCGCCCCACGGGAAACCGGGCAAACTTCTGCGTGGTCTTTGATCGCATGACCTCTGACGAGGCCGTCTCAAACTCAGAATCCAGCGGTATCGGATTCACTTTATCCAACCCTGGCGGGAAGCAGCCTTCCCGTCAGGGGAGTGCTGCGTCACCTGTTCGGGATTGGACAACCAACCTTGAGAGGAAAGCAGCATGGTAGAACTCAGCCCTGACGCTGTGTCTGCGCTTTCCGGCGGGCCGCAACAATGGCATGACATCGACTGGTGTCAGGTCGAGCGGAACGTGCGGAGTATGCAGGTGCGAATTGCGAAGGCTTATCGGGAAGGCAGATGGCGCCGGGTGAAAGCCCTGCAACGGATGCTGACCCGCTCGAAGGCGGCCAGATATCTGGCGGTACGACGAGTGACTGAAAATCGAGGAAAGCGAACGGCGGGAGTCGATCGTGAACTCTGGGATACACCTGACGCGAAATGGAAAGCGGCAAACGGGTTGAAGCGGCACGGATACCGGCCACGGCCTTTACGGCGTGTGTTCATTCCGAAGTCGAATGGAAAGGAGCGCCCACTGGGCATCCCGACCATGACCGACAGGGCCATGCAGGCGTTATATCTGCTGGCACTGGCGCCCATTGCGGAAACCACGGGCGATCCGAACAGCTACGGCTTTCGGATGGAACGCTCAACGGCGGATGCGATGGGCCAGTTGTTCGTCACCTTATCCAGAAAGGCTTCGGCCCAATGGGTGCTGGAGGCGGATATACAAGGATGCTTCGACCACATCAACCATGACTGGATGCTCGCCAACATCCCGCTGGACAAGGCGATGCTAAGGAAATGGTTGAAGGCTGGCGTGATACACAAAGGCCAGTTTCAGGCAACGGAAGCCGGTACACCACAGGGCGGGATTATCTCGCCCACCTTGGCGAACATGGTGCTGGACGGACTGGAAACACAACTGAAAGCTCAGTTGATCGAGCAATTGGGTGTGGCAAAAGCCAAAAAGCTGAAAGTCAACGTGGTGCGGTATGCGGATGATTTCGTCATCACAGGCGCCTCTCCGGAGGTACTGGCGGAGACGATCAGACCTTGGGTAGAGCAGTTCCTTACAACACGAGGGCTGCGGTTGTCACCGGAGAAAACGCATATCGTCCATATCGACCAAGGCTTTGACTTTCTGGGTTGGAACTTCCGCAAGTACAACGGGAAGCTACTGATCAAGCCGAGCAAGAAGAACATGAAAGCGTTCTACAGCAAGGTGAAAGAGGTCATCAGCGACCATAAGACGGCAAGGCAGGAGAATCTGATTCGACTGCTGAACCCGATCTTGCGCGGCTGGGCGCAGTATCACCAGCCGGTAGTGGCCAAGCAGGCGTACAGCCGCATGGAACACCAGATCCACTATGCGTTGTGGCGCTGGGCCAGGAGGCGACACCCGAAGAAGGACGCTGGATGGGTAAGGAAGAAGTATTTCCGCACCGTCGAGCAACGGAACTGGGTGTTCGTCACCAAGATGATAGACGAAAGGGGCAGGTTATCGACAGTGCAGCTGTATTCGCTTGTCGATACCCCCATAGAGCGGCACAAGAAGGTAAGCGGGGAGTACAACCCCTTCGATCCTTCCATGGAAGAAATGGGCGAGAAACTGCGGATGGAGCGGATGCTGAAAAAGCTCAGGTACCGCATGCAGATTTTCAGTCTGTTCCAGAGTCAGCAGGGACGCTGTGCGCTGTGTGGGCAGCCGATCACCAGAGAAACAGGGTGGCATGACCACCACATTGTCTACCGCTCACAAGGTGGTAACGATTCTCTGGGAAATCGGGTATTATTGCACCCCGTGTGCCACCAGCAGCTACATGCGTTAGGTTTGACAGTAGATAAACCGGCCTCCAATGCTGGGGCTTACTGAAGGCTTGAGCCGTATGCGCTGAAAGGCGCACGTACGGTTCTTAGGGGGCCTCGTTCCAGTGATGGAACGGGGCTACCCGACTATAACGCGAAAGCTTACTGCGACGTTCTGTACATTGCGCCGCTCTCGCGCGACAGATAGCATTGGGACATAAATTCCACCCCCACTGCTGTTGACTGTCTGACGTGGAATAAACGAGGCATGCTGTGGTGTCACACAAGGTCATCAGACCAGACACCCAGACAAGGCCCACTCTTTCAGCCGTAATTGGATTAGCCGATGAATAAATTACTCGTTAGCCTGGTGTTATCCCTCGGTATGGCCGGCTCGGCCTACGCGCAAGAAATACTCGTGGGCGACGCAGAAGCCGGCGCCGGCAAAGTGGCCATATGCGCCGCCTGCCATGGCCCCGATGGTAACAGCCTGTCTGCCGACTTCCCGAAGATCGCCGGCCTTGGCGAAAAATATCTGTATAAGCAGTTGAATGACATCAAGGCAGGAGACCGTGTCGTCATAGAGATGACCGGCATGCTGAACAACCTAGACGAGCAAGATCTGCGCGACATCGCCGCCTTTTACGACGGCCAAACGCATGCCCCAGGCGTAGCTAACGATGCCGAACTGGTTGCCCGGGGCGAACAGATCTACCGTGGCGGCGATCTGGCCACTGGCTTGCCAGCGTGCACCGGCTGCCACTCGCCGACCGGCAAGGGTAACGATCCGGCAGGCTATCCGCTGTTGAGCGGCCAGCATGCAAAATATATTGCCACGCAGTTGACTAGCTTCCGTGAGGGCGAGCGCGCAAATGATGGCGAATCGATGGTCATGCGCACCATCGCCAGCCGCTTGAGCAACAAGGATATCGAAGCGGTTTCCGCTTATATCCAGGGTTTGCGTTAAGCACTGCGCGCCACGTCGGACGTATGTTATGTTGCCGGTTGTTTCAACTGGCTTCACTTGAGGGGTGGCTTAGGTCACCCTTTTTTGTGCCGGGGAATTTTTTCATCCCGATCATAGTCATACCAACATAACAATTCAGTCGGAGAGAATTACATGCGCGTATTGATGACAGCAGGCCTGCTCTGGTTATTGGGTAGCTTTGCGCTACTGCAAGCACAGGAAGCAAACTACAAGGCTGGCGAACACTACATCGTGCTACCCGCCCCCGCCCCTACAGCCGACCCCGACAAGATCGAAGTGGCCGAACTGTTCTGGTATGGCTGCGGCCATTGTTTTGAATTTGATCCGATCATCAGCGAATGGAAAACGTCGCAGGCTGACGACGTGAGCTTTCGCTACGTCCCGGCGATGTTTGGCGGCGCCTGGAATACCCATGCGCAGTTGTTCTACACGGTAGAAAGCCTGGGCAAGCTGGAAGAAACTCACAGCGCCATCTTTGCCGCCATCCATCAGCAGAAAAATCGTCTGGCCGACGAGGGCGCGATGATCGAGCTGCTGGCCGACTACGGCGTTAGCGAAGAAGAGTTCAAAAAAGCCTGGGCCTCATTCGGCGTGCGCAGCAAGCTGGAGCAGGCCACCCGCCTGGCCAAAGCCTATCGCGCGACCGGGGTACCAACCCTGATCGTCAATGGTAAATACCGCGTTGAAGGCGCCATGGTAGGCGGCTTTTCCGAGATGCTGAAGGTCGCTGAGTTCCTCGTTGAACAGGAGCGTCAGGCTCTTTAAGGCCAGCTCATGACCAAGCCCGCAGCTCCAAACCAACGCCGCTCCCTGCATGGCTTGATGCTGCCGGGCAATCTGCAGACCAATCTTCTGTGTGACTGCCCCGATGGCGCGCTGCCGGAAGTCCTGCGGCTGCTCAGCTTCAACATTCAGGTGGGTATCAATACGCAGAAGTATCACCACTATCTGACGCGCAGCTGGCAACATCTGCTGCCACATAACGGCAGGCACCATACACTGGGCGAGATTGGCAAAGTACTCAATGGCTTTGACTTGGTCGCCCTGCAGGAAGTGGATGGCGGCAGCATACGTTCCGGCTACGTCAATCAGGTAGAGCATCTGGCCCGCGAAGGTCAGTTCCCCTATTGGTATCAGCAACTTAATCGTAATCTTGGTCGCTTTGCCCAGCATTCCAACGGGTTGCTTAGCCGCTATGCGCCGGAACTGCTGGAAGACCATAAACTGCCCGGGTTCATGCCGGGCCGCGGGGCGATTCTGACCAGCTTTGGCAGTGGCGAAGATTCACTGCTCGTGGTGATGATGCACTTGGCTCTGAGCACCAAGGCCCGCGCCAACCAGCTCGCCTATATCCGTGAACGCATTAGCGACCACAAGCATGTGGTATTAATGGGCGATATGAACACTCATGCTGAAGACCTGCTGGAACACTCGCCGCTACGCGGCAGCAACCTGCACACGGCAACGCTACCTGGCACCTATCCGAGCTGGAAACCTGCGCGCGTGCTGGACCATATTCTGATCAGCCCGAGCCTGAGTATCGATCGGGTCGATGTGCTACCCAATGCCATTTCCGATCACCTGCCGGTATCCATGCATATCCGGCTACCGCCCCGGCTGTGCAAACCCAGTTAACGTTTTAAGCAAACGCCTGTGTCGAGCTAGCTAGTCATAGCACTGGTTTACCTTATAATCATCGGGTAAACCGAAGCAGGTATGCTCATGTCCGATAACCGCGCCCCTCTCACCGCCCCGCACACCAGCGATGTCAGCCCGTCAGTCAACCCGTCCGTGCAGGAAGAACTGCTCAAACGAGGACTGGTCAGGGTCAGCATTGCTGCAGACGGTATGGACCCGTTACTGGATAAGCGCTTGAAAGAGCTGCGTTTGGCTTTGCGTAGTGACGCCCCCCCGCAAATGCTTGCAGAGTTGATGCCGGACCTGGAGCGCGCCGTTCTCGCAGCCGATGACGCACGCCAGGAACGGCTGAAAAAGATTACTAGCGGGCTGCACTCGCTAATCCGCCAGTTGCAACAGCAGCCCGCTCCTGATGACATTTCCAAAGCTTTGCAGCAAATGGCCAAGCGCCTGGATAAACCCATTGGCTCCGCCTCGAGTGTGCCTGGGTTATTAGGCGAGGTGGTTAGCTTACAGGCCAGCACGCTGGGCGCGGAAACCCCCAGAGCCACTTCAGGCGGTCTCTGGTCGCGGATTTTTCGTAGCTCGGCAGCGGACCCCAGCACCAGCTCAAGCGCCGCCATAGCCGCAGAGCAAAACTCCCCGCTGGTAGCTGACGCAGCCGCCAAAGCGCCCGGGGAACCCTTCGGCGTGTTGGCGGGCGAGGAGCAGCATTACTCGCAGGTAGCCGCGCATATTGAGACCATATTGCTCAATCTGCTCGGCGAGCTGCAGGTTCTGGACAGCCAGCAAGCGCGCTGCGAGCAGTTGCGCGAGCGGGTCAGCAAAGGCCTGAACTGGTATGAACTGGCCGCCGCCATGGACGAGCTGGCAGCACTGGTAATGGGCGCGCAGCAGAGTCGCCAGGCGGATTTTGAGCGCTACTTGCAGCAACTCAACAGACGGCTGGCGCAGTTCCAGGGCAATATCGAACAAGCCCAAGATAGCTATATCGCCTCACGCGAGGTCGGCCGAGCCCTGGAGGGCACTATTCGCGGGCAGGTCCAGGAGCTGCACGTTGACGTGCGCCAGGCGACAGAACTGGAAAGCCTCAAGGCCAATGTCGAGGTACAGCTGGATGCATTGCTGAGCAATGTCGAGCAATCCAGACGACTGCGCGAAGACCGGGAAGCACTGGTGGCGGGGCAGCTAGAGACCATGGTCAAGCGTATTCAGGTCATGGAAGTGGAAGCGCAGACCTTCCGCAACCATCTGGAGGAGCAGCGCCAGCGCGCATTGATTGATAGCCTAACCGGTCTGGCGAACCGCGCCGGCCTACAGAAACGCATGGAAGAAGAGTTCGAACGCTGGCAGCGTTATGGCGGCGACCTGCTCATGGCGGTGCTGGACGTAGATCACTTTAAGTCGATCAACGATCGTTTTGGTCATCTGGCGGGCGATAAGGTGCTGCGTCTAATCGCCCAGCAATTGTCGCGGCGCCTGCGTAAAAGCGATTTCATCGGTCGCTTTGGTGGTGAGGAGTTTGTGCTGCTGTTGCCAGGCACATCCCAGGAGCAAGCTGCGATAGCGCTAGAGGCGCTGCGCCAAGGAATTGAAGAAAGTCCGTTTCATTTCAAGACGGAGCGGGTAACCATCACTATCTCGGTCGGCTTTACCGCGTTCAGACTCACCGATACATTGGATGACGTGTTCGGTCGTGCTGACCGGGCTATGTACCAGGCCAAGGAACAGGGTCGCAATCAGATCGTGCTAGCAAACTAACGTTGGTGGCACAGAACGCGGATTATTGAATAGCTAAGGCGTCTGCTTGCTCCGGCAGCTGTTGATGTAACGCCCCCCATGCTCATACTGAGCAACCTGCTTCGCGACATTAAACACCGCTGCATCGCACAGGAGCGGCATGTTAGGCTTCCAGTTGACCTTACCGGACAGGATCCGCCAGCATGCTCCTACGCGCACTGCCCCTTATCTGCTTGCTGTTATGGCTGTCCGGCTGCGCTAGCGGACTGAAGATCGATACCCGCTATGCCTCGGCCAACCATGACAGCCGGGTGCAGTACGTGGTGTTGCATTACACCTCCTCAGGCTTTGAAAGATCGCTCGATCATCTGCTGAATGGTGACGTCAGCAGTCACTACCTGATCGGGGCTCAGCCGCCGATTATCTACCGGCTGGTGGAGGAAGATCGCCGTGCCTGGCACGCCGGCGACAGTAGCTGGCAGGGCCGCACCTGGCTGAACAGCACCAGTATCGGTATAGAAATCGTCCATCCTGGCTACTCCGATATGGCCGATGGCCGTGTCTGGCATCCTTGGCAGCAAGACCAGATCAACGCCCTGATTCCGTTACTGCAGGATATATTGCAGCGTCACGGCCTGAGCCCGGAGCGGGTGGTCGGCCACAGTGATATCGCACCGCAGCGCAAGGTCGATCCTGGTCCGCTGTTTCCGTGGCAGCAGTTGGCCGCGGCAGGGGTCGCTATCTGGCCCGAGCAAGAGCGGGTGCAGCATTACCAGCGGATTTTGGGCGGCCAGACGCCCCCAACGGAATGGTTCGAGATGGCGCTGGAGCAGTTTGGCTACAGTCTGGCGCACACGCCGGAACAGCTCAACGGAAGCCGAAATGTGCTTGCCGCCTTTCAAATGCGCTTTCGACCGGCCCGCTTTGATGGCGTAGCCGATACGCAAACCGCAGCGATCCTCGCCGCACTGGTACCCCAGGCAGTCAACTCAACACTGTGGTGCATACCTGCAGCGGTCAACCCCATGCCCACTACCCCATCGGAATTACCAGCTTGCGAACAACCTCAGCCGGACTCGGTATGGCCGCAATAGGGTTAGCGGATTAGGACAGAAAGACTGGGGCGGAAAAACAGTCTCGGCGTATTCGGCAAAGCTCTATCGATCATTTAGATGCAGGAAAATGAACCACAATGCTTAATGGAATCTGGCTTAGTTTTTTCCTCGCCGCCTTCGCAGCAGCACTATGGCAATGGCTAGGTCTGGGCGATATTGAAGTATTCGGTCGGCTGGTAGCCGCCCTGTTTGACATGGCCCGCCTGAGTGTCGAGATCATTCTCGTGCTGGTCGGCACTATGACGCTATGGCTGGGCTTTCTGGCGATTGCCGAGAAAGCTGGCCTGATCCGCTTCCTGGCTCGGGTACTGGACCCGCTGTTTCGCCGATTGATGCCCGACGTTCCCAGTGGTCATCCGGCACTGGGGCACATCAGCATGAACTTCGCTGCCAATATTCTCGGACTGGACAACGCTGCGACACCCATCGGCATCAAGGCCATGCACTCACTGCAAAGTCTCAACCCCAGCAAAAACACTGCCAGCAATGCGCAAATTCTGTTTCTGGTACTCAATACCTCCTCGCTGACCTTGCTGCCGGTGACCATCTTCATGTATCGCGCGCAGCAAGGCGCGGCTGATCCTACCGCTGTGTTCCTGCCAATTCTGCTGGCCACCACCGCCTCAAGCCTGGTCGGGTTGTTCAGCGTTGCACTGATGCAAAGACTCAAGCTCTGGCACCCAGTGGTACTGGCTTATCTGATCGGCGGCGGCCTGGCACTAGGCTTGTTGCTGACGACGCTGGCCGGCATGTCGGCCCAGGCCATGGCCGCCACCTCTACGCTGGTCGGCAACCTGACGCTGTTCGGCATCATTATTGCTTTTCTGTCGATTGGTGCGTTACGCAAGGTGAATGTCTACAACACCTTTATCGAAGGGGCCAAGGAGGGCTTCAGCTTCACTATCTCATTGCTACCGTTTTTGGTTGCCATGCTGGTGGCCGTTGGCGTGCTGCGCGCCAGCGGTGTGTTGGATGCAGGGCTCGACGGTATTCGCTGGATGGTCGAGGGCCTTGGTTGGGACACCCGCTTTATCGATGCCCTACCCACGGCCTTTATCAAGCCGTTATCCGGCAGTGGCGCGCGGGCGATGATGATCGAAACCATGGATACCTTTGGCGTCGACAGCTTTGCGGCGCTGATGGCCGCGACCTTCCAGGGCAGCACGGAAACCACCTTCTATGTACTGGCAGTGTATTTTGGCGCCGTGGGCATCACCAAAATTCGCCATGGCCTGGGCTGCGCTCTGTTAGCCGATCTGGCCGGCATGCTCACCGCTATCGGCGTATGTTACTGGTTTTTTGGTTAGGCGCTCCGGGCTGGACACTGATGCGTCTGAAAAGCGCACGAAGGTATTGCTCTCGCTTTTGTGATGGCTATCTGCACTGGTCGCGAGGCGCTGGATTGACTTTCTGTAGCCGGACATACCTCGCTACCCGGTATTCGCACTATTGGCCTGCCACTGCCCTGCGGGTGTGGCCGCACCCCTTGGCAGGCTGTTAAGCTGAATGCAACTCCCCATCGGAAAACCCAATGCCTGCTCCCCGCTTCGAACAGTTACACCGCCAACCCGGCCCGTTTTTTCTGGCACTGGGCGGTGCCGGCATGTTTGGCGCGAATTTTTATCTGTTCGGCTCTGGCGGGCAATGGATCGCGATTGATTGCGGCTTTGCGCTGCAATCCACCCCCGGCGGCAGTAATCAGGTATCGGTACCCAGCCTGCAAGCCCTGGAAAAATACGATATCAAGCTCTCAGCATTGCTGATTACCCACGGGCACGAAGACCATATTGGCGCTATTCCACACCTGTGGCGGCAACTGGATTGCCCAATGTACACGAGCCCGTTCGCCGCTCGACTGATCCGCAATAAGCTCGACCCCAATCTGACCTGGCCACGCCTGCACGAGATAAAACCGCTGGAACCCATCGGCATCGGCGCCTTCCAGGCCGAATGGATTCCGGTGACCCATTCGATCCCCGAGTCCCATGCGATTGTGCTGGAGGTTGCTGGCAAGCGGATTTACCACAGCGGCGACTGGAAACTGGACAGCGACCCGGTGGTCGGCGAGTTGACTGCCAAGGCCCGATTGCAAGCAATCGGCCGGGGCGGCGTGGATGTGATCATTGGCGATTCGACCAACGCACCCGTGGCCGGCGCCAGCCGCTCGGAAGCCGCAGTGCAGAACGGCCTGCAGGATGCGATCCGCCCCTGTCGCCAGCGGGTAATAGTAACCTGCTTTGCCAGCAACTTGGCGCGCCTGCATAGCCTGGCCGACATCGCCTTCGACGCGGGCCGCTATGCCGGGTTATTGGGCCGCAGCCTGCTGACCATGCACAGTGCTGGCCGCGCGCAGCAGTATCTGAAAGCCCAGCCGGGCTTTATCGGCCCTTGGGAGCTGGGCTTTTTGCCGCGTGAACAACAATTGTGGATCTGTACCGGCAGCCAGGGTGAGCCGGCCGCGGCGCTGGCGCGGCTGTCCAATGGTAGCCATCCGCATCTGAGCCTGGAGGCGGGTGATACGGTGCTGTTTTCCTCGCGCCTGATCCCCGGCAACGAAGAACCGCTGGCGCGCATCAAGGCCGGCCTGAAGGCGCAGGACGTGCAGGTGATCGACGATGACATGGCGCCGATCCATGCCTCCGGTCATCCACCCCAGGAAGACCTGCGCACACTCTATGGTTGGCTTAAGGCGCGCTATCTGCTGCCGGTGCATGGCGAACTGTATCACCAGAAGGCGCATATGGAATTCGGCCGCAGTCTGGGGCTGGGCGGGCTGGTGCCCAGTAATGGCGAGCTGATCGACCTCAGCGCCCAGCCGTGCAAGGTTGCCGATTTGCCCTGGGGTTTATTAGTGCCGAGCGGCAAGCATTAAGACTAGCTGCGTCAAAAAGCTTCCTTTACCTGCGCCCACATCATGCCCATTGCCAGTAGCGGGGCGCGCAAGTGTTTGCCGCCGGGGAAGGTCATGTGCGGCACCCGGTCGAACAGCTCAAAGCCGTTACTGGCTTGGCCGCTGATCGCTTCGGCAAGCAGCTTCGCCGCCAGGTGCGTGGCATTGATGCCGTGGCCAGCGTAGGCCTGGGCATAAAACACGTTGGGCTGCTCCGGTAGCTTGCCGATTTGTGGCAAGCGGTTGGCACCGATACCAATCATGCCGCCCCACTGGAAATCGATCTTCACGTTGTTCAATTGCGGGAACACACGCAGCATCTTGGGCCGCATATAGGCGGCAATGTCCGCTGGGTCGCGGCCAGAGTAATGGCAGGCGCCACCAAACAGCAGCCGATGATCCGCCGAAAAGCGGTAGTAATCCAAGGCCACACGCTGGTCGCAGACGGCCATATTCTGCGGCAGCAGGCTTCTGGCGCGCTCCTCACCCAGCGGCTCGGTGGCGATCACGTAACTACCCGCAGGCAGCACCTTGCCACTCAGCTGTGGCTGCAGATCGCGCAGGTAGGCATTACACGCGAGCACCAATTGACCGGCAGTGACTGTGCCATTGGCCGTGTGCACTTTGATCTTGGGGCCGTATTCGATGTGCGTGACCTGCGACTGCTCGAACAGCTGTACACCCAATTGCTGGGCCGCCGCAGCTTCACCCAGCAGCAGATTCAGCGGGTGCAGGTGTCCAGAGCCCATGTCAGTCATGGCGCCGGCATAAAGGTCGGAGCTGACCACCTGATGTACTTCAGTTGCGTCGAGAATGCGCATATCCGCCGCGTAACCCAGCCCGCGCAGCTCTTCCATATCGGCCCGAAAGGCATCCAGATGTCGCGGCTTGTTCGCCAAATCGGCGTAGCCCCAGGTCAAATCGCAGGCAATATCGTGCTTTTCGACCCGACGCTTGACCAGTTGCACTGCCTCAAGCCCCATCAGCTTAAGCTCGCGCACGCCCTGCTCACCGAGCACATTGGTGAACTGCTCCAGACCATGGCCAACGCCGCGGATCAATTGGCCGCCATTGCGGCCGCTGGCACCCCAGCCGATCTGGCTGGCCTCCAGCAGCACTACCGACAGGCCGCGCTCGGCCAGTTCAATTGCAGTATTGACCCCGGTATAACCGCCACCAATCACGCACACATCCGCCTCTACCGCCCCGGCAAGGGGCGGGCAACTGAGGCGCATATTGCTGGAGGCGATATACCAGGAAGGGGCTGGTTGGTTCTGCGGAGTAAGAGCAAGCATCGAACGTCCCGTTTGAAATAGCGAATTAATGTAAATTAAATTTTACAAAGAATAGCATTAATCGCTTTCCGGTACAGGTATCGCTAGACTTTCCTTGATCTCTTCCATGACGATATAGCTCTTCGACTCCCGCACGCCGGGCAGTTTCAACAAAATATCGCCGAGCAATTTGCGATAAGAAGCCATTTCCGAAATGCGCGCCTTGATCAGGTAATCAAAGTCGCCAGACACCAGATGGCACTCCAGCACGTGCGGCAACTTGATGGCCGCACGGCGAAACTCGTCAAAGATATCCGCCGACTTGGACGACAGGCTAATCTCGACGAACACCAACAGGCTGGCTTCGAGCTTCTGCGGATTGAGCTGAGCGCCGTAACCGAGAATGAACTTCTCCCGCTCCAGGCGTTTAACCCGCTCCATGCACGGCGTAGTGGACAACCCGACCCGCTCACCCAGCTCCACATAGGATATTCGCCCTTCGGCCTGAAGCAGCCGGAGAATATGCCGATCGATCTTGTCCAGCTCGCGACTGGAAGCTCTGCGCGTTTTCATGAATAAACTCTTTTTAACCGCATTAATTCAGAATTAATTTCTGCAAATTGGTCTTTTTTCAAACCAAGCCACTACTCAATGCCTCTTAGAATAGCAATATCGCCCACAGGGGCAAATTGTCTTTTCAGTTTCGGACGGAGCAAAGGTCATGCACGTATTGGTTCTCGGCAGCGGTGTTATTGGTGTCACCAGCGCCTGGTATCTGGCCAAAGCCGGGTATCAAGTTACGGTGATCGACCGTCAGCCTGGTCCCGGCCTGGAGACCAGCTTCGGTAACGCCGGCATGATCTCCCCCGGCTATTCATCCCCTTGGGCTGCGCCAGGCATTCCGGTCAAGGCGCTCAAGTGGATGGCAGCGCAGCATGCGCCCCTGGCTATCACTCCGACGACCGATCTCCAACAGTATCGCTGGATGATGCAGATGCTCGGCAACTGCACCCAGGCGCGCTATGCGGTCAACAAGGAACGCATGATGCGCCTGGCCGAATACAGCCGCGACTGTCTGATGGGCCTGCGCGAGGAGGCGGGAGTCGAGTACGAACACCGGGAAAAGGGCACTCTACAGCTGTTCCGCACCCAGAAACAGCTCGACGCCGCCGCGCAGGACGTGGCCGTACTGGATAGTTGCGGCGTACCCTATCAACTGCTCGACCGCGCCGGTTGCGTCAGCTACGAACCGGGCCTGGCGCCCAGTGCCGAGAAAATTGTCGGCGGCCTGCGGTTGCCCAATGATGAAACCGGTGACTGCCATCTGTTCACCACCGGCCTGGCGGCCAGATGCGCTGAACAAGGCGTTGTGTTCCGCTATAACCTGAATATTCAGGAGTTGCTGACCGACGGCGATCGCATTACCGGCGTACTGGTTGATGGCCAGGTGCTGCAAGCCGATAACTACGTTTTGGCCTTAGGCAGCTATTCACCCCAGTTGCTGCGGCCGCTGGGCATTGAAGCGCCGATCTATCCGGTCAAGGGCTACTCTCTTACCTTGCCGGTCTCCAACGACGCCATGGCACCCGTGTCCACGGTGATGGATGAGACCTACAAGGTCGCGATGACACGCTTTGCCGACCGCATTCGGGTGGGTGGCATGGCTGAGCTGAGCGGTTTCGACAGCAGCTTGCGGGCCAAACGTCGCGCTACACTGGAGATGGTGGTCAGTGACCTGTTTCCACAGGGCGGGCAGTTGCAAGAGGCGAGTTTCTGGACCGGCTTCCGACCCATGACCCCGGACGGCACGCCGATCATTGGCGCCAGCCCGCTGCGCAATCTGTTTCTGAACACTGGCCACGGCACACTAGGCTGGACCATGTCCTGCGGTTCCAGCCAATTACTCGCCGATCTGATCAGCGGTCGCACCCCGGCCATTCGCACCGAAGGCCTTGGTCTGGACCGTTACACCACTCACAAGGAGATTCGCCGGCATGTCAGTACAACGCCTGCACACTAATCAGCGTATGAGCCAGATTGTGGTTCATCAGGATACTGTCTATCTGGCTGGCCAGGTGGCTGCCGATGAGGACCTGGACAAGGACGCCGCAACCCAGACCCACAGCACCCTGCAGGCGATCGAAAAACTGCTGGCTGACGCTGGCAGTGACAAGACACGGATACTCTCGGTGACCATCTACCTGAAAGACATCAATGCCGACTTTGAGGCAATGAACCGCGTCTGGGACCAGTGGCTGCCCATTGGCACCGCACCTGCCCGCGCGACCGTCGAGGCGCTGCTCTGCGAACCGGAGATCCTGGTGGAAATGTCGGTCATCGCCGCAGTCTGAGTGATGCTCCCCTCTGGCCCTGGCTCCCGCGCGGCACCAGGGTCTGATAATCTAGGCCTTGGCGGGGCTTTCCAGCCCCGCATTTTTTGACAAGAAGCCAGCATGCGCCCAGCCCACGCCCTGATCGACCTTGATGCCCTGCGCCACAACTACCAGCTAGCCAAAGGCCTGAGCGGGCGCCGCGCCTTTGCTGTGCTCAAGGCCAATGCCTATGGCCACGGCGCGCTGGAGTGCGCCCAGGCCCTGGCTGATGACGCCGATGCGTTTGCCGTAGCCTGCATCGAAGAAGCACTGGAGCTGCGCGCCGCCGGCATTAACCAGCCGATTCTGTTGCTGGAAGGCTGGTTTGAAGCCAGCGAATTGCCGTTGATCGTCGAGCATCAACTCTGGAGCGTGGTGCACCATCACAGGCAGGTGCAGGACCTGCTTGGCGCCCAACTCGGCGCGCCACTGCATATCTGGCTGAAGCTCGATAGCGGCATGCACCGCGTGGGCTTTGAACCCGCCGAATATGCGAGCACATGGCAGCAGCTTGAGCGCAGCCAGAACGTTGCCAGCTTGACCAGCATGACGCATTTCTCCCGCGCCGACGAACCGGCAACCGGGCGCACCGAAGAACAGCTGGCAACCTTCAAGCGCGCTACCCAGAATCTGAACGGCCCGACCAGCCTGTGCAATTCGCCCGGCGTACTGGCCTGGCCGCAGGCCCACGGCGATTGGCTGCGCCCGGGCATCATGCTCTATGGCGTAACGCCGTTCGAGTTTGATCAGGACATCGCAGCCCGACTCAGGCCGGTCATGCAACTGCAATCAAAAGTCATCGCCGTACGCGAACTGCCCACCGGCGAGCCGATTGGTTATGGTTCACGCTTTATCACCCAACGACCCACCCGCGTCGGCGTGGTTGCCATGGGCTATGCCGACGGCTATCCGCGCCATGCCGTAGACGGCACGCCCGTGCTGGTAGACGGCCAGCGCAGCCAAATAATCGGTCGGGTGTCGATGGATATGCTGACGCTGGATTTGACTGACCTGCCGCAATCCGGCCTGGGCAGCGACGTGCTCTTGTGGGGTGAGGGCTTAAGTGCCAGCGAGGTTGCACGCCACGCTGGCACTATTGCCTACCAATTATTCTGCAACCTGAACCGAGTGCCGCGGCGGTTTATTTCTTCTTCTTCTTCTTTTTCCACTTGAGGCTGAACAGATCACTGCGGCGATCCTTGAGATTGGTCACCGACCCCTCATTGCGCACCAGCTTCAGGCGGCTGTAGTCCAGGTCGGAAAAGAAGATCATCTCGGTATTCGGCGTGGTCTCGTTGAGCAGCGCGTCATGCGGGAACTGGAAGTCCGAGGGCGAGAAAACCGCCGACTGGGCATACTGGATACCCAGGTTCTCGATCGACGGCACGTTGCCAACGCTGCCGCAAAGCACGACGTAGCATTCGTTTTCAATCGCCCGGGCATGGGCGCAATGGCGAACGCGCAGATAGCCGTTTTTGGTATCGGTCCAGAAAGGCACAAACAGCAGATCCATATCCTGATCGGCCAACAGCCGACCGAGCTCGGGGAACTCGACGTCGTAACAGATCAGAATGCCGACACGGCCGGCATCAGTGTCGAATACCTGAAGGTCGTCACCGCCCTGAATAATCCAGTCACGACGTTCCTGCGGGGTAATATGCAGCTTGGCCTGGCGCTCCTCGGAGCCGTCGCGGCGCAGCAAGTAGGCGGCGTTGTACAGACGCCCATCCTCGCCTTCCTCGACCATAGAACCGGCAATGATATTGATATTGTAACTGACCGCCATGCGCAACATTTCCGAGCGAAAACGCTCGGTAAAGCTGCTCAGGAAACGGATGGCTTCGACATCATCGGTCTGATCACGCAGGCCCATAAGGGGCGCATTGAACAGCTCCGGGAACACCGCGAAATCGCTGCCGTAATCCGATAGCGCATCAACGTAATACTCGACCTGCTCCAGCACCGCCTCGACCGAAGCAAAGCGGCGCATCTGCCACTGCACGGCACCCACGCGTACCTGGGTGCGGTTGATCTGCAGCAAGGACTCCTGCGCCTCATAGAGAATATTGTTCCACTCCAGCAGAGTGGCGTAACCCATCGACTTCTTGTCTTCTGGCAGGTATCGACGCAACAGACGCTTGACCTGAAAGTCATTGGACAACTGGAAAGACAAGATCGGATCGTGCACTTCCTTGCGGTCTACCGCCTCGATATATTCGCTGGGCTTCATCTCGTCGGCATGCAAGTGATAACCGGGGATGCGCCCGCCGGCCAGGATCGCCTGCAGGTTGCGCGAACGGCACAATTCCTTACGCGCCTCGTACAGGCGGCGGCCAAGACGATGACCGCGATACTCGGGATCAATCAATACGTCCAGCCCGTAGATAGCGTCGCCATCGGCCTTGTTCGGGATGATCTCGGTGGTACCGATCAGATCCTGATAACGATGCGGATCGGAGAACACGTCATAGTCGACCATCACACTCAGGGCTACGCCAATCAGTTTATCGGCGTCCACCAGAGCCAGTTGGCCGTCCGGAAAGTCACTGATCAAGCGGGTAATGGTTTTTTTCGGCCACGCACCGCCTATGTCGTCATAGACCTTGTCCATGAGCACCTTGAGCTGCGGATAATCACTGGGCTGCAGGGTACGCAGTGTCAAATGCAGGTCTTCCAGATCCATTCGGCATTCCTCGTAAGACGGTGTTGGCCACGCTGTGGCCAGACTATGAGCAGGGGAAATAATATGAGCAGGGGCAATAAATAGTGTGACAACAAGAGCGTGGCAATAAGATTCGGCTATATGACCGCCCATCTTAACAGGTGTTCAAACATCCACGTGGATCCGTTGTAAATTCTGAACAGCCATGCAATCATTCCTGGCATTAGCCGCTCTAATGACTATCCGGAGGAAGTGATATTGGACGTGGGTGCCCGACTCAAGACCATAAGAAAGCTCAAGGGCCTGTCCCAGCGTGAACTGGCCAAGCGAGCAGGCGTGACCAACAGCACTATTTCCATGATCGAGAAAAACAGTGTCAGCCCTTCGGTAAGCTCGTTGAAAAAGGTGCTGGCAGGTATTCCGATGTCGCTGGTGGATTTCTTTTCTCTTGAGGTGGAGGACGATAATCCACGCAAGGTCGTCTACCGCGCGGAGGAGCTGCTGGATATCGGCACCGGCGAGGTGACCATGAAGCTGGTCGGCAAAGGCCACGCCAACCGCGCTTTCTCATTTCTCAACGAAACCTATCCGCCAGGCTCCGACACTGGCCCGGACATGCTCAATCACGAGGGTGAGGAAGCCGGTACCGTCGTCAGTGGGCAGCTCGAAGTGACTGTCGGCAATGAAGTCTTCATCCTGGATACGGGTGACAGCTACTACTTCGACAGCAATCAACCACATCGTTTTCGCAATCCCTTCGAGGCACCTTGCCTGTTGATCAGCGCGACCACACCGGCCAACTTCTGAGCCACCGACTGTAAGCAGTGTTCGATGGGTAGTCTCGGGCGGGCAGCCCCAGGCCAGCGCGAAACAGTCTAAACTAGCTCTGCAACCCCTTCCCGCAGGAGCCTGTATCCATGCCTGATGGCCATCCCCAGACGCTATTGATCGGCGGCAACGCTTATGGCTCGGTGAGTCTCGTGCCGCGCATGGCCAACCGCCACGGCCTGGTGGCCGGTGCTACCGGCACTGGCAAGACCATTACCCTGCAAGTGATGGCGCAGGCTTTTTCTGACCTGGGTGTGCCGGTGCTGGTGCCGGATATCAAAGGCGACTTCTCCGGTATTGCCAAGCCCGGCGTGCTCAGCGACAAGCTCCAGCAGCGGGCGGACAAGGTCGGCCTGGGTCCCATGACGGCAAGAGGCGCACCCACGGTGTTCTGGGACGTTCACGGCGAGCATGGGCACCCCTTGCGCTTGACCATCAGCGACTTCGGGCCAGTGATGCTGGCAAGACTGTTGAATCTGAACGAGACACAAAGCGGCGTGCTGCAAATCCTCTTTCGGGTCGCCGATGATAATGGCTGGCTATTGTTGGATCTCAAAGATCTGCGAGCGATGCTCACGTATATCAACGAACAGCGCGCCGAGATTGGGCCGCGTTACGGCAACGTGTCGGCTGCCAGCATCGGCGCCATCCAGCGCGCGCTGCTGAACCTCGACAATCAGGGTGGTGAGAAACTGTTTGGCGAGCCCGCGGTGACCCTGGAAGATTTTCTGCAAACCGACGCACAGGGCCGTGGTGTGGTGAATATTCTGCACGCTGCGCGACTCTATCGCGACAGCCCGCTGGCCTACTCAAGCATTCTGTTATGGCTGCTATCCGAGCTGTTCGAACAACTACCGGAGGTCGGCGATGCCGACAAACCACGCTTTGTGCTGTTCTTCGACGAAGCTCACCTGCTGTTCGCCGATACGCCGAAAAGCCTGGTGGCGCGCATTGAGCAGGTAGTGCGCCTGATCCGTTCCAAGGGGGTAGGGGTGTACTTTGTTACCCAGAGCCCGCTGGATGTGCCCGAATCGATACTCGGCCAGCTCGGTAACCGCGTACAGCACGCATTACGCGCCTTTACCCCCAAAGATCAAAAAGCGGTGCGTAGCGCCGCACACACTTTCCGCAGCAATCCGGAGCTAGATACCGAACAGGCGATTACCGAACTCGCAGTTGGCGAAGCCTTGGTCTCACTACTGGACGAAAAAGGGGTGCCTACCCCTGTACAGCGCGTATTGGTTCGCCCACCCGCAAGCCAGATGGGTCCGATAAGCGAGCAGGAGCGAGCTGATGTGATCAAGAACTCAGTGCTGGCCGGAGTTTATGATCGGGAGCTGGACCGCGAATCGGCTTATGAAATCCTTCAGGCTCAGGCGGAAAAAGCACTCTCGGAAGAAACCGCCAAGACCCGAACGCAGGAGCAAGCACGCACTCAGGCCAAAACGCGCAACAAGTCGGCAACCACATCCTCCACCTGGACCGACATGGCTACTTCCATGGGCCGCAGCGCGGCCAGAGCGATTGGCACACAACTGGGCCGACAGATTCTCCGTGGCGTGCTGGGCTCGCTCAAAGGGCGCTGAGCGCGAGGAGGTGGTCAGGATCAGTAGGGCGGGAAGCCACCCAGAATCTTGCTGACCATTTCCTGAATCTGCTGCGAGCGCTCAGCCGGTGACAGCGCGGTATTGCGCATCTGTTGCTCATCACTGCCACGCCACACTAGCTGGCCGTCGTCGAGCAAATCGATTTGCAGGGTAAAGACCTGGTAATCCACTGACCGCGTTTCCGCATAACCAGGACCGCCGCCCCAACCACCACCCCAGCCGCCCCAGTAAGTACCAAAGGAGCCGCCGTAGCTGGTGGTTACGTTATCCTTGCGCAGCTCGCTGATCACGTAGACCTTGACGTCCAGATCAGCCCCTTGGCCTGGCTGTGCGGGTCGCAACCCACGGACGTCGAGCTGACCACTGACCGCCTCGCGAATGCGCTGGCTGGTCAGGTCACTGCGGATTCGTGGGTCGTTCTCCGGCAAATAGTTGACGTCCGGCTCAGCCCAACTCCAGGTGCGGTACTGGGTGAAGTCCCGACTGGTGTCGAAGTCGCGCTGAATCGGCGCTGTTTGACAGGCCGCCAGGAGCAAGACAGCGGCCCCTAGTAGCAGAAATTTGATCGGAGCCTGTTGCTGAGGAGCGCGCAATTGATAAGCAAACATCATGGTCACCCGCCATAGGTCGATTGGAAATACAACTCTACGCCATTTGACCCACAAACCCAGCTGCAGGTTCGTGGAGGCCTGTTACTAAACACGTCAAAGCGGTAAAGCCAGATAAAAGTGTGCGCCTTTGCCGGGCTTGGACAGCACGCCCATATAGCCACCATGCAGTTGTACAATTTCTTTGCACAGAGCCAGACCCAGGCCCGCGCCGCCTTTCTTGCCACCGACCTGGACAAAAGGTTCGAAGACCCGCGCCTGCTGGCTATACGGAATGCCCTCGCCATTATCTTCAATACCAATGATAACGCGCTCGGACTTGCGCCGCGCTCGCAGAATAATCTGCCCTCCCGTGTCGGTGTGACGCAGCGCATTGCCGATCAGGTTATCCAGTACCCGCTCGATCTGTAGCCGATCCAGCTCCACCTTGGGCAACTCGCCTTCGGTTTCGATGCTGATAGTGATGTCCCGCTCACCGGCCTGCTCCTTAAAACGCTGCTGCGTATTAGCCAGCAGCGGTTCAAGATCACAGGGGGCTGGGTCGATCTTCTGCAAGCCATTCTGGTAGCGTGAGAAATTCAGCAAGTCATTGATCAGATGTACCAAGCGACGCATTTCCTCATCGACGGTGGTCATCAACTCCGATTCACGGCTGCCAGGGGCTGCATTTGCACCCTCCTGCAACAGGGCAAAGGCCATATGCATCCCGGCTACTGGCGTGCGCAGCTCGTGTGACGCGCGTAACACAAATTCGCTACGCACCCGCTCGAACGCACGTTGCTCAGTCACATCACGTAGCACCATGACCGCACAGACAAAATGCCCTTCATCATGGATAACCGAAGACAGCCGGTAGCTGAGCATGCGCACCTCACCATCTGCCTCAATCTGCAAGTCCTGCTCGCCATGCTCTTGATAATCGTCCTGGAGGAGCTTGTGCAATTGCTCATCCAGCTCGGGCAGACCAAGCACTGCCCCCAGCTGCTGACCCAAATGGCTCTCGTCGCAACTCAGCTGGCGCTGCGCTACCGGGTTGATGTGCTCGATATACGCCGCGCAGTCAAAAATCAACAGCCCGTCATCAATGCTGTCCAATACTGCCTGCAGACGCTTCTGCTCGGCTTGCAGCGCCGCGATATCACTGCTGCGAAATTCTTCCAGCGAAGCAGCCATGAGCCCGAAACGTTTGGCCAGGGTCGACATCTCGGCAATCGGCGAAATAGGCAGCACTACCTTGAAGTCGCCCTTACCAATCTGGTCAGCAGCTCTGGCCAAAGACTCAATAGGGCGACCAAAACGTTGGGCGATGCTGTTAGCGGTAATCAGGCCGATCAGCAATACGGCAATGGCGATCAAGCCCATGAGACCGGCTACCAGCCACGCCCGCTCGCGCGAACTTTGCTCGGCCGCTTCTACCTGGGTCACATAACGCATCTGCACCGCGCTGATGCGATCACGCATCGCATCCACGGCGCGGCCGAACTCATCGTTGCGCAACAACTCACGACGGACGGCGAAAGGCTCGCTGATCAGCAGGCTGTAAGTAGCATAGCTATAACGGATTTCCTCGGTCGCCTGGATATCAGCGTCGTTCATCGCGCTAGCAGCAGCGGTATCCAGCCAATTGCGGAAATGCCCATCGGACGCCGCCAAGGCCTCTCTATCCAGATTCTCAGCCAGCAACAAAGTCACCTGACGGCTGAGTTCATGGCTCAAACCAAGAGTCGCCTGAATAATGCTCAGATTGCGGGTCATTGCGGTGTTCTGCGTCTTGGTAAGATGCAATACGCTGAACAAACCCAGTAGCAAGCCGACGACGGCCACCGTTAGCAGCGCACTGCTGCTGAGGAACAATCGGCTGCGTAACTTCATAGAGCCAACTGCTTGCGCTTGCGATACAAGGTAGAAGCATCGATGCCAAGCGTTTTTGCCGCTTGATCCAGGGTCTCGCTATTGGCCAGCACCGCAGCAATATGGGCTCTCTCGAGTTGATCCAGGCTCAACTCGTCCCCTACCCGCGGCGCGCTGTTTAGCGCCGGCTCGCTGAAACCCAAGTGGCTTACTTGAACCTGGTCATCGGTGCAAATGATGCTGGCCCGCTCGATCACATTACGCAATTCACGTATGTTGCCTGGCCACGGATAGCTCAAAAGAGCCGCCATTGCATCCTCGCTAAACTCCCGCGCCGGCGTACTGTATGCCTTGACGAAGCGCAGCAGAAAGCGCTCGGCCAGTTCGGCAATGTCTTCGACTCGTTCGCGCAACGGCAGCAGGGTGAGCGTGATGACATTCAGGCGATAGAGCAGATCCTCGCGAAAACGCCCTTCCTCGACCATGTTTTTCAGGCTGCGGTTGGTCGCCGCCAGAATCCGCACATCGGCATGCCGAGTGACTGGGTCACCAACCCGCTCAAATTCCTTGTCCTGGATAAATCGAAGCAACTTCGGCTGTAACGTGAGCGGAAAATCGCCTATCTCATCTAAAAAAAGCGTGCCTCCGTCTGCTTGGCTAACCCGCCCCAAGGTATTCTCACTGGCGCCGGTAGAGGCCCCTTTGGTGTGCCCAAACAGCTCACTTTCCATCAGTTCCGACGACAGGGACGGACAGTTAATGGTTACGAACGACTTCTTTCCACGCTGACTCCACTTGTGCATCGCCTTGGCCAGCTCCCCCTTGCCAGTGCCGGATTCGCCCAGAATCAGGATATTGGCATCGGTAGAGGCGACCTGCCGGGCGGTATCAAGAATCGCCATCATCGCCGGCGATCTTGAATCGTGGCCTTCCTGCGGCTTGCCAACCTGCCCTTCAAGCTGTTCAATTCGAGCAGCCAATTGCCGGGCCTTGAGCTGCTTGGCCGCGCTCATGCGCAGTTGTTCTGGGCTGCACGGTTTGACCAGGTAATCTGAAGCGCCCGCCTGAATGGCATCCACGGCGGTATCCACCGCCGAGTGTGCGGTAACTATGACCACGGCCATCCACGGCGCCAACAGCCGCATCTGCGCCAGTACGGCCAGCCCGCTGTCTTCGCCGAGACGCAAGTCCAAAAAGCACAAATCAAAAACGTGCTGCTGGAGAAGCGTTTCCGCTTTCGCCGCCGAGTTTGCGGTGGCTACCTGATAGCCTTCGTCTTCCAGGCAATAACGGAAAGTGCGCAAAATGGCTGATTCGTCATCAACCAGAAGAATACGTCCGCACGGTTGTTCTGCCGCATCCATTTTTTCCGCTCCTGACCTCATTTCCAGATTTAGCCCCTGAAGTTTCGTGCAAGTTGCACGGCAACCAAAACGCGATCATGCAGCCTGCATGCTGCATTGCACCAGCTGTATTTTTTAACCAACTGATTTTAAACAAAATTAAATGTTCCAACTGCTTGGCACAGCGCTTGCGATACCAGTGTACGGCTGCAAAACAGCCATTTTGCGATACATATACGGAGAATACCCATGCACAAGCTAAAAACACTCGCCCTGGCCACGGCCACTGCCGGCATCATTGCCCTGTCCCCAATGGCCGCCTTCGCCGACGACGGCGACACCCGCCGCCAACTGAGCGAAGCACGCCAGGAAGGCTCTGTTGTTACGGCTATCGCCCTCAACCGCCACCTCAACCCCTTCCGCATTGACGTCGAAGTGAACAATGGCACCGCAGTGCTGACCGGCGAAGTGGAAAGCGACGTGGATCGCGATCTGGCTGAGGAAGTTGCCTTGAGCGTAGAAGGTGTCGAAAAAGTCGACAATCAGTTGACTGTGGCTTCCGATGCCGAGCGCACCGAGCGCTCAGACAAGTCCATGTCGCAGCGCTTCGACAACGCCACCACCACCGCCAGCGTGAAGTCCAAGCTGCTGTGGAATAGCAACACTGAAGGATTGGACATCAAGGTCACCACCCGCAACGGTGTAGTCACCCTGGAAGGTACTGCCCAGTCAGACGAAGCCAAAGAACTGGCCGAACGCCTGGCGGCCAATACCGATGGCGTGCGTGATGTGCAAAACAACATTACCGTCAGTGGCGAAGCGACTACTGCTGCCAAGGCACAGAACACAGCAGACGACGCTAGCGATGCGGTCTCCGATACCTGGATCACCAGCAAGGTGAAATCCAGCTTCCTGTTCAGCCGCAACCTGGATGGCCTGGATATTAAAGTAGAGACCAAGAATGGTCAGGTCACCCTGAGCGGCGAAGTCAACACCGCAGCCGAGAAAGAGCTGGCGGTCGAGACCGCTCGCAATATTCGCGGCGTAACTGACGTGAACGCCTCTGCTCTGAATGTAGCTGGCTAAAAAGTCAACGATTCAAACCACCGGTCAATCCCGGCCGGTGGCTGCTGTAAGCGCCGCCACAAGCGACGTGAAGCACTTGGAGAACGACGATGACGAACAAAACCGCGCAACTGAATGAACTGATTGAAATCACCCGCGACGGACAGCGCTTCTATGAGCACGCCCGTGAAGAGGTCAAGGATATCGGTCTGCAGAGCCTGTTCAGTGATATGGCGCTGGCCAAAACCGAAGTGATCCAGGCGCTGTCGCTGAAAGTAGCGGCCAATCACGAGCAGCCAGCCACAGGTGGCACCTTTGCCGGCAAATGCCGTCAGATCTATGCCGATACCCGAGCCATGATTTCCAGCGATGAAGATGCAACTTACATCGGCCAATTGGAAGAGGCCGAGGACCGTATCCTGCATGCGTTTGAAGAAGCGCTGGAAGAGTCCGAAGCCGATGTACGTACACTGTTGGTACTGGAAATGCCCAAAGTTCGGGCTTGTCATGACCGCATGCGCGCACTGAAAAAAGCCACCGAGTAATAGATGGGCAACACTAGGGCGGCACAGGCGCAGTTGACCTGGTGCAGCCTGTAATGGCTAGCCTTGTGCTGGCCTAGGCTGGGCGCAAGCCCTATTTAAAGGAGAACTTACTATGCTGAGTTGGGCTGTTACATTTCTGATTATCGCCATCATCGCCGCCGTACTGGGCTTTGGTGGTATTGCAGGCACCGCAACAGGGATTGCCAAGATTTTGTTCCTGGTCTTCCTGGTGCTCTTCGTGGTTTCACTGATCCTGGGTCGACGACCCAAGGTTTAGTAGCACCACAAAAAACGCGCAAAACTCAAAAACCGCTTCCCTAGGGAGCGGTTTTTGCGCATCTGCATCTTGGATTCCCATGGTTTAATCGGGGGTCTAACCAGGCAACGGCGCTCCGGCCAACGACCGATAAACGTTGACCATCGCCAGCACCATTGCGGTCCGGCTTTGCACCAGACTGTCACGCATACCCGTCAGCTCCTGCTCCGCAGCGAGCAATTCGAAATAACCGATAAAGCCCTGGTCATAACGGTCACGCGCCTGCTCGACCGCCTGGGTGGCAGCATCGGTGGCACTCTGCAGCAAAGCCGCGCGTTCATGCGACTGCTGATAGCGCAGTAGCCAGGTTTCGGTTTCCTCCAGCGCCAGCAAAACAGTTTGCCGATAATCTGCCAGTAGTGCTGCAGACTGCGCATCAGCGATATCAATACGTGCCTGCACCTGCGCCCGGTCGAGGAAGCTCCAATCGATACCCAGCGCTACCCTCCCGGTACGAGCGCCGCCAGTGAACAGATCCGAGCCATTGCCAGCCAGGGAGCCCAGCAGGCCTTGCAACGTGAAGCGCGGAAACAGGTCGGCACTGGCAACACCAATGCGCGCACTGGCTGCTGCTAGCCGGCGCTCTGCCGCCTGAATATCTGGCCGCCGACGCAACACATCGCCGGGGCTGCCAGCGGCGATCGAAGGCGTGCTCTCAGGCAAAGCACCCGGTACTGCGAGCTGCAACATCAGTGCGGTAGGCGCCTGGCCGGTTAGCACGCCGAGCCGATGCATGGCCGCGCCAATGCCGGCATTGATCTCAGGAATGGCTGCGCGGGTCGCATCCAGCTGAGCGCGCGCACGGACCTGGTCAAACAGGGTGCCACGACCAGCCTCCAGGCGGGCGCTGACGATATCCAGTGAGGCCTGCTGCAAACCCACATTCTCTTCAGCCACCCGCCGCTGCTGCTGCAGGCCACGCAACTGGAAGTAGCTGCTGGCCAACTGGCCAGCGAGCGCAACCTGCAATGTCTGTCTGTCGGCGCCTGCCGCCTGCAACTCAGCCTCGGAGGCTTCAGTAGCGCGCCGCAGACGTCCGAAAAGATCCAGCTCCCAGCTCAATGCTACACCCGCCTGATACAGCTCCAGGCGTTCCTGATCAGGCTGGCTGCGCTCCACTTCCGCCAGGCGCTGCCCTGAGACGCCAGCACCCGCCGTTACACTCGGCAATTGATCGCGCCGAGCACCGCGTAGCAGCGCTTCAGCCTCCTGGTAGCGCGCCAGCGCCGCCTGAAGATCCTGATTGTCCGTCAGCGCTTGCTCAATCAATTGCGCCAGCAGCGGGTCCTGAAAGCCCTGCCAGAATCGCTGCTCGTTGCTTAACTCCAGGCTAGCCGTCGTCACTTCCTCCTCATTCTGATCATGGGCAAACCGCTCCAGTGACACCGACGCAGGGGGCTGGTAGTCCGGTCCCACCGCGCAGGCACTTAACAACGACGCCAATAACAGCGTCATGGTCAGCTTATTCATGTGAGCCTCCTTCAAGCTTCACAGCCTTATGCTCAAAGCCTTTGGCCAGGGTCCTCAGGGCCACATAAAACACCGGGGTCAACAGCAGGCCGAACAGCGTCACACCGATCATCCCGGTGAACACCGTGATGCCCATGGCGTTGCGCACCTCGGCACCGGCGCCGGAGGCCAATACCAGCGGCACGACACCGGCAATAAAGGCCACCGAGGTCATGATGATTGGGCGCAGCCGCAGACGGCTGGCTTCCAGCGCGGCACTCACGGTGTCGCGGCCTTGAATTTCCAGTTCACGAGCAAATTCGACGATCAGGATCGCGTTCTTGCACGCCAAGCCCATCAACACCACCAACCCGACCTGGACAAAGATATTGTTGTCGCCGCCGACCATCCACACACCGAACAGCGCCGCGAGCAAACACATCGGCACGATCAGAATCACCGCCAGCGGCATTACCCAGCTTTCATACAGAGCAGCGAGCACCAGAAACACCAGCAGCAAGGCCAGCGGGAACACCACCATGGCCGCATTGCCCTGGGTCACTTGCTGGAAGCTCAAGTCAGTCCATTCCAGAGTCATGCCAGCGGGCAATACCTCATCCGCTACCGCCATTACGGCTGCCAGCGTCTGCGCCGAGGAGAGCGCGGCCGGATCTGACTGGCCAATCAAGTCGGCCGCCGGATAACCGTTGTAGCGGATCACCGGGTCCGGCCCGAAGCTCTCGCGCAGGGTGACCATGGTATTGAGCGGCACCATCTCATTATTGGCGTTACGCGTATAAAGGTGGTCAATGTCGCTGGGGTCATCACGGAACGGCGCATCAGCCTGGGCCATAACGCGGTAAGTACGACCAAACAGATTGAAGTCGTTGATGTACTGCGAGCCGAAATACAACTGCAGGCTGCCGAACAGGTCGTCCAACTGCACGCCCTGCGCCTTGGCCTGCATGCGATCCACGTCGGCGTCCAGTTGCGGCACATTGGCCTGGTAGGAACTGAAGGGGTAGAACATGCCCGGCGTTTCGCTCAGGGCCAGGGCCAGATCATTGGTCGCGGTCTGCAGCTCGCCATAACCGGCGCCACGACGATCCTGGATATACAGCGAGTAGCCCGAACCGGCACCCAGGCCAAATACCGGTGGCGGCATAAAGGTAATCGCGAAGCCTTCGTTAATCCCACCCAGTTGCGCGTTGAGGTCATCCGAGATCGCCTGCGCGGTGCGATCGCGCACCGAGAAATCATCGAACAGAATAAACACGGTGCCGACGTTAGGTGTGTTGGTGCCCTGCAGTGCGTTGAAGCCAACAAAAGCGGCCGCATCGGACACGCCTTCGGTATTCAGCGCCAGTTCACTAACCCGCCGCGCGACTGCTTCGGTGCGGTCTAGCGACGCCCCTTCAGGCAAACGAATGCTGCCAATCAGGTAGGTCTTGTCCTGGGTCGGAATAAAACCGCCGGGTACCTGATTGAACATCAATGCGGTGCCGCCGAGCAGCAGCACATACACCCCAAAAACCAGTCCTCTGCGACTCAGGCTGCGACCTACAAGCGACTCGTAGCGCTGCGCATTGCGTAGAAAAAAACGGTTAAACGGACGGAATATCCAGCCGAATAAGCGGTTGATGATCCGCGCAGGCAGATCCGGCGGTGCCCCGTGCGGCTTGAGCAGTGCCGCCGCCAGAGCCGGCGACAAGGTCAGCGAGTTGATCGCCGAAATAACCGTAGCGATGGCGATAGTCATCGCGAACTGGCGGTAGAACTGACCGGTGATACCGTCCAGAAAGGCCATGGGCACAAACACTGCGCAGAGCACCAGGCTGATCGCCACGATCGGCCCACTTACTTCGCGCATAGCCTGATGCGCTGCAGCCAGCGGTGCCAGGCCGGCCTCGATATTGCGCTCGACGTTTTCCACCACCACGATGGCATCGTCCACCACGATACCGATGGCCAGTACCATGGCGAACAACGTCAGAGTATTGATGGAAAAACCCATCAGCAGCAGCACCGCAAAAGTACCGACAATCGAGACCGGCACCGCCAGTAACGGAATCAGCGAAGCGCGCCAGGTCTGCAGGAACAGGATCACCACCAATACCACCAGCGCAACGGCTTCGAGCAAGGTAATGATCACCGCCTTGATCGAGGTACTGACAAATACGGTTGGGTCGTACGCCACTTCCCAGCTCAAGCCTTCAGGGAAGTCCGCCTGCAGCTCGGCCATCTTCTCGCGTACCGCCGCCGACACATCCAGGGAATTGGACCCTGGCGCCTGAAAGATCGGCAGTGCCACCGCCTGACGGCCATTCAGCAGCGCCCGCAGTGCATCCTGTGATGAGGCTAGCTCGATACGGGCTACATCCTTGAGCAAGGTCACTTCGCCCTGGCCCCCGGTCTTCAGCACGATATTCTCAAACTCCTCGACGGTTTCCAGGCGGCCCTGGGCGTTGATCGAAATCAGCATATCGGAACCATTCGGCATCGGCGGCGCACCAATCTGTCCAGCCGAGACCTGAATATTCTGCTCACGCACTGCGGCACTGATATCGCCTGCAGTAATACCCAGCGCGGCGGCACGCTGCGGGTCGATCCACAGGCGCATCGCGTAGTCACCGGCGCCAAACAGGCCGGCCTGACCCACACCGGGAATCCGCGCCAGCTCGTCACGAATATGCAGGACCGCATAGTTACGTATATAGGTGGCGTCCAGACTGTCGTCCGGCGAGGTCAAATGCACCGCCATCATCAGATTGGGTGATTGCTTCTGGGTGGTCACGCCGAGCTGGCGTACATCCTCGGGCAGGCGCGGCAGCGCCTGAGATACGCGGTTCTGCACCTGCACCTGGGCCTGATCCGGATCGGTACCCAGCGCGAACGTCACCGTCAGCGCCAGACTGCCGTCACTGCCGGCGACCGACTTCATGTAGATCATGTCCTCGACGCCGTTAATGGCTTCCTCGAGCGGCGTGGCCACAGTCTCGGAAATGGTCTTGGGGTTGGCGCCCGGATAACTGGCGCTGACCAGCACACTGGGCGGTACCACCTCGGGATACTCGCTGACCGGCAGCAACGGAATGCTGATCAGCCCGACCACAAAGATGATGATCGACAGCACCGAGGCAAAGATCGGCCTGTCTACGAAGAAACGCGAAAAATTCACGGCAACAGCCTCCCGGAACACGCCCGAAAGACGCGCCCGTATCAGTGGAATAAAAGAAAGTAAAAGGAGCGTTATTGCCTCAAGGTGCTATCGCGACGACCAATGGTGCTGGACCGCGACGCATATTTACCTGCTGCGGCAGCACTTCAATACCAGGGAAAGCGATTTTCTGCAGACCGTTGACCACCACGCGCTCCCCGGGGACCAGCCCTTCAGTGATCACCAGCAAGCCATCCACCCGGCGGCCGGTTTCGACAATACGCCGTTCGGCGCGGTTATCGTCATCCAGCACATACAGGTAACGGCGATCCTGATCGGTCATCAGTGCTTTTTGGTCGACCAGCAGCGCGGCACTGGCTGCCGCCACCGGCATTTCTACCCGGGCAAACTGACCAGGGCGCAGGGCGCCGTCTGGATTGGCCACCTGCGCGCGGTATTGCAGGGTGCCGGTGCGGGGGTTGTATTGGTTATCGACGAAGTCCAGTTGCCCCTGGTAGGGGAAATCCTGCGCGCCTGCCAGCCCAATACGCACCGGCACTGCCTGGCCGTGCGGGTTGTCCTGCACGGTCTGTTGATCACTTTCAAAATATACGTAGAGCGGATCGACCGATACCAGTGTCGACAGTAGCGTGGTGTCGGCACTGGCCAGATTGCCGCGGGTCACCTGGGCGCGGCCGATGCGCCCGCTGACCGGCGCCTTGACCTGTGTGTACTCCAGATCCAGTTGCGCACTTTGCAGCGCCGCAGCCGCGGCATTCACCGCCGCCTGTGCCATGCTCTTCGCCGCGCTGCGCTGTTCAAACTCCTCGCGGGAGATCGCCCGGCGCTCCCACAACTGCTCGGATCTGGCGGCCTCGCTGCTGGCCAGCGTTAACTGGCTGCGCATGCGCGCCAGTTCGGCCTGGGCCAATTGCTCACGGGCCTTATAAGGGCGCGGATCGATAACAAAGAGCACGTCGCCTTCGCTGACCAGTTCGCCCTCTTCAAAGGCGACCCGATCAATATAGCCGCTGACCCGCGGCCGCAGCTCCACCGTTTGCGGGGCCTCTATCCGGCCGCTGAAAGCACCCCAGAGGGTCACCCGTTCGGCCTGGACCTCGGCGACCTCAACCTCCGGCGGTGGTGCTGTGGGCACAGCATTGTCCTGGCCTTGAGCGTCGCAGCCAGCCATAACAGCCAGTAACAGGGCGCCAAGCAGAGTCACTTTGGCGTCCTTGAGGGTGATTGCTTGCATGTGGTTCTCACTTCCCGTCGGGGTCACTGATCTGAATCGTTTACAGAAAGACGCAGAGCGCGCCTTGGTAGTGACGAACGATACGGCCAGTGCTCCGGCTGCGGATAGCGCATTACTGCCGCATGATTGCCTAATTCTATTTAGAGATAAATAAGCAGGAGCAGCGCCTCCCCCATAATGGGTCATCAAGTCAAACAAACGCACCGTCATATGGCTTGATTTACGCATGTTTGCGCGATCCTGTCGGTTTATTGCCTAATCCTGCAAAAGTCATACAAGCGTCATCTGCCTTACCTGATCCTGTATATACTGCGTGCAAGCCTTTGGAGGTCAACCATGAATACCGCTGCCCCATCAGCTCCTGCGCTCGACCCTATGCGGCTGCCAGCCGAGCCCATGTGCCGGGAGCTCGCCGGCCTGGTTTCCGCCAGAGTGACCCAGGAAGGCGTCTATGAAACCGACATTCCGGGCCTCGACCTGTTTCGCGTCGATGCCCCCACCCCTTGCATGTCCACCGTGTATGAGCCTTCACTGTGCGTGATCGCCCAGGGTCGCAAAGTTGTGCAGCTGGGCGATCGGGAGATCATCTATGGCGCGCTCAGCTATATGGTCTCCAGCGTCGACCTGCCGGTGAATGGCCGCGTGGTGGACGCCTCTCCGGAGAACCCTTTTTTGGCCGTGAAGATCAATATTGACCCCGCCGAGGTAGCTGAACTGGTACTGCAATTGGGCGATTCGGCAGTACCCGGTGAACCTATCGACTGCCCCTATTCAGCCTGTGGCCTGTGTGTCGCCCAGGTTGATCTGGGCATTCTCGATGCGATGACCCGGCTAGTGCGACTCCTCGACTCTCCGACTGACGCGCGTGTACTGGCACCGCTGATTCAACGCGAGATCATTTACCGCGCGCTGGTGGGTGAGATGGGCTCACGCATGCGCGAGTTTGTGTCCGCCGACAGTCAGTCACACCGGATTTCACGCGTCATAGCCGTACTCAAGGATCGCTTTGCCGAGCCCCTGCGGGTGCGGGAGCTGGCGGAGAACGTGAACATGAGTGAATCGACGCTGTACCACAGCTTCAAGCAGGTCACGCGCATGTCACCGGTACAGTTTCAAAAGAAGTTGCGCCTGCAGGAGGCGCGGCGGCTGATGCTCAGCGAGGGGCTTGAAGCCGCTACGGCGAGCTACCGGGTCGGCTATGAAAGCCCCTCGCATTTCAGCCGCGAGTACAGTCGCATGTTCGGTGCATCACCGCGTGCGGACGTGGTCAAGTTGCGCGGCGAAACCCGCATGCCTATGCCGGCCTGACGCTTCTGCTGATCAGTCCGGAAAGCCGACCTTGACCAGCAGACCGCCCAGCGACCCCTGGTGCAAACTGATATCGGCCCGGTGAGCGCGGCAAATCTCGCCGACAATCGACAACCCCAGGCCGGTTCCCTCACCCTGATGGTAGAAGCGCTCGAACACCTTCTGCCGTTCGCTTTCTGGGATGCCGCTGCCGGTATCTTCTATTTCCAGCAAGCGCGGAGCGCGCAGGCGCAAAATGATCTGGCCGCCGGGTGGCGTGTGCTGCAAAGCATTAGAGATCAGATTACTGATCAACTCCTGCAGCAGTGTCGGCTCGCCCCAGACATCGAAGGGTTGATCGGCCTCCAGCGCCAACTCGATATGCTGCGCGTGCGCCAGCGGTACCATGCTGATCGCCAGTTCCTGAACCAGCGGTTGCATCGAGATGCGCTCGGCGCTGCCTTCAGCCACCGCCCGCGCGCCGCGCTCGATGCGGGCCATCGACAGCAGCCGATTGGCCAGCTGTATGGTGCGGTCCGTGCTCTGTTCGGCCTCGTGAAGGGCCTGTTTCCAACTTTCCGGCTGGTCGGCGCGCAGCCCCAGTCCGATTTGCGCCTTGAGCGCAGCGAGTGGCGTACGCAGCTCGTGCGAAGCCTCGGCGATAAAGTCCCGCTGGCGCTCGAAGTTCTCCCGTAGCCGTCCGGTAAAGTGATTGATCGACTCGACCAGCGGCGCCACCTCGCGCTGCAAGCCTTTGGTGCTGATAGGCCGCAAATCATCGCTGGCACGCCCGGCTACATCTTCACGCAGGCGTCGCAGCGGGCGCAACGCTGCGCTGACCGCCAACCAGGCGAGCAGCAGCGCGCTGATCGTCAGCAAACCCAGATTGATCAATGACTGGCGTAGCAGGGTATGCGCCATGCGGTTACGCGCCTCGAGGGTCTCGGCAACGCGAATTTCCGCCATGCCTTGCGCCGGGCCGCCGCTGATCGGCTGCAGCAAACTGACCAGCCGCACACCGGTGCTGCGGTATTCGGCATCGTAGAAACGGGCCAGGGCAGGGTAGTCGCGGGTCATTTCAATGCCTGCATCCGGGCCAGGCAGGTCTTCATACCCCGACACCGACTGACCCTGCAGGTCCAGCACCTGATAATACAAACGTCCGGTGATGTCGTAGGCGAAGTTGTCCAGTGCGATATAGGGGACCTCTACCACCAACTTGCCGTCCTGGTCATAGAGGCGCTCGGCAATTGCCCGCGCTGAAGACAGCAGTGAACGGTCATAGGCCGTATCGGCGGCGCTGCGGGCATTCCAATAGGCCGCGGTGCTTGCCAGCACCAATAGCAGGGCGAGCATTAATGCCAGCCTGCGCAGCAGGCGGCCGCGCAGGCTGCCGGCCGCCTTCACGGATTGGCTTCCAGCAGATAACCCAGGCCGCGGAAGGTGACGATACGTACCGGGCTGCCGTCGAGCTTGCGCCGCAGCCGGGAGATATAGATTTCGATGGCCTCCGGGTTGGCGTCCTGATCCAGGCCGAAGACCTTGCCGGCCAACTGTTCCTTGCTCATCAGGCGACCCGGACGGGCAATCAGGTTTTCCAGCACCGCATGCTCGCGGGAAGGCAATTGCAGCGGCTGACCGCTCAGGCTAAAGCGTCGGTCATTCAGATCGTAGACCAGCTCGCCACAGTGCTGCTGGCGCTCGCCGCCCATCAGGCTGCGCCGCAGCAGCGCATTGACGCGCGCCTCCAGCTCACTGAGTTCGAAGGGTTTGGCCAGATAATCATCGGCGCCCAAGTTCAAGCCGCGCACCCGGTCTGCGACCTCGCCCCGGGCGGTGAGCATCAGCACCGCCAGCGTCTGCCCGCGCTCGCGCAGGCGCCGCAAGACTTCAAACCCCTCCATGCGCGGTAAACCGACGTCGAGTATGGCCAGCGCGTAATCTTCATTGCGCAGCGCCTGATCGGCCACTACCCCATCATGCAGGGTGTCCACGGTCCAGCCCCCGGCTTTGAGCATGCGGGTCAGGCTGTCAGCCAGTTCCGGGTCGTCCTCCACCAGCAGAATGCGCAATGCAGAACCTCTTTATTCGTCGCTTTTCAACCGATTGTACACCGCCAAACCGGGCTCGCCAGTATGAAAGGTTGACGAAAGGTTAGCGCCTTAGGATTTGTTGATGCTCACCCAAACACCCGGGTGTAGTACAACTCAGGGCGCAAAGATCGCCCGGTACAACAACAACAATGGAGTTTATCTGATGCAGACAAAGTCGCACTTTACGCGTCGTATTCCCGCAGCACTACTGCTTGGCTCGTCCACCCTCATGGCGCAAGGCGCTCTGGCCCAGGGTTTTGTCGAAGACAGCAGCGCTACCTTGAGCACCAGCAATATCTATTTCAATCGCGACTTCCGCGAAGGCACCGGCCAATCCAAGCGCGAAGAATGGGCTCAGGGTTTCATTCTGAACGTCAAATCCGGCTTTACCCCCGGCACCATCGGCTTTGGTCTGGACGCCCAGGCGATGCTCGGCCTGAAGCTCGATTCCAGCCCGGACCGCACTGGCACCGGCCTGCTGCCTACTCACGATGACGGCCGCGCCGCCGACGAATACAGCAAGCTGAATCTGACCGCCAAGGCGCGCGTCTCCGAGTCGACATTGCTGGTCGGCAGCCTGCTGCCCAAGCTGCCGACGCTGAACCCAAATACTAGCCGCATTCTGCCGCAAACCTTTGAAGGCGGCATGGCAACGATCAACGAATTCGACAACCTGAGCATCAGCATTGGCCGCCTGACCAAGGTCAAGGACCGCAATTCCACCGATGCCGAGGATTTGACCTCGAACAACAAGAACCAGCGCTTCGGCGGCTCGTTCACTTCAGATCATTTTGATTGGGTAGGGCTGGACTACACATTCAAGCCCAACCTGGCGGGCAGTTATCACCTGGCACAACTGGATGATATCTACCGCCAACACTTTATCGGCCTGACCCATCAGCTAGCATTGGGCGAGGGCAGCCTGAAGTCCGAGCTGCGTGTCGCTATTTCCGACGAGCAGGGCGCGGCCCAAGCCGGCGATATCGACAACCAGGCCTGGCAGGGTCTGTTTAGCTACGCCCTCAACGGTCATCGCTTCGGCTTCAACCTGCAGAAAATGCGTGGCGACAACGCCTTCCCGTATATCGACGGCAGCAACCCGACCCTGGCCAACTTTGTGCAAATCAACGATTTCGCCGAGGCCGGTCAGCGTTCCGCGCAGGTACGTTACGATTACAACTTTGCCGATCAGGGCCTGCCCGGATTGAGCTTTATGAGCCGCTACACCAAGGGTGATCAAGCCGAACTGGTGGCCGGCGGCAGCGGCACTGACTGGGAACGCAACACCGAGCTGCAGTACGTTATTCAGGAAGGCCCGTTGGAGAATCTCGGCCTGCGCTGGCGCAATGCGACTTATCGCTCCAGTTATGCCCGTGATGTGGATGAGAATCGTCTGATCGTCAGCTACAGCGTGCCCATCTGGTAAGCGCCTTCACTACCAATAGGCGCACCGATATCACCTAGAATAAGAAACAAGAGGAACCACCCATGAAATCAGCTCTCTGCTCCACCCTGCTGGCCATTGCCTGCCTGGGTATCGCCACCTACACCCTGGCCGACGAACCGCGCCGGCCCGAATGTATCGCCCCAGCATCGCCTGGCGGCGGCTTTGACCTGACCTGCAAGTTGGCTCAAACCGCGCTACTGGACAGCAAGAAGATAAGCCGGCCGATGCGGGTGACTTATATGCCCGGCGGCATTGGCGCCGTGGCCTATAACGCCGTAGTCGCCCAACGCGCCTCCGAAGGCGGCACCATCACCGCCTTCTCCAGCGGCTCGCTGCTCAACCTGGCTCAGGGCAAATTCGGTCGTTTCGATGAAAACGCCGTGAAGTGGCTGGCGGCGGTAGGTTCCAGCTATGGCGCCATTGCTGTGCGCGCCGACTCCGAGTTCAAGACCCTGGATGACTTGATTGCTGCGATGAAGAAAGACCCGTCGAAAGTGGTCATCGGCTCTGGTGGCACCGTCGGCAGCCAGGACTGGATGCAAACCGCACTGATTGCCCGGGCGGCCGGTATCGATCCGCGCAAGCTGCGCTATGTGGCCATGGAAGGCGGCGGCGAACTCGCCACCTCATTGCTTGGCGGCCACATCCACGTTGCCAGCACGGATATTTCCGACTCCGTACCGCATATCGAAAGCGGCGGCATCCGCATTCTCGCCATACTGTCCGACGAGCGCCTGCCCGGTGATTCGGTGGCCGACATCCCGACCGCCAAGGAACAGGGCTACGATGTGAGCTGGCCGGTGGTTCGCGGTTTCTACATGGGGCCGGATGTCAGCGATGAAGACTACGCCTGGTGGAAGAATACCTTCGATGAGATTCTCGCTTCCGAGGACTACGCCACGCTGCGCGAACAGCGCGAACTCTTCCCCTTCTCCATGACCGGAGAGGAGCTGGATACCTACGTCAAGAAACGGGTAGCCGATTACAAGCAACTGGCCGCCGAGTTCGGTCTGACGCAGTAATCCAAACCGCTAGAGCATCCCATTAGCTCAACCCAGTAATCCGACCCTTAAGGCCGGTGGCGCAATGCCCCGGCCAGTACCCGCGAGGACTCCACCATGTTGTATCACCGCCTGTTTGCGGCGTGCCTGCTGTTGGCCTGCATCGGCCTCGGCCTGACCGCCTGGGGCTATCACGCGCCCTATTCCTATGAGCCGGTCGGGCCGCGTGCTTACCCGCTAATGCTGCTGGTTCTGCTCGGTGCCGGCGCTCTGCTGCTGGTGTTCAAGCCGGCGCTGGAGAGCAATGGCGAGGCACCGCCGGCACTGGTGCCGGCGATGCTGGTGAAGGTGCTGATTTGCCTGGCCCTGTTATTGGCATTGGCTGCGCTGTTCGAGAAGGTCGGCTTCATCGTCACCGCAACGCTGTTCGGCTTCGGCATGGCCCTTTTGTTCGGTGGCCGCTGGCTGCCCAGCGCGATTCTCGCCGTGGTACTGGGCATTGGCCTGTACTTCCTGTTTGACCGCATTCTTGACGTGCCGCTGCCCATGGGCGTGCTGTCCGTACTGGAGAACTAATCATGGATACGCTGCAATATCTTGGACAGGGTTTTAGCGTCGCCCTGAGCCCGAACAATCTGATTACCGCGCTGGCGGGAACCACCATCGGCACCATCGTCGGCCTGCTGCCTGGACTGGGCCCGATCAACGGCGTAGCGCTGTTGATCCCGGTTGCCTTTGCGCTGGGCCTGCCGCCGGAAACCGCGCTGATTCTGTTAGCCTCGGTTTATCTAGGCTGCGAATACGGCGGACGTATCTCCTCGATTCTGCTGAACATTCCCGGTGAAGCCTCTGCAGTAATGACCACGCTGGATGGCTACCCGCTGGCGCGCCAGGGCAAAGGTGGCATTGCGCTGTCCATCTCGGCTTGGAGTTCCTTTATCGGCGGCATGATTGCGACTGTAGGGGTGGTCGCCTTTGCGCCGCTGCTGGCCGGCTGGGCGGTGTCCTTCGGGCCGGCCGAGTATTTCATGCTGATGGTCTTTGCGATTGTCTGCCTGGCTGGCATGGCGGGTGACAAACCGGTCAAGACTGCCGTGGCGGTGCTGATCGGTCTGATGCTCTCGTGCGTGGGTATTGATGCCAACAGCGGCGTCTATCGCTTCACCTTCGGCAGTCTGGGGTTGTCTGACGGTATTCAGTTCGTAGTGCTGGTGCTGGGGCTGTTCAGTATCAGTGAGATCCTCATGCTGCTTGAGCGCACTCACCATGGCCAGACCGCAGTCAAGGCCAGCGGGCGCATGCTGTTCAATTTCAAGGAAGGCGCCTCGGTGTTCGCCACCAACATTCGCAGCGGTCTACTCGGGTTTATCTTCGGGGTCCTGCCCGGCGCTGGCGCTACCTTGGCCAGCGCGGTCAGCTACATGTCCGAGAAGCGCATTGCCGGCGCCAGCGGCCGCTTTGGCGAAGGTGACCTGCGTGGCCTGGCCGCACCGGAAACCGCCAACAGCGCCTCGGCCTGCGGTTCCATGGTGCCGATGCTGACGCTGGGTATCCCCGGCTCCGGCACCACGGCAGTGATGCTCGGCGCGCTGACGTTGTACAACATCACCCCAGGCCCGCTGCTGTTCCAGAACCAGCCCGACATCGTCTGGGGTCTTATAGCCTCGCTGTTTGTCGCCAACGTGATTCTGATCATCATGAATATTCCGATGATCAACCTGTTCACTCGTATTCTCTCGGTGCCGAACTGGACTCTGGTGCCGGCGATTGCGATCATCACCTCGATTGGCGTGTATGCGGTGCATGCGACCACCTTCGATCTGTTCCTGATGATTGCCATTGGCGTGTTTGGCTACATCCTGCGCAAGTTGGACTTCCCGCTCTCAGCACTGCTGCTGGGCTTTATCCTCGGCGGCATGATGGAAAGCAACCTGCGCCGCGCACTGTCTATCTCCGACGGCAACCTCGGCATTCTGTGGAATAGCCCGATCACTCTGGGTCTCTGGGTACTGGTGGCCTTTATGGTCGCGCTGCCGTTCTGGCGCGCCTATCGTGCACGCCGTGCCGTGCCACTGACCGATGCCTAAGAGAGCATCACGGCTGGCCCAGGCCAGGCTCTGGTCTACGCCGCTGGTGGGGTTGCTCGGCGGCTGGCTGGCCAGCTGGGCTGACTGGCCGCTGCCCTGGATGGTCGGCTCGTTACTGGCGGTCATCCTGGTGCGCTGCAGCGGCTGGATGCTGGTGGCGCTGCCAGGCGGGCGTCAGACCGGGCAATGGATTGTCGCCAGCGCCATCGGCTTGCATTTTACCGCCCCGGTATTCGAACAGATCCTTGGCCATTGGTGGGTTATCGTCCTCGGTGCTTGCGTCACCGTCATGCTCTGTGTGATTGGCATAGCAGTACTCAGGCGCAGCGGGGTGGATCGCGCTACCGCCTATTTCGCCAGCATGCCCGGTGGCGCCAGCGAAATGGTCGTCCTCGCCATGCGGCACCAGGCCGAGCCGGCCAAGGTCGCTGCCGCCCACAGCCTGCGACTGTTGATGGTAGTGCTGATCATCCCCGCGCTATTTACCTTTGCCTTGCCCGAAACCCCAGCACCGGGGCCCACCAGCACCCATTGGGGCTGGCTAGTGCTGTTGATGCCTCTGGGCGCGGGCCTGGCCATGCTCTGGCGCCAACTCGGCCAACCCAATCCATGGATGCTCGGCCCGCTGACCGTCTGCGCCGTGGCGAGTGTCTGGTTTGATCTGGATATCGCGCTGCCACCTGGCGGCGGTGAGCTAGGGCAGTGGTTGATTGGTTGCGCGCTGGGTTGTCATTTCGATCGCACATTCTTTCGCAGTGCGCCAGCCTTCATGCTTAGAGTGGTGCTGTTCACCCTGATAGCGATGATAGCCGCGGCGCTGGGCGCGGAAGTGCTCAGTTGGTTCGCCGAGGTCGATGACATCAGCCTGATGCTGGGCATGATGCCGGGCGGCATTACCGAGTTATGCCTGACCGCCGAAGCGTTGCAACTGTCAGTCGCCTTGGTAACCGCTTTGCAGGTACTGCGACTGTTTCTGGTGATGTTTCTGGCTGAACCGGCTTATCGCCTATGGAACCGACGGCAACCCTGAGAGGCGGCAACCTTGGGCAGGTACTTGAGAAAAGCCTTTGCGTTATAGACCGATCGGTCTATATACTCATTGGCATCGTGTGCAATGCAACTCAGGTGACCGACATGCCCTCTTCCAATGGCGACCAACACCAACGCTTAACCCTGAACGCCGCAGATGGCTATCCGCTCGGCGCTACCTTGTTTGCTGCTAGCCAGCCCGTCGGCCAGATCCTGGTAGGTAGCGCCACAGGCGTGCCGCGCGGGTTTTACCGACGCTTCGCCGAGTACGCCACTGCGCGCGGATACACCACTCTGACGCTGGATTATCGCGGCGTCGGCGAATCCCGTCCGGCGACACTGAAAGGCTTCGAGATGGATTATCTGGACTGGGCCAGGCTGGATTTGGCAGCGGCGCTGGATCATCTGCACCAACCGGAGCTGCCGACCTTTATGGTCGGTCACTCATTCGGCGGCCACGCCTTCGGCCTGATGCCCAATCATCAGCACGTCAGCGGACTATATACCTTCGGCACCGGTGCCGGCTGGCATGGTTGGATGCCGGTTGCCGAGCGACTGAAAGTGCTGACCATGTGGCGGGTGGTTGCGCCGTTACTGACCCGCAGCAAGGGCTATCTGGCCTGGAGCAAATTGGGCATGGGTGAAGACCTGCCGCTGGGCGTGTACCGCCAATGGAAGCGCTGGTGCCGCTACCCCCGGTATTTCTTCGAGGACCCGGCCATGCCGGGATTGGAAGAGCAGTTCGCACAGATCACTACGCCGATTATTGCGCTGAATGCGACTGACGACCTCTGGGCATCGCCGGCCTCGCGGGATGCTTTTATGTCGGCCTATCGCCAGGCCGATTACCAGGGCTTGACCTTGATACCCGCCGAGGCCGGGCTTCCGCCCATCGGTCATATGGGCTACTTTCGCCCCAGCGCACAGCCGCTTTGGCAGGACGCGCTGAACTGGTTCGACCAGCTGCGTCAGTCCCGTCAGGCGGCATAATTTAACGCATAATCCGCGATCAAACCGGCGCGCTTTAGGCCCGCTTCACCGCAACAATGTGAGCAGTGCCTTGGCCGCCTCTTCCGAGGAGCCCGGGTTCTGCCCGGTAACCAGCTTGCCGTCTACCCGCACGTAAGACGCCCAGTCATCCCCCTTGCTGTACAGCCCGCCCTTGTCCTTCAGGCTGTCTTCCAGCAGGAAGGGCACCACATCGGTCAGGCCAACCGCATCTTCCTCGGAATTAGTGAAACCGGTGACCTGGCGGTCTTTGACTAATGGCTCGCCGTCGGTACCGCGGGCATTGAGCAACACCGCCGGAGCGTGGCAGACCGCGCCGACCGGCTTGTCGGCCAGTACAAAGGCTTCGATCAGCGCGATGGAATGGCTGTCATGGGCCAGATCCCACAGCGGGCCATGGCCGCCGGGATAGAACACGGCGTCAAAAAAGGTTGCCGAAACGTCCGCCAGCGGCAGGGTTGAGGCCAACTGCTTTTGCGCCAGATCGTCTGTCTTGAAGCGTTTGGTCGCCTCTGTCTGCGCGTCCGGCTCATCGCTCTTCGGGTCCAACGGCGGCTGACCGCCTTTGGGCGAGGCCAGCACGACCTGCGCTCCAGCATCCTTGAGAGCGTAATAAGGTGCGGCGAACTCTTCCAGCCAAAAGCCGGTTTTGTTGCCGGTATCGCCCAGTTCATCATGGGAGGTGAGTACCATCAGAATCTTCATTGTGTACCTCGTATGTTACTGCGGCATGTGGCCGTTGGACTGGAACTGCGTTAGTTTGTTCAGCATCAGCGAGGAGCGGATGTGTGAAAAGATTACTGCTTAACTGCGACATGGGCGAAAGCTTCAGCGCCTGGACCATGGGCCTGGATGATCAGGTCATGCCGCATATTGACTACGCCAATATTGCCTGCGGCTTCCATGCCTCGGACCCCGGTGTAATGCGCCAGACCGTAGGCCTGGCGCTGGCACATGGCGTGCGTATCGGCGCGCATCCGGCCTACCCGGATCTAGCCGGCTTTGGTCGCCGCTCCATGCAGTGTAGTGCACAGGAAGTGACTGATCTGTTGCATTACCAGGTCGGCGCCCTGGACGGCATCTGTCGCGCCCAGGGCGGGCAGGTGAGTTACGTCAAACCGCATGGCGCGCTGTACAACGACATGATGCTAAGCCCCGAGCTGCTGCGCACCGTTATGCAGGCGATCGCCACCTATAACCCAGCACTGCCGCTGATGCTACTGGCCCGGCGCGACAACCAGCCAAGCCTTGATCTGGCCGCCGAATACGGCATTGAACTGCTGTTCGAAGCCTTCGCCGACCGTGCCTATGACCGCAATGGCTACCTGCTGCCGCGCTCACAGCCCGGCGCCGTATTGCATGATTGCGAGCAGGTAGTGCAACAGGCGTTGAAGCTCGCCAACGGACAACCGCTTACCGCCGATGATGGCAGCCAGTTGCAACTGGCTGCCGATACCCTGTGCGTACACGGCGACAATCCGGCGGCGGTAGAGGCGGTCAAGCGCATCCGGGCCGCGCTCGGTCGGGCCACGCCTGGCCAGACATGAAACTACGGATTGAGATCGCCGCCCTGGACGTGCTCACCCTGCGTCTGTTCGATCATATCGACGAAGCCAACATGCCCTGGCTGATCGCCGCCGGACAACGATTACGCACGCTTTTCGGCACCGATCTGATCGATCTGGTGCCGTCCTATACCACGCTAATGCTCCATTATGATGGCCAGCAACTCAGTGAAGCCGAAGCGCGGCGGCGTGTGCATGCCGCGCTGGATGGATTACAGCCCGCTAACGCCGAGGCCCACGGCCAACTACACCAGATTCCGGTCTGGTATGACATCAGCGTCGGGCCAGACCTCCCGCGTTTGGCCCAGCTCAGCGGCTTGTCCATCCGGCAGGTCATAGAGCGTCACTGCGTCCGCGATTACAGCGTATTTGCGCTGGGCTTTGTGCCCGGCTTTGCCTATATGGGCCTGGTCGAACCCGAATTGACCGCCCCGCGTCTGAGCACCCCACGAAAGAAGGTGCCCGCTGGCAGCGTCGGCATTGCCGAACGCCAGACGGCGGTGTATCCACTGGTATCGCCGGGTGGTTGGAATCTATTGGGCCGAACCGCCACCCGTCTGTTCGACCCGCAGCGCGAAGGCTATAGCCTGCTCACACCCAGTGATCGCGTGCGGTTTGTTGCCATCGACCGTGATGCTTTCGTAGATCTAGGCGGCGATATCACGCCGATGGCCGTTGAGCAATGAGCGGGCTGACCGTCGAGAAAACCCTGGGTCTGGCGCAACTGCAGGACCGTGGCCGCTTTGGTGTCCGGCATCTGGGTGTAACCCAGGGCGGGGCTCTGGATTGGATCGCCGCTAGCTGGGCCAATCAGCTGCTGGGTAATAGCCCTGACTGCGCACTGATCGAACTGCCGTTTGGCGGCGTCACTCTGCGCTGCCAGCAACACACTACCCTGGCACTGACCGGTGCAGATCTGCAGGCAACGCTGGATACGCAGCCGCTACCTGCCTGGCAGAGCTTTAGGGTAGCCCCCGGACAAACTCTGACCCTAGGCCCACCCCGCAGCGGTATGCGCGGTTACCTGGCTGCGCCCGGCGGATTCGACGCGCCGCGGGTGCTGAACTCGCGCAGCGAAGTGCGCCGCGAACAACTGGGTGGGCTGCATGGGGATGGTAGCCCGCTAGGCCCAGGCGATCTACTGGCATTCGGTAGCGCCAAACCCGCCCCCGCAGCAGTCCCACAGCAACATATTCCGGACTATCTAGCAGCGGTTTGCCTAGAACTGATACTCGGCGCCCAGATTGCGTTGTTTAGCGGTCAGAGCCTGTTTGCTCTGTTCAACCAGCCCTGGCAGGTGGATCAGCGAACCGACCGCATGGGGTTGCGCTTGCTCGGTCCGGCGCTGCGCTATCAAGGACCACCGATCATCTCCGAAGGCATCCCGCTGGGTACGGTTCAAGTGCCTGCCGACGGTCAACCGATCATTCTGCTCAACGACCGCCAGACCATCGGCGGCTATCCGCGCCTCGGCGCATTGAGCCCGGCCAGTGTCGCGCGGCTGGCCCAGTGCGCTCCGGGCCAGCAACTGATGTTGAAACCCACAACCTTGGCCAAGGCCCGCACCCAGCAGCTAGCGCTACAAAGTGCGATCTGCACCACCTTGCTGGTGCAGTCAGCGTATTGATGCTCCGCCATCGTGCACCGATGGCCATCTCCCAGGGTCTTTATCCGCCACCAGACAGCCGAAAAGGTCGCGAATAAACCCGCTTTGCAGATTTCCTGAACAAATGGCCAGCTTTTTGCTGTGAATAGACAGGCGCGCTCGACAGCGGAAGCGAGCGGCTCTCAACTACCTATTTCAGGAGAAGTATCCATGAGCTTTAAACGCAGTCTGGCACTGGCGGCAACCCTAATCCTGTCGGCCGAGGCCATGGCAGATGATCCTCTGAAAGTCGGCTTTGTCTATGTTGGCCCCATTGGCGATCACGGCTGGAGCTATCAGCACGACCAGGGCCGTCTGGCCATGGAGGAGCACTTTGGTGACAAGGTGCAGACCACCTATGTGGAAAATGTCAACGAAGGCGCCGATGCCGAGCGCACCATTCGCCGCCTGGCCCAGGCCGGCAATGATGTGATCTTCACCACCTCTTTCGGTTTTATGAATCCCACAGCACGGGTCGCGGCTGACTATCCAGACAAGACGTTCCTGCATGCCACCGGCTACAAGCAATCCGAGAATCTGGGCACCTATCTGTCCGTTACTTACGAAGGTCGTTATGTGACCGGCGCGGCGGCCGGCATGGTCACCGAATCCAACACCATTGGCTATATCGCCTCTTTCCCTATTCCAGAGGTGATCCGCGACATCAACGCGGTCTATCTCGGCGCACGCTCGGTCAATCCCGAGGCCGAAATCAAGGTCATCTGGGTCAACACCTGGTTCGATCCGGCCAAGGAAGCCGATGCTGCCAACACGCTGATGGACCAGGGCGCGGACGTTATCGTGCAGCACACCGACAGCCCGGCACCGCTGCTGGCAGCAGAGAAACGCGGCCACTGGGGCGTGGGACAGGCATCGGATATGAGCCACTTCGGTCCCAAGGCGCACCTGTTATCCGTAGTTAATGACTGGGCTCCCTACTATATCGATACCGTGGACAAAGTCATGACCGGCACCTGGGAGTCAGGTGATTACTGGGGCGGCATCCATGACGACGTGATCAAGATCGTCGCCGTCAACGAGAGCCTGAGTGACGAGCAGCGCAGTAAGATCGAGCAACTGACTGCCGCGATCGGCAGCGGTGAACTGCATCCGTTCGCTGGCCCGCTGAAAAATCAGGCCGGTGAGCTCAAGGTGCCGGAAGGCACGACTATGACCCGCGAAGAACTCGCTGGCATGAACTGGTACGTGGAGGGTATAGACGCAACCATCCCCCAATAAGCACCTGTGTTGGCAACAGGCCCGGACTTGTCCGGGCCTTTTTTTGCCTGTGCCTCAGCGGGTCAGGTGCGCAGCAATTGCTGTACCGCTTCCTGCACGCGGGCCGTCAACTCTGCTTCGTCCAGCCCCTGAATATCGCCACCGCTGATCGCCGGTCTGCCCTGAATGAAGCTGTGCTTGATCAACACCGGTTCACCGCACATCAATGGCGCCAGCAACGGGGTATGCACCCCGGCCAAGCGAGGCTGATGAATATCATAGAGCACCAGGTCAGCGGCCATGCCGACCTTCAGCTCACCCACCTCACCCAGCCCCAGAAGTTGAGCGCCGTTACGGCTACCCCAGGTCAGCACCTGTTCCAATGTGGTCGCGGATGGACCGTGCAGCGCGCGGTGCAGCAGCCAGGCCATGTTCAGTTCCTGCAACATGGATCCGGATTCGGCAGAGGCGGAGCCGTCGACGCCCATGGTAATGCTCACACCGGCCTGCTGCATGGCGATCACCGGCGCCACGCCACTGCCCAAACGGCAGTTGGAAGTAGGGCAATGGGAGATACGCGTACCCGAAGCCGCTAGGCGTTCGATGGCATGCGCATCGCTGTGCACCAGATGCGCGAACCAGACCTCCTCGCCAAGCCAATCACAATCTTCGGCGTGATCGATTGCGCTTTTGCCATACTTAGCCTGCGCCTGCTGCTCGTCAAACCCGACTTCCAGCAGATGCGAATGCATGCCCAGGCCCATTTCCCGAGCGTAGGCAGCCTGCACCCGCAGCCCATCCGGCGAGCTGGAATGGATCAGACTGGTGGGCGCGACCACTAGTTTGCGCATGGCATCCCCACCGTCCTGGTGATAGCGCACCCGCGTCTGCTCCAGACGCTGCAGCACCTGATCCAGCGTTTCCGGCCGAATGCCGTTGTCGATCATGCCCTGGTGGCTGCCCTGCTCGGTGGCAGTGCCGCGACACAACACCAGACGCATGCCCAGTTCGTCTGCCGCCTGCCATACCGCGTCTTCCAGCTCCGGGCTGGTAGTGTCGTGGTACAGGTAATGGTGATCCGCACAGGTGGTGGCGCCCGAGCGCAACAGCTCATACAGTCCCAGGCGCGCGGCGTGATACATCAGCTGCGGCGTGACCTTTGGCCAGAACCGGTAGGGCACCGAACTGAGCCAGTCACCCAGCCCTTGGTTCAGCGCTGCCGGCACACCCTTCATGACGGATTGGGCGAGGTGATGATGGGTATTGACCAGTCCCGGCCAAACCACACAGCCGCGGGCGTCGATCTGTGTTTCGGCACCATCGATAGCCGGGCGCAGGTCACGGCCCATCTCGGTGATCCGTCCATCACGGATACGAATATCGGTTACATCGGGCTGGCTGGGGGAAAATACGGCTTCGGCATGTTTGATCAGATAAGCCACTGCGGTGCTCCTTTGTTGGTCAAAGAGCAATGTCCCGGGGCGGGGCCCCTGACCGCTTCTACTCTGGTACGTTGGTAAAAAAGCGTTGTCGGGCAGTCAGCCCGAATGAAATGAACAGCATCTTCACTATCACTGCCCGATTCAGCTCTGCAATTTTCTCACCAACCCCGGCAGCCCTCGAAGCCTCGTGATAACGGGTTCAAGAAAGCATGAAATAGGCTGGCTCGAACAAAAGCAGTGCAGATGGTCAGTTTTTTGCACATCCTCGGTGCAGATTTTCCATGCACAAGAAAGAGGCGAAACGGCGGTGGCGCCGCAGCACCGCTGCCTTGGTCCAAAAATGCCATCTTGGCGCGCTTCCTGCTTGATATTCAGAGCGGAGCCATTAAGCTCTGCCCGATGAGTAGAAGCTGTCAGGGGGCCAAACCCCAGGTCATTGCTCAGTTCATGGTCGGACGCTGTGCCAGGCACAACGAACGGACCGGACTGACCTGCCAGTTCCGCTGACTCGCCTTCCGTCCGCTTTCCCAGTGCCGTCCGATGCGTTCCGACCCTTTGTCTGCCCTGTGCTTGGCACGGGTACTACTTGGAGCATCATCATGACTGACAATACCGCCACGCCCGAATACGGCTTGAAAGAACTGCAACTGGAAACCACCTTCGGTGGCATGGGCCGCGAGACCAGCAAGGACATACCGCTTATCGATCTCAGCAATTTCGACCATCGCCGCCAGGAGATCACCGCTCAACTGTGGCAGGCGGCGACCGAAGTAGGCTTTTTCCAGTTGATCAACCACGGGCTGGATCTCGACTCCGTACGCGACGCGTTCAAACTGTCGGAAGCCTTCTTCGCCCTGCCCAGCGAACAAAAGCAGGCCTTCCCGTTAAAGAAAGGACTGAATGCCGGCTGGGAGTTCATGTCTCAGGTACGCCCGTCCACGCGCACCGCCGATCAAAAGGAATCTTTCCAGATTACCCTGCCGCATATGGATGATCTCTGGCCGAACCAGACAGTCGTTCCAGAGTTTCACCGGGTGATGCTGGACTTTGAATACCGCGCCTGGCAACTGGGCATGCAGGTACTCTCCTGTTTTGCCGACCGGCTTGGGTTCGAACGCGACTTCTTCAGCCAGGCACATGATCGCCGCAAGCCTGACTATCAAAGCACCCTGCGCCTGCTGCACTACCTGGCCATGCCGGAAGAATCGCAGGATGACAGCCTGTGGCGCGCCGGTGCGCACACCGATTTCGATTGCCTGACCATGGTCTTCCAGCAGGAAGGTCAGGGTGGCCTGCAGGTTAGCCCCGGCAAGGATGCTGAAGGCGCTGGCGATAATCGCGAGTGGAGTAGCGTGATCCCGCGTGATGGCGTCATTACCTGCAACATCGGCGATATGTTAATGCGCTGGAGTGACGATCAGCTCAAGTCCACCCTGCACCGCGTGCGCATGCCAAAACCCGGCGAGTACCGTGGCCCGCGCTACAGCCTGGCGTTCTTCTGCCAGGCCAACAAGGAGGTGATAATCCAGGGACCCGGCGGAAAGTACCCACCGATCTCTGCAGCGGACTATCTGTTACAGCGCATCCAGGCCAACTTCGCCGAAAAAAAGCCGAGCTGAGCTGCTAACGGCAGCGGCCTCTTGAGCAGAGGCCGCTTTGGCTGGTCATCTCTTACTGCTCCTGACGGGAAAGTTAGAACGCTGCCTCCGAGCCTCTGGTAGCCCAACGCGTCATGCGGCGCTCCACCAATGCAAACAGCTCGTACATCACCACCCCCATGATACCGATCACCACCAGGCCTGCGAACACCAACCCCATGTTCATCGACGAACTGGCAGAAATCATCAGATAGCCGATACCCAGGTTGGACGCCACGGTTTCGGAAATGACCGAACCGACGAACGCCAGGGTGATCGCCACCTTCAGCGAAGCGAAAAAATAGGGCATGGAGCGTGGCAGGGCGACCTTCTTGAGGATGTCCAGTTTGCTGGCACCGAGTGAACGCAGTACATCCTGTAACTCCGGCTCCAGGGTTGCCAGGCCCGTGGCCATGTTGACCACCACCGGGAAGAACGAAATCAGGAAGGCGGTGAGAATCGCCGGTACTGTACCGATACCGAACCAGACCACCAGCACCGGCACAAAGGCCACCTTGGGTACGCTGTTGAAACCGACCAGCAGCGGATAAAGCGCTTTGTAAATGATCGGAGAAGAGCCGACCAGAATGCCCAGGAACAGGCCAAACACCACAGCAATACCGAACCCCACCAACGTGGTGAACAGGGTATGCAAAGCGTGCTGCATGATAGGAGCGCGATACTCTAGCCAGGCCGCCCAGATGTCCGTGGGCGCGGGAAACAGATAGGTTGGAATACTAAACAGCTTGCACACCAACTCCCAGAACAGGGTGAGGGATACCAGCAACAGCCAAGGCGAGGCCTTGATCAGCCATTTCCTGCGTTGTGCGCGTGTCATGCCGAGTAGGCTACTGCTCATGCCGCGCCCTCCCGTATACGTCCAATATGATCACGCAGTTCGAACACCAATTCGGCGAAGCGATCGGTGTAAGTCACCGCCAGTTCGCGCGGCCGTGGCAGATCAATTGGCTTACGCACCAGCAGACGTCCGGGGCCCTTGCTCATCACGTACACGGTGTCGGCAAGGAACACTGCCTCGCGTAAATCATGGGTTACCAGAATCACCGTGAAGGGCTCCTCCTGCCACAGGTCACGGACCATGCACCAGAGTTCTTCGCGGGTAAAGGCATCCAGTGCGCCAAAGGGCTCATCGAGCATCAGCAGGCCAGGCTTGTGGATCAGCGCCCGGCAGATGGAAGCACGCTGCTGCATACCGCCAGATAGCTCCCAGGGAAACTTGTCCTCACACCCGGCCAACCCGACCCGCTTGAGCAGCGCGCGGCCCTGCTCCTCGAACAGCGCCTTTTCCGCCTTGAAGCGATGCCGGTACTGCTTGACGATTTCCATCGGCAGCAGAATGTTTTCCAATGTGCTGCGCCAGGGCAACAGGTTGGATGCCTGAAATGCCATACCCACATTCTGCTGCGGGCCGGTTACCGGTTGTCCGCCGAGCAGGATATTGCCCTCGCTCGGTGGTGCCAGCCCGGTGACCAGCTTCATCAGGGTGGATTTGCCACAACCGGATGGACCCACCACCGCGACGAATTCGTTCTGCTTTACCGTCATGCTGATGTCTTCAATGGCCATGGGGCCATCCTCGCCATAGCGCATACTGACGTGCTCAAATTGCACCAGATCCATCTTCAACTCCGTTTAGAAATAAGCAGGGCCGCCATCCCGGCCGGCCCTGTCATGGCAACACCGCTCAGGGAATCTGCCGCTCGGCTTCAGCCGGCAGATAGCTGCTGTCGAACAGCGCGGCCAGCTCCGGCGTTGCAGTCAAACCATAGGAGGCAACCATGTCTGCCAAGGCCCGCTGCATACGCTCCTCGGTAACGGCGCCTAAGCCTTCGGCACGGGTTTCATCAGTCACCACGTTGGTATCCAGCGCCAGCTTCAAGCGCCGCAGCTCAAGCTTCTCGTCGATCAACTGATCGCGTTTTTTGACATAGGCAATCGCACTATCAGGATCGGCGATGGTTTCCTGCAGTGCCTTGTTGAACGCACGCAAAAAGCCCTTGACCGCTTCCGGGTTGCTCTCGAGCAAGTCATTGCGAGCGACAATGGTGTTGCCGTAGAACTCGACGCCGTAATCGGGGTACTTCAACGCGACGATGTCGTCAGGATCAACGCCACGCGCCTCAAGGTTCAGCAGGCTGGTGAAGTAAAAGCCGGTGATACCGTCCAGTTGACCGCGCGCCAGCAGCGTCTCACGAATCGCCGGCTCGACCGATTGCCAGGTCACATCACCCACCTCCAGACCATTGTGCCGTGCGAAAGACGGCCAGGCTTTGCGGCCACCGTCGAATACCGGCGCGCCCAGGGTCTTGCCCTTCAGATCCGCTGGCTCCTTGATACCAGAGCTTTTCAATGCAAATACCGCGGCTGGCATGGCGTTGTAGACCATATAGACACCCGTCACATTGGTACCGGGATTATTCGCCGTGGTTTCGGTCAACGCGCTGTAGTCGGCAAAGCCCATGTCATAGGCGTTGGTCGCCAGACGCGTTACCGCGCCCGCAGAGCCGCTACCCGAATCAATACTCACGTTAAGGCCTTCATCCTTGAAGTAGCCTTTTTCCAGCGCCATCAGAAAGGGCGCCGACGGACCTTCAAAGCGCCAGTCCAGGGTGAAGCGAATATCGGTGTCGGCCTTGGCGCCTAGACTCAAAGCCAAGGCACCCAGCCCGGCCAATAGTGTGATACCCCGGCCAAACCGCTTCAAACGACTGCTTTTTGTCTGCTGCATAGGTACGTCTCCTGGTATGAATATTTCCGTTAGATATTTCCGTAAAGTGCAACGACGCCATCAATAAACCGATTTACTCCGGGCCCACCTGTCTTAGCCAGGTCCCGATCAGATCGCGTTCTTCGCGCGTGATACCGGTGGTATTGCCCAACGGCATGTACTCAGTCGCCACCGTGGCCTGATAGACCTGATCGCGGTGATCCTTGAGCTGCTCGAGCGTGGCCAGCGAGATACCTGCCGGTGGTGCCTGGAAGGCCGGGTGCGGCGGATTCTCGACATGGCAGCCCTGACAATGGGCTTCTACCAAGACCCTGATCTGCTGATCGCTCACCTCAGGGGCGTTGGCGGTCAGGCGAGTGTCCGGTCGGCTGGGCGCCATCGCCCAAATCAGCGCCAGGGTCAGCAGCGCGCTGACAACCAGAATCGAGGGCCGAGTAATGCCCTGGTGGCGCAGGTTGAAGAAGTGCCGGGCGAAGGCGGTAATGAAACCGATCGCCGCCAGCACCGCCCAGCCATGGGCGTGCCCGTAGAACATCGGATAGTGGTTGCTGATCATGATGAAGATGACCGGCAGCGTCAGATAGTTGTTGTGCGTGGAGCGCAGTTTCGCCCGTTCAGCCAGCAGCGCTACCCGGGCATCCGGTTCCACGCCCTGCTGTATGGCGTTAACCAGTGCCCGCTGGGCCGGAACGATACCGAGAAAGACATTGGCGACCATGATGGTGCCGATCACCGCGCCCACATGGATAAAGGCGCCACGTCCGGCAAATACCTGGAACATGCCCCAGGACACCGCCACCAGAATCACCAACAGCACAGCACCGAATGCCAGCCCGTTGCGCGACAGCGGACTGCGGATCAGCGCTTCGTAGATCAGCATCACGCCAATCAGCGTGCCCATACCGATGGCAATCGCGCCGCCAGTGCTCAATGCCAGCTTGCTGGTGTCAATCAGGTAGCCGGGATTGCCAAAGTAGTAGACGGCAAATAGCAACGCCAGGCCGCTCATCAGCGTGCTATAGGCTTCCCACTTGAACCAGTGCAGCTTGCGCGGCATTTCTTCCGGCCCCAGCTGGTATTTGGCGACCTCGTAAATGCCGCCGCCGTGGATTGCCCATAGGTCACCCTTGATGCCTTTCTGCTTCTTCCATTCCGGCGGCTCGCGCAGATGATTGTCCAGCCAGACAAAATAGAAAGACGCGCCAATCCAGGCCACCCCGGCGATCACATGAAACCAACGAATAATCAGACTCAGCCAATCAGCCAGATACGCATGCATTGAGCGCAGCTCCTTCTACGGTATCGCGATCGTACCGGCACTGCCCGGCAATATAGGTGCGACGTATGGCGCGGTCGTCGCCGAGAATCATCAGATCGAAAAGCACAGCAGACAGGTCCGAATCGGGCGTGCCCTTGAGCTTCATAATCGGACCGGCAGCGCGGTCCAGAACCAGAAAGTCGGCATATTTGCCGGCCTGCAAATTGCCCGTCTGGTCAGCCTGATGCAGCACTTCGGCATTACCCAGGGTGGCCATATAGAACGCCTTCAGCGGGTTCAACGATTGCCCGCGCAGTTGGCAGACCTTGTAAGCCTCGGCCATGGTGACCAGCATCGACAGACTGGTGCCACCGCCGACATCGGATGCCAGGCCCACCTGCACGCCCGCATCGACCGCACTGCGCAGATCGAACAGGCCGCTGCCCAAAAAGGTATTCGAGGTCGGGCAGAAGGCAATGCGCGTGCCGGTTTGCGCCAGGCGCTGGCGGTTCTCGTCGCTGATATGAATGCCATGCGCGAGCACGCTGTGATCACCGAGCAGGCCGAAATGGTCGTAAACGTCCAGGTAGTCCTTGCGCTCAGGAAACAGCTCCCTGATCCAGGCGATCTCGGCATGATTTTCCGCCCAGTGGGTCTGCATTAGCGCACCCGGACAATCGGCCAGCAGTTGGCCGGCATAGCTCAGCTGCTGCACCGACGAGGTGGCAGCAAACCGCGGGGTAATGGCGTAGCGTTGACGCCCCTTGCCGTGCCAGCGGTCAATCAGTTCGCGGCTTTCCCGATAGCTGGCCTCGGCGGTATCGCGCAGCCCATCCGGCGCGTGAGTGTCCATCATCACCTTGCCGGTGGTCAGGGCCATGTTGTAATGATCGGCGGCAGCGAAAAGCGCGTCGGCGCAGACCTGATGCGAAGTGGCGAACACCAATCCCGAGGTAGTGCCGTGCGCCAGCAGCAGATTGAGGAATATCTGCGATTGGCTGGCTGACCAGTCCGGATCAGCGAACCTGGATTCGGTCGGGTAGGTATAGGTTTCCAGCCATTCCAATAGCTGCGTGCCATAACTGGCCATAACGCGCAGCTGCGGCATATGCACATGGGTGTCGATAAAGCCCGGCACAATCAGGCTGTTCGGCCAGTGCTCAACGCTAGTCGAGGCGGGCAGAGCCGGGATCAACTGCTCGGCAGCGCCAGTCGCCAGCACGCGGCCGTCAGCGACGACCAGCAGGCCGTCCTGCAGGTATTCATAACTGGCAGGGTTAGGCTGGCCAAGGCCTGGATCGCCGAGAAAATGCAGTAACGGGCCGCGAAAGGCTGTGCAGCCAACGGCAAAGCCGGCAGTGGAGTTGGAATCAGTCATCAGCTCCCCCGATAAGTCGAATAGCCCCACTGGTTGAGCAGCAGCGGCACATGATAGTGGGCGTCGGCATCATCGAGGCAGAAGACAATGGTCACCGAGGGATAGAAACAGCGCTTGCCCTGGTGTTGAAAGTAGCCCTGGGTGTCGAAGGTCAGGCGGTAAGTACCGGCATCTACCTCGGGCGGGAAAGCATTGAAAATGCGCCCATCGGCGTCGGTCATGGCGCTAGCCAGGCTGTGCCAGCCGGTATCGGTCTGCTGCTCCAGGCTGACGCTAACCCCGGCGGCAGGCTGGCCGGAACCGAGATCGAGAATATGCGTGGTGATCTGACTGCGGGTGTTCATAGCAATTTATCCAGTCGAAGATGGGTGATCTTGGCCTGCTCGGCAGCAGCTATAAGAATCTCTTCAGCGCGCTCATTGGGCAGACGCGCCTCAAGCAGTTCGAGCATCTGCTCTGCCGACTTGCCGGTTGCACAGACAATGAAGATAAAGCCGAACTTGTCAAAGTAGGCATCGTTGCCGTCTTTCAGCCTTTGCAGGATGGTTTCGCAGGCAACGCTCGCCCCGGCCTGCTCGCCGCTGGCCATGGCTTCAGTGCTGGCATAGCGCGCCTTCAGGCTTTTGATGTCGCCGATTTTCGGGTGAGCTTCAAAGGCCGCCAGCCAATCGCTTTCCATCAGGCTGGGCCACAGCGCCCGTGCGGTACCGTGCAGCGCCTCCGGCGAGGCAAAGGGCCGTGCGCCGACCATGCCGCGTACCCAGGCTTCGGCTGCGCAACAGTCGCGCATCAGCGTTTCTGCCTGAGCGTCGGGTAACTGGTTGAGTTGTTCCAGGGTCATGAATGCTCCGTTATTTTGCTGTCACTGGGCTTGTCTGTCTGCATCAGGCCGCGCAACTGTGGCCAGCTCACACCGCGGCGCTTCTGTGCGGCTGGCAGCTGAGCGCCGGCCAGCGCCAGCAGCTCTGCACTGATGGATACCGCGACCTCCATCGGCCGCTTGCCGGGCACATCATCACGGCCTACCGGACAACGAATGCGCTCAATCTGCTGCGCGCTGTGACCGCGGTGCTCAAGCCGCTGGCGAAAGCGCTCAGCTTTGGTTTGCGAGCCAATCAGCCCAATGCTCAGCGCATTACCTGCGTTAAGCAGGGCGCGGCACAGTTCGTAATCAAGCTGATGGTTGTGCGTCAGAATCAATGCGTGCGCGCCGACACAAAGGCCAGCCGCATCGCCTGCAGGATCGTCGCTGTAATGCACCCTGACGTTGTCCGGCACCTCCTGCGGAAAGCCGTCCTCACGCGAGTCGACCCAGGTCACGCGCCAGGGCAGTTGCCCCATGATGGTCATCAGCGCGCGAGCCACATGCCCGGCGCCAAACACCACCAGCCGGGCATCGCTGCCACGCTGGCCTTCCATGAGAATGCTCACGCTGCCACCGCAGCATTGCCCCAGGCTGGCCCCGAGCGGAAAGTGCTGCATCTGCGACTCGAAGCGGCCAGCAGCCAGCTGTTCGCGGGCTCGGGCAATGACCTGATATTCCAGGTGCCCTCCACCGATGGTGTCGTAACTGTGCTCACCAGTGACGACCATCTTGCTTGAGGGCTCGCGCGGCACTGAGCCAGCTACGCCCAGAATGGTCACCAGCACATAGGGTTCGCCCTGACGCTCGCACTCGGCGACCGCCTGGTACCACATCATCCGATGCTGCATGGCTTATCCTCCCGTTGCTGCGCGACCCAGGCCTGTGCGGCATTCATTGCCGCCAACATGCGTTCCGGTGTCGCCGGCGTATCCAGCGGCGGGCTGAAACGATAATCAGCCAGGCTGGCAACCGCGTCGCGCAGCGCACTCCAGACCGCAATGCCGAGCATCAACGGCGGTTCGCCCACAGCCTTGGAGCGAAAAACGGTGGCTTCCGGATTAGGGCTGGAGGCCATTAGCGTTACGCGCATGTCCGCTGGTGTGTCTGATACTGCGGGAATCTTGTAGGTCGCAGGACCGGTGGTCAGCAGTCGGCCGGTATCGCTGTACACCAGTTCTTCGGTGGTCAGCCAACCCATACCCTGAATAAAGCCGCCTTCGATCTGGCCGATATCGATTTCCGGATTCAGCGACTGTCCGGCATCGTGCAGGATGTCGGTACGCAGCACGCGGTATTCGCCGGTCAGCGTATCCACCACCACCTCGGAGCAGGCTGCGCCGTTGGCGTAGTACAGAAACGGGTGGCCCTGACCCTTCTCGTGGTCGTAATAGATCTTCGGCGTGGCATAGAAGCCGGTGGACGACAGCGACACCCGATGCATATAGGCAGTCTGGACAAATTTGGCCCAGTCGATCCGCTGCTCGCCAGCAATAACCTGATTGTTTTCAAAGCGCACTTCGCCCGGCTCACAGGCAAAGTGCTGCGCGGCGAAGGCGACCAGTCCGGCCTTGATTTTCTCGCAGGCATCCAGCGCCGCCATACCGTTCAAGTCCGACCCCGAGGACGCTGCGGTGGGCGAGGTATTCGGCACCTTATCGGTACGCGTGGCGGAGACCTTGATCCGCGCCAGATCGACCTGGAAGGCCGAGGCCACCACCTGGGCGATTTTTACGTAAAGCCCCTGGCCCATCTCGGTGCCACCGTGATTCAGGTGGATGCTGCCGTCGGTATAGATCAGCACCAGCGCGCCAGCCTGATTCAGATGTTTGGCGGTAAAGGAGATGCCGAACTTGATCGGCGTCAGCGCCAGACCGCGCTTGAGTATCGGGCTCTTGCGGTTGTAAGCGCTGATTTGCTCACGCCGCACCTGATAGTCGGAGCTGGCCTCCAGTTCGTCGATCAGTCGCGGCAGCAGATGCTGTTCGATGATCTGGCCGTAGTGAGTGGTATCGCGCCCTTCGCGGTACAGATTGCGCTTGCGCACGGTCAGCGGATCAAGCTCAAGATGGCGGGCGATATCGTCCATCGCCTGCTCGATCACCATCATGCCCTGGGGCCCGCCGAAACCGCGGAAGGCGGTATTGGACACCGTATGCGTCTTGCAGCGGTGACCGGTTACCCGCGCCTGATCGAGAAAGTAGGCGTTGTCGGCATGGAACATGGCGCGGTCGACAATGGCATCGGACAGGTCCGGCGAAAAACCGCAGCGCCCGGCGACCATCAGGTCAGCGCCGTGTAGCAAGCCATCCTGATCAAAGCCGACGTCATAGGTATTGAAAAAATCATGCCGTTTGCCGGTCTGTACCATGTCATCGGCGCGCGCTAGCCGGTACTTCACCGGTTTGCCGGTGACATGCGCCAGCAACGCGGCGATACAGGCCGGCGCAGCGGCCTGGGTTTCCTTGCCGCCGAAGCCGCCGCCCATACGCCGGACCTCCGCCTGCACTTCGTGAAGCGGCAGGCCGAGCACTTCGGCCACCAGCTTCTGCACCTCCGAAGGATGCTGGCTGGAGGTATGCACGAACATGCCACCGTCCTCGGTTGGCTCGACCAGACAAGCCTGGCCTTCAAGATAGAAGTGCTCCTGCCCACCGACATTGATCTGCCCGCGCAAACGATGCGGTGCCTCCGCCAGCGCCTTGTCCGGGTCGCCGCGCTGCTGAGTGTGGCTGGGGCGCACATAAAAAGCCTTTTCCAGTGCTTCGGCAGTAGTCAGTACCGGCGGCAGCGGTTGGTAGTCGACCTTGGCCAGACGCGCAGCCTTGCGCGCCGCATCGTGAGTGGTCGCCGCTACGGCAAAAATCGGTTGGCCCATATGCTCGACGATCTCGCCGGCCAGCACCGGGTCGCCCGGGAATACCGGGCCGATATCGCTATGCCCGGGTACATCAGCGACAGTCACCACCGCCACCACACCGGGATAGCTGCGTACCGCACTCAGGTCCATATTCAGTACCCGCGCATGGGCCTGCTCGCTGTGCCCGACCGCCGCATGCAACAAGCCTTCAGGCTCGGGCAAATCGTCGATATAGCGTGCCTGACCGCGAACATGTTTCCAGGCACTGTCGTGATGGGCGTTGTGCCCTGCAAGACCGACCGGCTGCCCGGTCTGATTGGCTAGGGTTTCGGGAAGCTTACGCATAATCAGTCACCATCAATCCGTATTCGCTATCAGCGCTGTCAGCGTGTTCCAGCAACGCGCGGCGCAGCAGGTTGCCGGCCACCTGGACACGGTATGCCGCCGAGGCGCGCACGTCCGAGATCGGCGAAAAGTCATTCGCCAGTGCGGCGATCGCCAAGGTGATACTGGCATCGTCAAAGGTCGCACCGCGCAGCGCGGCTTCGGCTGCGCGGGCGCGCTTGGGAATGGCGGCCATACCGCCATAGGCCAGGCGACAATCGATGATCTGCTGACCATCAAAACGGAACCAGAAAGCCCCCAGTACTGCGGAAATATCGTCATCCAGACGCTTGGAGACCTTGTAGATAAACAAGCGCTCTTGCGCGGTAGATGCATCCCGCTGCGGCTCCGGCACCCGCACGCTACGAATAAATTCACCGGGGCGCAGGGCGGTCTTGCGGTAATCAAGAAAGAACGCCTCCAGCGCCAGCCAGCGCGTGCCTGCGGCGCTGTCGAGCTGGATCTGCGCGTCCAGCGCAAGCAGCGGTGGTGGCATGTCGGCGATCGGTGAGGCGTTGCCGATATTGCCACCCAGGGTGCCGCGATTGCGAATTTGCAGCGAACCCAGGCGTTCAAGCATGGGGCCGAAGGCCGGCCAGCGCGCACTCAGCAGCTTGCCGGCGCGGCGGTAACTAACAGCGGCGCCAATACACAATCCTTCATCGCTAGATTCGATACTCTGCAGCTCGGGTACCTGCTCGGTAGACACCAGATGCGGCAAGGTCTTGAGTTGCTGGGTGATTTCCAGCGCCAGATCGGTGCTGCCCGCCACCAGACGCGCATTGGGCGAACTGGCCAGCAGGTCACGCAGTTGCTGCAACGTGACGGGCGCATCGAAGCGTTTGCCTTGAGCATCCTGCAGACTGGCTGCCGGCATATCCTTGATTGAGGGCATTGGGGTGTTCATCAATCCACCGCCTTCCCACACCTGCACGTCATTGATGACCGAACGGGTGGCCGCATCCACGATTGGACGATAACCGGTGCAACGGCACAGATTGCCAGACAAGGCTTCGAGCAGACGATGACGATCACAATTCTGTTGCTGATCTGCCACCTCATGGTGCAGTGCCACCAGCGACATGATGATGCCCGGTGTACAAAAGCCGCATTGCGAACCATGGCACTCAACCATGGCCGTCTGCACCGGATGCGCCGGCTCACTCTGCAACGCATCAATGGTCACCAGATGCTTGCCATGCAGGCTGCCAATCAGCGCTATGCAGCTGTTAATGCTCTGATAACTCAAGCCATTCTCGTCTGTCGGCGTGCCGAGCATAACGGTGCAGGCGCCGCAATCGCCGGAAGCACAACCCTCCTTGGTTCCGGTCAGCCGCATTTTGGTGCGCAGCCACTCAAGAATGCTCAGATTTGGATCAGCGCTTTCCAGTGTCTGGGGCTGACCGTTCAAATAGAACTCAATCACAGGTTTCTCCGCGTTCTCTACTGTTGACCGCTTTTCCCGCCCATTACCAACCCAATACAGCAAGCAATGATGCGGTGTTCGAGGTAGTCACCGCAAACAACTGCAAAAAGCTGACCACTTAGTCCATTTAAAATATTTTTTGCGTTTTGGCTCATGTGGCAAGCAAATTGCTCATCGAGTAAATGCTGATTATCTGGTCAGCTTATTACATGCACGCAAATACATGCCGGGGTCCTGAATGCTGACGGCCGAACGTTTAAAACTGCAGAACATCGTTAAACAATACCCGGGCTGCCGGGCGAATGACGGTGTCCAGTTGACCGTAACTGCCGGTGAGATCCATGCCTTGCTGGGAGAAAACGGCGCGGGCAAAAGCACCTTGATGAAGATCATCTACGGTGTCATCCAACCAGACGAGGGCTCCCTGACCTGGAACGGCCACCCTCTGGTATTGCAGGGCCCCGCCCACGCCCGTGAGTTGGGGATCGGCATGGTATTCCAGCATTTTTCGCTGTTCGAAACGCTGACGGTAGCCGAGAACATTGCTCTTAGCCTGCCCGCCGCCGAGGCGCGTAACCGCAGCCGTCTGGACGCGCGCATTCGCGAGGTCTCTGCCCATTACGGCATGAGCCTTGATCCACGCCGCTACGTCAACACGCTGTCCATCGGCGAGCGCCAGCGCGTGGAAATCGTCCGCTGCCTGATTCAGGAAAGCTCGCTGCTGATTCTCGATGAACCCACCTCGGTGCTCACGCCCCAGGAGGTCGAGGTGCTGTTCCGTACGCTGCGCCAACTGTCCAGCGAGGGCTGCAGCATTCTGTTTATCAGTCACAAGTTGCAGGAAGTGCGTGACCTGTGCCACCGCGCCACGGTATTGCGCCAGGGCCGGGTCACAGGTGAATGCCGGCCAGCCGAGGTATCAACCGACGACATAGCGCGAATGATGGTGGGCAATGATACGCCGCTGTCCACCCAGGTTGCTCCGGCAGAGCCCGGCGAGACTCTGCTGACGTTGAATGATCTCAGCTACACCAGCCGCGACCCCTTTGGCACCAGCCTGAGCAATATCGATATGCAGCTGCGCGCCGGCGAAATCGTCGGTATCGCTGGCGTTGCCGGTAATGGTCAGGACGAATTGCTACGCGCCCTTTCCGGAGAGGTTCTGGTCGCCGCCAACAGTCTGCAACTGAACGGACTACCGATTGGGCGGCGCGGCGCGGCTCAACGCCGTCGGCTTGGCGTCGCGGTGGTGCCAGAGGAGCGCCTGGGGCGCGGCGCGGTACCCGCCATGTCACTGACCGAGAATACCCTGCTGACCGCCTATGATCGCGGGCTGGTCAAAGGGGGTTTACTCAAGGGCGGCAAGATTCGTGAATACGCCACGCGTATACGCGAGCAGTTCGGCGTGCGCTGCAGCAGTATCGACAGCCCGGCGACCAGTCTCTCGGGAGGTAATCTGCAAAAATTCATCATCGGCCGCGAAGCACTGCAACAGCCACGTCTGCTGGTCGCCTCACACCCCACCTGGGGTGTGGATGTCGGCTCGGCGGTGGCCATCCACGAGGCCTTGGTCGCGCTACGTGATCAGGGCGCTGCGGTACTACTGATCTCCGAAGACCTCGACGAGCTGTACCAACTGTGCGGCCGCATGGGAGCGATCTGCAGTGGGCGCTTATCACCACTGGTGCCCACCGCCGAACTGAGTATCGAAAAGCTCGGCCAGTGGATGGCCGGGGACTTTCCACAGGGCACGCCCCGACTGAACGATAAGGGGGCGGTCCATGCTGTCGCTTGAACGCCGCGCTACCGACTCACGGCTAATGCAGTGGACGTCACCGTTGCTGGCCCTGGTGCTAACCGTTATTACCGCCCTGGGCCTGTTTCTGGCGCTGGGAAAAGACCCGATTGAGGGCCTGACGTTCTTCTTTCTGGTGCCTTTGAGCGACGCCCATGGCTGGGCCGAACTGGGGTTGAAGATGGCACCGCTGTTGCTCTGCGCTGCGGGTCTGACCCTCTGCTACCGCGCAAAGCTGTGGAATATCGGTGCCGAGGGCCACTTCCTGATGGGCGCGCTCTGGGCCTCGGTGGTGGCACTGCAGCTAACGGACCAAAGCGGCTTCTGGGTATTACCCGCGGTGCTGCTAGCGGGCGCGCTGGCCGGTGCGCTCTGGGCCTGGATCGCGGCGGTGCTGAAGACGCACTTTCACTGCAATGAAATTCTCACCACCATCATGCTCAATTACATTGCGTTGAACCTGCTGCTCTACACCGTACATGGCCCACTCAAGGACCCGATGGGCTTCGGCTTCCCGCAGTCGGAGATGTTCGCCAGCGCCGCACTGCTGCCCAAGCTGATTCCTGACACGCGCCTGCATATCGGTCTGTTATTCGCACTACTGGCTGCGGTGGTCGTCGGCGTACTCTTTACCCGAACCTTTGTCGGCTTTCAGCTCAAGGTGCTGGGCCAGGATACCCGCGCGGCAGCCTTTGCCGGTTTCGGCGCACGGCGCCTGACCTGGCTGGCCTTTCTGCTGGCTGGCGGGATGGCCGGGCTGGCTGGCGCCTCGGAAGTCAGCGGACCGATCGGCCAACTGGTGCCTCAAGTATCCCCCGGCTACGGCTATACCGCCATCATCGTGGTGTTTCTCGGGCGTATGCAGGCGCTCGGCATCGTCCTGGCCAGCGCGCTGCTGGCACTCACCTTTATGGGCGGCGAGATGCTGCAGATCGCGATGAACCTACCCAAAGCCATCACCGGCTTGTTCCAGGGTCTACTGCTGTTCTATCTGCTGACCTGTGACGCCTTCATCCACTACCGCCTGCGCCTGCGTCGTCCGCTGTCGCCCCTGACAACCGCACGGGAGGCCTGATGGATACGCTGCTAATCACCAACATATTGGCCGCGACCATCATCGCCGGCACGCCACTGCTATTGGTGGCGCTGGGCGAACTGGTGTGCGAACGCTCCGGCGTACTCAATCTAGGTCAGGAAGGCATGATGCTGATGGGCGCGGTGATGGGCTTTATTGCCGCTGTGACCAGCGGCAGCCTGGCCGTCGGCGTGCTGGTCGCCATTGCCGCCGGCATCGCCATGTCGATGCTGTTCGCCCTGATGGCTGTAACCCTGGCGGCCAACCAGTACGCAGCTGGGCTGGCGCTGACTATTTTCGGTACTGGCTTGAGCGCTTTTATCGGCAGCGGCTACGTGGGCCGATCGATCTCCGGCTTTCCGAAAATCGCCATTCCCTATCTGTCCGACATTCCCGTACTGGGCCCGGTGCTGTTCCGCCAGGACCTGCTGGTCTACCTGTCACTGCTGATGTTCGTGCTGGTCTTCGTGTTCCTGCGTTACAGCCGGGGAGGGCTGATCGTACGGGCGGTGGGTGAATCGCCGGAAGCGGCCAACGCCAACGGCATGCGTGTGCTGGCTGTGCGCTACCTGGCGGTGGCCTTTGGCGGCGGCATGGCCGGGCTGGCCGGCGCCTACCTGTCGTTAGCCTATACCCCGATGTGGACCGAAAACATGACCTCCGGGCGCGGCTGGATTGCCCTGGCGCTAGTGGTTTTCGCTACCTGGAAACCCGAACGGGTGCTGCTCGGCGCCTATCTGTTCGGCGCTGCCAGCATTCTGCATCTGGTGCTACAGGGCCTCGGCTGGCGCAGTTCGACCGAGCTGCTAGCGATGCTGCCCTATGTGGTGACCATCGTCGTGCTGGTGCTGCTGTCGTGGAATCCAACCCGTACGCAACTGAATACCCCTTTATCAATCGGCCAACCTTATAGGCCGAGCAAGTGACTTGAACACCCATATGCCAACCAAAAACTAAATCACATCTAAGGAAACGACCATGAAAACATTGCACAAAACCCTGATGGCAGTCTGCATCGCAGCTTCCTTCACTCCCGCTGCTCACGCCGAAAAGTACTTCTCGGACTCCAGCATTTCCTTACTCTACAGTGACGACTATCAGGCCTTTGGTCCGCAGAAGCGCACCGATACCTACTTCACTTTCGAGAACGCCACTGGCCACAACTGGGGCAGCACCTTCTTCTTCGTCGACCGTAACCAGGGGCACGGCAAGGACTCGGACAGCGACGACATTTACGGCGAATTTGCGCCGAACATCAGCCTTGGCTGGTTGACTGGCAATGACCTGAGCTACGGGCTGATCAAGGATGTGACGCTGTCTGGTCAATACGAGTTCGGCGGCGGCACCAACGTCAACAACGTCATGCTGGGGATGGGGCTGGACTGGAACATTCCCGGCCTGCAGTACTTCGGCACCCGGGTTTACCACGTCAACAACAGCGAAACCGATAACGACTACCAACTGACTGTGGTCTGGGGCGCCCCCATGGAGTTCGGCCCTACGCGCATTCTGTTTGACGGCTATATCGATTGGTCTTCCGCCGCAGACGACCACAAGTCCGACTTCCACTTTAACCCGCAGTTGAAACTGGATATCGGTAACTACTTCGGCAGCCCGCGCGTGCTCTATGCCGGTATCGAGTACTCCTACTGGAACAACAAGTACGGCCTGGGCGATGCCGTCATGGACACCGAGAGCGCCGTCAGCGCCCTGGTTAAATTTCACTTTTGATCAAGTCAGGGAGTTCGGCTAATGTCGAACTCCCTACCGCGTAGAAGTGACGAGACAGGCATGACAACCAAGACCCGATCAAAGACCTACCGACCCGGACGTATTCGCGAACGTAATCGCGAAATCATTCTGGCTGCGGCGGAGCAGGAATTTGCCCAGCATGGTTTTCGCGGTGCCACCATCCAGGATATAGCCGAACGGGCTGAGCTACCGAAATCCAATGTGCTGTATTACTTCAGCAACAAGAAGGAAATCTACGGCGCCATGTTCGACGACATCCTGTCGCGCTGGAATGCGGTATTCACCTCGGTGGCACCTGAAGACGATCCGGCCACGGCACTAACCGCGTTTATTCGTACCAAGGTCGAACTATCCCGTACCCATCCGCTAGCCTCGCGCCTGTTCGCGATGGAAATCATTCAGGGCGCGCCCTTTCTGATGAACCATCTGCGCGGCACCATGCGTGACTGGGTCAGGGGGCGTGCAACCGTCATCCAGCAATGGATTGACGAGGGCCGTATGGCTCAGGTCGACCCGGTACAGCTGATCTTTCTGATCTGGTCATCAACCCAGCATTATGCCGACTTCCAGGTGCAGATTCTGATGGTGGAAAACAAGGCGGAGTATGAGAAGCAGGACTTCGATCATGCCGCCGATTTTCTGACCAGCGTGATTCTGCGTGGTTGCGGCCTGGATATCCCCACATGAACAATATGCGCCTGATCAACGTCGGACAGCTCAGTCGCGATAGCCTCGCGCTGTTCGCCAACGTCAGCGCCCAGAGGTAAACCCGTTGAATCGTTTCGCCATTCGTGATGCCGCCCTGTTTACCGTGGATCCACATAACCAGGTGATCGCCAGCGGTACCCTGATTGTCGACCACGGACGCATCAGCGCGCTGGGGGAAACGGCCGAGATAGTCATACCGGACGGTTGTCCGGTTATCGAAGCCAAGGGGCATGCGTTACTGCCCGGACTCATCGACTGCCACTCGCACTCAAGCCTGATGCGCGGCGTTACCGAGAATATGCAGTTAATGGATTGGCTGCCGTACTACCAGCTTGAGCACCGCGCGCTCACTGAGGAGTACGCCTACCACTCCGCACGGCTGTGCTACCTGGAAGCATTGAAAAGCGGCACCACCTGCGTAATGGACATGTACCGCTTCATGCATCGTTGCGCCGACGCGGCGGCTGACATCGGTCTGCGCGTTAATCTGGCACCCTATGTGGCCGACGCGCCCGGCAAGGATTTCTTCGCTACCCGTGCGGAGAATCGTGCCTTGATCCACAGCCACCACGGTAGCCAGAACGGACGCATTCAGGTGTGGATGGGGCTGGAGCACCTGTTCTATTGCACGGCCGACGCCTATGCCGAAGCACTGCAATGCCAGCAAGACTATGGCGTCGGCATACATACCCACGCCTGTGAGCAGCGCGAGGAAGACCAGGCAGTGGAACAGCACTTCGGGCGCCGTTCGATCGCCCAACTGGATCATTACGGCATCCTCGGCGAACGCACCCTGCTGGCCCATTGCGTCTGGTTGAATGACGAGGAAATACAACGCCTGGCCAACACCGGCAGCGCCATCGCCCACTGCCCCATCAGCAATGCCAAACTGGCTAGCGGCGTAGCGCGGGTACCGGAGATGCTCGCCGCCGGACTGACCGTCGGCCTGGGCACCGACGGCCCGGTATGCAACAACAGCCTGAGCCTGTTCGAGGAGATGAAATTTTCCTCGCTGATCCAGAAGGCCACCCGCCTGGATGCCACCGTACTACCGGCCGAACAGATGCTGCGCATGGCGACCATCAACGGCGCTCGCGCGTTGGGCCTGGAGCGCAACATCGGCTCGCTGGAAGTCGGCAAGCGCGCTGACCTGTTGTTGCTCGATCTGAACATGCCGAACATGACCCCAGCCGAGATTGATATCCAGGGCGGTAACGTGCTGTGGAATCTGGTATTCGCCGCTGGCAGCCAGAATGTCGCCAGTGTCTGGGTCGACGGTCGCCAACTGATCGCCAATGGCCGCGCCACCCAGGTCAGTGAAGCAGAGCTGCTGGCGCAAGCGCAGGCGCAGGGAATCCAGCTGTTTCAGCAATGCCGCGATATAGCCCATCTACGTACCCGCATGCTCTAGGCAGAGGAGTCCAGCATGAAATCCCTACCCATCATTTCCGTTTCCGGCCTACGCAGTCAAAACCCGGACGAACGCGCCCAGGTCGCGCGTCAATTAGGCATTGCCTGCCGTGAAGTGGGCTTTTTCTATGTGATCGATCACGGCATCGGCGCTGAACTGGTAAAAGATACCTTCAACAATGCCAAACGCTTTTTTGCGCTGCCTCTGGCAGACAAGCAAGGCTTGTCAATCAAGCTCTCACCGCACAACCGCGGCTACGTGGCAATGGCCGATGAGAAACTCAACCCGGCATCCGGCGCGGACATGAAGGAAGCTTTCAATATTGGCACCGATTTTCCGGCCGACCACCCCGATGTACTCGCTGGCAAACCTTTCCGGGGCGTGAACTTCTGGCCCGCAATACCCGGCTGGCGCGAAGAGATGCTGACCTATTTCGACGCCTGCCTGGATCTGGGCCGGTTGATCCATCGCGGTTTCAGCATCGATTTGGGATTGGCGGAAGACTACTTCGATACCCACCTGACATCGCCAATCGCCACACTGCGCATGTTGCACTATCCCGCCAGTGCCGGGCAGTCCCAGCGCGAGGACGGCGGCGCCGGGGCCCACACCGATTACGGTAATCTGACCCTGCTGGCCACCGATCAGGTGGCCGGGTTGCAGGTGGCCAACAGGCAGGGGCAGTGGATCGAGGCGCCCCATGTGCCAGGTGCCTTCGTCTGCAATATCGGCGACTGCCTGATGCGCTGGAGCAATGACACCTACGTCTCGACCCCGCACCGGGTCCGTCCGCCGGAGCAGGAGCGCTACTCAATGGCGTTTTTTCTTGAGGTGAATCCAGAGTCGATTGTCGACCCACGCGATATTCTGCCTGACCAGCAGCCCAAATATGCGCCAATCAGTTGCTCCGACTACCTGACCTATCGCCTCAACGCCACCTACGAGCATCGCACTCACGAGCAATAGACGCCCTCCAGCCAGCGTCGGCAGGTGCGACGCTGGCTGGAGGACTCAGCGGCCCTGTAACAGCTCCAGAGCCAGGCGGTTATGCTCCTCGATGATCAAAGGTACCTCGCGGGTCAGTAGCTGACCGTCTTCTATCACCTGTCGCCCGTTGATAAAGCTGTGCGCTACCCGTGGCGGCGTACAGAACACCAGCGCTGCCAGCGGATCACTCTGGGCACCTGCCATGCTGATGTCATCCGTACCAAAAGCGATTATATCGGCGCAGTAGCCCGGCTCGATGCGGCCAAGCACGTCATCACGGCCGAGCACCTCGGCACCGCCTCTGGTCGCGATATACAACGCCTCGCGAGCGGTCATCGCGCCGGGATTTTCATCTCTTACGCGAGCCGAGAGCATTGCCATACGCGCTTCGTCGAGCAGATGATTACTGTCATTCGAAGCGCTGCCGTCGACACCCAGCCCCACCTTGACGCCGGCATCGCGCATTCTGCGGATCGGCGCAATGCCCGAGGCCAAACGCATGTTGGAGCAGGGGCAATGGGCGACCCCGGTGCCGGTGCGGGCGAACAGGGCAATACCCGGCTCATCCAGATGCACGCAGTGGGCGTGCCAGACATCCGGGCCTACCCAGCCGACCGACTCGGTGTACTCGGTCGGCGTCATCCCGTAGCGCTCCTTGCTGAAAGCCAGATCTTTGCTGTTTTCCGCAGTGTGCGTATGCAGCCCCACGCCGTAGGAGCGGGCCAGGCTGGCCGCCTCGCGCATTAGATCGGTGGTCACGGTAAAGGGTGAGCAGGGCGCCAGCGCCACGCGAATCATCGCATCGGGGCGGGCGTCGTGCAGCTCTTCGATGACCCGCTGCATCTCGCGCAGAATCGCCTGTTCGTCCTGCTCGACCAGCGCATCCGGCGGCAAGCCACCCTGACTCTGGCCGAGGCTCATTGCGCCCCGCGCCGCATGAAAGCGCATGCCCATTTCCTGCGCGGCCTGAACGCTGTCATCCAGCCGCGTGCCATTGACGTATAGATAGGCATGGTCGGCTGCGGTGGTGCAGCCCGACAGCATCAGCTCGGCCATAGCCGTACGCGTTGCGGCGCGCTGCATCGCCGGGGTGATGTTCTGCCAGACCGGAAACAGCGCCGTCAGCCAGTCAAAGAGCTCAGCATTCTGCGCCGCTGGCAGGGCTCGGGTCAGTGACTGGAACATGTGGTGATGGGTATTGATCAGGCCAGGCAGCAGAATATGCCCACTCATATCAATCACCCGGTCAGCCGTATCGGGCAGGTCGGCGCTGGGGCCAACCGCCTCAATGCGATTGCCGCGAATCAGTACCGAGCCTCCGGCAATCTCGCGCTGCTGATTGTCCATGGTCGCAACCAGGCGCGCGTTCTTGAGTAACAGGGTCTTGCTCATGAGTGAATTCCTTGGCGATGCCCCTGGCCGCGTATGGCCAGTTCAGGCGTGTTGGGTAACCTTGCAGAGTAGCTTTCATACCAGGCCAGGGCCGACCGCTGGGCAGCGTAAATTGCCCGTATTTGCGGCTGAACGCTGTGCTGACGCCCGGCCATAGCGCGCCAGCCAGCTCGATGGATTGCCTTCAGTCCGCTCCGGCATGCCGGGAAGCGAAAGCGACCATCACCTTGGCCAACGCAGCGGGCGCTGATGCCTGGGGCACGTGGCCGGTATCCAGACTGACCACCTCGGCCCCGGGCACCAGCGCCTGCATGCGCCGCTGCGCGGCCAGGACCACCGAGCGGTCCTGCAGCGCTTCAACATACAAGCGCGGCAAGCGCCCGAAACGCTCCTGCGTCCAGACCGGCACCAGGGTACGCGCACCTTCGGGCTGCAAGGAGAAGCGCTCAGCCGCCGCCAGGGCCAGATCATCAGGCAAGTCCTGCAGAAATATCTCGCGGATGGCCTCAACCGGCACCCAGGAGGCGCTGCGGTCAGCGGACCATTGCAGGTGAGGGCCTATGCCCGAAGCGGCGGGCTCACGCTTGACCAGCTCAGCGACCAGCCCGGCAAATCCGCTGCCGGAAGGCAGCATCATGCCGGCAATATAGACCACCCCTGCAACCCGCTCCGCCATACGCTCCGCCGCCTGGGTGACGATGGCGCCACCACCGGAATGCCCAACCAGCATGATTGGTCCGGCGATCCCGGCGCAGCAGTCCACCACATGATCAACGCAGCCCTGCAGCGATACCTTCTCTGGCTCCGCTGGGTGCTGGGGCGAGCCCGGCATATCCGGCGTCAGCACCGCATACCCCTGCGCCTGCAACAACGGCGTCAGTTGCGCCCATACCCAACTGCCGGCCCAAGCACCATGGATCAATAACAGCGTCGGTCTGCACTCAGACATAGGTCCTCCGGTACATCTCCTTCAGGTGCTCACCCACAGTGGTGGACGGATATTTTGCCGTCTCGCCAGGGGCCAGACATACCGGCAGGCAACGCACTTCGTGACCCAGCGCACCGCTGTAGAAGAAGGGCACCGAATAGCGTTCGGTGCCCGAGGTATTGACCACACGGTGCAGGGTTGAGCGGTAGCGATCATTGGTCCAGCGCGCAATCATATCGCCAAGATTGACCACAAAGGCGCCGGGGATGGGCGGCGCGTCCAGCCAGCGATCATGTGCCGCATCCCAGACCTGCAAGCCGGGTTTATCATCCAGCAGCAAGATAGTGATGCCGCCGAAATCGGTATGGGCGCCGCACCCCTTTTCCCCTGGCAGTGGTTTTGCCGGCTGCGGCGGGTAGTGCAGCAGACGCAGCGTGGCCAGAGGGTCCTGGCAAAAATCTGCGAAGAAAGCCTCCGGGAGATCCAGCGACAGCGCCAGACCCGCCATGATGCGCTCGCTCAGCGCCAGCATGGCGGTGAAGTAGCTCTGCATGACCGGACGGAAGCCCGACAGCGCGGGCGGCCATTGATTCGGGCCCAAATTAAAGCCGCCGGCCAGCACCTTGGGGTCATCCGCAGGCAGCTCTTCACCGATATAGAAGCCTTCCTTCAGGTCCGGCGGCATGCCGGGCTCAAGCGTCTGCCCACCGAGCATCTCGTAGCCGCGATTGGCCGCAGAGCTGGCCTTGTCGACCTTTTGCTTTTCCGTCACAGACTGCTCGAAGAACGCCCGCGACTCGGTAAACACCTGATCGATCAGCGCGTCGGGAATGCCGTGCCCGGCAATATAGAAAAACCCGGTGTGCAGACAGGCATCGCGCAATTGTCGCCCGGTCTCCAACTTGTCCGCCTCCACGTCGCCACGCAACGCTGACAGATCGATCACCGGTAGCGCCGAGGGCGCATCAGTTACCAGCATGATTTCGTGCCTCCCATTAAATTCATGTCCGAACGGTCAGATATTCACGATATATGCCAGTTCATGGCATGCAGGTTGCAAATTCTGCTTATTGACCAACCCCTTGTTGAATAACTGGAGCAACTGATGACCTCACGCATCACCGTGATAGTGGACTCGCGCTACGGCAGCACCCTGACCCTGGCCCGGACAATTGCCGAGGGTGCTTTGGCTGAGGGCGCCGAAGTGCGCCTGTGTCGTGTGGCGCTGAGCGATCCCGAGTTCAGTGTCGATACCTCGCGGGCAGATTTTATCGCCGCCCAGGCCGAATTCCAGGCACTGCCGCAGGCCAGTGCAGAGGATCTTGAATGGGCTACCGGGATCATCTGGGGTTCGCCGACCCGCTATGGCTTGATGAGCACGCCGCTGCGCGCCTTTATCGACGAGATAGCACCCTTGTGGCGCCAAGGTGCGCTGATAGGCAAGGTCGGCGCGGCTTTCACGTCGACCGGCGGCATGCACTCAGGCAATGAAATGACGCTGATGTCGCTGCTGATGCCCTTTATGCAGCACGGCATGATCATCATCGGCGTGCCCCACAGCGTACCCGAACTGGTGCACACCCGCAGCGGCGGCTCGCCCTATGGTGCTTCGGTGGTAACCGGCTTTGACGGACGCTTGGGTGTGGACCCGGGAGAACTGGCTATCGGCTACGCGCTGGGGGCTCGGGTGGCTCGTATAGCAGGCCAGGTGATCCCGGAACCGGCCTCAGTGGACTTAGCCGCCAGCCAGTTGCACTGAGCCGCGCCACGTCGTGGCCGCTTGCATTCTGAACCTTTGCAGTGCAGCAGCGACGAAAACGCTGCAAGGCAGTGCATGCATTTAGCTGACCCTTTGATCAGGAAATGAAAAACAGAGCCCCTGCAATCCATGGCATGCCTATTGCTTTCGCTATTGCCTCGCCATCCAGAAAGTTGATTATTCGGTCAGCTTATTGGAAGCAGAATAACAAGTTCATGGCGATGAACAACTGAACCTGTCTCAGGTTCCATCAACGCCCGCCCACCTTTATACCAACCAGAAAGGGGTAATTGATGAACAAGGCATTCCATGAACCAGTTGCGCTAAGCCGCCGGATGCTCAAGCAGGCCGGTGTCGTTCTCTTGGGGTCAGCTATGTTGGCCTTGCCGACAGCGGCCTCTGCATTGGAAAAGATCAGCTATCGTACCAACTGGTTTCCGCAAGCCGAACACGGCGGCTGGTATGAGGCGGCCAACGCCGGCATCTATGCTCAATACGGCCTGGAAGTAGATCAGCAGCCTGGTGGCCCCCAGATCAATAATCTGCAATTGCTGGTTTCCGGCCGCGCCGATTTCGTCATGTTGCATTCCAGCGGGCAAGTACTGAAAGCCATTGAGGAGGATCTGCCCGTAGTCGCCGTTGCCGCATTCTATCAAAAGGATCCGCAGGCGATTATGACCCACAAGGGTGTAGGGCATGATCGCCTGGAAGATCTCAAGGGCCAACCGATTTTGCTCTCGCAGGACGCGCATCAATCATTCTGGCCATGGCTTAAGCAGAAGTATGGCTACACCGATGATCAGGTTCGTCCCTATACCTTCCAGATGGGCCCCTTTATAGCCGACAGCGGCCTCAGCCAGCAGTGCTACATCACCTCGGAGCCCTATGCGGTAAGGCAGGCCGATATCGACCCTAATCTGTTCCTGTTATCCGATTATGGCTGGCAGTCCTATTCAACTCTCATCGTTACCACCACCGATACCGTGAAAAACAAACCCGAGTTGGTTGAGCGCTTTGTGACGGCCTCCATTGATGCCTGGTATCAGTACCTGAGTGATCCCAGCGCGACCAATAAGGTGATCAACCAGTTGAATGAAAGCCAGACCGAAGGCCAGATGGCCAACTCACTGAGCGAGATGCGCGACCGCGGCATCCTGGTTTCCGGAGACGCCCTGGAGAACGGCATCGGTTCCATGAACGATGCGCGCTGGAAAGCCGCCAGTGAGCAGCTGAAAAGTATTGGCCTGGTCAAGCCGGACACTGACTATACCAAGGCTTTCACTACCCGATTTATCGGTACCGATACGATCAAGGCGCTAGTGGCCAAATACCCGGCGGTTGCCGCGTCGGCAGCTAACTAACCGCAACCGCTGTCGCAGTCAGTAGCTGGCTGCGGCAGCCCCACGCTCAGGAATATCATGCAGACTCAGGCAACAACGGCCAGCGAACAGCAGGTACTGACAGCCGACATTCTTCTGCCTATGACCGCCGATAACCCGGTCATCCAGCAAGGTGCTGTATTGGTGCAGGGGCAGAAGATCATCGCCACCGGCACCCGGGAAGAGATAATGGCGATGGCGCCGGAGGCGGTCTGGCACGACTATGGCCGCGCCGTACTGATGCCTGGCCTTATCAACACCCACAGCCATTCCGGTTTTCTACGTGGCACCGCCGAAGACCTGCCGGTCTGGGAATGGCTGCGCCTGTACATCGACCCCATGCACCGGGTACTCACCGCCGAGGATGCAGAAATTGCCTCCTGGCTGTGCTACGCCGAAAGCCTGCTTTCCGGCACCACCACCTCGGTCGACATGTGGCGGCACATGGCAGGGTCCGCGCGCGCCGCAGAAACCCTCGGCAACCGGGTAGTCATGGTGCCTTATGTCGGCGAGGCGGAAGGCTACGATTACTTCGACACGCTAGATGACAACGAAGCGCTGATCCAGCAGTGGCACGGTAAGGCAGACGGCCGCATCAACGTCTGGGTCGGCCTGGAGCACATGTACTATGCCACGCCGCAAGCCTGCCGCCGCGCAGTCGCGCTTTGTACACGCTACAACACCGGCCTGCACACCCACTCCAACGAAGCCGAGGCGGAAATCGGCGAAGCCATGAAGCGTTTCGGTTGCAGCCCCATCCGCGCGCTTGAGCGTCTTGGGCTACTGGAACCAGCGAGGGTGCTACTGGCGCACTGCGTCTGGCTGGACGAGGACGAAATCGCGTTGCTCGCCGAGAAAAACATCGGTGTTGCGCATAATCCGTCCAGCAACATGAAGCTGGCCAGCGGCTCGGCACCTATCGAGCAATTGATCGCCGCCGGCGTTGCGGTTGGCATCGGTACTGACGGTGAAAAAGAGAACAACAATCTGGACATGCTCGAGGAAATCAAGATTGCTTCGCTGCTGGCCAAGTTACGCTGTATGGATGCCGCGGCCTATGGCGCTTGGAACGTACTGCGTAGCGCCACCATTGAGGGCGCCCGCGCGATCGGCATGGATGACCAGATAGGCTCGCTGCAGCCAGGCAAGCAGGCTGACATCATCGCCGTGCGCGCGGATACGCCGCGCATGACGCCTTTCCTTACAGAAGGCCCGTTCATGAACGTGCATCATAATCTGGTACACGGCGCGCTGGGCGGTGATGTCTGTATGACCATGGTCGCCGGACGCATCGTGATGCAGAACCAGCAGTTACTCAACGGCGACCTGCCACGCTATATGAACGAGGCCGAGCACGCCTGCCGCGCCCTGCTCGAGCGCCGCGCTGCCTGGTTGGCTGAGCATGAGGAGGGAGCTCTGTCACCTTTATGATCGCGCCCCAGTGCAGAGCAGCAATCTCTCGTTATCCATGCTGCGCTGACATGAGTTGTATGGCGTTGCAATAACTGCGCTGGAAATAGATCAGGCTATCGCCGCATTCGCGCTGACGAATACTGACAATCTCGCAGATGAGAATATCGTGACTACCAACCGCTACGCGATTGGTAATGCGACAGTCAAAATTGATCAATGCGTCATCCAGCAGCGGCGCACCGGTGCATTCAGTGCTCCAGTCAGCGGTAGCAAAACGCTCTGTCATGGAGGTTTTGCCACCAAACAGATTCGATAGCGCCTGCTGATCGGCGGTCAGGGTATTGACGCACAAATGCCCGTTGGCGCAGAAGGTTTCGTATACCGAAGCACTGCGGTTAAGGCACACCAACAGACTGGGCGGCTCATCCGATACGCTGCAGACTGCGGTCGCGGTGAAGCCGGCACGGCCAGCCGGCCCGTCGGTGGTGACCACGTTGACCGCAGCAGCAAGGACCGACATGGCATTACGAAAAGCCTCGCGGCTTACTTCCATAGTTATTGAATCAGGTGCTTGGGCGGCCAACATGGCTTACTCCTTCAGGTCAGAATGCAGGTTGTGGAATAACTCAGACGCGGCAAACGGTCGAATACCTTGCTGCTGTCGCCGTAACCGAGGTTGATCAGCAGATTGGATTTCCAGTGGCTATCACTGAAGAAGGCTGCGTCCAGCGCCTTGGCGTCAAAGCCGGACATGGGGCCGGTATCCAAGCCCAGGCTCCGCGCCGCCATGATCAGATAGGCCGCCTGCATGGAACTGTTACGGAAGGCGGTTTCGTGGATCATCTCCGGGCTGCCGGTAAACCAGCTGCGCGCATCCGCGTGCGGAAAAAGCTCGGGTAAGCGATCATAAAAGCGACTGTCATAGGCGACTATCACGGTCACCGGCGCGCTCATGGTCTTCTCCAGATTGCCCGAAGACAGGCACGGCTTGAGCAGCTCCTTGCCCTGACGGGTACGCACAAAAACGAAGCGAGCCGGGCTGCAGTTGGCTGAGGTCGGCCCCATTCTGGTCAGGTTGTAGAGCGTTTCAAGCAAGCTGTCCGGCACCGGCTGATCAACCCAGCCGTTGTGGCTACGTGCTTCGGTAAACAGTTGCTGCAATGCGTTTTGATCCAGTGAATCGTGCATGGTTGCCCTCACTCAGGCGCCGTAGTGGGTATCGTGAAAACGCTGAGGAGGAAGCGCTTCAGCGTCGTGTTGATCGTTTCGGGGCAAGTCACGCTCGAGGCGTGGCCACCGTACTCAAAGCATTCCAGTTGCGCGTTGGCCAGTTGCTCCTGCAATTGTTGCGAGCAGGTCCAGGGCACCAGCATGTCGTCGCGGTTGGCGATCAGCAGAGTAGGCTGGCGAATGCCAGCCAGCGCCTCTGAGCCGGGCTTAAAAGCCAACAGCGCGGCGATACGGCGCAACAGATTCGCGGTTGGCGGAAATCCCTCGACGTGCCCCCGATCCTCGGCCTCCAGCTGCGTGATGTGCTCGGCAATCCAGCTCGGTGGATAGAGAAACAGCGCTTGCGCCTCAACGTAGGCGGCAGGTCCGGCAGCGACCAACAGCTGCTTGCGTACTGAAAAGCAGCGGGCGGTATGCGGGCTGGCCACCGCCCAGGCGTTCATCAGCGTCAGGCTGCGCAGGCCTGGAGCCTTCTGCAACGCCAGCTCCAGCCCGATCAGCCCACCCAATGCGTGACCGATCAGGTGATATTCGTCGATACCCTTGGCAGCCAGCAGCTCGCGCAGCTCGCTGGCCATGGCAGCGATGCTGTAATCGTCCGGTAGCACGGCAGGGCTGCGCCCGGTACCCATCTGGTCGTACAGCACCACCCGATAATCATCTACCAGTGCAGCCAGCTGCGGTGTCCAGAACTGCGCGGTACCGCCAAGCCCCGAGCTGAAGACCAGCGTCGGGGCGGCCGCGTCACACCGGCCATGGATTTCGATATGCATCCCCGCTGCCGTCTCAGCCGACATGGGCAATACTGGCGATTTCGATCAAGGCGTCGGGCTTTACCAGTCCGCATTGAATGCAGTAGCGCGCCGGCTTCTCGCCAGGAAAGTACTCGGCGTAGACTGTATTAATGGCGGCATAATCGCTCCAATCACGCAACATGATCATGTTGAAAGTGACGTCATCCATGCTGCCGCCCGCTTCCTCGACCACGCCCTTGATGGTCTCCAGAACGTGGCGGGTTTGCGCTGCAGCGTCGCCAACATGGACCACATTGTTGTCCTTGTCGAAGGGCAGGGTGCCGGACACGTAAAGAATGCCATCGGCCATTGAGCCCGGAACGTAGGGCGCCAGGGGTTTCCCGGTGCCGGCGGGTAGTACGGTCTGTTTGCTCATGCAGTTGCTCCTTGGGGAATCGCGTTAGCAGCGAGGCTGCTGCAGAAATCATCCACAGTGCTGACCCAGCCGAAGAAGGTTTCAATGTTGTACAGCGAGGCCTGCTGAACGTAATCCGGGCCGGCCTGGTGAGTGGCGTCGGCGAGAACCACGCCAAAGTACTCGAGAAAAAATCCGTCACGCAGCGTGGATTCCACACAGACATTGGTGGCTATACCGGTAAACACCAGATTGCGGATACCACGGCTACGCAACAGGCTATCGAAGGCGGTATTGAAGAAGCCGCTGTAACGGGGCTTGGGCACCACCAAATCGCCGGGCTGGGGCTGCAGCTCATCCACCAGATCATAGTCCCAGGTGCCCTTGGCCAGCAGCTTGCCCATCAGTTCGGGATTCTTGCGCATGGTCTTCATGGCATTGGACTTGTGCCAGTTGGGCGAGCCAGGGCCTCCGGCTTCGGTGTACTCCGGATCCCAGCCGTTCTGGAAGAAAACGACCTGTACGCCGGCCGCGCGTGCGGCTTTGATCGCTTTAGCGATAGCGGCGATAACCGGACCGGTGCTGGAAATATCAAATCCGGCAAGGTCAAGGTAACCCCCCTTGGTGGAGTAGGCGTTCTGCATGTCGACCACGATCAGCGCCGTATCGCTGGTATTGATTGCCAGCGACTCGGGGCGCGCGGGGAGAATCACGCTAGTGTCCTGGCTGCGGTTCGGCGCATACCCGACAATCGGCTTGCTCAGGCAGCTCATCAGGCGCTCTCCAGCATGTCGGTCACATGCTTGCGGCTTTTCATCAGCGGCTGAATCTTCTGGCCGAAGTCTTCGATGCCCTGCACAAAGTCATCGAAGGTAAGCATGACGCCGCTGGTGGCCGGCACCTCGGCGATTTCATCGAGCATACGCGCGACCGACTCGTAGGAGCCCACCAGCGTGCCCATGTTGATATTGACCGCCGAGGTGGGATCGGCCATCTGCCGTATGTTGGTATCGCCCTTGGACTTGGTGTCTGCGGCGCCCTGTTGGCCCAGCCAGGCCACGGCTTCTTCGTCTACGCCATCCTTGTAGAACTCCCAACGGGCGCGTGCAGCCTCGTCGGTTTCGTCGGCGATGACCATGAACAGGGCAACCGAGGTGACATCGCGCCCGCTCTCGGCAGTGGCCTTTTCCAGGCGCTCCACGGTAGGCGCGAAGGCCTTGGGCGTGTTCACACCTTTGCCAAAACAGAAGTTGTAGTCTGCATACTTGGCGGTAAAGGCCATGCCGGCTTCGCTCTGGCCAGCGCAGATGATCTTCATATCGGCCTGCGGCTTAGGGCTCACACGGCAATCTTCCATCTTAAAATGCTCGCCCTTGAAGTCGCTGGTACCAGTGCTCCACAGATCGCGCAGGACGGTAGCGTACTCACTAAGGTACTCGTAGCGATTGGCAAAGAACTCGTCACCGGGCCACAGGCCCATCTGCGAGTACTCCGGCTTCTGCCAACCGGTGACCAGGTTGACGCCGAAGCGGCCATGGGAGATGGAGTCAATGGTCGAGGCCATGCGCGCCACTATCGCGGGCGGGATGGTCAGGGTGGCGACGGTGGCGAATAGCTGGATGCGTTCGGTCACGGCGGCCAGGCCGGCCATCAGGGTGAAGGATTCAAGGTTGTGTTCCCAGAACTGGGTCTCACCACCGAAGCCGCGCAGCTTGATCATCGACAACGCAAACTCGAAGCCGTAGTGCTCGGCACGTTGCACAATGGCCTTGTTCAAATCAAAGGTCGGCATGTACTGGGGGGCGTTTTTTGAGATCAGCCAGCCGTTGTTACCGATAGGTATGAAGATGCCTACATTCATTGGATTGCCCTCTGAGGTACGTTTAACAGGGTGATCGGTATCACCGCCGACCATTGAACAGGCAAAAGCACAAAGCAGGCCATGTTTGCTTTATTGTTAAATTTCAACATCTTGGGAAATTATCACGCTTTATAGCAGACCAACTAGTCTGAATTAGAGCACTTGGTTTGTGCACGCCGGTGCGTTTTGGGGCACGCCCAGGCGCTTGAGCTGCGAGGCATCAACAGGGGTAGAATGCGCACACCAGGGAACGAGGCAGATGATCCAGTGAGCAAACAGATACGGCGGCCAGGTACGCCAGCAAAAAAGCCCAAGGCCCGCAGCCGGGTCCCGAGCGAAGCGACGCTGAACCGACGCAAGCGACTGATGGAAACCAAGCGCAGCGCGATCATGGAGGCCGCGCTGGATATCTTCTCGCGCTACGGCCTGCACGGTACCAGCCTCGATCAGGTAGCCAGTCAGGCGGATGTGTCCAAGACCAATCTGCTGTACTACTTCGCCTCCAAGGAAGAGCTGTACATAAACGTGCTACGACAGTTAATGGAGGTATGGCTGCGACCGCTGCAGGCTTTCAGCGTTGAGCAGGACCCGATGGAGGCCATTGGTGATTACCTGCAGGTCAAGCTGGAACTGTCCCGCGACCACCCGGCCGAGTCACGCCTGTTCTGCCTTGAAGTGATTCAGGGCGCGCCATTGCTGCTGAATGAGCTGCGCTCGTCGCTACGCGAGATCGTCGAGTCCAAGGTCGCGGTCATCAATGCCTGGATCGCTGCGGGCAAATTGGCCCCGATTGAGCCCCATCATCTTATTTTCTCGCTCTGGGCGACCACCCAGCACTATGCCGACTTTCGTGTACAGGTGGAGGCGGTGTCCGGTCGCACCCTGGATGATCCGGCTTTCTTTGCCGAGACCCTGGCAAACCTCAAGCTGCTGGTACTGCAGGGTATACGCCCGCGTCCTTGATCGCGGGTGGCCGCCCTGTTTTTGGGCTACGCGCCCAAACCAGGTGCTCTGAACCAGACCATTTGATCAAATTTAAGCCTGCCTGAAACGCCAACCTATTGTTATTCAATAAAAAAGCGGTATTGGCATAGTTGCTGCAAATATTTCCTCCGTTGGAATGCCGGGCGATTTTGAGTCGCCTACGGATTCTTCAGGTCGGGCGCGCCGCTGAGCCGTTTCCCGATATTCAATCGGAGGTGATAGTCGTATGACACTTCAGTATGTACCCATCATCGATCTTGGCCCCTATTTCGATGGCAGCGCCGAAGGCAAGGCCGGCGTGGCCAAGGCAGTCAATCAGGCGTGCCGCGATATCGGCTTTCTGGTGATCACCCAACACCAGATTCCCGCTGAGCTGATTGAACGGGTCAGCAGGCTGACCAGCCTATTCTTCGATCTGCCCATGGACGAAAAACGCAAAGCAAACAGGCCGCGCCCGGATATGGTGCGCGGATACAGTGCGGTGGCCGAAGAAAGCCTTTCATACTCGATGGAAGAAGCGGCGCCGGGTGATTTGAAAGAGTCTTTTTCGATCGGGCCGCAGAATATCCCGGATGAACCATATTACTCCGAAGCGTTGGCCGGCCCGCATTTTGCCCCCAACGTCTGGCCGACCGCAGTGCCAGGCTTTGAACAGGCCTACGCTGAGTACTTCGAGGCCATGGGTGACCTGGCGTGCAGCTTGATGCGCATCTTCGCACTAGCCCTGGAGCTGCCGGAAAGCTTCTTCGATGACAAGATCGACAAACACATCAGCATGTTTCGCAGCCTGCGCTATCCACACCTTCGGAACGGCATCGAGGAAGGCCAACTGCGTGCCGGCGCGCACACCGATTATGGCAGCCTGACCATCGTCAAACCGGACGGCGCGCTAGGGGGTCTGCAGGTATGCAACCGCGAGGGCGAATGGGTTGACGTACCCTTTGTAGAAGACGGCTTCGTAGTCAACATCGGTGACCTGATGATGCAATGGACCAACGATCAGTGGATATCCACCCTGCACCGGGTGGTCAACCCTCCGGAAGACGCCGCCGGCGACCAGCAACGCCAGTCACTGGTGTTCTTCCACCAGCCAAACTATGACGTTGTGGTGGAGTGTCTGCCCAGCTGCGTGGCCGAGGGCAAACAGCCTCGCTATGCACCAGTCACCTCGGGTGACCACCTGCAGTCAAAGTTCGTGCGCCAGACCACCTTTGGCGGCAGCAAGGTGGCATGAGATGAGCAAACTCTCCTATGTGAACCTGTTTGCCCGCGACATAGAAGCGCTCAGCGGGTTTTATCAGCGGGTATTTGGCTTCCCGGAGGTGGAAGCAATTCGCTCCCCCATATTCCGTGGCCTGGATGCCGGTACCTGCTGCATCGGTTTCAACGCGCCGGATGCCTATGAGCTGCTGCATCTAAACGAGCATGCAGACACCCACGGTTGCAAGTTCCTGCTCAACATCGACGTCGACAGTCCCGAAGAAGTCGACCGCATGGTGCCGGTTGCCTGTGAGGCCGGCGCCACTTTGGTCAAGCCGCCGTACAAGACGTATTACGACTGGTATCAGGCGGTACTGATGGACCCGGAAGGCAACGTGTTCCGAATCAATCACATGCTTTAACTATTCCAGCCCTGTTTAACCCTCACGACCCACCGCAAGAAGGATTTTGGCAATGAAGAAACTGCTCACGGGTACACTATGTGCCCTGGCCGCGTGCGGCCTGACGACCTCCGCTTCGGCTGCCGAAGACGGCTTTACCCTCAAGGGACCAGCAAAGATCGCCATGCTTTACATCAGCCCGCGCAACGACGGCGGCTGGACTCAAGCCTTTGATGAAGCACGCATGCGCCTGGAGGACGAACTGGATCAGAAGATCCAGTATGTGGAAAGCGTGCCGGAAACCGCCTCGGCGATCCGCCCGACGGTCGAGCGGCTGATTCAGCGCGGTTCAAACGTGATCATCGGGACCGCCTTTGGCTACTCCGATACTTTCAAGGAACTGGCTGACAAGTACCCGGAAGTCGCCTTTCTGAACGGCTCCGGCACCACCAACTCGGACAACCTCGAGTCCTTCTATGGCCGCACCTACGAGAGCCAGTATCTGTGCGGCATGGCCGCGGGCGCAGCATCCAAGACCGGCAAGCTGGGTTTTGTCGCAGCCAACCCCTTCGGTCAGGTGAACTGGACCGTCAATGCGTTCGCCATGGGCGCGCAGCAGATCAACCCTGACGCCACAGTGACGGTGATCTACACCGGTGCCTGGAATGATCCGGTCAAAGAGCGTGCTGCCGCTACCGCCCTGATTGATCAGGGCGCCGATGTCATCGGTCAGCACGTGGACAGCCCAACTCCGCAGATCGTTGCCCAGGAGCGCGGTGTACAGGGTACCGGTCACCACCGTGACATGAGCGAGTTTGCGTCGGAAGCGACCGTCTGCTCATCAGTCTGGGTATGGGATCGTTTTCTGGCTCCCGAGCTGAAGAAGATCATGGCCGGTAACTGGAAGCCCACTGAGAATGGCGCGCTCCTATCAATGGAACAGGGCGGCACCGACGTGAGCTGCTGCGGCAAGGCGGTAAGTGAGGAAAACGAGGCCAAGATCATGGCCGCCCGCGACGAGCTGCTCAAGGGCGCGAAACTGATCTACGCCGGCCCCCTCTCCGACCGTGATGGCAACCTCAAGGCAGCGGAAGGCGAAGCACTGTCCGACGGCGAACTCTGGTCGATGGACTGGTTCGTCAAGGGAGTCGTTACCCAGCAATGAGTACCCAGAACGCGATCCGACTGGAGGCCGTCAGCAAGTCCTTTGACGGCTTCAAAGCACTGTCCGAAGCCGACTTCACCGCCAGTTGGGGTGAAGTCCACGCCCTGTTGGGCGAGAACGGTGCGGGCAAGTCGTCACTGATGAACATTGCCGCAGGGCTGTACGCACCAGAGACCGGGTCGCTGTTTATCGATGACAACCTGATCCGCCTGCGGGGTCCGCTGGACGCATCAAGCCAGGGCATTGGCATGGTGCACCAGCACTTCAAGCTGGTTAAACCGTTCAGCGTGGCGGAAAACATCCTGCTTGGCCTGCGTACACAACAGACAGGCAGTTTTCGCCAGCGCCTGCAACAAACCGCCGAGCAGATCAAAGCCACAGCGCAGAAGCTGGGTTTCAGTATCGACCCGTTTGCGCGGGTCGATCAGCTATCGGTCGCCGAACAGCAGCGAGTCGAGATCCTCAAGGTACTGCTAGCTGGCGCGCGCATTCTGATTCTCGATGAACCTACTGCGGTACTAACTGATGCGGAAGCAGAAAACCTGCTGACCACGGTACAGAATTTTGCTCACCAGGAAGGCGCTGCGGTGATTCTGGTGACGCACAAGATGAACGACGTCATGCGCTACGCCGACCAGGTAACGGTAATGCGCAGCGGGCGCACGGTAGCCAGCCTCAAACCGCAATCGGTGTCAGTCGGCGAGCTGGTCAAACTGACCGTCGGCGACGCGCCCACACCGGCCCAGATCCCCGCCAGCCGGGAGGCCGGCGAGGTCAGACTGGAGATACGTGACCTGCGCTCCAGTGCTGGCCACGCCCCAGTGCTGCGGGGTGTCAATTTGAGTCTGCGGGCGGGCCAAATCTATGGTATCGCCGGCGTCGGCGGCAATGGTCAGAGCGAGCTGGCCAATGCGCTGATGGGCATGCCGGAACCCGTGACGGGGGTCATGCAATTAACCGGCGAGGGTGACCTGCGCACGCTGAGTCCGGCACGCCGCAGGCAGCTGGGGATTGCCTGTATTCCGGCGGACCGCTACAGCGCGGCACTGGCAGCCCCGCTGTCAATCAGCGACAACTTTGCCATGGGCGAGATCCACAGCGGCCGCTACGGCCCCTTCTGGTATCTGCGCCGCAAACGCATTGAGGCCGATACGGCCGCGGCGGTGGCCGAGTTCGACGTACAGGGCGTGCGCTCACTGCAGCAGAAAGCCGCATTGTTGTCCGGCGGCAACGCCCAGAAACTGGTGATTGCCCGTGAGTTCAACCGCGAACCGCAACTGGTGTTCGTCCACAGCCCAAGTCGCGGACTGGACGTGCGCGCCACCCTGGCGGTGCATGAGCGGCTGCGCCGAGCACGCGATGCCGGGGCCGCGGTGCTGTTAATCAGCGAAGACCTGGATGAAGTGATGGCCCTGGCTGACCGGATTGGCGTTATGTCGGCGGGACGTATTATCGGTGAGTTTGCTCAACCGGCAGACCGCCAGGCGATAGGACAAGCCATGGTGAACCATGTTTGATGCGACTGATTTTCAACCCTTGCTGGCGCGGCGTTATACGCTCGAAATGCGTCAGCAGATGGCCTGGCACTGGCAGGCGCTGATCATCACCCTGGCGTTGCTAGTGGGCCTGTTGATCTCGGCAGCGATTCTGGTCGCCGCCGGTGTGCCGGCCGGCGAACTGCTCAACGAGTTTGTCGTGCTGACCCTGTTTGACACCCAGAGTCTGCGGGCCGTGCTGTTCCAGGCGGCGCCATTGATCATGGTCGGCCTAGCCGGCTGTCTGGCATTTCGGGCGCGATTCTGGAACCTCGGGCTGGAGGGCCAGATGATCTGGGGCGCGATCGGCGCCACCGCCATCTCTCTGTTCGAGATCGGGCCGCCAGCGCTACGTCTGCCATTGATGATTCTCTGTGCGCTGGCCTGCGGCCTGTTCTGGGCGTTGGCGCCTGCGCTGCTGAAACTGCATCTGAAGGTCAATGAGATCATCTCGACCCTGATGCTCAACTACATTGCTCTGAACTTTCTGCTGCATCTGGTCTACGGCAGTTGGAAGGACCCGCGTGACTCCTTCCCCTATTCGCCGCAGTACCGCGTCTTCGAACGCCTGCCTGACCTGTTTGACGGCTTCAGCCTGGCGGTAGTGATCGCTATGTTGGTAGCACTCTTTGTGCTCTGGTTTACCGGCGTCTCGCGCGCCGGTCTGTACCTGCGCTTTGTCGACAATAGCCCGGGTGTCGCACGGGCAGTCGGGGTACCGGTAAAGCGGGTGATTCTCGGCACGGTACTACTTTCTGGCGCGCTGGCTGGTCTGGCCGGACTGATGATCACGGCGGGCCAGGAGGGCCGCCTTACCCACTCGTTCTATGTCGGCTACGGCTTCTCGGGCATCCTGATTGCGTTTCTGGCGCGCAACCAACCGATTGCAGCAACGGCAGTCGCATTACTGGTAGCAACGCTGTTTGTGGCCGGGCGCAGCCTACAGGTTTTCTATCAGATTCCCTTCTCGATGGTGCAGTTGATCCAGGCGATTCTGGTGATTTGCGTGGCCTCTTCGGAGTTCTTCATCCGCCACCGTATTCGCCGTATTCAGGGAGGGCAGGGCTAATGACTATTATTGCAAGCTGGATCGGCAACATCCCCGATTTTGCCGTGCCCTTTGCGCTTGCCGCCCTGGGTCTGATCATCATTGAGCGTACAGGTGTACTGGCCCTGGGCGCCGAGGGGCTGATGCTGGTGGGGGCCATGTCCGGCATCGGTGCTTCGCTGCTAACCGGTGGCTCTACCTCTTGGGCACTGGTCATGGCCATGGCTGCTGCGGCCATAGTGTCGCTGCTGTTTGCGCTGATGGTGCTGGTGATGCGCATCAATCAGGTCATCGCCGGGTTGGCGCTGGTGTTCTTCTGCCAGGGCTTGACGGGGTTGCTAGGCACGCTGATGAACTGGACCAACAAGCCAGTGCCCGGACTGCAATCACTGTCGTTCTGGCCGCTGTCAGAACTGCCGGTGGTAGGCAAGCTCTTCGTGCAGAATCCAGTGGTGTTTCTGACGCCCGTCATTTTCCTGCTGGTGGTCCTGATGCTCAATCGGAGTGTGCTGGGTCTGCGCATGCGCGCCGTCGGCGAAAACCCCCAGGCCGCCGACGCTGCCGGCATTCCGGTACTCGCCTACCGCTGCGCAGCGATTGCCGCAGGCTCGGCGCTGATCGGGCTGGCCGGCGCCTATATATCGGTACTGAGCACCAAAATGTGGATTGCCGACATGGTCGGTGGTCGCGGCTGGATCGCCGTTGCGCTGGTGATTTTTGCCCGTTGGGCTCCATGGAAGGCGCTGGCCGGCGCCGTGCTGTTCGGCTGTATCGAGGCGCTGATTCCGCAGTTGGCGGCCTCGGGCATTCGTCTGCCGCAGTACTTTGTGTTCATGACGCCCTATGCGGTCACCCTTGGTGTAATGGTCTGGGTGGCCATTGTCAGCCGTGACAACAGTAGCCAGCCGGGTGCGCTCGGTGAACCCTTCATTCGTGAGGAACGCCGTTGAAAAACGCTTGCGCTCCGAGAACAGACAACAGGATATATGCATGCAAGGTGTAGCTTTGATTACCGGTGCCACCTCTGGCTTTGGCGCGGCCAGCGCGCGCCATCTGGCCGCCCAGGGCTGGCCACTGATTATTTGTGGTCGCCGTCAGGCACGTCTCGACGCATTAGCGAGCGAGCTGGCGCCGCGCACTCAGGTATTGGCGCTGCAACTGGATGTGCGCGATGCCACAGCGGTGAAGCGCGCCATCGATGAATTGCCAGCGGCCTTCGCCAAGATTCAGTTACTGGTAAACAACGCCGGTTTGGCGCTGGCGCCGGGACCGGCGCAGGCGGTTGATCTGAACGACTGGCATACCATGATCGACACCAACATTACCGGTCTGGTGAACGTCACCCATGCGGTATTACCACGCTTGATCGCCTGGGGCGCAGGAGCCAGCGTCATCAACATAGGGTCCACCGCATCGGGCAATCCCTATCCCGGCAGCCATGTTTACGGCGCCAGCAAGGCTTTTGTACAGCAGTTTTCCTTCAATCTACGCTGTGACCTGCAGGGTACCGGTGTGCGTGTGACGGACCTGTCACCGGGTATAGCCGAAACCGAGTTCAGCCTGGTACGCAATGCCGGTAACGAAAGTGCAGCCGAGGCCGTCTACCAAAATACCGTCCCGCTCTCGGCTGACGACGTAGCCGAGCAGGTAACCTACATCGCTGCTTTGCCTGCGCACATGAACATCAACCGTCTGGAAGTAGTGCCGGTATGTCAGGCCTGGGGGCCGTACGCAATACATCGGGAGCTGACGCCATGAAGTAAATGGCGGCCCGAGGGCCGCCTTGTCTGGCTTGGCGGCTCAGACGCTGAGCTTGACGAAGTCCAGCTTGGTCACCAGGCACTCCGGGCACATCCAGTCATCGGGAATATCCTCAAAAGCCGTGCCCGGCGCAATGCCGGAGTCTGGGTCACCGAGGGTTTCGTCATAGATCCAGCCACACACCTGACATATCCACTGCGGCTTGCTTTCAAACACTGGCGGAGCAGGCTCGGCAACCGCACTGCGCTCGCGCAGGCGGCGCTCGAAGGCCAGGCGGCCCTTTTGCTCGAGCTCGAACGCATCCCATACCCGCTGCTCAACTCGAAACTGACGATCTGCTGTGGTGGCAAAACGCTGAACCGCCATACGTCCGAGGGAAACATGAAACTTCTCGTCGGGAATAATTTTACCCAGCACCTCGCGGGTCTCCTGCGGTACCCGAGGCAGCAAACCTTCGAAAGCGTTCATTGCCCCCAGCTCACCGGTAATGTTGTGCGCCGCCACCCGCTCCAGGGTATCGTCACCGGCAGCATAGAACTCGCTGACCCAGGCTACCCACTCGGGCTCGGGCTGCCAGCCCTCCATTGAGGCCCCCAACGACTTCAGGTGCGAGAGTAGAAGCTTGTAATGCCGGCCCTCATCTGACACCTGCCGACATAGCCCGATGAACACCTCCGTCTCCGGCGTATCGCGCAGCCAGGAACCGATGAAGCCCGCCGCTTCGCGTTCGTACCAGCACTGAAATTGCAGCCACTCGACCAGTTCCTCCTGGCCCATAGGCGCATATCCGCCAAAGCTTTGTTCGGCTTCGGACAGTTCCTTGCGGCGCGAAGTCAGAGCTGCCACCAACTGGTCGTAGAATTGTACCGACTCCAGTGTCGAGGCTGCATTCTCTACCAACATGCTCATACCGCCTCCTTTAGCACCGCGGTCACACCTTTCAGATCGTGCACTGCGTCATACCAGACACCGCCACGCAGGCAGCCAACAGCGCGCAAGCGCTGGCTGGTCTCAATCGACTCATGCCCGTCGGACAGCGTGAAGCGGCCCTCTTCGATACGCAGTACGCTGACTTCCGCCGAGCGGCCAGCACGTAACTCGCCATACTGATCACTGCGGCGGATCGCTTTCGCGGCATTAACCGTGTTCATTTTGATCACCTGCGCCAGCGGCACACCCAAAGCCCAGATCTTCGACATGGTAGTCGACAGCGAGTACACCGGTCCGTCAACGTTGAACACGTTGAGATCGGTGGAGATCGTATTGGGCATAAAACCGCGCTCGATCAAACGCCGCGCGGTGCGAAAGTGGAAGTCCCCGGCAGAGTGACCAATGTCCAGAAGCACGCCGCGCTCGTATGCATCGATGAAAGGTTTACTGGGCTCGCCACTGTCATCCAACTGACCGCCGCCGCCACGGCAAGCGTGGGTAATAATGTCGCCTTCACGCAGCTGATACAGCAGCTTGTTGGTGTCCAGGACCGGAGTATGCGGGAACGAGCCAAGGTGAATCATGATCGGCAGATCGCTGGCGATTTCATGTGCCGCATCGAGAAAGGGAGAGCGATCCGGATTGCTGGTGATCGTTGGCCGGACCTTGAAGCCGACTATCACGTCCCGGTTGGCATCCACCACTTGCCTGGCGGATTCAATGTCAATATTGCGCTCATCGTCGGCAATACGCAGGTAATGGCAGATAAACGTCTTGTTGGCCAGATAGATCTGCGAGGGATCCATCAAGGCCAGGACCTTGGTTTTGGTATCCGGGTGGTCAATGACCGCACGGCGGGCCAGCTCGATGATGGTGGTACTGGCGGTGCCCGCATCGACGATCACCGGCACCCCGGAATCCACGCCCATCAAATCAGTGGGCAGACAAAAGTCGCCCAGACCCGGATAACAGTGAGTGTGAATGTCGATCAGGCCCGGCGTCACCAGATGGCCGCTGACATCACGGATCTGCGCACCGGGATAACGCGCCGCAGCGTTTACGCCTAAGTCGATAATGTGTCCGTCCTGCACCACAACATCGGCGACTGCATCCAGCCCCGACGCGGGGTCTATCACCCGGCCACCTTGCAACACCAAATATGCGTTTGACGCAGACATGGTTATTCCTCTTTCACGGAAGGTGAGAACCGTACACCAGGGCGGTGTTATGACAGAGGAGTGTCATCTTGACTCAGGAGTCTGATCCAGGAGGTTCTCTCGGCCCGGAAATTCCCTGCCAACCGACAAGCAGTTTCTGTACCAGCTCTGAAATGCCTGGTCTGGCCACAAGAATGGCTCGATTCATGTTCAATCAAAGTGCATGAGCAAACCAAGCCGACACAATCCGGTGCACAAATTTACTGACCAAACGATCAGGAAATAGAGAACAAGCGGATTAGGCCTTATGGCACGGTGCTTGCTCTATACGAAATATCGATTAATTGGTCAGAAAACTAAATCACCAGGAGTGCGTCTTATGCGTTACGGAAAGAAGCCGGCCTCTGCCGCCAGTAAAGGTTCCCTATCAACCATCGCAGGTCTGCTGCTCACAGGCATTGTAATTGCCCCTGCGGCAACTGCCGAAGAGCTGGACCGCGTCGTATTCGGCACCAACTGGTACGCCCAGGCCGAACACGGCGGTTTCTATCAGGCCAAGGCCACCGGCATCTACGAGAAGCACGGCCTCAACGTATCTATCCAGATGGGCGGTCCACAGGTCAATGGCATGCAGCTATTGGCGGCCGGGCGTCGCGACTTTTCGATGGGCTATCCAATCGGCAATATCAAAGCCCGGGAAGAAGGTCTGCCAGTCAAGACGGTCGCCGCAGCCTTCCAGGGCGATCCGCAATCCCTGATCGCCCACCCCAATGTCACCTCCATAGAGCAGATCAAGGAAGAGAACCTGCCGGTCTACCTGGCCGCCTTCGCCCACACCACCTTCTGGCCCTGGTTGAAAGCCGAGTACGGCTTCACCGACGATGTAACCCGCCCCTACACCTTCAGTGTGGCACCGTTCATGGCTGATCCGAAGATCGTCCAACAGGGCTACCTGTCTTCCGAACCCTACGCGATCAAGCAGGGCGGTATTGAACCCTCGGTATTCCTGCTGGCTGATTACGGCTATCCCGCCTATGCCACCACCATCGAAACAACCGACGCCATGATCGAGAAAAACCCGGAGCTGGTACGCCGCTTCGTGCAGGCGAGCATGGAAGGCTGGGCCAGCTACTTTGCCGATCCAGCACCAGGGAACGAACTGATTAAACAGGAAAATCCGCAGATGACCGATGCGCAGATCGCCTACGGCATCGAAAAGATGAAGGAGCATGGCCTGGTCACCGGCGGCGATGCCGAAACCCAAGGCATCGGCGTAATGACCGATGAGCGCTGGAAGGCATTGCACGACTTCATGCTGAAAGCCGAACTGGTGTCTGCCGACCTGGACATCAAGGATGTCTACACCCTGGACTTCCTGCCTGCGGAACCGGTGATCGAGTAAAGCACGCGCTCAACCTCACCTCTCTCTTCAGCCAACCTGAGCCTATCTATCGAGTGGGTGACCCTGCGCCAGCAGGTCACCCTGGGAGCCACAGCATGCACTCTTCGCCCATTACGCCGACTACCCCCGGTATGGCAGCGGATCCGGCACCAGGCACGGCCGCCGATACCAGCCAGACGAGCAGACCGGTACTGCAGGTCAGCGACGTCAACAAGATCTACGCCAACGGCACCGTCGCGCTCAAGGGCGCTGACCTCACGGTGCGCCAGGGCGAATTTGTCAGCCTGCTCGGCCCATCTGGATGCGGTAAGAGCACTTTGCTGCGTATCATGGCCGGCCTCGGCGATGTGACCAGCGGCACCGTCAACTGGTGGGAGCATGACTACAACGTAATCGGTGACAAGGGCCGCAAACTGGCCTTCGTCTTCCAGAACGCAACGCTGATGCCCTGGGCGCGCGTGCGCAAGAATGTGCGTTTGCCGCTGGATCTGGAAGGCCACAAGAGTCCCGATATCGAAGAGCGAATCGATCGCGCGCTGGAAATGGTCGGGCTCACCGGCTTTGATAATGCCTTCCCCCGGGAGCTGTCCGGCGGCATGCAAATGCGCGCGTCGATCGCCCGGGCGATGATCACCGAACCCAACTTGCTGCTGATGGACGAACCCTTCGGCGCACTCGACGAGATGACCCGCAACAAGCTCAACGATGACGTGCTCAAACTCTGGCAGAAAAACGGCTGGACCATCGTCTTTGTCACCCACAGTGTCTATGAGGCCGTCTATCTGTCCAGCCGCGTAGTGGTGATGGCCGCCCGGCCCGGCCGAATTGTGGATGATATTCCTATCGACGAGCCCTATCCGCGCGGTGCAGATTTTCGCGTATCCGCCGAGTTCGCCGGCTATTGCCGTCAGGTATCGCAGGCGCTCGAGCGGGCCAGCACGATGGGCGAGCCGACGCCGCAGGAGGCTCACTGATGAAGACTCCCCTGATCCAGAACGAAAACTTCGTCAAGATCGCCGCGCCCCTGGCCGTCGGTCTGCTGTTTCTGCTGCTTTGGGAAGCGGCTGTGGTTGCCATGGAAGTACCTCGCTACATTCTGCCCGGCCCCTCGGCGATTTTCGACTCGCTGGTCAATGATTGGCGCCCGCTGCTGGCGGCCCTGATGATCACGCTGAAAGTCACCTTCATGGCCTTTGCCATTGCCGTGGTACTCGGCGTGGCGGCGTCTTTACTGTTTGTGCAAAGCAAATGGATCGAGCTGAGTCTATTCCCCTACGCGGTTTTGATGCAGGTGACGCCCGTCGTCGCCATCGCGCCACTGATTATCATCTGGATTGACGACACCACCTGGGCGCTGACCGTTTGTGCGGTGATCATTGCCATCTTCCCGATCATCTCCAATACCACCCTGGGCTTGCGTAGCGTCGATCCAAACTTGCTGAGCATGTTCCGCATGTACCGCAGCAGCCGCTGGCAGGAGCTAATTCGTTTGCGTATTCCCGGCGCGCTGCCGTATTTCTTTGGTGGGCTGCGCATCAGCAGCGGCCTGGCGCTGATTGGCGCGGTGGTCGCGGAGTTTGTCGCCGGTACCGGCGGGGCCAAGGCGGGACTCGCCTACATGATCCTGCAATCGGGCTACAACCTGCAGATTCCGCGCATGTTTGCCGCGCTGGCGTTGATTACGCTAACCGGTATTGCGCTGTTCGCGCTGATGGTCTGGCTGTCAGACCGGGCGCTGCGCAACTGGCATGAAAGTGCAATGAAAGTGGAGCATTAAGCGTGCAGCCGAGCGGTTCCCGTCCCGCACCGCAATACGCCTGGGGCCTTGGTTACCTGCTTTTGGCGGGCACCGCCCTGGGCTGGGGCCTGAATTTTCCGATCCTCAAGCTAGGGCTGGAAAACAGCCCACCGCTGCTGTTTACCAGCCTGCGCATGCTGCTGGGAACCCTGACGATGTTTCTGATCGCTGCAGCCATGGGCATTTTACGCTGGCCAGCGCGAGGAGATTGGCCGGTGCTGTTTTCCGTCGGCGTGCTGCAGAACATGGCGTTTATTTCCTTAGTGACCCTGGGCCTGCAATATCTGCCCGCCGGCCGCGCCGCGATCCTTGCCTATACCACGCCGATTTGGGTGGTGCCCGCCGCTGCACTGTTTCTGGGCGAACGCTTTACCCTGCCCAGAGCCATCGGCGTTGGGCTGGGCATGACCGGCCTGCTGGTGGTGCTCAACCCCTTGTCGCTGGGCTGGGAGAATCCCGATGTACTCTTGGGTGCCGGGCTAATCATGCTCGGCACCCTGGTATGGACGGCCGGGCTGATCCACGTCCGCCGCCATCACTGGCATGGCGAAGTCCTCTCGCTGATACCCTGGCAGTTGCTGATATCCGTACTGGTACTGACGCCCATAGCCCTGCTGATGGAAGACCCGGCCGAGATCATCTGGGACACCACCTTCCTCTGGCCTCTGCTATTCAGTGGCACTGTCGCTTCCGGGCTTTGTGTGGCCGCTCAAGTGGCCGCAATCCGCTCTCTGCCAGCAGTCAGCCTGTCGCTCAGCTCAGCTTCTGTGCCGGCCGTGGGTCTGCTGTCGGCGGCCTGGTTTCTCGGCGAACGGCCGAGCCAAACCGATGTTCTCGGCTTTCTGTTGATCGCCGCAGGCATCCTCGTCGTCGGACTTGCCGATCGTCGCCAGGCGGCTCGCTCGCGTGCCGCAGTTGCCCGCGAAACCTCGCCGCCCTGACCACCAGGTAATCACAGCATTCTGTGCGCCTCGCGCACCCCACTCGGGCGATAACCATCGCCCTGCACCGATTTTGCGCACAGCATCCATCCGCACCCTTCGTCTACACCCTGCCCACAATCTCGCGGAACTGCGTAGCAAGCCTGTGCTGGCCCCTGGCTTGCAGGCTTACCGGTCAGAGCACTTGGTGCCGCGAAAGCTGGCCCATATTTTGCTCATCTAATTAAAACCTGCCTAACTGGTCAGGATATTTGACCAGCGACATTATCTACCCGGAGAAATAACCCATGTTGAAGAACACGTTCAAGGTTCTGGCGATCACCCTCGCCATCGCGGGCAGTGGACTGGCCGCTGCTGCAGACAAGGTAACCTATCAGTTGGACTGGCTGCCGGGTGGCGACAAGGCGCCGGTGTACGTCGGCATTCAGCAGGGCTTTTTTGCCGATGAGGATCTGGAGGTCAGCATCGCCAGCGGACGCGGCTCCACTGATGCCATTACCAAGATCGCCACCGGCCAGTCCGACCTGGGTAGCGCTGACATCGGCGCGCTGATGGCTGCCCGGGCTCAGGAGGATGTACCCGTCAGCGCCATCTACACCATCTTCAACCAGGCGCCGCATGCCTTCTTCATGCTCTCGACCAGCGACATCAAGAGCATCACCGACATTCAGGGCAAAAAAGTCGCCACCTCGCCCTTCACCTCATCCAACGCCTTCCTGCCACTGGTACTGAAAGAAAACGGCATGCCCGAAGATGCGGTAACCCTGACCAAATCCGACCCTGGCGCGCTGGGCCCGATGCTGATCACCGGCAATACCGATGCGATTATCGCCTGGGTTACCAACGTGGCGTTGTTCCGTGATCAGGCAGCCAGTGCCGGCAAAGACATTCGCGTCTTACCCTGGTCAGACGCGGGCCTGTCGCTATACAGCTCCGCGGTGGTCGCCAGTGATAAATTCCTCAAGGAGCGTCCCGATGTAGCCAAACGCTTTATGCAGGCCTATGCCAAGTCACTGGAATTCACCCTGGCCAATCCTGAAGCGGCCGCCCAGGACCTGCACAAAATGGTACCCGAGGTTGATCCCGCCGTTGCTGTGGGCCAGATCAACGACACCAAGGTGCTGATCGACAACGAAATCAGCGCGGCTGACGGCGTAGGCGCCCTGACCCCCGAGCGCGTAGCCAGTACCTGGGAATGGGTAGCCCAGGCGAACAATTTGAGCACCGATTCGCTGGACCCGGAAAGCATCATCAACCGCGGATTCATGCCGGAGTCGAAGTAACATGAATCAACCCACCGAGCGCGCTTTTGTTCGGCTGGATGGCGTCGGACACCGCTATGATCCGGCGCCAGACAGCCCGCTGGCCGTGCGCAACATCGACCTGGAAATCCATCGCCACGAGTTTGTCGCGGTGGTTGGCCCGTCCGGCTGCGGCAAGTCGACCCTGCTGCGCATGGTCTCCGGCCTGCTGTTGCCCAGCGAGGGGCAGGTCAGCGTGTTCGGCAAGCCGGTCACCGGTCCGCGCGATGATGTTGGCATCGTGTTCCAGAAGCCGACCCTGCTGCCCTGGATGAATGTGCGCAAGAACGTGCTCTTCCCGCTCAAGCACAAGTACGGCCGCTATGGCCGCGCCGATGAGCAACGCGCCAACGAACTGCTGGCCATGGCCGGCCTGGATGCCTTTGCCGAAAAGATGCCTGACGAGTTGTCTGGCGGTATGCAGCAACGGGTCGGCATCGTCCGCGCCCTGCTGCTTAATCCGGACATTCTGTTGATGGACGAGCCTTTTTCAGCGCTGGATGCCATGACCCGCGAGCAGATCGGTTTCGATCTGTTAAAGATTTGGGACGAGCAACCCAAGACGGTGCTGTTCATTACCCACTCCATATCCGAAGCCGTGCTGCTGTCCGACCGGGTCCTGGTCATGAGCAAGCGTCCCGGCAGCGTACTCGATCTGATCGATATCGATCTGCCGCGCCCACGTTCCCCCGATACGATCAAACAACCCGAGTTCAGCGCCCTGACGGACCGGATCAGAAAGCATATTTACGAGCCGGCGAGTGAGGCCTGAGGTGGCTATGCGCAAGATGATGATGAATGCTTCACCCTGGCTGTTCTTCACCGGGCTGATTCTGCTCTGGGAGCTGGTCTGCCAGCTATTCGAGCTGCCCGCTTACGTACTGCCAGCACCCAGCGCCATTGGCGCAGCCTTCTTCGAGGTGGAAATGAGCCGCTGGCTGGATCACCTCTGGGCCACCCTGCGCGTCGCGCTGATGGGCTTTGCGCTATCCATCGCAATCAGCATTCCGCTGGCCATTGTGATGATGCGCTCGGAGCTGCTGTCGCGCACCCTGTACCCGCTGCTGGTGGTAATTCAGGCTACGCCGGTAGTCGCGGTGGCGCCGCTGATCATCGTGATGATGGGCTCGGATGATCCTTCACGCGTGCTGATCACCTGCCTGCTGACCTTCTTCCCCCTGGTGGTTTCCACTGCCACCGGGATCAATGAAACGCCACCCGAGCTGATCGAGCTGAGCCGCTCACTGGATGCACCAACCCGCCGGGAAACCTGGCAAATCCGTATCCCCTATGCCATTCCGCATATTTTCAGCGGTTTGAAGGTGGCTATTACTCTGGCCATTATTGGGGCCGTGGTGGCCGAGTTCGTTGCCGCCGAAAAAGGCCTGGGCTACTTCATCCAGTTCTCCACTTCGTTCTTCAAGATTCCCCAAGCCTTTGCCGGGCTGTTCTTCCTCGCCGCAGTCAGCCTGCTGCTATTCAAATCGGTGCAGTGGACCCAGCAAATCTTCTTCGCCTGGAGCCTGCCGAAGAAAAAATGATGACTCAAACGAACCAACAGGACTCAACCGTGACCGCAACCGAACGCGATATCGCCTTCCTGCGCCAGAGCTTTCGCCTCGCCGAAGAAGCCGGCCGCCAGGGCATCCATCCCTTTGCTGCCATTCTGGTCGACGATCAGGGCGAAGTGCTGATGCAGCAGATCAATGCCTATCTGCCCGACAAAGACATGACCGGCCATGCCGAACGCGTACTGATGACCCGCGCCAGCACCACTTACCCGGCTGAACTGCTGGGCCGCTGTACCATGTACACCTCCGCCGAGCCCTGCGCCATGTGCGCCGGCGCTGCCTACTGGGCCGGTATCGGTCGAGTGGTCTATGGCGCCAGCGAGAAACGTTTAAAAGAGCTCACCGGCAACCACCCGGAAAACCCCACACTGGATTTACCTTGCCGAGTGGTATTCGGCGCCGGCCAGCGGGAAGTGGAGGTCATAGGTCCTTTGCTTGAGGAGGAATCCGCACAGATGCACGTGGGTTTCTGGTAGCGCGGTTCGGACACGCCACTCAAGCGGGCGGGTCAGTCCCGATCAACGCCCTGGGCCTTGTAGCGCGCCGGCGTCACACCCTGCCAACGACGGAAGGCACGGACGAAGGCATTCTCGTCGGAAAAGCCCAGTTGCTCGGCGATATCTGCAACACGTCGATCCGCCTGCAAAGCATCGCAGGCAATCTGCTGTTGCACGCTCTCGCGCAGGCTCTTGAATGACAGCCCTTCCTCGGCCAGCTTGCGGTTCAAATGCCGGCCACTGAGCTCCAGTTGTTCGGCAATACGTTCCTTGCCCCAGCGCGGATGCGTTCTGACCAATTGCTGCACACGCGCACTCAGGCTGTGCTGCCCCAGGGCACTAAGCGTCTGATCGGCCAGCCGGCGCAGATGCTCGCGCAGCGCGCTGTTGGCCTGTATCTGCGACAGCGCCAGTTGCCGGACGGGAAAGCCCAGATGATTGCAGGGCGCATTGAAATACAGCGGGCAATCGATCAGTTGCCGATAGTCCTCCAACGGCGCAAGGGGGCTGTGGGCGAACCAGATGCCGCTCGGCTGAAAGCGCCCGCCCGTGGCCCAGCGCGTCAGCTTAAACATACTCGCCATCACCGCTTCGACCCGCTCAGGCTGACGCACCGACAGGTGCGGTTGATAGTCGATGTATACCTGTTCAGCCTTTCGATGCAGTTGAAACTCACCGCCATCACCAATCACCGGCGCGTATTCGATCAACTCTTCCAGTGCCTCGCCCAGAGTGTCGCAGGTCACTAGCAGCATGCCGACGCTATCCAGATGCCCGACCTGAATCTCCAACCCCAGGCGCAGCCCGGCAAGCGGGTCGCCGCTAGCGCTGCAAAACGCCTCCCACAACTCATCCTGCCAGCTCAAGGGCACGCGCTCGGCATGCCGCAAACGCTCGGTCAACTCAATAGGCAATACCAGCCCCATACGCTCGGCGCTCTGCACAATGGCCTGGCCGTAGCGCGGGGTGACACTCTGTTCGGCGGAATCCGTCATGGCCTGAATTGCTGGTCCTTTGTCCCGTTTGGTGCGATACCGCCCGCAGGCGTTCGACTAGACTCAGGATCATAACCTTGCACAAAGATGCAGGGAACGTTGATTGATTGCACAAGGCTCAGGGATGGGGAAATGCTGATATGTACGGAGCCAGACAAGCGCTGTTGCCCACCCGCTGTTTCAGACCGTCGATGACCAGGGATGGTCATCGCCGAGCGAACAGGGATGTACTTGTAGCGCGTCTGGAACAGCGGGTGGGCAATAGCGCCACCACCCGAGCCTTCCAATCAGCATTTCCCATACGCGCCAAAGCCACAACAACAAGAACAACAAGAGGAAACACCCATGTACGCTGTCATTGGAGCTGGCCCAATGGGCCTGGCCGCCGCCCGCAATCTGCAGAAGCAGGGCATCGCCTTCATCGGTTTTGAGCTGCACGACGACGTCGGCGGGCTGTGGGACATTGATAACCCGCACAGCACCATGTACGACACCGCGCACCTGATCTCCTCCAAACGCATGACCGAGTTCAGCGAATTTCCGATGCGCGAATCGGTGGCCTTCTATCCGCATCACAGCGAACTGCGCCGTTACTTTCGCGACTTCGCCGAGCATTTCTACCTCAAGGCCCATTACGAATTTTCCACCCGCGTCATCAGCATGGAACCCGAAGGCAGCGGCTGGCGAGTGGTCAGTGAATGCAACGGCGAGCAGCAATCACGCCTGTTCGACGGCGTGCTGATCGCCAATGGCACCCTGCATACGCCGAACATGCCAGCACTGCCTGGTGAGTTTGCCGGTGAACTGATGCACTCGTCCGCGTATCGCAGCCCCGCAGTATTCAACGGCAAGCGCGTGTTGATCGTCGGCTGCGGCAACTCCGGTGCAGACATTGCCGTGGATGCGGTCCACCACGCCGCCTCGGTGGATATCAGCCTGCGCCGCGGTTACTACTTCCTGCCCAAATTCATCAAGGGTCGGCCCACTGACACCCTCGGCGGCAAGCTCAAGCTGCCGCGCCCACTGAAGCAGCGCCTGGATGCAGCCATGATCCGCATGATCATCGGCAAACCCTCTGATTATGGCCTGCCGGACCCGGATTACCGCATGTATGAATCGCACCCGGTAGTCAATTCGCTGGTGCTGCATCACCTGGGCCATGGCGACATACAGCCGCGCCGCGACATCCGCCAGATCGACGGCAATACCGTGACCTTCAGCGACGGCGAAAGCGCCGACTATGACCTGATCCTGATGGCCACCGGATACCTGCTCGACTATCCCTTTATCGACCGTGCGCACCTGAACTGGCCGGCCGGCCAGGACGCGCCGCAGCTGTATATGAACGTATTTCATCCGCAGTACGACAACCTGTTTATGATGGGCATGATCGAGGCCGCAGGCTTAGGTTGGGAAGGGCGCAATCAGCAGGCCAGACTGGTGGCGCTGTTTATTCGCGAGCAGCAGCGTAATAGCGCCGCCGCAAACACCTTCAGACAGATCAAGCAGGCGCGGGCAGGGGCCAATCTGGATGGTGGCTACGATTACATCAAGCTTGCGCGCATGGCTTATTACGTCAACAAGGACGCCTACCTGCAAGCGCTCAAGACCCATATCGACGAACTGGAAGCACCACCAGCCGAACCCACTGTAGCCAAAGCGGCCAACGCATGACCGGCGCACTGCCGATCCAGTTCGACCCGGCGAGTCTGATTCTGCTGAACGTCATCATGGCCTGCATGATGTTTGGTGTATCCCTGAGCCTACGGCTGGAAGATTTCAAACGTATCGCGCTGGCGCCCGTTGCTCCGGTAGCCGGTCTGATCGCGCAGTTTCTGCTGCTGCCGCTAGCCACCTGCCTGTTCACCTGGGCGCTGAAGATCGATGCAGAACTGGCACTGGGCATGATTCTGGTCGCCTCCTGCCCGGGCGGCAGTTTTTCCAACATCATGACCTGGCTAGCCAAGGGCAATGTCGCCGTCTCGGTGAGCATGACTGCGGTATCCAGTCTGGCGGCCACGGTACTTACGCCGCTGAACTTCGCCTTCTACGGCTGGCTGAACCCGCATACCCGCGAGTATCTGACGCAGATCACCCTAGAACCAGGCGGGATTCTACTGTTGGTATTGTTGGTGTTGGCGCTGCCGTTGGTGCTGGGCATGACTACTGGGCGCAAATTGCCCGAACTGGTCGCACGCAGTGAAAAACCGCTGCGTATCGCCTCGCTGCTGGTGTTTCTGGGTTTTGTCGGCATCGCCTTTTTCAACAACTTCGGGCTGTTTATCGAACGCTTTCACAGCTTTTTCTGGCTGGTGGTGGTGCACAACCTGCTCGCGTTGTCACTGGGTTACGGCATGGCACTGCTGCTCAAGCTACCGGTACCCGATCGCCGCGCCGTAACCATGGAAGTCGGCATCCAGAACTCCGGCCTGGGCCTGGTCATCCTCTTCACCTTCTTCCCCGAAGCCGGCGGCATGATGCTGATTACTGCCTTCTGGGGCGTCTGGCATCTGGTTTCCGGTCTGACTCTTTCACACATCTGGGCGCGCACCGCACATGACTAAACGCATTCTGATCACCGGCGCCGCCGGCTACATTGGCCATCAACTGGGCAACCGGCTGGCCGCCCATTATCACGTGATCGGCACCGACATTCGCGCCCGCGATGATCTGGCCTTCCCCGTTCAGGTACTGGATGTGCGCGATCCTAGGCTGGCCAGGGTGCTTGAGGAAGATGGCATCACGCACGTGGTACACCTGGCCTCGATTCTTCAAGCCTCGAAGGATCGGGCGCGGGATTTCGATATCGACGTCAACGGCACGCGCAATGTGCTGGAGTGCTGCATTAAGGCCGGGGTAAAGCACCTGACCGTGACCAGCTCCGGTGCCGCCTACGGCTACTACGCCGACAACCCAGAGTGGATCGACGAACAGGACGCCCTGCGCGGCAATCCCGAGTTCGCCTACTCCGATCACAAACGGCAGATCGAAGAACTGCTGGCAACCTACCGCCAGCAACACCCCGAGCTAAAGCAACTGATTTTCCGCCCCGGCACCGTGCTGGGCAAGGACACGCGCAATCAGATCACCAATCTGTTTATGGCACCGCGCATTCTGGCGCTCAAGGGCAGCGACTCGCCCTTCGTGTTCATCTGGGACGAAGACGTCATCGGCGCGATGGAAATGGGGCTGCGCGAAGACAAGAGCGGCATTTACAATATGGCTGGCGACGGCGCGCTAACCATGGCCGAGATCGCCAAGCGGCTGAACAAGCCGCTGCTGACGCTGCCGGTATGGCTGGTCAAAGCCGGCCTGCAAATCGCCCAGTGGCGCGGCAAACCCACCAGCCCAGCACAGGTCAATTTTCTGCGCTACCGGCCCGTGTTGAGCAATCGACGTTTGAAGGAAGAATTCGGCTACCCGCTAAGCAAAACCTCCGCCGAAACCTTTGAGTATTTTGTTGAATGCAATCGCCTGCGGCGCTAAAAAAAGCGGCAAGCGGCAAGCGGCAAGCTTTCAGGATGCGTTACTTGTCCCGGTAGCCAAGCCAAATATCAGAACGTTTCCAATTAACTTACCAGCAGCTCGGTCTGCTCTAATCTTGCCGCTTGCAGCTTAAAGCCTGCAACTGGCGGCCAACGGGAGCCCCCATGCACGTTATTTTGATCACCGGCGCCGCCTCCGGTCTGGGCTGGGCCATGGCCCAACATTGGTTCGCCGCCGGCCACAGCTTGGTACTGGCCGACATCGACGAAAGCGGCCTGAAGAACCGAGCCGCAGAACTGAATAATCCCGAACGGGTGCTGACGGTCACCTGCGATATCACTCGCGCCGCGGATATTCATTTCCTGATCGACGAGACCCGTGCGCGCTTCGGCCAGCTGGATGTGCTGGTCAACAACGCCGGCATTACCCATCGCTCGCCGGCACATCAGACCGACCCTGCAGTGTTTCGCAAAGTCATGGCGGTGAACTGGCAAGGTCCGGTCGAGCTGACCCTGGCCGCGCTGCCGCTGCTACGCGAGTCCGCCGGGCAGATCATTTGCATTGGCTCCATGGCCGGCTGGATGCCGGTGCCCGGCCGCGCCGCCTATTGCGCCGCCAAGGCCGCATTAACACAGTTTTTTGAAGTGTTGCGCCTGGAACTGGAAGCCGACGGTATTCATATTCTGATGGCCTACCCGAGCTTTCTCGACACGCCAATCGAAAACCACGCCCTGGGCAAGGACGGCAGCACCGCCAAACATCCTCGCTCTATGGTCGGCGGCATGCGCAGCGCCGAGTGGATGGCTGAACTGATCGACACCAGCCTGCAGCAGCGCAAACGCTGGATACTGCCAGAGCCGGTATCGCGCTTCGGCAGCCTGCTCTGGCGCATCGCCCCTGCCCTGTACCTGCGCCAGGTGCGCAAGCGCTTTGCCGATGAGTTACGCTAACAGCATGCCGCGCCTCAACACCCCGACTCTCCCGGAAAGTCGAGTTCCACCTCGACCTTGGGCGGTTGGTGGCAAGTGCGCTGGCCGAGGTGGAACTCGGCCGTCCCGGGAGGGGATTGGTTTTGCTGGGAAGGTCGAGTTCCACCTCGACCAGCAATGCCCGCAGCCACCCATAATGGCCGAGGTAAAGCTCAGCCCTCCCGGAAGGGGGGTTGGTTTTGCTGGGAAGGTCGAGTTCCATCTCGACCAGCTCTGCCCGCAACCACCCAAATGGCCGAGACAGAGCTCAGCCCTCCCGGCCACGCCATGATCACTATCCGAATAAGGCTTAACCATGCTGCTTGATCCCTGGATCTGGATCGGCGTTTTTATCTTGCTGGCCTACACCGTTGAAGCCATCACCGGCTTCGGCAGCCTGGTCATCGCCCTGTCACTGGGTGCACTGCTGCTGCCGCTGTCGCAGCTGATCCCGGTCATGATCGCGCTGAACGTGCTGATGAGCGGCTATATGGCCTGGCGCAACCGCCGGCATATTCACTGGCCCACGCTGCTGAAACTGATACTGCCACTGATGCTGTTCGGCACCCTAGCCGGCTATGTGCTGCGACCCTGGCTGGGCGATCAATTGCTCAAAGCCGCCTTTGGGGTGCTGGTGCTGTGGTTCTCCAGCCGTGAGCTATGGCGCATGTACCACAAACATACCGTGCATGCGCATCCGCCGATACTGAGCCGAGTGCTGACCTTCGGTGCCGGCATTACCCACGGCCTATTCGCCTCCGGTGGGCCGCTGCTGGTCTACGCCATGGCCGGCACCTCACTGAACAAAAGCCATCTACGCGCCACCCTGCTCAGCGTCTGGTTCAGCCTCAACTCCTGCCTGTGCGTGATCTTCCTGCTCGACGGCAGCCTGCTACCCAGCCTGCCAAGAATCGCCGGTTTCGTGCCGCTGCTGGTGGTCGGCGCGCTACTCGGCGAGTTCCTGCATCACCGCCTCAACGAACAGCGCTTCCGCGTGTTTCTCTACAGCCTGCTGGTGATTTCCGGCACGCTGTTGTTGGGTAAAGCTCTGGTGGATATGTAAGTCAAAGCATCGCCAAGGCCAGTTTTTATCAGGTGCCTACAACTTTGGTGCCTTGCTGCAAAAAGAAGGTTGGCAACCCCGCCCAAAAAGTATCACTATGCCAGTAGCTGCCTAATTGCAGCCTCTCATCGGTGGCATGGATGCCCGAATTACTTATCAAGACATCCAGACCCACCTGCCTTTGCTAGAGGGCGCGGGGTGCTATGCGGTTTGGTTTGGTTTGGTTTGGTTTGGTTTGGTTTGGTTTGGTTTGGTTTGGTTATTCGATGTTAGGTGTACACAAAATATCGGAACGGAGCACCACGCTATAAAGAATAAATTTGCTTGGTACTTAGCTTTCATTCTTAGGGCAATTGGAGTCAATTCAAATGAGCATCAATTCCGCTGCAGAAATGCTCATCTGACCCCAAAGGCGCGTAATTCAGATGCGAGGCATATCTATGCGATTTTCTGCGCGGCTTGCGGCAAACCAAAAGCTGCCACTCATTCTTGAGGACGCGCCGCGGCCGATGAGAGTTGGTTACATCAAAGGTATTCTCTGCGACTTTGTCGGTGAAGCAACTGGCTACGGGCAGCAACGCGTCGAGCCTCTAGAGACATTTGAGACACACCACAAATTTATAGCGCTGATAAGAGAAGAAGCAGAACCATGGGACTTCGATCAACAAAGCTCATGGGGAGCATTGACTCACCACATTAAGATCTGCGCGTGGAGCGAGTTCTATGATTTCGTCGAACTCGTCGGCAACCTGCTTATAAAAGCAGATGATGAAATTCCTTTTGACTCGACTAGCCACTTTACAGTAAGCATCCGGTCAGCA
>NZ_AROI01000009.1 GCF_000410875.1 Halopseudomonas pelagia CL-AP6
TTTTGGGGTGGGGTGTCCTTCGCCTATTCCCACGCCCCCAGTTCAAACAATCGCTGGCCCATACCTCCCGTCATTCCCGCCTGCGCGGGAATGACGAGTTAAGTGGGAAGTGGTTTGGGAGGTTGGGGTTGCGATGTATCTACACAGCCTTGGTAGAAACGCATCTGGCCATATACACACTCTCGTCATTCCCGCGCAGGCGGGAATCCAAGCGGACTCTGGTTAGATGTACCTAGCCCGTCCTCAATTACCTACCGTCGCGCCTTCTTCAACGTCTCAGCAATCATAAACGCTAACTCCAGCGACTGGTCCGCATTCAGCCGCGGATCACAGTGGGTGTGGTAGCGGTCGGACAATCCGGCTTCGGTTACTGGGGTGGCGCCGCCGATGCATTCGGTGACGTTCTGGCCGGTCATTTCGATATGGATGCCGCCGGCCCAGGTGCCTTCTGCCTGGTGCACGGCGAAGAACTGTTCCACTTCCTTGAGAATGCTGGCGAAGTCGCGGGTTTTGTAGCCGCTGGAGGCTTTGATGGTGTTGCCGTGCATGGGGTCGGAGCTCCAGAGCACCTGTTTGCCTTCGCGCTCGATGGCGCGCACCAGCTGCGGCATATGCGCTTCGACTTTGTCAGCGCCCATGCGCACGATCAGGTTCAGGCGGCCGGGGTCGTTCTCTGGGTTGAGTACGTCGATCAGCCGCAGTAATTCGTCTGGATCGGTGGTGGGGCCGGTTTTGACGCCGATGGGGTTGTTGATGCCGCGCATGAATTCTACGTGGGCGCCGCCGGGCTGGCGGGTACGGTCGCCGATCCAGAGCATGTGCGCGGAGCAGTCGTACCATTCGCCGGTGAGGCTGTCCTGGCGCGTGAAGGCCTGTTCGTAGTTCAGCAGCAGCGCTTCATGGGCGGTGAAGAAGGCCGTTTCACGCAGTTGCGCGCTGTGTTCCAGGTCGACGCCGCAGGCGCGCATAAAGGCCAGGCTTTCGTCGATGCGGCTGGCTAGATGCTCAAAGCGGTGGCTGGTGGCGGAGTTGGCGATGAAGTCCAGGTTCCACTGGTGGACCTTGTCCAGGCTAGCGAAGCCGCCGGAGGCAAAGGCGCGCAGCAGGTTGAGGGTGGCGGTGGCCTGATGGTAGGCCATCAGCAGGCGTTGTGGATCGGGCGTACGGCCAGCGGCTTCGAAAGCGATATTGTTGATGATGTCGCCGCGGTAGGCGGGCAGGGTCAGGTCACCCTGGGTTTCATCATCGGCGGAGCGGGGCTTGGCGAACTGCCCGGCCATGCGCCCGACTTTGACCACCGGGCAACTGGCGGCAAAGGTCATGACCACGGCCATTTGCAGCAGTACCTTGAAGGTGTCGCGAATTTTGGGTGCAGAGAACTCGGCGAAGCTTTCGGCGCAATCGCCGCCTTGTAGCAGGAAGGCGCGGCCCTGGGTGACTTCGGCAAACTGGCGGCGCAATTCGCGCGCTTCGCCGGCAAATACCAGTGGCGGATAGCTGGCCAGCGTGCGCTCTACTTGTGCCAGAGCGTTGGCATCAGCATATGCAGGCTGTTGAATGACGGGCTTGCTGCGCCAGCTATCGGGGGTCCAAGGTGCGGTCATGGGATCTCTTGAATTGGGTGTTGAAGTGCTCCAATGGTACTCTGAGTCATGACATTCAGACAGCCCATCCCTTTTTTCAAGCGTGTTTTAAGCGCTTTGAGGCCTTTTTCGATGAGTAAAGAAGAGAGCCTGCTCGAAGCTATCCGCGACGACTATGGCGTACTACGTGTGACCGAGACGGAGGGTTATCGCTTTTTGTATTTTGGCGAGCAAACCGAGCAAAGTTGCTGCTTTGAGGCGGACCCGGCGTGGTTGGAGTACGACTACACGCGGGCTATGTTGCTGGCGCTGTATTGGCAGAGCAAGCCGCGACAGGTGACCTTGCTAGGTCTGGGCGGCGGCAGCCTGACCAACTGCCTGCTGAAGCATTTCGAGCCGCAGCGCTTGACCGCTGTGGAGTTGCGCCCGGCAGTCGTGGATGCGGGGCGCAAATGGCTGGGGTTGAGCGAAGATCCGCGGCTGGAGATCAAGATAGGCTGTGCCGAGCAGTATATTAAGGACGCGCCGGCCAGTTGTGATTTGCTGTTTGTTGACTTGTATATGGAAGGCGGTATTTCGCGATTACAACTGCAGGCCGAGTTCTTCCAGCGTTGCCACCGGGCGCTGCGGCCCGGCGGGCTGCTGGTGATTAATCAATGGCAGTTGGGTACCACGGGCAACCCTTATGCGGGGCGCATGTTGGAGCAGTTGTTTGGCGACAAGTATCTGCAGGTGCCGGTGGAAGAGGGCAATATTCTGCTGTTCATACCGGCCAGCGGGCAGTTGTTTCTGGAAAAACTGGCGTTGCGCAATTGGGCTGATGATCTGGAACCGCGCTTGGGCTATTCACTGCGGCCCTACATCGAGGCGCTACGCCGGGCGAGCGAAGCGCCTGCTATTGAGTCCTGATCACGAGAACCTGGGATAGGCTCAGCCGCGGGCGACGGGCCGCTGCGGGTCGGTAATCCATTCGCTCCAGGAACCGGCGTACAACCTGGGTTCTGGCAGCCCGGCCTCGATTGCGGCAAGAATGGTGTGGCAGGCGGTCACGCCTGAGCCGCAATACACCACCCGTTCTTGTTCGCTGCGGCTCAAGGGCGCGAAGCGCTCTGCCAGTTGTTGCGGACTCAACCAATGCCCGTCGGCGCCGACGTTGTCTGCGCAGGGCAGGTTGACCGCGCCAGGGATATGCCCGGCGACTGGGTCCAGGGGTTCTACTTCACCGCGAAAGCGCGCCGGGCCACGGGCGTCAAGCAATTGCATTGCAGGGTCGTCAAGGCGCTGCATGATTTCTGCGGCCTCTATCAGCTTGCTGTTGTCCGGTTGGCCGCTAAAGTTGCCCTCGGCGATCGGGCGCGGCGTTTCCTGGCTGATGGGCAGGCCCGCCTGGATCCAGGCTTGCAAACCACCGTCTAGCACCTTGACCTGGGTATGGCCTAGCCAGCGCAGTAACCACCATAGGCGGGCAGCGAACAGCCCTGCGCCGTCGTCATAGACTACCACCTGATCGGCGTTGTTCAGCCCTGCACGCTGCAGGCGGGCTTGGAGTACCCCTGGTGCGGGCAGTGGGTGGCGCCCGGTGGTGCCGGGGACGACTCTGGCAGACAGATCGTCGTCCAGGTGCAGGTAGCGCGCACCGGGAATATGCCCGGCGGCGAAGTCGAAGCGGCCCTGTTGCGGATGGTCGAGAGAGAAGCGGGTGTCGAGCAGGCACAGCTGTGGCGTATCAAGCAAACCAGCCAAGGTGTGAACATCGATAAGCTGGGACATGGTCTGTCTCCCGAAGGCAGGTGATCTTGCAGTGTAGCGACCCAGCATGCCGGGGAAAAGCGAGTTGGTCCCGACTCTGGCGGACCTGTCCTCTGGCGTATCCGGCCAGGCTGGCTATGCTGGCAGCACTCTACCGACAACACTCTACCAACAACAGGGAGCGATTATGTCTGGCCCGCTGAACTCACTGAAGGTGCTGGATTTTTCCACGCTGCTGCCCGGCCCCTTTGCCTCATTGATGCTCGCCGATATGGGCGCCGAGGTGCTACGGGTCGAGTCGCCTGGGCGGGCGGACATGGTGCGTATGCTGCCACCGCATGTGGATGGGGTGTCGACTAGCCATGCTTATCTGAACCGCAACAAGGATTCCATCGGCCTGAATCTCAAGACGCCGGAGGCGCAGGCCATCGTGCGGGGACTGATCGCTGAGTACGATATTGTTATCGAGCAGTTTCGCCCCGGCGTGATGGACAAGTTGGGCGTGGGTTACGAGGCGCTCAAGGCGGTGAATCCGCAGCTGATTTATGTCTCTATCAGCGGGTATGGTCAGACCGGCCCCTACCGGGATAGAGCCGGTCACGACATCAATTATCTGGCGTTGTCCGGGTTGGCCAGCTATACCGGCCGGCGCGCCAGCGGGCCGGTGCCACCAGGCGTGCAAGTGGCGGATGTGGCGGGAGGCTCGCTGCATGCGGTGGCCGGTTTGCTGGCAGCAGTGATTCACCGGCAGCAGACCGGCGAGGGGCAGCATGTGGACATCAGCATGACTGACTGCGTGTTCAGCCTGAATGCGATGGCGGGTGCGGCCTGCCTGGCGGCTGGCGAGGAGCCGGCGCTGGAGTCGACGCTGCTGAACGGTGGAAGCTTTTACGATTACTACCAGACGCGGGACGGCCGCTGGATGGCGGTGGGCAGTCTGGAACCCCAGTTTATGCAGCAGCTTTGCGCCCTGTTGGGCTGCCCGGAGCTGGCAGCAAAGGGTTTGTCGCCGTTAATGGCTGATCGCGCGCTGGTAAAAGAGACGCTGACGCAGGCTTTCGCCGGCGAAGATTTTGCCCATTGGCAGGAGCGGTTTTCCGGCATAGACGCCTGCGTGGAGCCGGTGTTGAACCTGTCCGAAGCGGTTGAACATCCGCAATTGCGCGCGCGTGGCCTGGTACAGCCGGTACCCTTGCCGGGTACTGACCGCAGCCAGCAGCAGATGGCCTGCCCGATTATGTTTGGCAGTGGCCTGGCCGCGCCCAGGCATATAGGCAAACAAGTGGGGGAAGACACTCTACAGGTACTGCGCGGCCTGGGGTTGAGTGAGGCGCAGATAGAAGGGCTGCGCGCGGCTGGCGCGATCAGTTTATAGCTGTAGCGGCGGGAGTCAGGCGGCCGGCCTGTGCTATGTTCTGGCAAACGCATGGTAGCAAGGAAAGGCATTGATGACGGAATACGCTGGCGAGATCCCGGGACTGCTGGTGGCTATGGCGGTTGGCCTGATCATTGGTTTTGAGCGCGGCTGGCAGAATCAGAATAACGGGCGCGAAAGAGCGGCTGGCAGCAAGGTTGAGGAAGGGATGGCTGTCACCGGCATTCGCACCTTTGCGTTGCTCGGCTTGCTTGGTGGTGTTGCTGCCAGGTTGAGTACTGCTGGCTCGGTCTGGGTACTGCCGGCTGTGTTGCTTGGCGTTGCGGTGATGCTGGTGGTGGGTTATCTGCAAACGGTTCGCGCTACCGGTGATATAGGTGCGACCACCGAGGTGGCCGCGCTACTGGCCTGTGCCCTGGGTGCGATGGCGGTACTGGGCATGCCGCTTGAGGCGGTGATCGCGGCGGTGGCGGTAGCGGTGTTGCTGGGTTTCAAACAGGAGATTCACGGGGCATTGCGCAAGCTGTCCCGGCATGAATTGACCGCCTCGCTACAGCTACTGGTAATCATGCTGGTGGTGCTGCCGTTGTTGCCGAACGAGGCGATGGGCCCATGGGACAGCCTTAATCCACGGGTGATCGGCTGGCTGGTCCTGTTGGTGGCAGGAATCGGTTTTATTGGCTATTTCGCGGTGCGTATTCTCGGTGATCGGGTGGGCCTGACGCTGACCGCTTTTCTGGGTGGGCTGGCATCGAGCACGGCACTGACGCTGAGTTTCTCGCGGATGTCGGCCAGGGATAGGCGGCGCCAGGCATTGCTGGGCGCCGGGATCGCGCTGGCCTGCGGAACCATGGCGCCACGCGTGCTGGCCGAGGTGGCGATAGTCAATCGTGATCTGTTCATGCCGCTGTTGCCCGGCATGCTGTTGCTGGGAGCTATTCCGCTGGTCGCGATGGGTGTGATTCTGTGGCGCTTCAAGGGCGGTGAGGTTGAACACCAGCCGGTCATGAGTAATCCGCTGGAGTTGAAGTCGGCGTTGCTTATCGCGGCAGCCCTGGCGGCGGTATTCGTGATGTCGAATGCGGCGCAGGACTGGTTCGGAGACAAGGGCGTCTACGGGCTGGCGATCCTCTCGGGTATTGCCGATGTAGACGCCATCACCCTGGCCCTGGCGAACCAGGCGAACGATGGCCTTGCCGATACGGTGGCTGCGCGCGGGATTTTGCTGGCCTCGCTGACCAATACCCTGGTCAAGGCGGGCATTGTGCTATTCGTTGGTGGCTGGTCGCTGGCGCGCTGGGCCAGCAGCATTCTGCTGCTGGCGGTGGCTGCCGGAGCCACTGGCTGGTTGTGGATCTAATCAACTACTGAGCCTTGGCGGATGCTGCGCCGGCGCAGCATCCGACCAGCGGCCCTGCGGTTTTTCTGCAGCTGGCCGATAACCACTCATTACCCGTAGATCCTTGCAGTGGGTAACCATTAACGGGAGAGCTATGGCCATGACTCAATTCAATTCCATCACGCCAGGCATGGTGCGGCAGAACGCATCAGCGGCCAATGGCATGCCGCGTCTTGATCCCCAGCAAACGCTGGCCAACCGGTTGGCAGAACGGCTGGGGCTGGACAAGGGCAGCTTGAACGGTAAGGCCGATGACTTTGCGCCGGCCAAGGTGGCGGAACGCATCCTCGGTTTTATTGGTGGGCGGCTCGAGTCGCAGAAAGCGTCAGGTGCCGACACTACTCAGTTACAGAAAATGTATGACCAGGCCGCCAAGGGCGTGGAGCAGGGTTTCAAAGAGGCGCGCAAGATTCTCGACGGTATGGGCGTGCTGGCGGGCAATATCGCTGCGGATATCGACCAGACTTACGATCTGATTCAGTCCGGTCTGGCGGATATAGCCGAGCGCCTGCTGCCCCAGCCCGCAGAGCAAACACCGGCGCTGTCGGCTAATGCCAGCCGCCTTGAGGCCCAGTCCCAGACCTTTGATCTGTCTGTGACTACCCGTGAGGGCGACAAGCTGCGGATCAGCGTTGCTCAGGCCTCTGCGAGCATGAGCAACAGCCAGGTGGATACTGGCGGCAACCGAGTGCAGGGTGAGCGTATTCAGGTGGGGGGTTGGCAGGTCGATATCGAGGGCGATCTGAATGATCAGGAGCGCGAGGCGCTGAACGCATTGCTCGGCCAGGTTCAGGAACTCGCAGACGCGTTTTATTCAGGCGATTATGCGGGCGCCTTTGACCGTGCTCTGGAACTCAATCTGGATGGCAGTCAGTTGGCCTCCATGTCGTTGAACCTGACCCAGACCAGCATGCGCCAGGTGAGCGAAACCTACGGGCGGGTCGCTGGCCAGGATACACCGTCGAGTGCCGTCAACAGTGACTTACGCGATTACGCTGCGGGTTTGCTGGAGGCAATGCGGCAGTCGAATGAATTGACCTCATCACCCAGCGATCTGCTGCGTGATCTGCTCAAAGGTGGTTTTGCCATGGATGAGCGCTTTGATCAAGGCCGTCTGGATAAGGCCATGAGTCTGAATGACTTATTGCTCGAAGGGCTTAAGGGGCAGGTTGAACAACCTGCAGAGCAGGCAAAAACCAGCGAGTAATCCTTCAATATCCGGCGTCAGAGATCCGGCAACTCAGCTATGAAAGGCCTGCTGGCCGGTAAAATGCAGCAGGTTGCCGCAACGCCGGCATTGATACTGCCGGCCGCGCTGCACCCAGGCATGCCGTTGCGGTGTGAAGTGCACCTCCGCCGGACAGCCGCAGCGGTAGTAATAGCGGGTGCCGCGGCGTTTAACCGGGTAGTCGTGGCAGCGCTGCGCCGGCAGTTCAAACAGCTCGGTCATGATGCTTTGCCATTCCACGCCGTGGGGGCGAATACGCGCGCCGAATAGCTGATCGGCGATCAGATGGGCGGCTTCGTGGGGTACGGTCTGCAGTAGAAAGTCATCGCTATGATCACGGTACATTTGCCCATTGAAGCGCAACAGATTACGCCCAAGGTAGGCCACCCCGGCACGCTGGCCGCGCAGATCAAGATCCACACGCGGGCGCGGAAACCGGCGATTGAAGCGGGTTTCCGCCAGTTGGTAGCAATATTCGAGGCGCGCCATGAGTTTATCCATCAGCGCAGTATAAAGCGCGACAGGCTGAGGGAGAAACCGGGTAAGGGGCTGTAACGCCTATTGTTGGTCAGAAAATGCCGGCCTCAAGCCCTGCCGCCATGGTCAGCCCCAGTTCCTGCGCCTGATCGATAAACAGATCCTGCCAATCGCCTTTGAAGACCACCGGCTCCTGCGCCCATTGCCAACGCAAACCGGTCACGATGGATTGCACGGCGCGGCGGGTGCCGGTGCCGTCCAGGCCAGCGCGGATATACAAGGCGCAGGGCAGGCCCTGCTTTTCCTCAAGTACCGGATAGTAGCAGCGGTCAAAAAAATCCTTCAGCGCGCCGCTCATGTAGCCCAGATTCTCGGTGGTGCCGAGAATAATCGCGTCGGCTTGCAGTACATCTTCGGGCTGCGCCTCCAGCGGCGGCTTCCACGTTACAGTCACGCCCTGAATATCCGGGTGGCTGGCACCTTCGATCACGGCGTTAACCAGGCGGCGGGTATTGTCCGAAGGGGCGTGGGCCACGATCAGTAGTTGCTTGTTGGGCATGTTGTTCTCCCTGACGCTGCTGGATGTGCTGCTCGTGATTGCTATTTGCGATTGCCCCAGACCTTAGCGATAGCGCGCTCGCTGCCGAGCCAGGCAACGATGATGGCGAAAAGCCCGACCAGACCAAAGATGCAGATAGGAATGAACACCGCGATATCGATATCTTTCGGCATGAAGATCGCCAGAGCGCTGGCCAGCCCGAGAAATAGCAGGCCGACGACCCAGAGAATAAGTCGCGCTCGGGGTGTATAGGTGTAGGCCTGGTCGCCGCCTTCAAGCGGGCTTAGCAAGGGTGAAAACAGGCGGCGAGCGACATTTTTCGGGCTGGGCATGGCGGGGTCCGTAATGCAGATGGGGCGGTTGAGGTTGCGGCCAGTGTAACGCCTGAAAGCGGCCGCGTTGAAGTGTTGTTAAACCGATTGTGGCTGGTAGCTGCCGGCTCGATGGGGTATGGTTTTTCTATAACAGTCAGAAATACCTGCTTTTTTGGTCGGCTTCGACCATCAGTTCTACTTTGCACCCGCCCTGTCTGGAACCGATAGCAACCCATAAGGATTCGGCTCCATGATGATCATTTTGCTGCCTATAGCAGCGCTGTTAACCGGTATCGGCTTGCTCTTGCTGGGTACCGGTTTACTGAATACCTTGCTTGCCCTGCGCGGTAGTGGCGAGGGCTTTGCTGACCAGACTCTGGGCCTTTTGGGCTCGGCGTATTTTGTTGGGTTTATCCTCGGCACCTGGCTATGCCCCAAGCTGATCCGGCGCATGGGCCATGTGCGCGCGTTCGCTTTTTTTGCGGCGGCCGCGGCGGCCTCGGTGCTGGTTCATGTACTGTTCGTGGATGCCGGGGTGTGGCTGCTGCTGCGGGTGCTGACCGGTACCGCATTGGTGGGCATTTATACGGTCATTGAAAGTTGGCTGAATACCCAGGCGCCTCCGGACCGTCGCGGTCAGGTCTTTGCGGTCTATATGGCGGTCAACCTGGGCGCGCTGGCGCTGGCGCAGCAGTTGCTGCGGCTGGATAGCCCCATGGGCTTCAGCTTGTTTGCGTTGGCCGCTATTCTGATTATTGTCGCCTTGATGCCGGTCGCCGCTACGCGGCTAAATCAGCCGGTGATTAGCGATACCCCCGGATTGTCACTCAAGCGCCTATGGCGGGCCGCTCCGGTAGCCTGCGCAGCGTCTACGCTGTCAGGTCTGGCGATGGGCGGTTTTTGGGGGCTTGGCGCCGTGTATGCCGGGCGTATGGGCATGGATACTGGCCAGATTGCCGGGTTTGTCTCTTTGGTGATTGTCGCTGGCGCGCTGTTTCAATGGCCGATGGGCATGCTCTCTGACCGGGTTGATCGCCGCCTGGCCCTGGCCATTATTGCCGGTATAGCGGCAGCAGGCGGGCTACTGATGGCACTGTTCGGCCCTTTGGGTCAGTGGCTGTTGGTGGCCGCTGCGGTATTCGGCGGTGGCGCTTTCGCGGTCTACCCGGCGGCGGTCGCCCACTTGATTGACCACCTGCATCACGAGGACATTCTCTCCGGCAATGCCTCGTTGCTGATGCTGCACGGCATTGGCGCTGCAGTAGGTCCGGCGCTGGCGGGTTGGTTGATGGGCATGACGGCGCCCATGGCCTTGCCGCTGTTCTTTATGCTGATGTTCGGGCTGTGCGGGCTTTACGCTCTGCAGCAGTCGCGGCTGGGCAAAGACCGCATCGTCGATGGCGCTGCACACTTTATTCCGATGGTCCGCACCTCGCCGGCAGTGCTGGAAATGATGCTTGAGGATGCGGAAACCGGTTTATCTACCGATGAACCAATCAATGCCGCAAACGATGTATCGCCGCCACCCAATGACAGCGATGCCACTACCCACTCGACAGTCAACAGGAGTAACGCCGATGATTCTGGCCACTGACCTTGACGGAACCTTTCTCGGGGGTGACCCCGATAACCGGCAGCGCTTGTACCAACTGATCGATGCGCATCCGGATATTCGCCTGGTGTTCGTTACCGGGCGCGGGCTGGAGGTGGTGGTGCCGCTGCTCTCCGACCCTGCAATACCGCGCCCGGATTATATTATCTGCGACGTCGGAGCGACGCTGGTCGATGGGCATAGCCTGCAGGCGGTGTATCCGCTGCAGAGCGAGATCGAATCCACCTGGCCGGGTGAACAGGTGGTGGCGGCGCGCATGGCTGAATTCGAGGGGCTGGAGCGGCAAACGGTGCCGCAACAGCGCCGCTGCTCGTATTTTTGTGCGGCGGGGGCGGTGACCGATGCGGTCCGCCACGCAGTTGAGTCGCTGGGTTGTGACCTGCTGTATTCCGCCGATATGTATCTGGATTGCCTGCCTGCCGGGGTCAACAAGGGCACCACCCTGCGCCGCTTGATCGAGCATCTGCAGGTGTGCGAAGAGGAAGTACTGGTCGCCGGCGATACCTTGAATGATCTGTCGATGTACGAGCAGGGTTTCAAGGGTGTGTGTGTTGGCGAGTCCGAAACGGCCCTGCTTGATGCCACGGCAGACCGCGCCAAGGTGCTGCACGCGCGGCTGAGCGGCTGTGGCGGCATTCTTGAAGCCTTTGGGCATTTTGGTTTTCTTGGGCCGCGCGGGGTGTCATCCGAACTGCCTGAGCTGAGTATCAAGGGCAAGGCTGATCTGGTGATGGTCTATCACCGCCTGCCCTACGAAGAAGCGCTAGAGAACGGGCAGCTGGTGCGCCGGCCACATACCTCGCCGAACGGCATTCTGCCGACACTGATGAGTTTTTTTGCCGGTGAGCAAAAGGGCTCCTGGGTCGCTTGGTCGATTCACGATCCGCGTCAGGGCCGGGTATTCGAAGTGCATACCAAGGTTGATGAGGTGCGTTATCCGAACCTGGTGGCGGCCCGCGTGGCGCTGACCAAGGAGCAAGTCGATGTGTTCTACAAGCGTTTCTCCAAGGAGGCGTTCTGGCCTACTTTGCATACCTTCTGGGAACGGGCGATCTTTCGTGAGGAGGATTGGGAGGTGTTTATCAAGGTTAACCGCCTGTTCGCTGAGCGCACTGCGGCCGAGGCTGCGGAGGGGGCGGTGGTCTGGCTACACGATTACAATCTGTGGATGGTGCCGGGGTTCCTGCGACCATTGCGGCCGGATCTGACTATCGCGTTTTTCCACCATACCTATTTCCCCTCTGCCGACGTGTTCAACGTGTTGCCCTGGCGCCGGCAGATCATCGGCAGCCTGTTGCAGTGTGATTACATCGGTTTTCATATACCCCGACAGTCGGAGAACTTCGTTGATGTGGTGCGTGGGGTGGCGCCAGTGCAGGTGCTGGAGACCCAGGACTGCGCGCCACGCTTTCTCACCTACGGTTGCGCGGTGGGGTTGGATAACATGACCCGGACCATGGCAGTACACGGCCGGCATATCGGCCTGGGAGCGCATCCGGTAGGGCTTGACGTAGGCCGTGTCGAACACGTGATCGACGAGCCGGAGTGCCAGGCGCAGATGCAGGAATTACGCGAACAACTGAAAGGTCTGCGGGTGGTGCTCTCGGTTGAACGCTTGGATTACACCAAGGGCATTCTGGCCAAGCTGCTGGCGTTTGAGGCGTTGCTGGACGCGCACCCCGAGTTGATCGGCAAGGTGTCGCTGTTGACCATCTGTGTGCCGGCGGCGCGGGAAATGACCATCTACGAGACCCTGCTCAGCCAGATCGAGCAGGCGGTTGGCCGCATTAACGGGCGCTTCTCGCGGGTTGGCTGGTCACCGATACAGTTCTTTTACCGGGCCTTTCCATTCCGAGACCTGATTGCTTATTACCTGATGGCCGACGTGATGTGGATTACCCCGCTGCGTGACGGTCTGAATCTGGTCGCCAAGGAGTATGTGGCCACCCAGGGGTTATGTAAGGGCCGCGGAGTGCTGGTGCTGTCCGAGTTTGCTGGCGCGGCTGCGGAGCTACACGGTGCACTGCTGACCAATCCGCATGATCCGCATGATTTGCGCGATACGCTGTACCTGGGGTTGACCCTGGGCAAGGCCGAACGCGAAGCGCGGGTGCGTGAGATGTTTGGTGTTGTGCAATACAACGATATCAAGCGTTGGGGTGATGAGTTCTTGCAGGCGGTCAGGGATAGCCGGCAGGAGGGTGAGGCGTTTTTGGCGCAGAACGCCTGACAGGGGATAAGGTGAGGGGGCGGCAAGTCCTGCGCTGCCAAGGCGGCAGCGCAGGGGGCAGTGCACGCGAATGTCTTACAGTTGCTGGTCTATCTGATAAATGACGGTAGTACCGCTGACTTCGTTGCCAACGATCACCAGCGCCTCACCGTTGGGTGACTGAGCGGCGGGAACGAAGACAATGCCCTCCGGCCCCAGGTCACCTACCGCTACCAGGTTGGTTTCCGGGTCGAGCATGAAGTCCTCGCGGGTGTTGATGTAGTCGACGAATACCGGTGCCGCGGGGTTGCTGATGTCATAGGTCATGATGCCGCCCATGCGCTCCAGACCAATAAAGGCAAAGGTCTTGTCGCCGAGCTGACCTAGGGCAACACCTTCTGGCTCGGGGCCTTTGTTGTCGCTGCGGTTGTCGAAGCCATTTCCGTCAGAATGGTTGGAGTTAAAGAAATCCTTGCAGGGAATGTCGCGCTCGGCGCCGGCCATGCAGGCGTCGCTGGCGATGAACTGTTCGATCTGGTCGGCGGAGTCCCAGACCAGATTGCCGTCCTCGTCCCAGATGGCAAAGGAGCGGGCACCAAAGGCGAAGATCTGGTCATACATCAGACGATCTCCGGCAGGATTAGGGTTGCCGTTGGTGTCGAACATGACTGGGTTGCCGTCCTCGTCCTTGCGATAGCCATCCACCCAACTGACGGTCAGGCGTCCGAGCACGTCGTCTGCACGGCAGTCACCGGGTTCACCCGCAAGGGCGCCGCAGTAGCCGAATACGTCCGGGTTGAGCAGGGCGCCAGCGGCCAGAGCATTGAGCTGCGGCGGCATGTCATCGCCGACGCGGCGGTTGAAGCCGTTGCGGTGCACCAGATGCTTAAGGCGGATTTCCTCGACAAAACCCTGGCTGGCATCACCGTCCCAGTAGGCCTGATTGTCCTCACCCCAGGCGCGTGCATCACCCTCGTTGGCGGTGACGATGTAGGTCTCGCCAGCAACGCTGTAGCTGCTAATGCTGTCAGGATGGTACATGCCGACGACGCCCTGCCAGGTGCGGATATCGATCACGCCATCGGTGTCACTGGCGTCGATGCCGTTGCCCGCTACACCATGATCCTTGTAGCCCAGGGGCATAATGTCGGTAAAGCTTGCGCTGGCGATATCCAGCTTGGCCAGGGCGTTGTTTTCCTGCAGGGCGACCCAGGCGGTGGTGTTGTCGGCGGAAACGGTGATGTATTCCGGCTCCATATCCTGGGCAACAGTGGCGTTGGGGCCAAAAATGCGCACGCCGCTGTCGATCAGCGCCTGCTTCTGGCTGTTAAAGGCGCTGAAGCGGGCGGTATCGATACGGGTAATGTTGCTGCCATCAAGTTGAATCACCGTGACCGAGCCTTCGGGGTCGACGGCATAGTTGTCACTAGGCTCGCCTTCGTTGGCAACCAGCAGATAGCGACCGTCGGGGGTAAAGGTGAGCATGTCTGGCTGGGCGCCGACCTGGGTCAGGCTCAGACGCTCAAGGCTGGTGGCGTCATAGATCGCCGCAAAGCCGGGGCTGGTCTTGGGGCTGGCCTCGATGGCCACGGCCAACAGCCCGTCGCGGTAGGCGATGCTGTTGACTACGGCGCCTGGGGCGATGTCGTCAGCGGTTAGCGTGTCGATGAGCACAGGGTTCGCCAGGTCGCGGGCGTCGATGATATCCACCGCGCCGCTGAGGGCGTTAACCACGAAAATCTGCTGGTTGACCGGGTCAAAGGCCGGGATTTCTGCGGCGCTGACGCCAAACTCGCCGGCGCTGTGGCGACCCAGCAGACTCAGTGAAAGGCTTTGCGGGGTGGCTACCGGGGGTGGGGAGGGGGGGGTCGGCTCGTCGGCATCGTCGCTGCTGCTGCCCGAGTTACAGCCGGCCATGGCGGCCAGTAGTGCCGCTGCTGTGGCGGTAAGTACCCATTTGTTCATATCAAAGTCCTTGATTTTATTTCAGGTGGTGACATTGATAGGGGCTTGTCATGACAGGTTGATGGCGTTTTGATGTCGTTTTTGTGATGCCCGGTTGTGCGCGGCGACGGCTGGGGTGGACTGCCATGATGGATTACACTGTCGGCATGAGCCGATTATTACCTGACGATTTGCTGCCGGATGGCTTCGAGCTATTTGTGCAGGCCACCCTGGCGGAGCATCCCGCAGGCCTTGATGAGTTTTCGCTGATTCGGGCGCTGGCGCAGGCCTTTCCCGATTCGCTGTTTGCCGCACCAGACGCCCTGCGTGACCCGCTACAGTTATTCCAGACGCATTTTCTGCTGTTCCATGCGCTCTATCGGTTATCTGATCGGCTGCTTGCACAGCAGCAGGAGCTTGAGGTGCATGCCATGCGTATTCGCTTGCTGCGGCGTCAAAGCGGGCCAGAGGGTGTACGGTTGCCTGATCCGTTGCGCAGCTATTATCTGGATTGGGCGCAGTGGGCCAGCACGCATAGCGAAGACGTCGAGCGCTTGCTCCAGGGCTACCGTCAGGGCCCCTTTGCCGTGGCTCGTGATGAGGTGGACGAGGCGCTTGCGCTGTTTGGCGTTGCCGAGCCGGTGACTGCGCGGCAGATAAAGCAACGCTACCGGGCTCTGGTCAGTGAGCATCACCCTGACCGCGGGGGTGATACTGGGCAGGTGCAATCGATAAACGCGGCTTTATTAATACTCCAACGCTATTACGGAAGGTATTGAAGTCGCCAATTGCTCTAAGAGATTGGCGCACTTGGCCTGCAAACTTGTCTATAGTCGAAGCCAAGGGAATGTGGCAAAACGTCGCACCCAGACACCCGCTGCCGGCGTCGCTCTTTTATCGTCACGCCTTTATGGGTGTTGAGCAATGCCAGGATAGCGGGAATGAATAATAATTCCGGAGAAATGACCATGATTCATCACGTAGTGGGGCTGTTCACCCATCCTGATCAGGAATGGAAAGAGATCAAGGGTGAAGAAGAAACCATAGGCCACATGTATCTCACTCATGTGCTGTTCCTTGCTGCTATTCCGGCAGTGTCTGCTTATATCGGCACCACGCAAATCGGTTGGGCAATCGGCACTACCGAGGCGGTCAAGCTGACCACAGCCAGCGCCCTGTCCATGACGGTGCTGTCTTATCTGGCCATGCTGGCAGGCGTGGCGGTGATGGGGGCCTTCATTCACTGGATGGCCCGCACCTACGACTCCAGCCCCTCGCTAAGTGATTGCATTGTTTTCGCCGCGTACACGGCTACACCGCTGTTTATTGCTGGCATCGCTGCACTGTATCCAAGCCTATGGCTGGGTATGCTGGTGGGTACTGCGGCGATCTGCTACACCGTTTACCTGCTGTACCAGGGCATTCCCATTTTTATGGATATTCCCCCTGAGGAGGGCTTTATGTTCTCCAGTTCGATCCTTGCTGTGGGCCTGGTGGTCCTGGTCGCGATGATCGCTACGTCGGTTATTTTCTGGGGGATGGGCGTTGGTCCTATTTACGTCCGCTAGCGACGCCCGCTAACCCTTTGGTGTGTCAAAGCCCCTTGCCGGTTGAAAGATCGGCAGGGGGTTTTGTTTTTTAGCGCAGCCATTTCCGGCTAAAATAGCGGTTTTTCTCGCCGGAGTTGCTATGGCCAGCATGAGTGTTAACCAGAACAAGCTGCAAAAGCGCCTGCGCCGCCAGACGGCTGAAGCGGTAACCGATTACAACATGATCGAAGACGGCGACAAGGTGATGGTCTGCCTGTCCGGCGGCAAAGACAGTTACACCATGCTGGACATGCTGCTGCACCTGCAGAAAGTCGCGCCCATCCGTTTTGACCTGGTGGCGGTTAACCTTGATCAAAAGCAGCCGGGTTTTCCCGAGGAGGTGCTGCCCGCCTATCTGCAGGCGTTGGGGGTGGAATACCACATCCTGGAACGTGACACTTACTCGATCGTCATGGAGAAAGTGCCTGAAGGCAAGACCACTTGCTCGCTGTGCTCACGCCTGCGCCGGGGTAATTTATATACCTATGCCGACGAGATCGGCGCAAATCGATTGGCGCTCGGGCACCATCGCGATGACATCGTCGAAACCTTTTTCCTCAATATGTTCCACGGTGGCAGTCTCAAAGCCATGCCGCCTAAATTGCGCTCCGATGATGGCCGTAACGTGGTAATCAGGCCGTTGGCCTATTGCAATGAGAAAGACATCGCCGCCTATGCCCGGATGCAGGCATTCCCGATCATTCCTTGCAATCTGTGCGGCTCGCAGGAAAATCTCCAGCGCAAGGTGATCAAACAAATGCTGCAGGGCTGGGAGCAGGAAAACCCGGGGCGGATCGAGAGTATCTTCCGCTCCTTACGCCATGTGCACCCGTCCCAGCTGGCGGATACTCAGCTGTTTGATTTCGCCGGTTTGCGGGTTGATGACTCGGCGACGCCCCGGCTGTTTTCGTTAATGAACCTGGGATGACCCTTGATTGACCCAGAACTGACCCGGCCAGGAGCCAAGATGCGCGACTATCGCTGGTTACACGAGTTCTGCCTGAATCGCTTTGGCTCTGCTGCGGCTTTGGAAGCCCGGTTGCCGCAGCCGCGCAGCTCGGAAGAACTGCGCAACATCACGGACGACCGCTACCTTTCCACCCTGGCTCTGCGGGTTTTTCGCGCCGGTTTGAAGCATAGCCTGGTGGATGCCAAGTGGCCTGCTTTCGAGGAAGCCTTCTTTGGTTTTGATCCCGATAAAGTAGTGCTGATGGGGGGCGAGCATATTGAACGGTTGATGCAGGACGCGCGCTTGATTCGACATTTGGGCAAACTGCGCAGTGTGCCGCGCAACGCGCAGATGTTATTGGATATCCGGGCCGAGCACGGCAGTGTCGGCAACCTGATTGCAGACTGGCCGGTAACCGAGATCACTGGACTTTGGCGGCGCCTGAGCAAACACGGCAATCAGCTTGGCGGACTCTCTGCGCCGCGTTTTTTACGCATGATCGGCAAAGATACATTTGTGGTCACCGATGACGTGGCAGCGGCGCTGAAGGCGCAGAAAATTGTCGAAAAAACACCAACCAGCCAGCGCGATCTGGCCGCGACCCAGGCCTATTTCAATGTTCTGCATGAGCAAAGCGGCCGGCCGATGTGCCAGTTGTCAGTCATGTTAGCCAGCACCAGCAATCATTGAATATGCCGGTTGTTGGTGTAAATAACTTGACTATCATGGGCTTGCACGGCAAGGTTCAAGCATTGTCACACTGGCTGGTAACTCCTATGCAGGTTCGCGTGCTCATTTCTGTGGTGTTGCTTGCCTTGCTGGCAGGTTGCTCCAGCGCGCCCAGGCAGGGCTCAGAGGGCATGCACGCCCCGGCAGCGAGATCCGCATCCACTTCCGTTTCCCGCACAGTTTCACCCTCCAAAACCTATTCCACCCATGCCCCCTCGGTACGCACGCTGCCGCCGGTGAATGAGGATATTGTGTTCCACGCCATTGGTCTGGTCGGTACGCCATACCGCTATGGTGGCAGCAGCCCGGAGACCGGGTTTGATTGCAGCGGTCTGATCAAATATGTGTATCAGCAGGCGGTGGGCATGTCTTTACCGCGGACCACTGCAGGCCTGAATGCGCTGGCAGCGAAAAATCCGCCGGTGGGCTCACTGCAGCCGGGGGATCTGGTGCTGTTTGCGATGAACGGCGGCAAGCGGGTCGATCATGCGGGTATTTATGTCGGTGACGGTCGCTTTCTGCATGCGCCCAGCAGCGGCGGCAAAGTCCGGGTCGACGATATGCAGAGTAATTTCTGGCAACGTACTTACACCGGCGCCCGCCGCGTACTCAAGTAATCCAGCCCCAACTGCCACAAGCAGCCATTCTTTGCCTACCTAGACCTGTTTGCGGAATATCACTACGTCATTGGCGACTATGTTCAGCTCGGCCTGCCAATGCGCGGCTAGCCAATGGAAGGTGCTTGCGCTGAAAAAGCTGATGTGCGTTGGGTCATTCTTGTAATGCCAAGTGGTAAAGGCCTGTGGGCTGGTTACCCGTTTGGTCATTATGGCTAGCCAGCCGCCGATCTTCAGGCACTGCCACAGGCGCTCAAGCTCTACCCTGGGCTGGCCCAGGTGCTCGACCACTTCGGTCGCGGTTATGAAATCCCACTGTTGCTTGAATACTTCTTCGTGCGGGGCGTAATACAGATCGTATAGGGCAACCTGATGGCCCTGTTCGCGCAGCATCGCGGCCAGAGCAGGGCCTGGGCCACAACCAAAATCAAGGCCGTGACTGCGGGCGGCTAAGCGTTCAAGCAGCGGCTCGGCCAGGCGCGCCAGAAAGGCTCGGTAGCCTGGGTCCTGAACATGATTTTCATGTTGGTCATAGACGGCCTTTTCCTCTTTACTGTCCAGTTGCCAAGCGCGCGGAACATGCACCAGATCACAGCAAGGGCACTGGAAATAAGGCCGTTTGCCGTCGTCATGGAACCCGGCTGAGGGGGTAGCACACAGTGGGCAGTCATGTTGTGAGCTAGCGGTGAGATCAGTCATCAGTAATCCAGGGCAACAAGCAACAGGGTTAGGCCGTTATACAGGGCGTGGGTAATTACGCACAGGGCGAGCTGGTCATAGCGCCAACGCAACCAGCCAAGTAGCGCACCGAGCAACGCGATGATCAGCACGCCGCCGGGGCTGTAAAAGCTGTGCATCATGGCGAAGATAAAAGTTGTGACTGGCAGTGCCAGCCATACGCCCGGGCGGGTGCGTTGCAGCGCCTTGAATAGCCAACCACGAAAGACGATCTCTTCGGCCAGTGGTACCCAGAGAATGGCGATAAACAAGCCGGCGAGCAGCCGTGGCCTGGGCAGATCCAATAGCGGGGTAATAGCTTGTGGCAGGCGAGGCGATTCGGCTTCCAGCGCGCTGGGCAGCCGAATGTCCAGCCACCCGGCCAGTGGGTCGGCGCCCAGAACCAGGCCTGACGCGGCCAATCCGGCCAACACCAGGCCCGGCCCGGATAGCCCCCGACCGAACAGCCAAGGCCAAGGCTCGCGGGGTGTCAGCAACCAGCCAATCACCAGGCTGCCAAGGATGACCAGACCGGCAAACAGGGCATCCAGCAACAGGAATTGGGTATCGATATGCCAGCGAATGCCGCTCCAGTGCATCAGTTGTGCGGCGGCATGATGGCTGAATAGCGCCAGCAGCGCATAGGCAATCGCCAGACGCGCGAGGATCAGCGCATCATCCAATGCATGCCGGCTATCTCTGGGTAGCGCGAGGTGGCGGATCATGCAGTCAGGTCGGCGTGGTTAATGCTAACGGCGCTGGCAACTGGGTCTGCGAGGGGACGGCCTGACGGATTAGAGCGGTTTGATGTGTTCATGGAGCCGTCCCGAGTCTGCCAGTTGAAGAAACTCATCACCCAAGCGTTGGCTTTCGGCCATGGCGGTGCGCCAGTAGCGCTGCCTGCTGGCATCATCGCCAACAAAACGCGAGTAATCCCGCCGATCGGGTAGCTTGCCAAAGGGCAATTTTGCCAGATAATCGCGCGACGGGGACAACAGCAATACGTTTTTCAGCTGTTCGAGATTGCCGCGCCGCCAGGGCAGGCCCTTGTCAAACCAGCCAGGTACGACCCGGTTGAGAAAATGCGGGTAGAGGACTACGCCGGGCGCCTGGTAGGGCAGGTCAAGGTGGTAGTCCAGCAGCCCGCCATCACGGTACATACCTGTGCTCGCGCCAGGTATGTCACGGACCCCTTGCATTACCCAGGGGATGGCGCCAGAGGCCATCAATGCCGCGCGCAGGTTGCTGGCATTGAGCGTCACGTGGGCACTGGGGAAATCCAGTAGTTCGGCCAATGGCGGGCGCAGGCGCGGGTCGTGCAGGATGACACGCTCGAAATAGCGTTTCAGATGACGACGGCCCAGCAAGTTGGCCCCTATGACGCCACCAAGACCCATACTCAATCGTGAGCGCGTATCGTGTTGCAATAGACCCAGGCTTTTGACCACCATCACATTCAGATGATACTGAGGGTTGCCGAGGATGCTTTGCGTCTGGTCGCCCAACAGCTCATCGAGCATGGCGCCGCAACGCTGACTGATCTGCGCCATGTTAACGCCCTTGGCAAACTGCATGGCGGTATAGAGCTCACCTAGTTTACGCAGGCCGGCAACCGGGTCAGGCAAGCAGGCACTGGCGAAGCGCCAACTCCCTATTGATGCTCCAATCAAGCTGCGTGGTTGTGGCGTGCGCGGCAGCCAATCACCGAACAGGGCCAGATCCAGGCCTTGGATACCTAACGCTTTGGGCCCCCCGGCCGCCCCGGGTATCATATGTACGTCGGCGGGCAGCAACCCGTGTTCACGGATATGCACCAGTGCCTGATGACCAGCGCGCAGTTCCAGTGCGGGCGATGCAATGTGTATGGCAGTCATACGTTATCCTTGATGCAACCGGTTGCTATAGCGGTTTCCGTTTTTAAGTTTGGCTTCAGCTTGGCGCTATAGGATACAAGCGTACTCAAACAACGGAGATCTATAGTATGAAAAATCTTATCGCAATGTCCTGCGCTGCTGTTCTGACCCTGGGTAGCGCCGCTGTTCTGGCTGACGATGTACGTATCGACGAGGCTCAAGCGCTGATTCAGGCTGGTACCATTCAGTCCTTCGAAAAGCTCAATGAGAAGGCGCTGGAAGCGCGCGCTGGCACCATTACTGATACTGAGTTGGAACAGGAGTATGGCCGCTATATTTACAAGATTGAAATCCGCGACGCGCAAGGTGCTGAATGGGATATTGATATGGATGCGACCAATGCTGAAATTCTCAAGAATGAAAAAGACAGCTGATCTTCATGTGCCCTACCAGAAAGCCGCCTCGTGCGGCTTTTTGTGTTGGCCGCTGATAGCGCTACTGATTGGCTGGAGTGCTTCTTCCTATGCAGGTCGAGATATTGACCAGGATGAAGCCCTGTATCTGGTTGAGCAGGGGGTGATTCAGCCGTTACAGACATTTATCGACGATGCGCTCGAGCGTTTCCCTGGGCGCTTTCTCGAGGCGGAGTTGGAGTGGGATGACGGACGCTACGTGTATGAGCTGGAGATCGTGACAGAGACGCGTCGCGTGCTGGAGCTGGAATACGATGCGGTGACAGGCAAACTGCTGGATGTTGACGAGGACGATTGATGCGTCTGTTATTGGTGGAAGACAGCGTCGAGCTGGCGGACAGTCTGTGTGCTGTGCTCAAGGACGCGGGTTATGCGGTGGACTGGCGCACGGATGGCCGTGATGCGCTGATTCTCGGCGAGCAGGAGCCTTATGATCTGTGCATTCTGGATCTGGGGCTGCCGGGCATGGATGGGTTGGAAATACTGACCCGCTGGCGGGCCGGGGCGGTGGCGCTGCCGGTCTTGATACTCACTGCACGCAGCAATTGGAGTGAGCGCGTGGATGGTCTGCGGGCCGGGGCTGATGATTATCTGGTTAAACCCTTCCATCCAGAAGAGCTGCTTCTGCGCGTGCAGGCGCTGCTGCGGCGCAGCCATGGGCGTGAGCCACAGACGTTGCTGCGGGCTGGCGGGTTGGCCCTGGATGAGAGCCGGCAGCAGGTTTCGGCTGCCGGGCTAGCGAGCGTGCAGCTGTCTGCCACTGAGTTCAAGTTGTTGCGCTATTTCATGCTGCACACCGGTCAGCTGCTGTCCAAAACACGATTGGCCGAACACCTGTATGAATACGAAAGTGAGCGCGACTCCAATGTGATTGAAGTCCAGATCAACCACCTACGGCGCAAGGTCGGCAGGCAAAGCATAGAAACCCGACGCGGGCAGGGCTATATATTCTGTGGTGTCGGCCAGTGAGAAGTATTGGCCGACAACTGGGCCTGGGTTTGATTGCCATCTTGCTGGTCACGGTGGTGCTGGTGGGTCAGGGCAGTGTATGGCTATTCGATCAGGCACTGCGTGGTTATCTTACGACGGTGTTGCAGCGCGAGACCGATAGCCTGTTGAGCGCAGTGCGGCCGGGCCCTGACGGCCCGTATCTGGATGCCGCCCGCGTCGATCCAGACTATCAAAGGCTCTATTCAGGGCGCTATTTTGTGATTGACGCCGGGGAGCGCTGGCGGTCGCGGTCACTGTGGGATACGCGCCTACCGCTTGATGCTGAAGGCTTGCATAACACTCTGGTGGCGGGCCCGGATAATCAGCAGTTGCTGGTCTGGTCTGGCCAGTACGAGCTACTTCAGCAACCGGTACAGATCAGCGTTGCGATCGATTATTTACCCTTGCTCAAAGCCTTCGATCGTACCCGCTGGTTGATCTGGGGGTTGGGCGTGCTGGCGATTCTGATCAGCCTATTGGTGCAGCAGTGGTTGTTGCGGCGCGCTCTAAGCCCTCTACGGCGCGCCCGCAGGGAACTGGCCGAGTGGCACGTGGGCAAGCGCTTGCAGCTCAGTGAAGAGGTGCCTGAGGAGCTGCAGCCGCTGGTGACTGAGATCAATCACCTGGGCCGTCAGGTCGAACAGATCATCAAGCGCTCGCGTAGTGGGCAGGCGGACCTGGGGCATGCGCTCAAGACGCCGTTGGCGGTGTTGGAAACTCTGCTACGCGAATCGGCAGGGGATTTGTCCAATGAAAAGTTACGCGCGCTGGAGACCCAGCTAGGCGCTATCCGAGCCCAGATGGAACGCGCCCTGCAGCGCGCCAGGCTGGCGCCGGAAAGCCAGGCCGGGCGGCGTTTCAACGCGAAGGAAGACCTGCCTTGGCTGCTTGAATCACTTCAGCGCATTCACGGCGAAGCGGTTCATGTGCAGACCACCCTGCACCCCAGGGCCGCTACGGATTGGCCTTTTGAGCGCGAAGACATGCTTGAGCTGCTGGGCAACCTGCTTGATAACGCCTGCAAATGGGCCGGTTCTGAGGTGCACTTTGAATGCAGCCTGGATCAGCAAGCGTTGACGCTGAGCGTCAGTGACGACGGTCCTGGGGTCTCGGAAGACGAGCATGAGCGGATCCTGCGCCGCGGCCAGCGGCTGGATCAAACCGTTAATGGCCAGGGTTTGGGGCTGGCCATTGTTGGCGATCTGGTCGAGGTCTACCGGGGCCAGCTGGTGTTGGGGAAGGCCACTCTGGGTGGCCTGAAAGTGACAGTGGTGCTGCCCTGGCAGAGCTGATATCAGATTAAGGCGGTGTCGATGTCGACCAGCAGCAGGTGCCGGCTGTTGTCAATAAAGAGCCCGGAGGTCATGCAATACTGGTTGGTGGTGGCGTCGCGATAGCGATTGGATAGAATCACTCGGCTGTCCTGCCCGGCTTCGGCGAGGATCTGGTAGAAGTAGGGGCGCCAGGACCAGTTATGGTCCAGATAGCGCGGATCGGCCCGCCAGCTATTGTTGCTCCACTCGTAATTGGGCGAGATCTGCGTGCCATGTGCGTCACAGAGAAAGCAGCGCAGGAGCCAGGGATAGGCGTTGGGTGAAGGCAGATCGGTGGGTTTACCACCTTTGGCCAGCCAGTGTCTCAGTTCGGTAAAGAGCAGCGACAGGGTCTTGCGCAGTTCCATTAGTTTGGCACGCTCTGCCAGTTTGGCCAGGGCATATTCATCGCGCATTCGCGAGAATTCTGCTTTTACTGTGTCTGCGGGCAGAAAGTTCTCGGCGGGGCGGGCAAACAGATAACCCTGCACGTAGCGGGCGCCGCATTCCAAGGCAAAATGCAGTTCCTGCTCGGTCTCGACCCCCTCGGCGATAATCCAGCAGCCACTTTTCTCCGCCATCAATGCGAGTGCCTTGACGAAATCACCGCTATTGCCATTGCCACTGGCGGCCTGCCGAAACAGCTGGATATCGAGTTTAAGGATGTCGGGCTCCAACGCCAGAACCCGATCAAGCATGGAGTAGCCTGCGCCAAAATCGTCTATGGCAATGCGAATACCGGCTTCCCGGTAACGCCGAACGGCATCCTTGAGATCCTGAATGTCGCCTTGCAGTTCGGTTATTTCAAATACGACCTGTTCGGGTGGCAGGCCTATCTCCTCAAGTAGTTGCAGGCTGGGTAGTGGTTCGCCTGGCTCCAGCTGGCTGACCCACAGGGGTGAAATATTGATGCTGATAAAACCGTCGGGATTGTCTCTGAAGGCTTCGAGCGCCATGCGCCTGATAGTCCGGTCAAGCTCGAGCAGGTCTTGGGGGTCGACGTTGGGGTCGGTAAATAACGGGCCTGCGCTGGTGATGTTGCCTGCATCGTCGCGCAGCCTGGCCAGGGCTTCATAACCGGCAATGCGGCCGGTGGCAGTATCGATCAGTGGTTGAAAAAAAGGCAGGGGTTGACCATTTAACACAACGTACTCCAGATGAAAGAAACTGCGGGCGGGTAGGCGTATGCAATATTATAGCCAAGCGCCTTGAAGATGCCGATCGGGCAGGCTCAAAGCGGGGCTTTTCATTGTAGCAACGCGGTGCATGTTCTGTGTTGGTGCGCTTGGTGTTGCCATGTTGGTGCATGCATCTGTGTTTGTGCTGTTATATGGTGCACGGCTGTTGTGTCTAACGTTTTGTTGTAGTCCGTGCAACAGCTACCGACGCCCGTATATTGCCGAGCTGGCTGGAAGAAATAAACCAGCTCAGCTAAACAAAGGGTTTCTTCGCAGCAACTCGGTCCTGGAGGAGGCCTAGTCAGGGTCGGCACACACGACAAGGATTGCCACAGCACGCCAGCCCGAGCCAGTCGCGCTATTACATACCCCATGTGCACTAAAGCCCGAGCAAAATGCTCGGGCTTTAGTGCAGCGGAAGTACAGCCGATCTCAGTCTTACATCAAAGGAATGGTGTAATTGACGATCAAACGGTTTTCATCAATGTTGCCAGCCACGTCGGAACGCACCATCGCGTTACGCCATTGCAGGGCCACATTCTTCAGGGGCCCGGACTGGACGGTGTAGGTGAAATCGATATCCCGCTCCCATTCCTTGCCATTGCCTGCCGCACCCATATCGATATTGTCGCCACTGACATAACGCACCAGACCTTTCAGGCCAGGGATGCCATATCGTGCGAAGTCCAGGTCGTAGCGAGCCTGCCAGGATTTTTCATCCGCGCGGGCAAAGTCCAGAATCTGGATATAGTTGGCAATATAGGGGTTGTTCTCGGCCAGATAAGGGAAGGACGTGTCGCCATCGCTGTGCTGGTACCCCAGGCGGAACATGTGTGCTCCGGTGCCGGCTGAGAGCATTACCGATTTCATTTTGTGGTCGATATTCAGTGGCTGGTTACCGTTGTCGCTGGTATCGAAGTAGGCCAGGTTGGCGCCCAGCTTCCAGGCGCCCAGATCGAAACCCTGGATCAGGTTGAGCAGATTCTGCTCATAGACGTCATCCAGCTCGCCACGCCATAAGCCCAGCGTGGTGTTGCTCTGGGTGAACTTGTAAGTACCGCCCAGGTAGTTGAATCGGTCGGAGGTGCCACCTACTGTTGAGCCGATGTCTTCACGGTCGGTGCTGGCGCGGTAATTAACCTGACGCAACTGACCGGCTTGTACATCGAGGTTCTCTATCTCGCCCATGCTCAGGGCGCCGCCGGTATAGGTTTGCGGCAGCAGACGAATATCACTGGCTTGGGCAATCGGAATCGCCGGGAACAGATTGCCGACTTTTAGCACGGTGTTGGAGACTTTGGCTTTGGCCGTGCCGGTTATGTGGCTGTAACCGTCCGGGCCTTCGTCACCAAAGGCGTTGGGTAGCAGCCCGGTGCCTGCGGTGTCGTCCTCGGAGTAGAGTTTCAAGCCAGCGGCGGCGTACACATCCAAGCCGAGGCCAACTGGTCCTTGGGAGTAGCCTGATTCGCCGCGGAAGATAAAGCCCTGAGCCCATTCTTCTGCCTTTGACCGACCGCCAGGTGGCGTGGAGCGAAAGTCACGGTTGAAGTAGAAATTGCGCAGTTGCAGTGTCGCCTTGGTGTCTTCGATAAAGCCAGCCGCACTGGCTGTGGTGGCAAGGGGGGCTGCTAGAGTAAGGGCCACAGCTGCGGCCAGGGTGCTAGTTTTCACATGTTTCATTATTGTTCTCCTGGTGTGATCAAGTGCCGGCCGGTGCTCCCCGGGCGCGGGAACTAATAAAGCACTTAAGCAGGAGATGCTCTCTAAGACATTCGTCGAACTGTCATATTTCGGGATGTTCTTCGGCGCAAGCGCCTGATTGGCTTGGCGGCGAAAGGGTTGTTTTTGACAGCTCGGTGTTGCGCGCAGCGGGATCAATAGCGACCGATATAGAGGGGTTAGACTTTAGTAGGGATCAGCCCGTCCGCGAGCGGAACGGGCTGGAATCGGATCACATGCCGTTGGCGAAGTCCGGGTTGCTCATATCTATTTCGTCGCGCAGGGGTTTGAGCGCCTGGGCGTAGCGCAGCAGAATGTCCAGGTTGTAGTCCATGCGCGCGCGGATCCGGCGGTCATCTTCGGCGACCGGCTCGGGCATGTTCAGGACGTTCTCCACGTTGCGCACGATCAGGTGCTCAGGGATGTAGCAAAGCCGGCAATTCTTATAGCTGGAGGCACGCAGCTCGCTGATCGGATAGGCGCCGCCAATGCCGGAGGAAATACCGCCCAGCATCGCCGGCTTATGGGCCAGCTGTGCCTTGGTTGCATAAAGGAAGAAGTTCTTGATCGCCGGGCAGGCCATGCCGTGCCACTCCGGCGCAAGAATCACCAACGCATCGGCCTTGGCCAGTTGTTTTTCAAACATGCTCCAGGGGCCGGTGTCTTCTGCGGGCCACAGTGGCAACGGGTAGTTGCCCAAATCGATTACCGAGACCTGATCGGCGTCGAGCTGATGCTGGGAAATCAACGACTGGCGCATAAAGCGCGCAACTTTTGCGGTTTGGCTGTTACTACGGCTGCTACCGGCAACGATGGCGATGTTGAGCATGGGCTGTCCTCTATATGAATGATGCGCGTCATGCTAGCGCTCTGCATGGCTCGGCAATAGCGCAAAATGGTGATCGAATATATCGAATGACTCTCACCGAGGTCTTTTGGCCGGTCTCTTTTGATTGAGCTCTTTTGACAGCTCGGCCGGGTTGCGGCAGAGTACGCGCCCTTCGGCAATTGCCGTTCCCTTCATTAATACGAGAACTGGATCATGAACGCTGTGATAGCCGCTGTAGCGGTGATGCTGGCCCTGAGTCTGTGCCGGGTGCATGTGGTAGTTGCGTTGATCATCGGCGCGGTGGTTGGCGGGTTGATGGGTGGCTTGGGGCTTGAGGCCACTTTGGAGGCCTTTCAGGGCGGCCTGGGCAAGGGCGCGAATGTAGCGCTGAGCTATGCGCTCCTGGGCGCCTTCGCGGTGGCCATTGCCAAGTCCGGTCTGGCACATGCGTTGGCTGACAAGGCGCTGATCCTGGTCAATCGCCAGCAGGCTGGAGGGCAGGGCACGCTGCGGGTTTTGTTGCTGCTGGTGGTGCTGGCGGTGGCGATCTCGTCACAGAATATTCTGCCGATCCATATCGCCTTTATTCCGCTGCTGGTGCCGCCACTGCTGTTCGTTATGGCGCGCCTCAAGCTGGATCGTCGGTTGGTCGCCTGCGTACTGACGTTCGGACTGATTACCCCCTATATGTTTTTGCCGGTCGGCTTTGGCGGGATTTTTCTGAATGACATTCTGCTCGCCAATGTGGCCGAGAGTGGCAGCGAGATAGAGGGCGTCAACGTGATGCAGGCCATGGCCTTGCCCGCGCTGGGGATGTTGCTGGGGTTGGGTGTCGCGGTGTTTATCAGCTATCGCCGGCCGCGCGACTATGCGGTGACGCCGATCGCAGAAGTCGAACGCCTGGAGAAAAGTTACAACCCGCGCTCGCTGGCAGTAGCCCTGGTGGCAGTGGTGGTCGCCTTTGCCGTGCAACTGTGGCTGGATTCGATGATTATCGGCGCGTTGGCCGGCTTTGTGATTTTTTCCATCTCCGGGGTGGTGCGCTGGCGTGAAGCGGATGACGTGTTTACCGAAGGCATGAAAATGATGGCGATGATCGGCTTTATCATGATTGCCGCCGCCGGTTTTGCCGAGGTGATGCGCGCCACCGGGTCAATTCAGACGCTGGTCGACAGCTCCGCCGGCATCATCGGGGATAACCGCGCCCTGGCCGCGCTGCTGATGCTGCTGGTCGGTTTGCTGATCACCATGGGCATCGGCTCGTCGTTCTCGACCATCCCGATCATCGCCGCGATCTATGTGCCGCTGGCCATGCAGCTAGGCTTCAGCCCGCTGGCGATTGTCGCGCTGGTAGGCACGGCCGCCGCCCTGGGCGATGCCGGCTCGCCGGCCTCGGATTCCACTCTGGGCCCGACCGCGGGTCTGAATGTGGACGGCCAGCATAATCACATCTGGGATACCGTGGTGCCGACCTTCCTGCACTATAACTTGCCGCTGATCGCTTTTGGCTGGTTGGCAGTGATGGTGCTGTAAAGCCAGCTTCACGCTTCCGGATCTAAATCCGGAAGCGACTGACCAGCCCATCAATCTGCTTGCCCAGTTGCGCCAGATGCTGGCTGGCTTCGGCGGTTTGTTGCGCGCCTTCGGTGGTTTCGCGGGCCAGTTCGGCGGCTTCGGTGACGTTGCGGTTAACGTCTTCGACTACGGTCGATTGCTGGGTCGTGGCGCTGGCGATGGAGGCGTTCAGCGCGACCATTTGCTGCATGGATTGGGCTATCTGTTCCAGCGCAGCACCGGCGGCATTGACCTGCTCCACGCTTTGCTCGGAATACTTGTCGCTCTGATTGATCACGTCGACTACCACCTGGGTGTTGGTCTGCAGTTTGTTGATCATGTTATGAATTTCTTCGGTGGATTTTTGCGTGCGCTGGGCCAGATTGCGCACTTCGTCCGCGACCACGGCAAAGCCACGACCCATTTCCCCAGCACGGGCTGCCTCGATAGCCGCATTCAAGGCCAACAGATTGGTTTGCTCGGCGATATTGCGGATCACGTCCAGTACCGAAGTAATCTCGTTGGCGTCACTGGACAGGGTTTGCATGTGCTGCACGGCAGTCTTCACGCTGCCTGACAGGTGCTGGATCTGCTCGATGGTTTTTTCTACCTGAACGCGTCCGTTGTTGGCCCCTTCATTGGCGTTTTCCACTTCCTGGGCGGCGGCGTTGGCGTTCTGCGCCACGTCCTGCACGCCGTAGGTAATCTCGTTGATGGCGGTGGCCATCAGCTCCATGCGCTCGGATTGGCTGGTCATGCCGCGCAGGCTATTGTCGCTGATCTGGTCCAGCTGTTGGCCGGCGCTGATCAATTGCCGGGCACTGTCGCCCAACTGCTGCACGATGCCGCGCAGGTTGGCGGTGAAGTTGTTGAAGTGCAGCGCCAGCAGGGACAACTCGTCCCTGGCGTCATCGTCAAGTTTGCGCGTCAGGTCGGCTTCGCCGCTGGCAATGTCGCGCATGGCTTCAACCACGCGATTCAGCGGCTGGGAAATGCTGCGGCCAATGACGAACAGAATAGCGACCATGAGCACGGTAATGAAGGTGATAATCAACAGCAGGCGGATCACTTCATCGCGGAATTTGGCTTCCATATCTTCGATAAAGATGCCGGTGCCAACCATGTAATCCCAGGGCTTGAAGTGCTTGAAAGCAGCGATCTTGTCTTGGCCTACATCTTCACCCGGCTCCTGGCCGGGGCGGGTCCAGGTGTACTCAATAAATGCAGTGCTTTGCGTGCGCGCCAGATTGACCATGTCGACAATAACGTTGCTACCACCGTTGGCACTGTTGATGTTGGTCAGATCCATGCCTTCGGTTTGCGGCGCCATGGGGTGCATGATCATGACGTTGTTCATGTCGTTGACCCAGAAATATTCCTTATCGTCATAGCGCAGCCCGCGCAATGCAGCGAGCGCCTGCTTGCGGGCCTGTTCCCCGGTCAATTCGCCACTGACTTCCAGGCTGTGGAAATACGCCATCATGTCATGGGCACTCTCCACCAGATGCGTCGCTTTGGTAATCTCGGCTTGGCGAAACTCCCCGCGCATACTGAGTAGTGAGACCACGGCAAGCAATGTCATGCTGGCCAGCGCAACGATGAGAATCAACCAGATCCTTTGACTGATCTTTATCCGGCGCAACAAATTCATTTACAACCTCCCAGTATACGGCGGCCAACTGCTGTTTTTATTAAGGGTCTAGCGCCCTGACACATCCTGCAAACTATGTCGGCAGCCGGAGGAAAAACCTGAGTGGTATTTTCTTGGCGCCAAGAATGATATCAATTTGACTGCATTGGCTTGGCAATTCAAGCGGGATTCGCCTGTATAGCCAGCATCTATCGAGCACTATTGGTGAAAGCGCTATGGGCTGATTTCCACTAACCGTTGGCGGTGGCGGACCTGCTGGCCGGCGCTGACCGCCACGCTGGCAATCACGCCATCGCAGCCGGCCTTGAGCTGATGCTCCATTTTCATCGCTTCCATGACCATCAACAGTTGCCCGCGGCAGACCTGCTCGCCTTCGCTGGCCAGTATGCTGACGATGGCGCCATCCATGGGCGCGTACAGGTTCCCGCTATCGGACGACTGCGCGGTGTTGGCTGGCCGTTGGCTGACATTACGCAATGCCAGGCTGCCGTTATCGCCCTTGAGCCAGAGCTGGTCGCCATCGACTCGATACGCCAGGGGATAACGCACAGCCTCCAGTTCGATCCAGCATTGAGGTTGGTCGAGGTCAGGCAGCTTGAGTTCCAGCCGTTGATCGTCCACGCAAGCCTGCAGTAAGCCGGGAGTAGCGGGGGCTTTCTGCGAGATGTACACCGCATACACTTCACCAGCATGTTCAAGCAGATAGCGGCTGGGCAAACTTGCGCTGTTGCTCCAGCCAGCCATCGTGAAGCGCTGGGCGGAGTGCTGGTAAAGCAAGGCTGCGGCTATCGCCAGTTCGTTGCTAGAGGGCCGTTGTGGTAACAGACTCGGGTCTGCGGCGAACAGCTCGGTCACCAGCGCGGTTGTGGCCTCACCCGATGTAAAGGCGGTGCTGTGCAACAGGTTGATCAGAAAGCGTTGATTGGCGACAACGCCGAGCAAAACCGACTGTTCCAGGGCGCGGATCAGTTTCAGGCGGGCTGCTTCGCGGCAGTTGCCGTGGGCGATGAGTTTGGCCAGCAGTGGATCATAGAAGGGACTGATGGTCTGGCCTTGCTGCAGGCCGTGATCTATGCGTACGCCGGGGAGGTCGGCGGGCTGCCAGCAACGGATTTGTCCGGTCTGGGGCAGGAAACCGCGAGTAGCGTCTTCGGCGTACAAACGCACTTCGATGGCGTGACCTTGCAGTGCTATTTGCGCCTGTTGCAGCGGCAGCGTTTGCCCTTGCGCGACGCGGATCTGCCAGGCGACCAGATCTACACCGGTGAGCATTTCCGTCACCGGGTGCTCAACCTGCAGGCGGGTATTCATCTCCAGAAAATAGAAACTACCCCGCTCGTCGAGCATAAATTCCACTGTGCCGGCACCGCAGTAGTCAACACTGGCGGCGGCTTTCAGGGCTGCCTCGCACATGCGTTGGCGCAGTTCAGTGGTCATGACCGGGCAGGGCGCCTCTTCGATCACTTTTTGGTGGCGGCGCTGCACCGAACAATCGCGCTCGCCCAGATGCACGAGGTTGCCCTGCTGATCACCAAAAACCTGCACCTCAACATGGCGCGGGCGCAGCAGGGCCTTCTCCAGAATCAGCTCGTCACTGCCGAACGCCGCCAAGGCTTCGGAGCGGGCGCTGCGCAGTTGCGGTAGCAGCTCGCTCGGTTCGCTGACCAGGCGCATACCACGGCCGCCGCCGCCAGCACTGGCCTTGATCATCACCGGGTAACCAATAGCTTGCGCTTGGCTGCTCAGAGTATCGTCGTCCTGAGCGGCACCTTCATAACCGGGTATGCAGGGTACGCCCGCAGCGAGCATGGCAATCTTCGACAGGCGTTTGCTGCCCATCAAACGGATAGCGTTTACTGAGGGGCCGATAAAGCAGATGTTGGCCTGGGCGCAGGCCTCGGCGAACTCGGCGTTTTCCGAGAGAAAGCCGTAGCCTGGATGAATGGCATCGGCGCCAGTGCGCTTGGCGGCGTCGATGATCGCCGGGATATTCAGATAGGACTGGTTGACCTGCGCCGGACCAATGCACAGCGATTCATCGGCCAACTGCAGGTGGCGGCTGTCGCCGTCGGCTGCGGAATAAACCGCTACGCTGCGATAGCCAAGATCGCGCACGGTGCGCAGAATGCGGCAGGCGATTTCGCCACGGTTGGCGACCAGTATGCAATTAAAGGCGCTCATGCGAATTCCTTGGGCAAGCGGTTAGTCAGCCCAGCTGGGCGGTCTTTTTTGCACAAATGCCTGCGTGCCTTCGGCACCCTCGGCGCCGGTAACGGACTGCGCAAAGGTCTCTGCCGCCTGGTCGAGCAAGCTGTGCATCGACTGCTTGCCGCAGGCCAGCAACAAGGCTTTGGTGCGCGCATTGGCCTGAGGTGCACATTGCCGAATCTGTTGGAGATAGCTATCCAGTTGAATCTGAAGATCCTCGGCGGTTTTCACACTCTGGTGCACCAGTCCCAGGCGTAGCGCCTCGACGCCATTAAAACGTGCGGCGGTCAGCGCCAGGCGGCGTGCCTGGGTCAGGCCGATGCGTTTAACCACGAAGGGGGCGATCTGCGCGGGGATAACGCCAAGACTGGTTTCTGGCAAACCGAAACGGGCGTCATCCAGGCACAAGGCAATATCCGCTATGCAGGCCAGGCCCAAACCGCCACCCAACACCGTGCCCTCGAGCACGGCCAGCACGACCTGGGGTTGCTGCTCCGCCAGCTCCAGCAAACGGCCGAAATGCCGGTTAAGTTCGCGGTAGGCATCGGTGCCGGTGGCTCGGGCATTGGCCATGTCCTTGATGTCGCCGCCGGCACAGAAGTGACCACCTGCGCCGCGCATAACGATGGCGCGCAATTGCGCATCAGCGGCGGCGGTGGTCAGTACTTCAATCAGCTCCTCGAGCATGCTCAGGTTCATCGCGTTGCGGCTGTCCGGACGGTTCAGGGTGATGTGCAGCACGCCGGCTTGCTGATCCAGTAGCAACGTCTGGCAGGCAGGGTAGGTCATTATCTGACTCCATCGGATTGGGTCGGCGGGTTGGCGCTGGAGGTGCCCGAACCTTTGCCGGGCAGGGTGCCCATCAGCTTGCAGATAATGCCGAGCATGATTTCATCCGCGCCGCCGCCGATGGATACCAGGCGTACATCGCGATAGGCGCGGGCCACCGGGTTATCCCACATATAGCCCATGCCGCCCCAATATTGCAGGCAGGCATCGGTCACTTCCCGACCCAGCCGACCAGCCTTGAGTTTGGCCATAGAGGCCAGTTGGGTGACATCCTTGCCGGCGACATACAGCTCTGTGGCCTGGTAAACCAGCGCGCGCAGGCATTCGATTTCGGTCTGCAGTTCGGCCAGGCGAAAGTGAATCACCTGGTTGTTGATCAGCGGCTGGCCGAAGGTCTGGCGTTCCTTGCAATAGGCGATGGTGCTGCTGACGCAATGCTCTAAACCCTTGAGGATATTCGCCGCGCCGAACAGCCGCTCTTCCTGGAATTGCACCATCTGCATCATAAAGCCGGCGCCTTCCTGGCCGAGCAGGTAGCGCTGCGGCACGCGCACGCTGTCGAAGAATACCTGTGCGGTTTCCGAGCTACGCATGCCGAGCTTGTCCAGTGGCTGGCTGAGACTGATGCCGGGGGTGTTCATCGGCAGCATGATCAACGACTTGTTGCTGTGCGGTTTGCCGTCTGAGGTGTTGGCCAGCAAGCACATGAAGTCCGCCGAGGGCGAATTGGTGATCCACATTTTGCTACCGTTGATCACATAGTCATCGCCATCCTTGCGCGCCGTGGTGCGGATGCTGGCGACATCCGAGCCGCCGCCGGTCTCCGAGACGCCTATGCAGCCGACCCATTCACCGCTGATGGCCGGGCGCAGGAATTCATCGCGCAGCGCATCGGAGCCAAAACGCGCCAGCGCCGGCGTGCACATGTCGGTCTGCACGCCAATGGCCATGGGCACGCCGCCGCAGTGGATGGTGCCGAACTCTTCTGCGGCAACAATGGAATAGCTGTAATCCAGGCCCATGCCGCCATAGGCTTCGGGCTTGGAGATACCCAGCAAACCGAGTTCGCCGGCTTTGCGGAAAACCGCATGCATGGGGAAACTACCGGCCGCTTCCCAGTCATCGACATAGGGATTGATCTCCTTGTCGATAAATTGTCTTACCGTGCGGCGCAGTGCGTCATGTTCCTGAGTAAACAGCATGGGGTGATCTCCGGTTACAGGCGGGCAACGCCAAAGGTGTTAGGGTGCAGCGGGCGAACCGCTGCTTCTGCGCAGATTGCCAGCAGCAGGCCGAACAGTGTGCGCGTATCGCGTGGGTCGATCAGACCGTCGTCCCAGAGGCTGGCGGTGCCGTAGAGCGCAGTGGACTGGCTGTCGAGCTTTTGCGCCGTGGCCTGCTCGAGCAACTCCAGCATCGCCGGGTCGGCGGTCTTGCCGTCCCGTGCGTACTTGCCCTCGGTAACGATGCGTAGCACCTTGCCGGCCTGGGCGCCACCCATGACGGCGGTGCGGCTGTTGGGCCAGGCAAAAATAAAGCGTGGGTCCAGGCCGCGGCCGCACATCGCATAGTTGCCGGCGCCATAGGAGCCGCCGACCACCAGGGTGAGCTTGGGCACCCGCGCGTTGGCCACTGCCTGGATCATTTTCGAGCCGTGCTTGATCACGCCCTGGCGCTCGGCTTCGGTGCCGACCATAAAGCCGGTGGTATTGTGCAGAAACAGCAGCGGGGTATTGCTCTGGTCACACAGCTGAATAAATTGCGCGGCCTTGGCAGCGCCCTGGGGCGTGATCGGGCCGTTATTGCCGATCAGCCCACAGCGGTGGCCGTGGATACTTAAATGGCCGCACACGGTCTGGCTGTCGAAGTCGTTCTTGAATGCCAGAAAGTCCGAGCCGTCGGCGATACGGGCGATAATTTCGCGCACGTCATAGGGTGTTTTCGGCTCGGCGGGGACCACGCCAAGCAGCTCTTCGGCATCATACAAAGGCTCTTGCCAGGTTTTTTCAGGCGCTACCGGTAGACGCTCGTTCCAGGGTAGGCTAGCCAGAATATCGCGGGCCAGACGCACGCCATCGGCGTCATCTTCGGCCAGGTATTCGGCGGTGCCGGCCACTTCAGCGTGCATCTGCGCGCCGCCGAGCTGTTCCTCGGTGGCGATTTCGCCGGTGGCGGCCTTGAGTAGCGGCGGGCCGGCGAGGAACATGCGCGCCTTGCCGCGCACCACCACCACGTAATCCGACAGCCCCGGCTGATAAGCGCCGCCGGCGGTGCTGGAGCCATGCACCACGGTAATCTGCGGAATGCCGGCAGCGGACAGCCGCGCCTGATTGGCAAAGGCGCGGGCGCCTTCGACGAAGATCTCCGCTGCGTAACTCAGATTGGCGCCACCGCTTTCGGCCAGAGTGACCACCGGCAGTTTGTTTTCAGCGGCGATCTGCTGCAGGCGCAGGGATTTTTTCAGCCCGCTGGGCGAGATAGTGCCGCCCTTGATGGCACTGTTATTGGCGATTACTAGGCAGCGCACCGCTGATACATAACCGATGCCGGCAATCAGCCCACCGCCAGCCAGGGTGCCGTCCTTGTCATCATGCAGTTTGTAGCCGGCCAGGGCACAAAGCTCGATAAAGGGTGCGCCGGGATCCAGCAGCAAACCCAGGCGCTCACGCGGCAGCAATTGACCGCGTTGTTTAAAGCGCGCTTTGGCCTGCTGGGCCTTGTCCAGTACCTGCTGCTCAATCGTGCGAAAGCTGTCGATCGCCGTCAGCATGGCCTCGCGATTGCCAGCAAAATGGCTGTCAGCTGGATTGATCTGCGATTCCAGGGTGGGCATATCAGTTGCCTTCTTTGAGTACGTCGGGCGTGACGGCCCGATGGAAGCCATCGAAAGGCGCAGTGTTTTTCGCCGCAGGCAGTGGCCATACCGCATTGCCCAGGCTGGCACCGCCGTCGATGCGCAGGCTGGCACCATTGATAAAGGCCGCAGCCGGGGAGAGCAGAAAGACGATCGCGGCGGCCACTTCTGCTTCGGTACCCAGGCGCTTGAGCGGCACGCCGTCTTTCAGGCGCGGGATGATTGCCTGCATGGCGCCGTCATAGGTATCCATGCCGCTAGAGGCGATCCAGCCCGGCGCTACGGCGTTAACCGCGACCCCGGCATGCGCCCATTCAAAGGCGGCGGTCTTGGTGAAGTTGTCCATGCCGGCGCGCGCGGCGCCAGAGTGGCCCATCCCGGGCATGCCGCCCCACATATCGGCGAGCATATTGACGATACGCCCGCCGGTTTTGCCCATGCTCTGATTAAACACCTCGCGGGCTACCAGAAAGCCGCCTACCAGGTTGGTGCGCATGACGGTCTCAAAGCCCTTCTGGCTGATCGCGGCCAGGGGCGCCGGGTATTGACCGCCCGCGTTATTCACCAGGCCGTGAATGCAGCCGTGGTCCTGCACGATAGTGGCGACCAACTGGCGTACTGACTCTTCTTCGCGAATGTCACAACGTTGCCAGCTGGCTTGCCCGCCGTCCTGGATAATCTCGGCGCAGGTGTTTTCCAGCTTCTGCGGCTGGCGGCCGACCAGCACCACATGCGCACCGAGCGCGGCCAGCTCATGGGCCGTGCAGCGGCCAATTCCGCTACCGCCTCCGGTAACCATGATGGTCTGCTGTTTGAATAAGTCTGGTTTAAAGATGCTGTTATAGCGCATTGATTTGCATCCAATTGTTATTTTAATCAAGCAGTGTGGGAGGAATGCTGATGGGGATTTCCAGCAGCTGTTGGGCAAACGCCTTGCCCTGCGGATCGATCCGCAGGCTGGCCACGCCGCCGCCACCCAGGCTGTTCTCCAGCAAGAAATTCAGGCTGTGACTGCCAGGCAAATACCAGCGGGTTACCCGGCCGCGCTGGGGGTCGAGTACATGCGCCATCCACTCAGCGACTCGTTGCTCGCTCAGGGCGGCGGCGATCCACGGCAGATAGTCAGCCCGCCGGGCCATAACGCCAATATTGCTATGGTTGCCCTTGTCGCCGGAACGGGCCACGGCCAGGTGCAGCAAGGGCACTTGAATGCAGCCGCTGGTCCCGGTCGTTGGCGGCTCTGGTGCAATGGGTACTGATTCTGGGGTGGGCGGTGCGGCAATGAGTTCAGGCAGCGTCACCGGGTAGGTTTGCCCATCCAGCTGGACGCTGAGCCGGCAATCGGCCTTGTCGATCAGAAAGGAGAACAGCCGGATCATCGGGTATACCGTCGGCCGACCGCCAACGATGCCGGTCAGGCCCGGTGCCATACCGGTGGCAGCCTGAGCGATCTCTCTGGAGAACAGCACTAGAGCCTGTTTGTCGGTATGGCTGACGCCGATCTTGATCACCACTTCGCGGCTGTCAGCGCGCCGCGCGTGGGGGCCGTAGGTGGCTTCGCTGCCGAGCAATTCGACATCCACCCGGCGATAATCCTCCCAGCCGCGTTGGGCGAACATGCCCCGGGTTCGGGTAACGATGGCCTGGCTGACGCGCTCGGCTTTGGCTACTGCATCCACGCCGGCCATCAGACAACTGGCGGTACATTTGAAACCATCCGGCCAGGTCGCGCTGACCTTGTACTGGTTACTGGGTGCGCGGCCTGTGGCTCCGGTGATTGCGACCACATTGGCGGCATGCTGGCTGAGCCTGACCTGCGAGAAGTCGCAGATGACATCCGGCAGCAGATAGTTGCCTGGGTCGCCGATTTCATACAGCAGTTGTTCGCCCACGCTCAGAGGGCTGATCAGGCCGCCACTGGCATCGGGCTTGCTGATCAGTATGCGCCCGGTCTCGTCTATCTCGGCGATGGGGAAGCCGATATGTTCGTAGTCGGGTACTTGCCGCCAGTCGGTAAAGTTGCCGCCAGTGCATTGCGCGCCGCACTCAACCAAGTGACCAGCCAAGGCTGCTTGGGCAAGGTGATCATAGTCGTCCCAGGCCCAGCCGAATTCATGTATCAGCGGCGCGCTGACCAGCGCGCTGTCGACAATCCGCCCGGTAATCACAATATCCGCGCCCTGTCGCAGCGCGGCGACAATGCCGGGTGCGCCCAGATAGGCGTTGGCAGACAGGCACAGCGCGGGTAGTGGCTCACCACTGAACATATCCTGCAGGCCGCGCTCCTTGAGTGCGGGCAGTTGCGGGCGCAGGTCGTCGCCCAGCAGCACGGCGACCTTCAGATTCACCCCAGCGCGCTGGCAGGCGGCTTGCAGCGCGGCGGCACAGGCCTGCGGATTGACGCCGCCAGCGTTGCTGATGACCTTGATGCCTCGTGCGGCCAGTCGTGGTAAGAGCGGTTCGAGCACCTCGACAAAGTCGGTGGCGTAACCGGCGTCGGGCTTTTTCATGCGCGCGCCGGCCATGATCGACAGCGTGACCTCTGCGAGGTAGTCAAACACCAGGTAATCCAGCTCTGCGCCATTCACCAGTTGGGCTGCGGCACTGGATGTATCACCCCAGAAAGCACTGGCGCAGCCGATACGGACACTGTTTTTCATGTGCTTCTCCGTTGCATCTGGCTCACCTTACCAAGCAAGCGCTTGGTTTGAAAAGTGCTGGTGAATAGCGTTTAATGCCAGCACTGACCTTTGGCGTAAATGCCTTCTTTCTTCCTACCGTTGTCCAGAGAGCCTGATGCATCCCAACGCACCTGAGAAAAACCAGAAAATGTTTGCCGATCTTATTGCGGCGGGGCTGTTGACTGATCCTGCTACCGCTCGCGGCAGGTTGCTGCAGGCCGCAGCACATCTGTTCAGCAGCAAGGGTTTCGAGCGCACCACGGTACGGGATCTGGCGGCGGCGGTGGGTATCCAGTCTGGCAGCATCTTTCATCATTTCAGGAGCAAGGACGATATTCTGCGCGCGGTGATGGAGGAAACCATCCACTGCAACACAGCGTTGATGCGTTCTGCGCTTGAGGGCTTGGGCGATCCCAAGCAGCGGCTGCTGGCGCTGATTCGTTGTGAGCTGCAATCCATCCTGGGTGGCACCGGAGAGGCGATGTCGGTGCTGGTGTATGAGTGGCGATCCTTGTCTGAGGAAGGGCAGCAGTTGATTCTCGACTTGCGTGATGTTTACGAGAGCGTATGGCTGGAGGTATTGCAGCAGGCTTACGAGGCAGGGCTGGTCAGTCTGGAGCCGTTTATTTTGCGTCGTTTACTGACCGGGGCGCTGTCCTGGACTATCACCTGGTTCAATCCCCGAGGGGCGATCAGTCTGGACGATTTGTCCGAAAAGGCGCTTGAAATGCTGGTCCATTCCGCGAACTAACCAATGATTTAAGGTATCGTATGGGCTAGTTGATGGCCATGTAGCATTCTTCTGTGGTGCTGTCTCAGCGATGCCGTTTAAACGACCACTATTTAAGCGACGCTATTAATGCGTCCAGTAAACTACTCCCTTGAAAATTGCTCATCCTGTTCTATCCCTGCTGGCGCTGCTGATGTTGGTTGCTCCCAGCGTCCAGGCGCATCCTGTGCCGGTCAGCGTGGGCGGCTATGTTTTTCCACCTTTTGTGAATAACCCTGCGGGCGGCCGGTGGTCGGGGTTGAGCCTGGAGGTGATCGACGCCCTGAATAGCTTGCAGGATGAATATGAGTTCGTATTTTTTCCTACTTCAGCCCGCCGTCGTTTTCATGATTTCGATAAAGGTCGTTACCACCTGATGCTGTTTGAAAGCCCGCACTGGGGCTGGCAGCAATCGCCGGTGGTTGGCTTGCGCAGCCCTTTGGTGGGTAGCGAAGTGTTCATAGCCAAAGCTATCGAGGGGCGAGGGCAGGATTATTTCAACGATCGCGAGGGTAAAAGAATCGCGCTATTTAGCGGATACCACTATGCCTTTGCCCAGTTTAATGCTGACCGGGACTACCTGCGCACGCAGCACAATGCGGTAATGACCCTGTCCCATGAGAGCAAGATTCAGATGGTGCTGCGTGGGCGGGCAGAATTGAGCGTCGTGAGCGCGGCTTTTTTGCAGCAGTATCTTGCCGTGCACCCTGAGCACGAGGGCCAACTGCTGATGGGGGCAGAGCCTGATCAAGAGTACCGTCACGCGCTGATAGTACGCCAGGACGCGGCACCTGGAATTGCTTATCTGGGTGAGCTGTTCTCACGACTCGAAAGCACCGGTGAATTGACTAGGCTGCTCGCCCGCCATGGTATCGTTGATACCGACTGATTCTGTACCTTCTGCATAAATACGCTAAAATGCCGCGTCCGCTTAGCGTGAGTTGGGCTGGCCGACCATGGGCACTTGTGCTGCTTAGGGTTGTCTATCCAGTAGTCTCTTCAAAGGATTTCCCATGCCGTCAGTTTTTAAAGCTTCCTGCCTTGCCGCGCTTATGGCGGCCAGCATTGGTTTCCCCAGCGTTCTGTATGCAGAAGCTGAAGTGCAGCAAAGCGATAGTGAGGCCACTGAAGACACCGTGGTCGATAGCAAGGTGATTGTTGGCTGGATTGAAAAAGGCCGGATTCTACCGGAGCATACGGCGGTAAAGATCAAGGTCGATTCCGGCGCACTGACGTCTTCCATGCACGCTGTCAATATTGAAGACTTCAAGCGTAAGGGCAAACAATGGGTCCGCTATGATGTGCCGGTGAAGGATGCTGATACCGGTGAGCGGATCAAGCTGCAATTTGAGCGCCCAGTTTTCCGTCGTATCCTGGTACGGGGTGCGGGTGGAGAAGACCGTCGTCCGGTGGTGAAAATGACCATCTGCATGGGCGAGCGCGTCTATGAAGAGCAGTTTTCTCTGCGTGACCGGGGCGACATGACCTATCCGGTGTTGATCGGTCGACGGACCATTGAGCATATCGGGCTGATTGATGTGTCGCGCACCTTCATGCTGCCGCTGGAGTGCAGCCAGTTCGAGGAAGACAAGGAACGCGACAAGCAGGCGCGCCTAAAGGACCAAGAGGCTTTGGATAGTGAAGCCGATGGCCCTGAGGAAGTGGAAGAAGAGCACGAGGAATAATCCGGGGCAACATGCTCGTTGCGTGATCTAGACTGGTTGGTGGCGCGCGTCACCGACCCGTATCTGGTCACCACATGAGGTCGTCGGGTACCTGGAACGCGGCGTACGGATCATCTTCCGCCGGCGCTTGCTGTTCGATCTTGGCAATATGCACTGGCCATTGTGGCGCGCGCTCGCTGACCTTGTGGGCTATCTCGACCGGGATCAGCTCAAAATTGCCTGACATCCGTACGACGCCCAGCTGGCCTCGGCTCAGCTTGCCAAATTGTTCCTCGGTGACATAAATCTTCTTGATCTTGTTTTTGCTGGCGAACTGGTACGCGGTCTCGCCGCCGGTGCGGTCCAGTTTGTTCTGTTCGATTAATTGCTTGGCTTGAGCTTCCCGTTCCTTGCGCGTGGCATCGTCTTTGCGCTGCTGGTTTAGCGCGCGATCACGCTCAAGCTTGTCTGCGCGAGCCTTTTCGACCGCTGCGGCAGGGTTATGGATCTTTTCCGGTTCGTTTTTGGCCGCTTTTTTCTTTGCTCGCTGGGCCTGTTTGAGCTTTTTCTCATCGACCAGACCGGCCTTGAGTAATTGGGCTTGCAGTGAATTGACCATACTGGGGAGCTACCTGCCTCGAACTGTTAATAATGAAAGCGCCATTCTAGCCTCAATCCTGTTCTTTTTCCCGCGCTTCCTGTGCTTCCATCTCAGCTTGGCGCGCCTTGATTCGTTTCATTTTCTCCTTGCCGATGGGCATTTTGTAAGCGGTTATGTAGACTTTATAAAGTCCACCCGCGACGGTTATAACGGCGAGTATCACGAATATCCAGCCGATTAAAGACATGAGTATTTTCCTTAAGGCAATTGTCTATACCCTCATGATGCTCAACACCCGTTAACAAGGCAAATTATGCTTGCACCTGATTTGGTCGATAATTTGCGCGGTCGTAAGCCCATGCTTTGGCTTAATCCCGGTAGCCGTAGTAGGGATGATCCGTTCTCCCCCGAATTGGTCGACACCGCCGAGCACCGCCTGCTGCGTGCCGGGCCACTGCTGGCTAGAGTGTTGCCCGAATTGGCCGGCAGCGATGGTTTGATCGAATCCCCCTTGATTGACGCGCAGGCCCTGCGTGATGCACTGGGCGGCCAGTCGCGCTGGTTGCTCAAGGCTGATAATCGTTTGCCTGTGGCCGGTTCGGTCAAGGCGCGGGGCGGCTTTCACGAGGTGTTGGAATTCGCAGAACAGGTGGCGCTTAGACACGGGTGGGATGGAGATGATTTTGCCGCGTTGGCTGAGCCGTGCTGGCGCGAGTGCTTTGCCACTTACCAGTTGGTGGTGGGCAGTACCGGTAACCTGGGTATCAGTATCGGGCTGCTGTCACGTGCGCTGGGGTTTCGTGCACAAGTGCATATGTCCGATGATGCCAAGCAATGGAAGAAACGCTTGCTGCGCGAGCAGGGCGTCTGTGTCATTGAGCACGCCGGTGACTATGCCAAAGCTGTGGCTGCCGGGCGTGCGGTCGCCGAAGCTGACCCGCAGGCGCATTTTGTCGATGATGAGCGCTCGCTCTCTTTATTTGCCGGTTATGCCGTCGCGGGTCGACGCATGGCTGCTCAGTTGAAAGAGCAGGGTATTAGTGTGAGCGCGAGCAATCCGCTTCTGGTCTATCTGCCCTGCGGTGTTGGGGGCGCGCCAGGCGGCATAACTTACGGGCTCAAGCAGATGTTCGGCGGGCATGTGCATTGCTTTTTCGCCGAGCCTGTTGAATCGCCCAGCGTGCTGGTTCAACTGGCGTCTGGATTGCTTAATCCAGTGTCAGTCCACGATGTCGGGCTCAGCAACCGCACTTTGGCTGACGGTTTGGCGGTGGGCCAGGCCTCCATGCTTGCGTCGGCCTGTATGCAGGATCGTCTGGCTGGTGTGTTCACGGTTCCCGATGCGTCGTTGAGTTATTACCTTGAGCTGGCGTGGGAGAAACTGGGCGAGCGGGTCGAGCCGTCTGCGACCGCCGCGTTTGCCGGGCCGGGCTGGATCAGTGGCTCGCAGGCAGGCGCACAGTGGTGTGCCCGGCATCAGATCGACCCATCCAGAGCGACGCACGTCCTTTGGTGCACCGGGGGTAGCCTGGTGCCGGATTCCGAGTTTCAACAGTGGTTGAGCTAATAATGAGAAGCTCAGGGCCGCATCGAATGTCCGAGCATGTCGATGGTGTAGCTGATCAGGGTCTCGGCATCCGGTAAGTCTGTGGCTTTTTGATCTGGCTGGCGCGCTTCCATAATGACGCCATGCAATGCCCCGCGCAGGAAATAGGCGGTTTTTACCGGGTCAGCTACGCGCTCCGCGCTCAGGCTGCCGTCGGCCACGCCTTGTGTCAGCACCTCCACCATCAGCTGCATTACCTCATTACCGCAACACTGCAGCGCCTGGCTTTGTTCGTCTTCATCGAGCAAATGGGGAAAGGTACCGGACTGGGTCAGTACGTCAAAGTAATCAGGTTTCTCCTGGCTGAACGTGTAGTAGGCGCGTCCCAGCGCCCCGACCTTCTGAATACCCACGTCTTCGGATTGGCTCACCTCAACGAAGCGATTACGCAGTGATTCCACCGAGCGCAACATGATGCCGCGCATAATCGCGGTCTTGTCCTTGAAGTACACATAGAGCAGCGCGCGGCTGAGTTGCGCGGTGCGGGCAATTTCGTCCATGGAGCATTTGTCGAAGCCCTTGCTGAAGAAGGCCTGCTCGGCAGCGTCGAGAATGCTGTCCCGACGCTCTTGTTTTTCCTGTTCACGACGCTGATCAAGACTCATGGGCTCTCTTTCCAATGCGGTTCGGTACCCCTCGGGGCCGCTTCAGAGCGGCAACCGATAACGTGTTTTACGCGCTTGTTGACAAAGTGTCAATTAATGACAATATGTAAGGACGCTGATTTTCCAGTACACCCATTCTCGGAGCACGTCATGTCAACGGCAACAGTTAACGGTCATTATCTAACGGTCGCTGTGGCTTTTTTCGCCCTACTGTTAGCTGGCTGCGGCGCGGGCAGCAGCGCGGAGGTCGCAGTAGGCGATCAACCCTTTGCAGTGCCTGTGCGTGCGGCTGAGGTCGTTGCTAGCGCGCCCGCGGAGCCACTGCGCTTCGCCGGTTCAGTGCGCGCCAGGGATCGAGCCAGCCTGACCTTTCAGGTTGGCGGGGTATTGCGCAGCAGGCAGGTGGAAATAGGTCAGCAGGTGCAGGCGGGCGACGTGCTAGCCGCACTCTACAATCCGGAGCTGGTGCCGGCGCGTGATGCGGCGCGGGCGCGACTGCGTGAATTGCAGGCCCAGGCGGAACAGGCGCGCCGCGAGCAGCAACGCGGTGAGCAGCTGTTTGAGCGTGGGGTGCTTTCGACTCAGGAGCTGGAACAACAGAGTGCCCGTCTTGCGGCCTTGAATGCCAGTGCCGGCAGCGCCAGGGCGGCGCTGAAGCAAACCGAACAATTGAGCGCGGAAAGCCAGCTACGGGCGCCTTTCAGTGGCCGGGTTGAAGCCCTGCTGGTCGAACCTGGGGAATTTGTTGCTCCTGGTCAGGCCGTTATGCGGCTGGCGTCATCGGATGGGCTGGAGGTAGAGGTCAGGGTACCTGCCCACCTGATTGGCGATCTTGCCGTTGGTCAGGCGCTGCCGGTGTGGTCCAGCCTGACTGGCCGCCAGGCAGTGGGCCGGCTGCTGGAACTGGGCCAGGGTGCCTCACAGGCGGGGGTGCTGTATCCGATGGTGATCAGCCTGGAGTCGGCTGATTTTCGTTCTGGCGATGCGGTGGAGGTAGGAATTGAGCGCAATATGGGCGATGCGTTACGTGTGCCGTTGTCAGCAGTGATGCGTTCAGCTGACGGTCTGGCGGTGTTTCGGGTGACCGAGAAGGGCACCGTTCGACGCGTTGCGGTCACGGTGAGTGATTTGCAGGGCGAGCAGGCCATTCTGGGTGACAGTCCGCTAAAGCAAGGTGATCACGTGGTCTACGCGGGCCTGACGCGCCTGGCTGACGGCGATGCCGTGGAGCTACTGCCATGAACTTGCTTGGGCTGTTGCGCCCACGTCTGATCAGTCTGGTGGTGGTAATGCTGTGCCTGCTCGGCATAGCCTCGTACCTGACCATGGCCCGCCAGGAAGATCCGAGCTTTCCGTATCGCGCCGGGCTGGTCACGGTCGTCTACCCTGGCGCCACGGCTGAAGCGGTAGAGCGACTGGTGCTCGAGCCCTTGTCCGATGAGCTTTCCCAGGTCGAAGAGCTGGAATACTTTACCGCCACCGCCCGCACTGGCGTGGTCTTGATCAATCTCAGTCTCGAAGATGCCATCTATGACACCGATTCCGCCTGGGATCGTGTGCGCCAGGCGATGGCGCGAGCTGAGCTGGAGTTTCCGGACGGCGTCGCGCAGATGTCGCTGGATGATCGCATGATCGATATTCCGGCCGTGGTTCTGGCCGTGCGTGGTGATGCTTCGCTGGTGCATTTGGGGCTGGAGGCGGAGCGTCTCAAGCGCGCGATGGCAGACATTCCAGGGTTGTCGCGTATCGAGCTGGAGGGCAAGGCCGACGAGCAGGTGACCATTGCCCTGCGTGATGCGCAAATGGGCCGGTTGGGGATTTCGCCTGCCTATCTGGCGGGTATTCTGGCTCAACGCAATCAGGTGATTCCGGGTGGTTTTGTCGTCTCCGGTGACCAGCGTATGGGCCTGTTACCTAACAGCGAGTTCGCCAGCATCGATGCCTTGCGTGCGACCCAGATCCCCCTGCCCGAAGGCGGCGAAATACCCTTGGAGGCGATCGCCGAGATCTGGCGTGGCCCCCTGGAACCAGCCCAACCGAAAGCCTGGTTCGACGGCGAGCAAGCGGTCATCGTCAGCCTCACTGCCGTGCGCGGTCAGCTCGATGCGATTCGCTTTGGCCAGCAGGTACGTGAGCGCCTGGAGCTGCTGCGTGCCGATTTCGCACCGCTGCAAATAGACGAAATGTTTTTTCAGCCGGACCAGGTTAAAGAGCGTCTGGACGGTCTGGAATGGAGCTTGCTCGGGAGTGTGTTGATTATCGTGTTGGTGGTGTTCGCCGGGATGGGTTGGCGCATGGGTATTCTGGTGGCGGTCATGCTGCCGTTGGTAGCGCTTATTAGCCTGGGTATTTACGATTTGGGTGGCGGCATACTGCATCAGATAGCGGTGATCGGGATGGTCATTTCGCTGGGTATTCTGATTGATAACGCGATTGTCATGGTCGAAAACGTTCAGGATCGGCTCAATCGTGGTGAGTCCCGAGCCGAGGCTGTACGCCATGCGATCGGTGAGTTGGCCGGGCCATTGGGGGCCTCGACAGCCACTACCCTGGCAGCCTTCACGCCTTTGCTGCTGGCCAAGGGCGGCACGGCGGATTTTACCCGGGGCATCCCGGTAATGATCATGCTGACGCTGACGGTCAGCTATCTTCTGGCGATTGGTGTAGCACCCTTGCTCGCCGGCCGTTTTCTCAAGCCAACACTGTCCCGGTCCAGCCGGGTGATGGAAAAAATCGGTAACGGGCTGGCCAGGCTCAGTATCGGCTCGCCAGTCTGGATGATTTTGCTTGGCGCTGTGATGGTGTGCATAAGCCTGGCTTTGCTGCCGCAGGTGAAACTGCAGTTCTTTCCCAATGCCGATCGGCCGCTGGTGGTGGTGGAACTGTATATGCCCGAAGGCACCGACCAGCAGCGTACCGAAGAAGTGGCCGCCGAACTTGAGGGCCGAATCCGCGAGCGTCCGCAGATATTGCAGGTGCACCGATTTGCTGGCTCTGCCGGCCCGAGCTTCTATTACAACCTGCTGCGTGCACCCCAGGCGCCGAACCGGGCGCGTATTGTTATTCATACCGAGAACCTGGCCGCGACCAGTGGCATCATCCACTGGGTACGCGAGCATGTTGCCACCAGCATGCCTGAGCTGGACGTGGTGGCCAGCACCTTGGGTCAGGGTCCGCCGCGGGCGGCCCCGGTGGAGGTGCGGCTGTACCACCATAATGACAATGTACGCATCGCTGCGGCCGAACAGGTGTTTGCACTGCTCAAGGCCAGCAAGGGCGCGGTGGACGTGCGTCACGACATTGACCTGGGTGTGCCGGTGCTGCGGGTTGATGTCGACGATGCGCTGGCAGCACGGCATGGACTGACTCGCGCCGACGTGGCCCAGGCGTTGAATACCCGCAGCCTGGGCCTGACTGTGGAGCAGTATCGCCAGGAGCGCGATCCGTTGCCGCTGGTGCTGCGCTCGCCGGAGGGCACGCGGCAGTCGCTGGAGCGATTGATGTCGGCGAGCGTGTTCAATGATGACGGTGAGTCGATTCCGCTGACGGCCCTGGCGCGTATCGAGCCGGGCTGGCAGCCAGCAGGTATTCGCCAACGCAACGGTGTGCGGGTGTATAGCGTGACGGCGGGCCTGGAGGATGGCTACAGTTTCAGCCAGGTACTCGATCAACTGAATCGGGGCCTGGCCGAAACGCCGTTGCCAGCCGGCGTGCGCCTGGAGCTGGGCGGCGATAGTGAGGGCTCCGGCGATGCCAATAGTGCGATTTTCACTACGGCGCCCGTGGGCATGTTGCTGCTGCTGTTCTTTTTGCTCCTGCAGTTCAACTCCTTTCGCCGGGTGGGCATCATTCTGCTGACCGTGCCATTGGCCAGTGTCGGCGTGTTCCCTGGTCTTGTGCTATCCGGTTCGCCGTTCGGCTTCCAGTCGGTGCTGGGGATTATTGCGCTGGTAGGCATTGTGGTGAATAACGCAATCGTGCTGCTCGATGTGGTGGATCAGCGGCTTGCCGCAGGCATGGAGATCAAGGCCGCCGTGGCAGAAGCGGTGGCACGACGCACGCGCCCGATCCTGTTGACTACCGCCACCACCATTGCCGGTCTTTTGCCGCTGGCGTTCTCGGGGTCAACACTCTGGCCACCGATGGCCTGGGCGATCATCTCCGGGTTGCTGGCCTCTACTGTGCTGACCCTGCTGGTTATTCCAGCTGTTTGCCGGCTGGCATTGAAGGCACCCGCGCCACACAAGCCGGTTAGCGCTGACGCGGCGCAAATACCGGAAGGTTAATGGCTATAGAACGGCGCCAGGAAGATAAAGAAAACACCGCTAACTGCTTGACTGCATTCACAGAATGTTTACAATGCGCGCCTGTTCAGACGGACTGCTGCGACCCGATTGGTGCTTTTGCCAGCCAGGTAATACTATCCGCTGTACCGATGCGCAGCGGTAGTTCAGTTGGTTAGAATACCGGCCTGTCACGCCGGGGGTCGCGGGTTCGAGTCCCGTCCGCTGCGCCATATTGGAAAAGCCCTGAGTAGCCATACTTGGGGCTTTTTTTCGTCTGGCGATTAGTGCTTCAGATCAGCTCAGGTAGGCATCCGCTGGTGCGCAGGGGTAAACTCATTTGACGTTTCCCTGCGCGAGTAACGCTTTGCATAGGTTCCAACTTCTTCAGCTCATGGTACTTATCTTCCTGTTTGGCTGGCGGCATTTGCCCGAGCCCTACCTGGGATGGTTGCTGTTGCCTGTCTGGGCCGTCGCTGGTTGCCTGATTTTTGCTTCGAGCATCGAGGCGGCACGGCTGCGCCGCGGCGCCTGGCTAAATCAGTACCTGCTGGCGGGGTCGGTATGGCATGCGCGGCTGCGCGGCGGTTGGTTGATGATGAGCTGGCATTTGCTGCTTTCGGCATTACTGGCGCTGTTTATGCTGGTCAAGCTGCTGTGGCTAAGCCCGTGGTTATGGCTGATGCTGCTGGCGTGGATGCCGGTGATGTGGTGGCTGAGTGGTCAAATCCGGCGCCGTCTGGATGGGCATGTAAAGCCGACGCTAATAAAGGCTTTGAGTCGACGCCTGTTGGTGCCGCTGGGTGCTGCTCTGCTGCTGATCGGTTACCTGGCGGTATCGCTTACGCTGTCACAGCCGAATATGCAGGGTATGAGCTGGACCGGTGCGCTGGGCCTCTATATGCAGGAAAGCCACAGTAGTCTGCCGTTGTTGGCCGTCAGTGAAAGAGGTCATCAGCTACTCGAGCTGACGGTGCAATGGGCGATGCAGAATACCTTGGGTGATGTCGATAGCAGCGGCATCTTGGGTTTACTGGCTTGGTGCCTGTTGTTAATCAGTGGTAGCACCTTTATCTGGGCCTGGATGCGCCTGCTTGCCGGCATCGCCGCGTTCAGCGGCCAGCGTGGCAGCGCAGCGGATGTGGCTACACCGGCCATCCAGATGCACGGCGCTGCAACACAGGAGCACAAGTGAAAGCCGCCGATTCAGGCCCTGGGTACAAATTGCTGGCCATGCTGCTGATGGTGGTGCTGCTGTTCGCCGGCATGACGGCGGGCTTGCGCTTGCTGCAGGAGCACGTCGATGACAGCCGGCTTTTCTCGGTGCTGATTAACGATCAGCAGTTGATTCTCGATGGCACCACCTTGACCCAGTTCAACGCCGACCTGTCACGACTCAGTGCCCAGCAACGGCGCCATGCGGATGTTTATATCCAGCAATGGCTAGACCGCTGGCTGGATGACAGCTTTGCCCTGGCGCATCAGGCGCTGCCGGCTTATCTGGACTGGTATTATTCTATGCCGGGGTCTTACAGCCGGCTTTATCATGCATTGAGTGGTGATCTGGACGGGCACCTGGAGCGGCGCCTGGGCAGTCATTTGCTGGAACAGTCGGGGTTAGAGGCCAGGCTGGCTGCGCTTGAGTCCGAACTCAATGCCGAATTGACCAAGGTGCTGGGTGAGCAGGCAGGCGTAGTACGTCGACAGTTGCTGGGGATTTATGCACAGCAGCAGCGTGAGCCGTCGGTAAACCAGCACGCGATCGATTTCAGCCTGAATGTTGATGCTGCGCTGGAGCGCGGCTTTAGCCCTAGCGACGCTGACCGGCAACGCTGGCAGATCAGTTCCCAGGCCTCCGTAGTGGCGGGTACTGGGGCTTTTGTATTGCTGGCGCGTCGCGCGCTGGTGCCCAGATTGATGGCTTTGTCATCGGTGCAGGGCGCCCGTCGCGTATTGGCTGGCTTTGCCGTGCGGCTGGCACCGCGCATGGCGCTGGCGATTAGCGCTGGCGGCAGTGCTGCAGCGGTAACCGCACCCACTGGTCCCGGTGCGCTGGTCGCCGGTGGAGTGGCTTTTGTCACGGCCGCAGGCACCATTGTGATTACCGATTTTGCCTTGCTGAAAGCCGAGGAGGTATTACTGCGCGATGAGAAACAGCAGCAGATCAGCGATGAGCTGCTGGCCAGTCAGATAGCCTTGCGTGAACAGCTACGGGTGCAATTGCAGGAGGCAGGCAGCGTCTCACAAGCGTTGATCCAGCACAGCCTGGCACGCAGCTATGATCAAGCTGGGGTAGAACAGCGCTTCCATATCTTTGCGCGTCACCCGCCGAATCCTGCCGAAAGTCGCTAAGCGACCGGTGTCAGATCCTTTTCTGCTCTGTTTTCTCTTCTTAAGGCATGAAAATTGCCTTGTTTACCAGGAGGTGCTACCCGCTTAACCGCGTTTATCAGGAGGTCAGTCATGGCGAGTGCGTTGGATTTTATGCTCGCCGCCCGGCGTAGCGAGATGCAAGGTTTGCGCAGCCTGGAGCTGACCTGTGAGTTGGTCGGCTGTATCGGCCGTCTGATCCATGCGCTGCAACGTGAGCGCGGCTTTTCCAATATCTATCTGGGTAGCCATGAGGAACGCTACCGTGCGGGCCTGGACGAGCTGACCGCAGACAGCCAGTGCATGCAGCAACGGGTGGTTGACTGCTTTGCCCGCATTGATCGGGAGTCCGGCTGCGGGGCAGACAAGGCCAGGCTGTTCAACCATATTGCTTACGTGCTGCATTATTTTGAAAGCTTTGCCGAGCTGCGTCGGCGAATTCGCTGTCAGCAAATCCTGCCTATGGACGCAACGCGCGCTTTTAGTCGGCCGATCAGCGGGTTGCTGAATGTGGTATTCGAGGCGGCGGATACGGCAGTCGATCCGCAGATTACCCGTCATCTGGTAGCGCTATTCAACTTTATGCAAGGCAAGGAGCTGGCTGGGCAAGAACGCGCGGCGGGCGTTGCCGGCTTTACCCTGGGCTACTTTGACTCTGCTGCGCAAGCCTATCTGGGCTTTCTCGAGGATGCGCAGAAGCGCTGTTTCGAGATTTTCAACGACTACGCAGAGCCGGGTTTGCGCAAACTATGGAGCAGGTTGTGTGCCGATCAGTTGGTGGTCGAGCTGGCCAAGCTCAGGCAGATTGCCCTGCGCTCCTCGCAAGAGGCGCCTATCGCATCACCCTTGGCGGAAATCTGGTTCGAGCTGGCCAGCCGGCGCATCGATGTAATGAAACAACTCGAAGACCAGATGACCGAGCACCTACACAGCCAGTGCCAACGCAAGATCATTCAGGCCCAGGCCGACCTCGATAATCATCGGGCTTTGCTGAAGCGCCTGACCCAGCTTGACGATGATGCAGCCCTGCCTGCAGCCCGGGTGTTCAACCTGCAGGCTAGCGACCTGGACACCGCTGCAGTGGATTCCCTGGGGGGGCAGCTGAATCGTTCGGTGATGGACGTGCTGCACGCCCAGAGCCAGCGCTTGCAGGCGCTGGGTGTCGAGCTCGAAGAGGCCCGCCGCTCGCTAAACGAGCGCAAACTGATTGATCGCGCCAAGGGCTTGCTGATGAAACAGCACGGGCTCACCGAGGACGCGGCCTATCGCATGTTGCAGAATGCGGCGATGGAGCGCAGCCAGCGGCTGGCTGATGTGGCGCAGCATCTGCTCAATTATGCCGAGCTGCTGCAAGGTAAGGCGAAGGTCTGAGTCCTGGCAGCAAAGCCGCCATCGATTAACGCACCTGCTCGGCGCATCTGCCCGTAGCTCGCCCTGTTACTGTGCGAACTGCTGGATACTTGCAGCGGGTAAGGCTGACCTGAATTTCCCCGATAATCCGAAGTCGTTGTTTTTGCTGTCATTCAACATTCTGGCACGCATTCTGCTATGTACTCGTAGGCCTGAGTTATCGACTGGCCTCTACATATGAATATGGGCAACGGCGTCCACCCGAGTTTCGAGCTACTTATCGAAACCGGCGTGTACGCCGTTTTTTTTGTGCTTTTTTTTGGGGAATTGAACAATGGATGACAACAGCACCAAGGACGCCAAAGGCGCTCCGAGCATGATCAAGCGTCGGGACTTTCTCAAGTACTCCATAGCCGCTGTCAGTGGTGCGGCGCTGTTCAGTTCCTTGCCGCCGGGCCTGCGCACTGCGGCCTGGGCTGCTGGCAGTGATAGCCTGGAAACGACCAAGGCAAAACTCGGGTTTATCGCGTTGACTGACGCTGCGCCGCTGTTCGTTGCCGACGAGAAGGGCTTCTTTGCCAAGCACGGCATGACCGATGTCGAGGTGCTCAAGCAGTCGTCCTGGGGCACCACGCGGGACAATCTGGTGCTGGGCTCGGCGCGTAACGGCATCGACGGTGCGCACATCCTTACGCCCATGCCGTACCTGATCACTACCGGGGCGATGACCGCGAACAATATCCCGACACCCATGTATATTCTGGCGCGCCTAAATCTGGGCGGGCAGTGCATATCGGTAGGCCAGGAGTATGCAGAGCTGAAACTGGGTGTAGACAGCACCCCATTCAAGGCTGCTCTGGAGGCCAAGAAAGCCACCGGCAAGTCAGTCAGTGCGGCAATGACTTTCCCAGGTGGCACGCACGATCTGTGGATGCGTTATTGGTTGGCGGCTGGTGGCATCGATCCGAACAGCGATATTTCCACCATTGTCGTCCCGCCAGCGCAGATGGTCGCCAATATGAAGGTTGGCAGCATGGATACCTTCTGCGTCTGCGAGCCCTGGAACGAGCAGTTGATCAACCAGAAAATTGGCTATACCGCGCTGACCACCAGTGAGCTATGGCACAACCATCCGGAGAAGGCGCTGGGCATGCGCGCTGACTGGGTTGACGCCAACCCCAATGCAGCTCAGGCCTTGCTCAAGGCGGTCATGGAAGCGCAGATGTTTTGCGAGGATCCGGCCAACCGTGAAGAGGTGGCGAAAATCTGTTCCAAGCGTCGCTGGATCAACGCGCCCTTCGACGATGTGGTTGAACGCATGAAAGGTAACTTCGACTACGGTAACGGCAAGGTAGTCGAGAACAGCGACCAGCAGATGCGCTACTGGAAAGACCACGCCTCTTATCCCTACAAGAGCCATGACAAGTGGTTCATTACCGAAGATATCCGCTGGGGTTATCTGCCCCAGGATCTGGACATGGACGCCCTGGTCGACCAGGTCAACCGTGAGGATCTCTGGCGCGCTGCGGCGACCAGCCTGGGCGTTCCGGCGGCGCAGATTCCGACCTCGACCTCCCGCGGTATCGAAACTTTCTTCGACGGCAAGACCTTTGACCCGGAAAACCCCAAAGCCTATCTGGATAGCCTGGCCATCAAGGCCATGAGCTGAAAATGACGTCAGATTCAATGAGGGACATGCGCATGAATGCCAATGTAAAGATCGACGCCGCTAGCGCGCTGGAGTTGAAACCGGATCCGCGGCATAACGTTGAACTACCGGCCTGGCTGCAGCAGTACGCTGGAGTCTTCGTGCGGGAGGTGTTGCCGCCGCTGATCTTCACTGCCGTGCTGCTGATCATCTGGCAGCTGCTCTGCTCGATGGAAGGCAGTGCGCTGCCGCCGCCCACGCAGGTGGTGACCGATACCTGGGAGCTGATCATTAATCCGTTCTATGACAATGGCGGCAATGATGTGGGCATGGCCTGGCAGATTCTCGCTAGCCTTGAACGGGTCGCTTACGGCTATCTGCTCGCGGTGGTGGTGGGTATCAGCCTAGGCGTGCTGGTAGGGCAGTCGACCTGGGCCATGCGCGGGCTGGATCCGGTATTCCAGGTGCTGCGTACTGTGCCGCCGCTGGCCTGGCTGCCGCTGTCACTAGCCGGTTTTCAGGACAGCAATCCCTCGGCGATCTTTGTCATCTTCATCACCGCTATCTGGCCGATCATCATCAACACCTCGGTGGGTGTGCGCAATATTCCCGAGGACTATCGCAACGTGGCGCGGGTGTTGCGGCTCAACGGCGTCGAGTATTTCGTCAAGATTATGTTGCCCGCTGCCGCGCCTTATATTTTCTCTGGTTTGCGTATCGGCGTCGGCCTGTCCTGGTTGGCCATCGTCGCTGCAGAAATGCTGATTGGCGGTGTGGGCATTGGTTTCTTTATCTGGGATGCGTGGAATGCGTCACTGATCAGCGACATCATCCTGGCTTTGATCTACGTCGGTGTGGTGGGCTTTTTCCTCGATCGCCTGGTGGCCTGGGTCGGTCGTCTGGTTACTCGTGGCACCTCTGCCAGTTAAGGAGCAGCATATGAGCCGTTATCTGAATATCGAGAAAGTCTCCAAGACCTTCACCACTGGCAAGATGTCCAGCGAGGTGCTGGTGGATATCAACCTGAGCGTGGCGCGGGGTGAGTACATTTCCATCATCGGTCATTCTGGTTGTGGCAAGTCGACGGTGCTGAATATCGTCGCTGGCTTGATGGATTCCACCTCTGGTGCGGTGATTCTGGATGGCAAGGAAGTCAGTGATCCGGGCCCGGACCGCAGTATGGTGTTCCAGAATCATTCGCTGCTGCCCTGGCTGACGGTATACCAGAATGTCGCGATCGCGGTGAACAAGGTCTGGCGCAGCAAGAATGCCAAGGAGAAGGACGAATGGGTGCGGCACAATCTGAATATGGTGCACATGAGCCACGCACTGGACAAACTGCCGAGTGAAATCTCGGGCGGTATGAAGCAGCGTGTCGGCATCGCCCGGGCACTGGCTATGGAGCCCAAGGTACTGCTGCTGGATGAGCCCTTTGGCGCGTTGGACGCGTTGACGCGGGCGCATCTGCAGGATGAGGTGATGCGCATCCAGAATGATCTGAAGAACACCGTGATCATGATCACCCACGATGTGGACGAGGCGGTGCTGCTGTCAGATCGTATCGTGATGATGACCAACGGCCCTTCGGCGACGATTGGCGAGATTCTTGATATCGAATTGGAACGACCGCGTGACCGTATCGCCCTGGCCGATGATCCCCGTTACAACCAGTATCGCCAGGCGGTGCTGCGTTTCCTCTACGAAAAACAACGCAAGGTAGAGGTGGCTGTATCGGCCTAGGGCGGTGACTAGATGGCAAGTACAGGGCAAGTTTGCGTTGACGCTTTGTTACAAAATCACTAATCTTCACTCCGCTTCAGGTGCCCGCTGATGCGTAATCAGCGGGTGAAACTGGGAAGCCGGTGCGTCTGCCAATTGCAGACAATTCCGGCGCTGCCCCCGCAACGGTAAGCGAGCGTCAGTCGATGTGAATCGGCTGGCACGTCACCGCCATACACCACTGTGCCAACGGCATGGGAAGGTGCGGTGACGGGATCAATGGATCCGCTCGCAAGCCCGGAGACCGGCCTGACGCAGTTCACAGCAGAGCGGCGGGCTTTGTGGGTGTGCGGTCTCCTGCTGCGTTGGATCCGTTTGCCTTTTTTGCTCCGCCGACTGCTATCAGTCAGCAGTGTCGTACGGGTAGGTACGACGGAGCCAGAAGCCGCATGAATAGTTCTTTTCCCGCCTCTATGGCGCTGGCCTGCATGGGCCTGTCCTCGTTTTGCTTTGCCAATCCAGTTAACTTAAATGAACAGGTGGTCACCGCCACGCGCTCGTCGCTGTCCGCTAGCCAGGGTATTGCCTCGGTCAGTGTGATTGAGCGGGCGGATATCGAAAGGCTGCAGGCGACCAGCGTGGCTCAACTGTTACGCCGGGTTCCGGGAATCAATATCACCAATAGCGGCGGTCACGGCAAGAACGAGGCGCTGGGTATTCGCGGTACCAGCAGTAATCATGTGCTGGTGTTGATCGACGGTGTACGCCTGGGCTCGGCGACCACCGGCGACGTGGCCTTGCAGAATCTGCCGGTCGAACAGATCGAACGCATCGAAGTAGTGCGCGGCCCGCGCTCAAGCCTGTATGGCTCCGAAGCCATCGGCGGCGTGATTCAGATATTCACCCGGCGCGGTGAGCGTCAGGGCGCCAAGCCCTGGGCATCGGCGACCGCCGGCAGCCGCAATTATCACGCCGGCAGCGCCGGGGTCTCTGGCGGGCTGGGCAACGCCTGGTACAACCTGGGTGTGACCAGCATGGGCACCCGCGGAATTGATGCGCGTCCCGGTGCGCCTTCGCCAGAGTCGGATAACGACGGTTATCGCGAATGGTCAGCCAATATGACGGCCGGGTATCGCTTCGACAATGGTGTGGAGCTGGACGGTCACGTTATCGAGGTGCGCTCGCACAATGATTACGACTCGGGCTTTAAAGCCAACGCCGACAATCTGCTACGCACCCACGGTCTGCGCGCGCGCTTCGCCCCGACCGACCCCTGGCTGGTCACCCTGCAGGCGGGGCGCAGCGAAGACAAGCTCGATACCTTCAATGGCAATGTGTTCAATACCCGTATCGATACCCGCCGCGACAGCTTCAGTTGGCAGAACGACGTACAGCTCAAGCCCGGGCAGGTTCTGACACTGGGTTACGACCTGTTGCAGGACTCGGTCAACGGCACTACCCACTTCGCCGAAGACAGCCGCGACAACCACGGCGCTTACGCCCAATATCTTGCACAGCTCGGCCGCCATGAGCTGCAAATCAGTGCCCGGCACGATGACAACGAGCAGCATGGTAGCTACAACACCGGCAGTATCGGTTATGGCTACAGCATCAGCGATAGTCTGCGTGCCAGTGCCAGTGCCGGCACTGCATTCAAGGCGCCAACTTTCAACCAGTTGTATCACCCCACCTTCGGTAACCCAGATATCAGCGAAGAAACCTCGCGCAGTCTGGAACTGGGCCTGGATGGTGAACAGCGCTGGGGTAGTTGGGCGGTGGCGCTCTACCGAAATGAGATCGATGACCTGATCGCCTACTTCAACCAGGGCGGTGGTTTGCGTGCGCAGAATATCGACAAAGCGGTTATCAACGGGGTGGAGCTGTCATTGGCCAGCCAGTTGTTGGGTTGGGATCTGAGCAGCAATCTGACGCTGCAGGACCCGGCCAACAAGTCATCCCGCGCCGGCCAGGGCGATCTGCTGCCGCGCCGGGCCGAGCAGATATTCAATCTGGATCTGGACCGTCGGTTCGGCCGCATCGGCCTCGGTGCCAGCCTGCATGTGGAAGGACGGCGCTGGGATAACGCGGCCAATACCACCGAACTGTCCGGTTACAACACCGTTGATCTGCGCTCCGAATATCAATTGAGCGACGCCTGGCGCCTGCAGGCACGCATCAGCAACCTGTTCGACAGCGACTATGAAACCGCCGCGACCTACCAGCAACAAGGCCGGGCGGGCTATCTGACTCTGCGCTACCAGGCGCTCTAAGGCGCCTGTTTTTAAACAACCCATCCAAGGAGGATGACCATGTTAGAACTGTCCAGACGTAGCCAGGTGGCTATTGGTATCGTGCTCGTGTTGCTGGTCGCCATGACCCGTGGCAGCCATTTCAGCTTGGTCAATCTGCCCAGCGCGTCCTGGGCGGTGTTTTTCCTCGCGGGCGTGCTGCTCAAGCCACGTTGGGCCTTTCCACTGTTGTTTTTGCAGACTACGTTTATGGACATCATGAGCGTGGGCTGGATCAATGCCGGCCACCATTGCATGACCGTGGCCTACTGGATGCTGTTGCCAGCCTACGGTGCGCTCTGGTTCGGCGGGCGTCTGTACGCACGCTGGCACCGCGAGCAACTGAGCTCATTGCTGGTGCTGGTACCGACTCTGCTGAGCAGCGCATTGGTGTGCCAGTTGTTCTCCAGTGGTGGTTTCTACTTTTTCTCTGGCCGCTATGACAACCCGACCTTCGCCGGCATGCTCGAGCGCATCGCTCACTACTATCCGCAATACCTGAGCAGCATGGCGCTGTATGTAGGCGCCGCCACGCTGGTCTATATCGTTCTGCGCGTCTATGCCGCGCGCGAGGCCCAGCAGGGCCGTCAGGCATGAGCGACAGCCCCGACCGCGACGAGCGTCACCGGCAACGCATGCAGCGCAAGAAGGCGATTGTCGATGAGAAAATCGCCCAGGCCCAGGATGAACACGGACTGCTGCTGGTGCTGACCGGCAACGGCAAGGGCAAGAGCAGTTCGGCTTTTGGTATGGCCGCTCGCAGTTTGGGGCATGGCCTGCAGGTGGGCATAGTGCAGTTTATCAAGGGCGCCCGCAGCACCGGCGAGGAGACCTTCTTCCGGCGTTTTCCCGAACAGGTGCGTTATCACGTTATGGGCGCCGGCTTTACCTGGGAAACCCAGGACCGCCAGGATGATATCGCCAAGGCCGAAGCGGCCTGGGCGGTGGCGGTGGAGTTGATGAGCGACGAGGCGGTGGCGTTGGTGGTACTGGATGAGCTGAATATCGCGCTCAAATACGGCTACTTGCCGCTGGAGCAGGTGCTGCAGGACATCGCCTCGCGGCCCATGGCCCAGCATGTGGTGGTGACCGGCCGCGGTGCGCCGCCCGCGCTGATAGAAGCTGCCGATACCGTGACCGAGATGGGCGTGGTCAAGCATGCATTCAAGTCTGGCATCAAGGCGCAGAAAGGAGTGGAGTTTTGACTGATTGCATATTGGCACAACAGCAGTGCCCGGCATTGCTTATCGCCGCACCTGCCTCGGGGCAGGGCAAGACTACCATTACCGCGGCCTTGGCCCGCCTGCATAGCCGCCAGGGCAAACGCGTGCAGGTGTTCAAGTGTGGTCCGGATTTTCTCGACCCGATGATCCTCCAGCGCGCCAGTGGCCGGCCGGTTTACCAGATCGATCTGTGGATGATCGGTGAGCAGGAAAGCCGACGCTTGCTCAGTGCCGCGGCGGCCGAGTGCGACCTGATTCTGATCGAAGGGGTGATGGGGCTGTTTGACGGCACACCCTCCGCGGCGGATCTGGCGCGCTGCTTTGGTGTGCCGGTGCTGGCGGTGATTGACGGCTCGGGCATGGCCCAGACCTTTGGCGCCATGGCCCACGGGCTGGCCAGTTATCAGCCGGGTCTGCCGTTTGCCGGGGTACTGGCCAACAAGGTTGGCAGTGACCGGCATGGCGAGATTCTGCGTGATTGCCTGCCTGACAGCTGCGCCTGGTTTGGGGCACTGCCGCGCAGTGAAGCGATAGGCCTGCCCAGTCGTCACCTGGGACTGGTGCAGGCGGATGAGCTGGTTGATCTGGATGCTCGGCTGGATGCCGCCGCCGATGCACTGCTGGCCAGCGCCGATACTCAGTTGCCGGCGCGGGTGGGTTTTACCGCGCCTGAACCTGCTGCAGTAGGCACATCCAGCGCCGCGCTGGCGGGTGTACGTATTGGCGTGGCGCGTGACGGCGCCTTTGCCTTTATCTACCAGGCCAATCTGGATCTGCTCGCGGATCTGGGTGCAGAGCTGCTGTTCTTCTCGCCGCTTAGCGACCAGCAGTTGCCCGAGATCGACAGCCTGTACCTGCCGGGCGGCTATCCCGAGTTGCATCTGGCCGAGTTGGGCAGCAATAAGGCGATGCAGGCGGCTATCCGTGCCCATCATGAGGCCGGCAAGCCGATCCATGCTGAATGTGGCGGTATGCTGTATCTGTGCGAATCGCTGACCGACACTGACGGACAGAGCACGGAGCTGGTGGGTTTGCTGCCCGGCCGGGCAAACATGCACAAGCGCCTGACCGCGCTGGCATTGCAGGAAGTTGCGTTGCCGGAGGGCACCCTGCGCGGGCACACCTTTCACCATTCCTCTCTGGAGTGTGAACTGCCGCCGCTGGTGCGTGGCGAGTGCCCGAATTACAAACGCACGGCCGAGGCGGTTTGGCGGATCGGGCGACTGACAGCCTCCTATATTCACCTGTATCTGCCGGGCAACCGCCAAGCCGCGGCGGCACTGTTTTGTCCATGAACGGCTTACGCGCATGAGTGAGCATGCCTTCTCCGCCGCCGAGCGGGCCGCCGTGTACCGGGCCATCCGTGAGCGCCGGGATATGCGTCATTTCAGCGCTGGAGAAGTGCCCGCCGAGCAGCTGTCGCGGCTGCTGGAGGCGGCGCATCAGGCGCCCAGTGTCGGGTTGATGCAACCCTGGCGTTTCGTCCGTATTACGCAGCCTGCGCTACGCACGGCCATCCATCGGCTAGTGGATGAGGAGCGACAGTTGACGGCGCAGGCATTGGCTGAGCGCGCCGCCGATTTTATGCGGCTCAAGGTCGAAGGCATTCTCGACTGCGCGGAGCTGCTGGTCGCCGCGCTGCCGGAGGGCCGCGAGCAACATGTGTTTGGCCGTCGCACCTTGCCGGAAATGGATCTGGCGTCGATTGCCTGCGCGATTCAGAACCTGTGGCTGGCGGCACGCGCGGAAGGGCTTGGGCTGGGCTGGGTGTCGTTGTTCGATCCGCAGGCACTGGCAGAGCTGCTCGGCATGCCGGCCGGGGCCAAGCCGATAGCGGTGCTGTGTCTCGGTCCAGTCGAGGCTTTTTATACCGAACCGATGCTGGTTGAGCAGGGCTGGAGCACACCACGGCCACTGAACGAGTTGTTATTTACCGATCAATGGGAGCCATGATGAAAGGCCCACAACGTATCGTTTGCCTGTCTACGGAAACTTGTGAAGTGCTGTATCGCCTCGGCGAGCAGGAGCGCATCGCCGGTATTTCCGGCTTTACCGTACACCCGCCACAGGCGCGCAAGGAAAAGCCCAAGGTCTCGGCTTTTACTAGCGCCAAGACCGAGAAGATTCTCGCGCTCAAGCCGGATCTGGTTATCGGCTACTGCGACCTGCAGGCGGATATTGCTGCGGAGCTGGCGCGCGAGGGTCTGGAAGTGCATCTGTTCAATCAGCGCGATATCGCCGGCATTCTGCGCATGATCGAGACGCTGGGTGCCTTGGTGTATGCCAGCGACAAGGCCGAGACACTGGTCGCCGAGTTGCAGGCGGGCATGCAGCAGGTGCGTCTGCAGGCGGGGCAACTGTCACGTCGACCCAAGGTATATTTCGAGGAGTGGGATGGCCCGCTGATTTCTGGCATTCGCTGGGTCAGCGAACTGATCGAACTGGCCGGCGGTGAAGACTGCTTTGCCGAGCTGAGTCACCACCCCAAAGCCAAGCAGCGCTATATCACCGACCCTCAGGAGGTGGTCCGGCGTGCGCCGGATCTGGTCATCGGCTCCTGGTGCGGCAAGCGCTTCAGACCGGAACATCTGTTTGATCGGCCAGGCTGGCCGGCGATCCCGGCATTGCGTGATGAGCAACTGTTTGAAATCAAGTCCCCTGACATTCTGCAGCCGGGCATCTCGGCACTGACCATCGGGCTGGATCAGTTGCATAACTTGATTCGCCAATGGGATCAGCGCCAGTGCTGAACGCGCCCGTAGTGCTCGGCGCCATGCTGCTGGATCACTGGCTGGGTGAACCGAAACGCGGGCACCCGCTGGTCGGCTTCGGCCGGCTCGCCGATGTACTGGAAAGCACCTTCAATCGCGCTGGCTCGCGACGGTTGCGCGGGCTGCTGGCCTGGGCACTGGCGGTATTGCCACTGACCTTTGGCGCTTGGGTGCTGGCCAGCTTGCCCGGCATTGGCTGGGTCTTTTCCTTGCTGCTGCTGTACCTGGCCATCGGACTGCATAGCCTGGCCGCGCATGCCAAGCCGGTCAGCCGTGCATTGCGCCAGGGCAATCTCTTACAGGCCCGTCTGCGTGTGAGTTATATGGTCAGCCGGCAGACCGATGAACTGGATGAGCAAGGCGTGGCCTGTGCGACCACGGAATCGGTATTGGAGAACGGCAGTGACGCGGTATTTGCGGCTTTGTTCTGGTTTGCACTGCTGGGCGCGCCGGGCGTTGTGCTGTATCGCCTGTCCAATACCCTGGATGCGATGTGGGGCTACCGCAACGCACGTTTCGGCCAGTTTGGCTGGGCAGCGGCTCGTCTTGATGATGTGCTCAATTACCTGCCGGCCAGGCTGGTAGCCTTGACCTATGCCGTGTGCGGGCGTACACGGCAGGCATTGCACTGCTGGCGGACTCAGGCGCCAGCCTGGGACAGCCCGAATGCCGGGCCGGTGATGGCTGCCGGAGCAGGGGCGTTAAATGTCAGTCTGGGTGGGCCGGCCGTTTATCAGGGTGCGTTGCACCAGCGCCCGGTTTTGGGTGCTGGGCCGGGGGCAAAGGACGAGGATATCGACCGGGCCGTGCGGCTGGTGCGCCAAGGGGTAATGCTGTGGCTGTTGGTACTTATGGCGCTCTGGGGGGTGATGCATGCTTGAACACGGTGGCAGGTTGCGCTTGGCCGCGGCGCAATTTGGCATGGCACAAGAAGACTGGCTAGACTTGTCCACCGGGTTGGCACCCTATGTATGGCCTTTGCCATCCTTTGGCCCCGCCATCTGGTCGCGCCTGCCGGAAGAGGACGATGGCCTGGAGGCTATTGCGGCTAGTTATTACGGCGCCGCGCAGGCACTGCCGGTGGCGGGTTCGCAGGCAGCCATTCAGGCTTTACCGCAGCTGTTCGCGCCGGAGCGCGTGGGCATACTCGAGCCCTGCTATGCGGAGCATCGCCACGCCTGGCAGCGCGCTGGTCATGCGGTCATGGGTCTGGATCGATCTGAGGTAGCCGATCTTCTGGATCAGCTTGATGTGCTGGTGGTGGTCAATCCGAATAATCCGACCGGTACGCAGATCGATGTCGAAACGCTGCTTTCGTGGCACGAAACGCTACACCGGCATGGTGGCTACCTGATTGTCGATGAGGCCTTTGCCGACGCGGCTCCTGAAAACAGTCTTGCTGCGTTCAGCGATCGGCCTGGCCTGATGGTGCTGCGCTCGCTGGGCAAATTTTTTGGTCTGGCCGGGGTGCGGCTGGGCTTCGTGCTGGCCGAACCGGGGTTGCTGGGTGCATTGCAGCGCGAGCTAGGACCTTGGACCGTAAGCGGCCCAGCCCGTGCCGCCGGTAAGGCAGTGCTGGCCGATCATACCACCCAGCAATTGTGGCGGTTTCGCCTGCAGCGTGACAGTCAGCGGCTGCGCTCACTACTGCTAGAGCATGGGCTGAATCCCGAGGGCGGTTGTGCGCTGTTTCAGTGGCTGCCTTATGCCCAGGCTGCGGAGCTGCATGCGGCCCTGGCGCGGCGCGGCATTCTGGTCAGGCTGTTCGAGCAGCCCGTTGCATTGCGTATTGGTCTGCCCGGCAGTGAGAGCGATTGGCAGCGCCTGGACGCCGCATTGGCAGATATTCATCTCAGTCAGTTGGCAAGTTCCGGCCTATGAGTACCTTGATGATTCAGGGCACCACCTCGGATGCCGGCAAGAGCACGCTGGTCACGGCGCTGTGCCGCTGGCTGCGTCACCGAGGCGTCAAGGTGGCGCCGTTCAAACCGCAAAATATGGCGTTGAACGCGGCGGTGACGGTGGATGGCGGTGAAATCGGCCGCGCCCAGGCGGTGCAAGCCCAGGCGGCGCACTTGGAGCCGCATACCGATATGAATCCGGTGCTGCTCAAGCCCAATACCGACGTGGGCGCCCAGGTCATCATTCATGGTCATTCGATCGGCTGCATGGATGCGCAGGCTTACCACGCTTACAAGCCCACGGCTTTGCGCGCGGTTTTGACCTCACATCAACGTTTGCTGGCGACCTACGATACCGTGCTGGTCGAGGGCGCAGGCTCACCGGCGGAAATCAATCTACGCGCGGGCGATATCGCCAATATGGGCTTTGCCGAGGCCGTCGACTGCCCGGTGATCCTGATTGCCGATATCGACAAGGGCGGCGTGTTTGCACACTTGGTTGGCACGCTAGCGCTGCTGTCGAACAGCGAACAGGCGCGCATCAAGGGCTTTGTGATCAACCGTTTTCGCGGCGACATTGCCCTGTTGCAGCCGGGTCTCGACTGGTTGGAGGCGCACACCGGCAAGCCGGTATTAGGCGTGTTGCCCTACCTGCATGACCTGCACCTGGAAGCCGAGGACGCGGTCAACGCCAGCCAGGGCGCCAAGACCCGCGATGCGTTGCGTGTGGTAGTGCCGGTATTGCCCCGCATCAGCAACCATACGGATTTCGATCCCTTGCGCTTGCACCCGCAGGTAGACCTGCAGTTTATCGGCCCGGGTCAGCCGATTCCCGCTGCGGATTTGATTATTCTGCCGGGCTCCAAGAGCGTCGGTGCTGACCTGGCTTTTCTACGTCAGCACGGTTGGGATCGGGCGATTCATCGGCATCTGCGTTACGGCGGCAAGCTGCTGGGTATCTGTGGCGGTATGCAGATGCTCGGGCAGCACATAGATGACCCCCTTGGCCTGGAAGGCCCGGCCTGCAGTGAAGCTGGTCTGGGGCTGCTGGATTTTGCCACCACCTTACAGGCGCAGAAGCGACTGACCCGGGTCAGCGGTCAATTGCAACTGCAGCAGGCCAGGGTCAGTGGCTATGAAATTCATGCGGGCCGCAGTGAGGGTCCCGCGCTCAATTACCCGTTACTGCATCTGGACGATGGTGAAGCGGATGGGGTGCTCAGCGATGACGGACAGATCGCCGGTACCTATCTGCACGGTCTGTTTGAATCGTCCGCGGCCAGTCAGGCGCTGTTGCGTTGGGCGGGCCTGTCTCAGGCGCAAGCACTGGATTACGCCGCATTGCGCGAGCGGGATATCGAACGTCTGGCCCAGACTGTGGAAGAGCATCTGGATACTGCCTTGCTATTGCAATTATGTGGAGTCGGCGCATGCACGAACTGATATTGGGTGGTGCGCGCTCGGGCAAGAGCCGGCTGGCCGAAAAAATGGCGAATGACAGCGGTTTCCCGGTGACCTATATCGCCACTAGTCAGGCGCTGGACGCGGAGATGGGCGAGCGCATACGCCAGCACCGTCAACGGCGGCCGGCCCATTGGGCACTGATAGAAGAGCCCTTGGCGCTGGCCGATGTATTGTGCCGGGAGGCGGGGGCCGAGCGCTGCCTGTTGGTCGATTGTCTGACGCTGTGGCTGACTAATTTGCTGTTGTGTGAAGATCGGGCTCGTCTTGAGAGCGAGCGGGAGGCCTTGCTGGCATGCGTCAGTGCGCTGCCGGGCCGAATTATTCTGGTCAGTAATGAGACCGGGCTGGGTGTGGTGCCGCTGGGCGAACTTAGCCGCCGCTATGTGGATGAGGCCGGTTGGTTGCATCAGGCCCTGGCGCAGCGCTGTACGCGGGTACTGTTTTGTGTCGCTGGCCTGCCGTTGGCGCTCAAGGGGCAACTGCCATGAGTAGCTACTGGTGGCATATGCCCGTGGCAGAATGGAATCAGACAATGCTGCTCGCGGCGCAGCAGCGCCAAAGCGAACTGACTAAACCAGCCGGAGCGCTGGGCCGGCTGGAAGACCTTGCCATTCAACTGGCGGCCATGCAGGGCAGCGAACGGCCCGAGATGACCCTGCCCTGGATCACGGTGTTTGCTGCCGATCATGGTGTGGTGAAAGAGGGCGTGTCGGCCTATCCGCAGTCCGTTACCGGTGAAATGCTGCGCAACTTCGCCGAGGGTGGCGCGGCGATCTGTGTGTTGGCTCGCCACCTTGGCGCCACGCTCAGAGTCATGGAGCTGGGGCTGGCCATACCCATTGCGCCGTTGGCGGGCGTTGAGCACCGCCCGATTGCTCTTGGCACAGCCAATTTCAGCCATCAGGCCGCCATGAGCGCCGAACACTGCTTGCAGGCTCTGCAGGCCGGGCGTGAGGCGGTGTTGGCTGCGCACGGCGCTGATCTGTTTATCGGCGGCGAGATGGGTATTGGCAACAGTACCAGTGCCTGCGCTTTGGCGAGCGCGCTGCTTGGCGTGCCAGCAGCGCAGCTGGTCGGGCCGGGTACTGGGCTTGCTGGGGCAGAGATTGAGCACAAACGGCAGGTGGTTGAGCGGGGTCTGGCGCTGCATGCAGGCAAGCTGAATAGCCCATTATCAGCATTGGCTCATCTGGGCGGTTTGGAGATAGCGGCGCTGTGCGGCGCTTATATTGCGGCTGCACAGCGCGGGCTGCCGGTGCTGGTGGACGGCTATATCAGCTCCGTGGCGGCCCTGTGCGCAACGCGTCTGAACCCAGGCAGCCGCGACTGGATGCTGTTCAGTCACCGCAGCGCTGAGCCGGGGCATAGTCTGATTCTCCAAGCGTTAGCGGCCACGCCCTTGCTGGATCTGGGCATGCGCCTGGGCGAGGGTAGCGGCGCTGCGGTGGCCGTGCCTTTGCTGCGTACCGCCTGCGCGCTGCATAACCAGATGGCGACCTTCGCGCAGGCGGCAGTTTCCGGCCGGCAGCCATGCTGATCGAGCTGTTGCGCCATGGTGAGACCGCGTTGGCCGGCAGCTTGCGCGGTAGTCTGGACGACGAGCTGACTGCTGCAGGATGGCAGCAAATGCGTCTGGCCTGCCAGGCGCCCGGCGCCTGGCAGCGCATCGTCAGCTCACCATTGCAACGTTGCGCGGCTTTTGCGGCCGAACTGGGCGAGCGACTAGATGTACCTGTGAGCCTGGAGCCCGGCCTGTGTGAGCTGCATTTTGGTGAGTGGGAAGGGCAGTACCCCGCTGATCTGATGCGTGAGCACGCAGACTCTCTTGCGGCCTTCTGGCGGGATCCTTATGGCTGTACACCGCCTGGCGGCGAGGCGGTTGCCGCATTCGAACGCCGGGTACTGGCGAGTATCGATGGCCTGGCTCAATGTTATGCCAGCGAGAAAGTGCTGCTGATAACTCACGGAGGTGTGATACGCCTGTTGTTGGCGCGGGCGCAGGGATTGCCACGGGAACAGCTGTTGCAGGTGCACGTGGCGTTGGCCGAGCGCGTGCTGCTGCGTCGTCATCCTGATGGCGTGCTGGAGCGGCTATGAGGCTCCCGTTTGCGCTGCTGATTGCCTTGCAGTTTTTGACCCGGCTCCCGGTGCGCCTGCCTTATCTCCCTGCGGCGCAGGAAAACGGCCGCTCTTTGCTTTGGTATCCGGCAGTGGGCGGTTTGATCGGGCTCTTGCTGGTGCTGGCGCAGTGGTTGTTGGCGCCAACGGGGCCGCTGCTGCAGGCGGCGATTATTCTGAGTCTGTGGGTATGGCTCAGTGGGGCTCTGCATCTGGATGGTCTGGCAGACGCGGCGGACGCCTGGGTCGGGGGGCATGGCGACCGCGAGCGTACGCTGGCTATCATGAAGGACCCGGCCTGCGGTCCGGTCGGCGTGGTCGCTCTGGTTCTGGTGCTGCTGCTCAAGTTCGCAGCGCTAGTCAGCTTGTTGGAAAGCCAAGTTGGCTGGGCGCTATTGCTGGTGCCCTGGATCGGTCGACTCTTGCTGCCCACGCTGTTGATCACCACGCCTTATGCACGACCAGGCGGGTTGGGCGCAGTGCTGGCCGCCCATGCACCCGTCACGCTGCCCTCCGTGTTGATCACCCATGCGCTGGTGATCGCTGGGCTTTCGGTGGTGGTTTGGGGTGCGCTTGGATTGCTGCCGTTGATCTGCGTTGCGCTGTTCGCGACCTATTGGCGGCGGCTGTTGCTCAGGCGACTGGGCGGTACCACCGGAGATACCGCCGGTGCCCTGCTGGAAATCGCCGAGGCCTTGCTACTGGTGGTGCTGGCGTTGACTCTGGGTATTAATGGCTGAACTTTTTTATTGTCGCTTCATCTGACTGTCATACGCGACCTATAGCGTCGGGTAGTGAGTCAATTGGGCTCGACAACAAAAAGAGGAAGAAGCAATGAACGAGTATGTAGAAGAACTGATGGACCAGCGTGCCCAGGAATGGGATCAGGATGCAGAAGACGCCGAAGAGATGTAAGTGCTTCGGCTTTACTGTGCAATATTAACTCCGTACTACCCCCCCCTTCGTACTACCTTGTTTTTTCTAATTCGGGTTCGGCACATTGGCTTTGCACTCAGTTTTGCACCCTGCGCTGCTGACGTCTGAATTGCCCTGGCGGCTGGCCGGTCCAACGCTTGAACGCCCTCTGAAATGCCCCCGGCGATGAAAAGCCCAGTAGAAAAGCGATTTCTCCCAGTGCTAATTCAGTATCGCGGATATAGCTGACGGCCAGATCCTGCCGCGTTTCATCGATGATGTCCTGAAACCGGGTTTGCTCCTCCTGTTGCAACCGGCGGCGCAGGGTCCAGGAGGGTAAGCCCAGTTTGCGCGCGACCTCGGTCAGGGGCGGCAGGCGCTGATGCAGTTGCGGTGAGAGTATCTCCTCGACCTTTTCGCGTAAACCGCGGTGGCGGTTGAGCTCGTACAGTTGGGCTTTGCATAGCGCCTCGAGGTGATGAAAGCTGGCCGGCGCGCGCTGCTCCAGCGTCAGATTTAGACTGGCCGGCTCCCAGATCAATTGGTTGTGCTCTTGTTCAAACAGCACCGGGCAACCGAATGCCGCTTCGTAAAGCTCGGCGTAGGCGGGCGCGGGAAACTCGATATGCACGGCGGTGAGTATCGCCTTGCCGCCGGTCAGGTAGTGGCCAAGCTGAGCGCGGGAGGCCAGGGCCGAGTCGACCACAAACAGATTGAAGGCGTTGTAGGGGCTTATTGAATAGAAGCGCAGTGCCGGTGACTCAAAGCTCGAATGGCCGCGGTAATTCTGGCTGGATAGCCGCTCGAAGCGCACCAGGGTGTCGAAGGCTTGTGTCAGGTCTGCGGCGCATTGTGCGGTCATGCCTGCCAAACCCAAGTGGCTGGCATGACTATGGCTGCCCATAAGCAGGCCGATATCGGCGCGGCCGGTCAATTGAATGGCGGCGTTGGCCAGCCGCATAAACCGCGGAATGCTGATGCGCGCCTGGGGTGTCGCCAGTAGCTGGTTGTTGATGCGAAAGCGCTGAAACAGTTTCTCCGGCTCATGGCCCAGATGGGTTAGCGCACTTTGCAGGCTATAAAGGTAACCGACCGAAATATCGCCGAGCTTCATAAGTCGAGTTTCAAAGACCGGGTCTGCTGGAAGGCGTTCGCGGTGTTAGTGGAAACACAACTGTAATTCAAAGTTATAAAAATGTCATTTCAGGTGATTGAGCGGTCGGCGTCACCAGCCTATTGTCTTGCCATAGCATTTGCCGGGCATGTATCCGGTAAAGACCCTGATGAAGAGATAACCGGAGCAGTCCATGAGCGAATCTACCCTCTATCCGCATTTGCTGGCCCCGCTGGACCTGGGTTTTACCACCCTGCGCAACCGTACCCTGATGGGGTCGATGCATACCGGGCTCGAAGAGCGCCCGCACGGCTTCGAGCGGATGGCCGCGTATTTCGCCGAGCGTGCGCGCGGCGGGGTGGGTCTGATCGTGACGGGCGGTATTGGGCCCAATGAAGAGGGTAGTGTTGCCGCCGGTGCGGCGAAGATGACCACCGCCGAAGAAGCAGAGCAGCACAAGATCGTTACCCGTGCAGTGCATGAGGCGGGTGGCAAAATCTGTATGCAGATTCTGCACGCCGGTCGTTACGCCTACAGCCCCAAACAGGTGTCCGCCAGTGCGGTCAAAGCGCCGATTAACCCCTTTACCCCGAAAGAGCTGGACGAGGAGGGCATTGAGAAGCAGATCAATGACTTCGTCAGCTGTTCGCAGCTGGCCCAGAGCGCCGGCTATGACGGGGTGGAAATCATGGGTTCGGAAGGCTACTTCATTAATCAGTTCCTGGTCAGCCATGTGAACAAGCGTACCGACCGCTGGGGTGGCAGCTACGAGAATCGTATGCGTCTGCCGGTGGAAATTGTCCGCCGTGTGCGTGAGGGTGTAGGCCGGAACTTCATCATCATCTATCGGCTGTCTATGCTTGACCTGATTGAAGACGGCAGCACCTGGGACGAAGTGGTGATGCTGGCCAAGGCGATTGAACAGGCTGGTGCGACTATTATCAATACCGGTATCGGCTGGCACGAAGCGCGTATTCCGACCATCGCCACCAAAGTGCCACGCGCTGCGTTCACTAAAGTCACCGCCAAGCTCAAAGGTGAGGTCAGCATCCCATTGATCACCACTAACCGGATCAATACCCCTGAAGTAGCGGAGCAGGTGCTGGCAGAGGGCGACGCAGACATGGTCTCCATGGCCCGGCCATTTCTGGCTGACGCCGATTTCGTCAACAAGGCGGCGGCCGGCAAGGCTGATGAAATCAATACCTGCATCGGTTGTAACCAAGCCTGCCTGGATCATACCTTCGGCGGCAAGCTGACCAGTTGCCTGGTCAATCCGCGGGCCTGTCACGAAACCGAGCTGAACTATATTCCGACCACGGCGGTGAAGAAGATCGCCGTCGTCGGCGCCGGTCCTGCTGGCCTGGCTGCGGCCACGGTGGCGGCGCAGCGCGGGCATGAGGTGACGCTGTTCGATTCGGCGGCGGAAATTGGTGGTCAGTTCAATATTGCCAAGCAGATTCCCGGCAAGGAGGAGTTCTTTGAGACGCTGCGTTATTTCGGCAAGATGATCGAAAAGTACGCGGTCAAGCTGGTGCTGAACAAGCGCGTAGCAGCCGAAGATCTGGCCGATTTCGACGAAGTCATTCTGGCTACCGGGATCAAGCCGCGTACGCCGGATATTCCCGGTATCGACCATCCCAAGGTGGTCAGCTATATCGATACCATCCTCAATCACCAGCCGCTGGGTAACAAGGTCGCGGTGATGGGTGCTGGCGGCATAGGCTTTGATGTCTCCGAGTACATTACCCACCAGGGCGGCAACCCAAGCCTGGATACCCAGCTGTTCTGGAAAGAGTGGGGCATCGATCTGGATATCGAGGCGCGTGGTGGTATTGCCGGCATCACGCCACAGCCGCATCCGCCCGCCCGTGAGGTTTTTTTGCTGCAGCGTAAGACCAGCAAGGTGGGTGACGGCCTGGGTAAGACGACCGGCTGGATTCATCGTACCGGCCTGAAAAACAAGCAGGTGCAGATGCTCAATTCGGTGCAGTACCTGAAGATTGATGATGCCGGTTTGCATATCCAGATCGGTGAAGGTGAGCCGCAGGTGTTGCCGGTCGACAACATCGTTATCTGCGCTGGGCAGGAGCCGCTGCGCGAGTTGCAAGCGGGGCTGGAAGCTGCGGGCAAGCCGCTGCATCTGATTGGCGGAGCGGATGTCGCGGCCGAACTGGATGCCAAGCGTGCCATTGACCAGGGCTCGCGATTGGCTGCTGCTATCTGATCTGATGCCTGCTGGATTAAGAGCCCGCCACAGCTTTCTGCTGCGGCGGGCTTTTTTGTATTGCCGATGTAGTGTTATGAAACAAGCTGGCTGCAGGGCGTTGTGCCAAATCCATCACAGTCCTCAAGGGCACTTTTCTTTACACTTACGCTCCAAAGTGCAATTGCCATTAAAAAGCGTAGGATTATGTTACATCTGGAGAAGGCTGAACGGACCCAGCGGGAGCGATCGATGAATACAGTGCGCAAGCCGTTGCTGACTGAGGCGGTATTGTTGTTTTCCGAGCGGGGTATCGCTAAGGAAATGTTGTATCCAGAATTCGAGGCTTTACTCGATGGTTTGGTGTCGAGCCCTGAATTCGCTGATGAAACAGTCGAAGCGGTTTTCTTGCAGATCAGCAACCGACTGCATGTAAGGGGTGCGGTGTTCTTTACCATCGATTTTGATCTGGATGGCAACATCAACAGCCTGTGGAATATGCCGCTACGCAATATGGTCGAAAAGGCGGGTCGCGGCCCCGATATGGGCGGCGGACCGATTCGTCTGGTATGTCTGGGCTTTGCGTCTGATACAAAATACCGGCCTCACCTGTGGAAGCCGGGGCAGCGCGGCGGACGCTCCGATCTGCTGATGATCAAAGAAGCAGTCACGCGTAATACACTGGGTATCCTCGGCGACGATGAGGAGACGCTGACGGTGTTGCAGACAGACCGCCTGCAGGTGGCTGCTGAAGATGCCTGGTACGGCGGTGTGAATAATGTTGTGCCGATCGACGGCGCCAATCAGTCTGCTGTTAGTGACTCTGCCAGCGCGGTGGACGCAAGGGCCGCAGAGCGCGCAAGACAGGATGCTGAGATTGCCGAATTGCACGAGCAGATCGATCAGTTGGTGCAGCAGAAGCACGCCGAGCTGATTGCCTTGCGGCAGCAGCACGAGGATAACCTGGCGATCATCCAGGGTGAACTGGGCGATATCAAGAACGAATTGGCCCAGCAGCAGAAGTTGAATGTGGCACTAAAACGTGATCTGTCCCGCCTGCAAAGCCGCACCCCCTCCGACGTTGAATAACCGGGTTTCGCCCGGTTTGCCATCTCCTGACACTCATCTTTAACGGCCGCCATTTGCCAGCGTCGCGTTGGCTGCGGATAATCGTCTAATTCAAACACACCGGCGTGATGCCGGGCAGTCATGACGGCTGCCCCATTGGCTGCAAGAGTGAGGTGGTATGGAGCAGTTCCGTAATATCGGATTAATCGGGCGGCTGGGTAGTGGCAAGGTGGTCGATACGCTGAAACGCCTCAAGCGGTTTCTGCTGGACAATGGCCATAGCGTGATTCTGGAAGATGCCGTGGCTGATCTGTTGCCCGGGCACCAACTGCAGGTCTGTTCGCGGAAGATGATGGGCGAGATATGCGATCTGGTCATTGTGGTGGGCGGCGATGGCAGTTTGCTGGGTGCTGCGCGGGCGCTATGCCGCTATAACGTCCCGGTACTGGGGGTGAATCGCGGCGGCCTGGGGTTTCTTACCGATATTTCGCCCGATGAGCTGGAAAGCCGGGTAGGTGAAGTGCTAGCCGGGCAATATACGGTGGAGAAGCGCTTCTTGCTGGATGTGTTCGTGCGTCGCGGTGATGAGCAGCTCGGCACCAGTGAGGCGCTGAATGACGTGGTGCTGCATCCGGGCAAATCGGCCCGGATGATCGAGTTTGAGCTCTATATCGATGGCCAGTTTGTCTACAGTCAGAAGTCGGATGGGTTGATCGTCGCTACGCCGACCGGTTCGACGGCCTATTCGTTGTCTGCTGGCGGACCGATCATGCATCCGAAACTGGATGCCATGGTGTTGGTGCCGATGTTTCCGCACACGTTGTCGAGCCGGCCGATTGTAGTGGACGCTAACAGCGAGCTGAAGATCATTATCTCCAAGCAGAATGGCATTTATCCGCAGGTCAGCAGCGATGGGCAGGTGCATATCGCCTGCGCGCCGGGCGATAGCCTGACGATTCGCAAGAAGCCGCAGAAACTGCGCCTGCTGCATCCGCTGGACCACAATTTCTATGCGATCTGCCGCAGCAAGCTCGGCTGGTCAAGCCGCCTGACGGATCAATGATGGCCGCGGGCGACTTCAAAGGTTATGACGTCATTGGTGATGTACACGGATGTGCGCAAACCCTGACGCAGTTGCTGGAACGTATGGGCTATTCGGTGCAGGCTGGGGTATGGCGGCATCCGACGCGCAAGGCTTTGTTTCTGGGCGATATTATTGACCGGGGGCCGCGTATTCGTGAGGCGCTGCACCTGGTGCATGACATGGTCGAGGCGGGCGCCGCCAGTTGCATCATGGGTAACCACGAGATCAACGCACTGGCCTGGAGTACGCCGGCGCCGGCGGGTAGCGGCAGGCAATATATCCGCGAGCATACCGAGCGCAACCGTAGGCAAATTCAGGATACCCTGGAGCAGTTCGCGGCCTGGCCGGATGAATGGAGCTACTTTCTTGACTGGTTCTACAGCTTGCCGCTATTTATGGATATGGGTGATATCCGCCTGGTACACGCCTGTTGGGACGAAAATCTGATCAAGCCTTTTGCCGCGCAGTATGCCGACGGCTGCATTGATCGGGAATTTCTCGAGGCGGCTACTGAGCATGAGAGCTTCGCTTCACAAGTGCTGGAGCGCTTGCTGCGCGGGATAGATATGCGCCTGCCACATGGTCAGAGTATGACCGGCAAGGACGGGCTAACGCGCATGGCGTTCCGCACCAAATTCTGGGAGGAGCAGCCGCAGACCTACGGCGACATCGTTTTTCAGCCCGATGCCTTGCCCGATGATGTCGCCGCCCGACCCCTGAGTGACGATCAAAAGGCCGAGCTGCTGCTCTATGATGCAGATCAGCCGATTCTGTTTGTCGGGCACTACTGGCAACAGGGCAATCCGCACCCGATCAGGCCGAATCTCGCCTGTCTGGATTATAGCGCGGTGAAATATGGCAAACTGGTCGCCTATCGCTGGGAGGGTGAGCAGCACCTGCACCGCGATCATTTTGTCTGGGTCGATGTACCCAGACTGGCTTGAGGTAAGCATGTACCGCGCATTGCAATGTTCCCTGGATGAAGACCTGAGTCGCTTTACCCACTTCCTGCGTAGCCGGGGGGTGGTACATCGCATTACCGAAGAAGACGGCAAACAGGTTGTCTGGACCCACGATGAAGCCGGTGCGCAGATCGTCCAGGCATTTTATGCTGAAGGTATTGCTGATCTGGTCGCTGATATGCCGGCGGACCGGTCGGCTACGCAATCAGCTAGAGCCAGTTGGCCGCTGGTATGGCGCAGAATACCGGTCACACTGATTATATTGGCGTTGACCGGTGTCGTCGCGTTGCTGACCGGGATGGGCAGCCGCCCTGAGAGTATCGGATTGTTTACCTTCGTGCCGGTGGATGCGAATGGCTATTTCGCCAGTCAAATCGATCTGAGCCAGTGGTGGCGGTTGGTGGCGCCGATATTCCTGCATTTTGGCCTGATGCACCTGGCGTTCAACGCGCTTTGGTACTGGGAGCTGGGCCGGCGCATCGAGATGCGCTCGGGCGGGCTTTGGTTGCTGGGCCTGACGCTGCTGTTTGCGGTGATTTCAAACACTGCGCAGTGGTGGGTCAGCGGTCATGCGCTGTTCGGCGGGTTGTCTGGCGTGCTCTACGGTTTATTGGGTTATTGCTGGCTGTATCAGTGGTTGGCCCCCAATGTGCATTTTGCCCTACCTAAAGGTGTGGTGGTGTTAATGCTGGTGTGGCTGGTGCTCTGCCTGTCCGGGCTGATTACGTTGCTGGGTTTTGGCGCGATAGCCAATACTGCTCACGTCAGTGGGTTGCTGGTCGGTTGTGCTGCCGGCCTTATAGCCGGTGGTCTGGAACGCGCCCGACACGCAGCTTAGCAATGACCCCAGCAATGAATAGAATTGAACTAATGACATCGCTTTTTCTGGAGACATCATGACCAGCTTTGCCGAAATGCTGCGCAATATTACCCCCGACGTTTATGCCAGCCTGAAAACCGCAGTCGAGATCGGCAAGTGGGCCGATGGGCGCAAGTTGACCCAGGAGCAGAAGGAGCTGTGCTTGCAGGCAATGATTGCCTGGGAGCAGGGCAATCTGCCTGAAGAGCAGCGTACCGGCTATATGGGCCCACAGGGCTGCAAATCCGAGGCGAAAACGGTGCCCAATATTCTGTTTTCCACCGGTCCGGATACGTTGCACTGATGGCCTATCTGCAAGGTCAAGGCGGTATCAGCAAGCTTAGAACCGCGCTGGATTCTCCGGTCAGTTATCACCTCCCAATTGGTGATGCGCACCTGCCGCTCAACGAATGCCTGGGTAAAACCTTGCGCCTGGAATCGCTGGGTCTGATTCATTGCAGCCATTGCGGGCGGCGCACGAAAAAGAGTTACAGCCAGGGCTATTGTTACCCCTGCATGATCAAACTGGCGTGCTGTGATACCTGTATCATGAGCCCTGAAAGGTGCCATCATCACCTGGGCACCTGCCGTGAACCGGCCTGGGGCGAGCAGTTTTGCATGACCGATCATATTGTCTATCTGGCCAATTCTTCCGGGCTCAAGGTCGGCATTACCCGCGCAAGTCAGGTGCCGACGCGCTGGATGGATCAGGGCGCAAGCCAGGCGTTGCCGATCATGCGGGTCTCCACTCGGCTGCAATCCGGGTTGCTGGAAGATCTGCTGCGTCAGCAGGTGGCGGACAAAACCAATTGGCGCGCGCTGCTCAAGGGTGAACCGGAACCGGTGGATATGCTGGCCGCGCGCGACCGGCTGCTGGATGGCGCCGCGCAGGGCATTATGGCACTACAGCAACAACACGGCCTGCAGGCTATTCAGCCGGTGCACGCGCAAGTGACCGAAATCCGTTACCCGGTGCTGCAATACAGCGCCAAGCCGCAATCAGCCAACCTGGACAAGGAGCCGGTCCTTGAAGGTACCCTACTGGGTATCAAGGGCCAGTATCTAATACTCGATACAGGCGTCATTAATATTCGTAAATACACCGCCTATACACTGTCTGTCAGTGTGTCCTGAGGAGAACGCCATGCGTACCGAACAACCCAAGACCATTTACCTCAAGGACTATGAACAACCCGATTACTGGATCAGCGAAACGCATCTGACCTTTGAACTGCACGAGGATCATGCGCTGGTGCATAGCCGTTTGAGCGTGCAGCTGAATACTGACAAGAACGGCCAGACTCTGCCGGCGCTGGTGCTCGATGGCCAGAAACTCGAATTATTGGCAGTCGCCGTAGATGATCAGTCGCTGGCAAGCAGTGACTACCAGGTAGACGCGGACAGTCTGCGCCTGCAGCCTGCCGTAGCGTCATTCGATCTGGCGATCACCACGCGAATCAAGCCGCGAGACAACACCGCGCTTGAGGGGTTGTATCAGTCCGGGGCGATGTTTTGTACGCAGTGCGAGGCCGAGGGCTTTCGCAAGATCACCTATTATCTGGACCGCCCGGATGTGATGAGTCGCTTTACCACCACGGTGATCGCCGAGCGCGGCGATTACCCGGTGCTGCTGTCAAACGGTAATCCGATTGCTGCGGGTGAGCACGAAGGTGGCCGCCACTGGGTGACCTGGGAGGATCCCTTCCCCAAGCCGGCTTATCTGTTCGCTCTGGTGGCCGGCGACCTGTGCCTGATTCAGGACAGCTTCACGACCATGAGCGGGCGCGACATCGACCTGCGCATCTACGTTGAGCCGGAAAATCGTGAACAATGCGCGCACGCAATGGACAGCCTCAAGCGCTCTATGCGCTGGGACGAGGAGGTGTATGGCCGCGAATACGATCTGGATATCTTTATGATCGTCGCAGTTAACGACTTCAATATGGGCGCGATGGAGAACAAGGGGTTGAATATCTTCAACTCCAGTTGCGTGTTGGCGCATGCGGACACCGCTACTGATCTGGCCTTCCAGCGGGTCGAGGCGGTGGTCGCGCACGAGTACTTCCATAACTGGTCGGGCAATCGGGTGACCTGTCGCGATTGGTTCCAGTTGTCGCTCAAGGAAGGTTTCACCGTGCTGCGTGACTCGCAATTTTCCGCTGACATGAATTCGGAAACGGTCAATCGTATTGAAGGTGTAACCTTTTTGCGCGCCAACCAGTTCGCCGAGGATGCCGGTCCCATGGCGCATCCGGTGCGCCCGGATTCCTTTATCGAAATTGCCAATTTCTACACCCTGACCGTCTACGAGAAGGGTGCCGAGGTGGTGCGCATGCTGCACACGCTGCTGGGCGCGGAGGGCTTTCGCAAGGGCACCGATCTGTATTTCGAACGGCACGATGGCCAGGCCGTGACCTGTGATGATTTCGTCAAGGCCCTGGAAGATGCCAATGGCGCTGATTTCACTCAGTTCAAGCGTTGGTACAGCCAAGCTGGCACGCCACGGCTAGCCGTAGAAGGGCGCTATGATGCTGCGGCTGCGACGTTCAGCTTGCTGTTCCGCCAGAGCTGCCCGCCGACGCCGGGCCAGAGCGAGAAAAAGCCACAGGTGATTCCGGTGCGGATGGCTTTGCTGGATGCGCAGGGCGTGGAAATGCCGCTGCAACTAGCCGAGGAAGCACAGCCTCAGGGTACCGAGCGGGTTCTCGCAGTGACGGCGGCAGAGCAGGTATTCACCTTTACCGGCATCACTGAAGAGCCGCTGCCGTCTTTGCTGCGCGGCTTTTCTGCGCCGGTGAAAATGACCTATCCGTACAGCCGTGATGACCGGGTTTTTCTGGCCAAGCATGATCCCGATGGTTTCAACCGTTGGGAGGCTTCCCAGGCGTTGGCGGTGGAGATTCTTCAGGGGTTGGTGGGTATTCATCAGGCCGGCCGGCCATTGATGCTGGATCAGCGTTTGCTGGATGTGTACCGCACGGTGTTGGCCGACACCACGCTGGATCCTGCGATGGTCGCAGAAATACTGCGGCTGCCTTCTGAAGCCTATCTGGTGGAGCTGGCCGATGTGGCCGATATCGATGCTATCCACTATGCCCGGGAATGGGTCCGTCAGGAACTGGCGGTCGCGTTGGAAGCCGAGATGTGGCCGCTGTACCAGGCCCTGAATGATCAAGCGGCTTATAGCCCATCGGCTGCGGCCATGGCGCGCCGTAGCCTGAAAAATACCCTGCTTGGTTATCTGATGCTCAGCCCGTCGGGCAAGGCGCTGGATCTTTGCGTACGGCAGTTTGTCGAGGCCAACAACATGACCGATCGCCAGGCTGCACTGGTAGCCCTGGTCAACTCGCCACACCAGCAGCAAAGGGACGCAGCCTTGAGTGAGTTTGCCGAACGCTGGCACGCTTATCCGTTGGTCATGGACCAATGGTTCAGTGTCCAGGCCGCAGCGAGCCAGCCTGGCGCCTTGCAGCGTGTCGAGGCGTTGATGGAGCACCCGGCATTCAGCATGCGCAATCCGAATAAGGTTCGCTCATTGATCGGTGCTTTTGCCAACCAGAATCTGGTTAATTTTCACGCTGCAGATGGGTCAGGGTATCGCTTTCTGGCTGATCGTATTCTGCAGCTGGACCCGCTCAACCCGCAAATTGCCGCGCGCTTGCTGACCCCTCTGACGCGCTGGCGCAAATACGATGAGGCCCGGCAAGATCTGATAAAGGCTGAATTGGCACGGATTATGTCGGCCGCCAACCTCTCGGCAGATGTGTATGAAGTGGTGAGCAAGTCTTTGCTCTGACTGATCTGTTCAGCACCGCAGCACTTCAGGTGCCGCGGTGCTGAACCGCGCTTCACAAAAGATAACCATGAACTGTTAGTGTAGTCGTAACAACCTCTGTAATATCAGCCGATCCGTCGTGCGAACATGACGCCGAATAACAATAAAAGAGGTTGATGTATGGGGGAGCCATCTGTCTGGCATGCTTCATCCGTTCCTTGTGTTTGCCCATTTTATCGGGCTTTGAGCGCTTTTTCTGAGACGTTTTTTCTGTTGTTCAGTACTTGCCATCAGGCCGTAACCTGGCTCTGGGTGGATTCCTGTGTCTGGCTGTCAGCGCAGGCTCGACTGACGCAACCGCTGTGCCGTTCGTTGTCGACGGACAAATAAAGTCAGTGCCAAACCTAATAATAAATGATCGATGGCTTGTGGGCCGGGAGAGTCGGGATGTCGAATAATATTCACGAAGCCGAAACCTTTATGGAACGGCTGGTGTTCAACAACCGCTTGTTGGTTGTTGCAATCTTTGTAGTGATTACTGTCTTTCTCGGCTACCAGGCGTCGCAAATCCGTCCGGATACCAGCTTTGCCAAGATGATTCCGCTTGAGCATCCTTATATCGTCAATATGGTTAAACACCAGGACGATCTGGCTGGGCTGGGTAACTCGATCCGTATCGCTGTTTCCATCAAGGACGGTGATATTTTTACCAGTGAATACATGGAAACCCTCAAGCGCGTGAACGATGAGGTGTTCTTCCTGCCGGGGGTGAACCGCTCCGGATTGCGTTCGCTGTGGACGCCTAACGTGCGCTGGACGGAGGTGACCGAATACGGTTTTGATGGCGGGCCGGTTGCCAGTCATCCGGCTTACCTGGAGCAGAACCAGATCGAGGATCTGCGCGTCAATGTGCTCAAGTCTGGCGAAATCGGCCGTCTGGTCGCGAACAATTTCAAGTCCAGTATCATTGAAGTACCGTTGCAGGAATTTTATCCCAATCCGGAGAACCAGTCAGAACTGCTGCGGCTGGATTACGGTGATTTTTCTGCGATGCTGGAAGAAAAAATCCGCGATCAATTCCAGAACGAGAACCCCAACATCGAGATTCATATCGTTGGCTTTGCGAAAAAGGTCGGTGACCTGATCGAAGGGCTGGGTGCGGTAGTGGCGTTTTTTGGTATTGCATTGCTGATCACGCTGGTGCTGTTGTATTGGTTTACCTGGTGCATGCGTAGCACCTTGTCGGTACTGATGACGACCTTGATTGCGGTGGTCTGGCAGTTGGGTTTGATCAATCTGATCGGTTTCGGGCTGGATCCATACTCGATGCTGGTACCGTTTTTGATCTTCGCCATTGGTATTTCCCACGGCGTGCAAAAAATCAACGGTATCGCGTTGCAATCCGGTGAGGCTGATAATGCCTTGATCGCGGCCCGTCGTACCTTCCGACAGCTGTTTTTGCCCGGTATGATCGCGATTCTGGCCGATGCGGTGGGCTTTATTACCCTGCTGGTTATCGATATCGGCGTTATTCACGAGCTGGCCATTGGTGCTTCGGTGGGCGTGGCGGTGATCGTTTTCACCAACCTGATCATGCTGCCGGTGACCATTTCCTACCTGGGTATCAGTAAAAGGGCAATCGAGCGTAGCAAGCGCGACGCGGTGCGCGAGCATCCTTTCTGGCGCGCTTTGTCCTATACCGCGCACCCGAAACTTGCCCCGGTGTTGGTCATTCTGGCGCTGGTCGGTGGTACCAGTGCGTTCTTTTATCAGAAGGCCAATTTGCAGGTTGGTGACTTGGATCCTGGCGCTCCGGAACTGCGCCCTGATTCGCGCTACAACCTGGACAATGATTTTATTATCTCCAACTACTCCACCAGCTCTGATGTTCTGGTGGTGATGGTCGAGACCGGTCCGGAAATGTGCTCGTCTTACCAGACCATGGCGGCAATCGATCAGCTTGAGTGGCACATGGCTAATGTCAAGGGTGTGCAATCGGCGGTGTCGCTGGTGACGGTGGCGAAGCAGGTGCTGATGGGTAATAACGAAGGCAACCTGAAATGGCAGACCCTGTCGCGTAACCAGGACAACCTGAACAGCGCGGTCAGCCGGGCCCCCGAGGGCATGTTCAACAATACCTGTTCGCTGGCACCGGTGATGGTGTTCCTCAATGATCACAAGGCAGAGACGTTGAAAACCGCGACTGCCGCCGTTGAAGCCTTTGCTGCCGAGTACAATACCGAGGAGATGAAGTTCCTGTTGGCGGCGGGTAATGCTGGCATTGAAGCCGCTACCAATGACGAGATTGCCAGCTCCGAATTGTTGATCCTGGTGCTGGTGTATATCTGGGTCGGCGTGATGTGTTATTTCACCTTCCGCTCTCTGGCTGCGACCATCTGTGTTGTGCTGCCGCTGGTACTGACCTCGGTGCTGGGTAACGCGCTGATGGCCTACCTGGGGATCGGTATGAAGGTGGCAACCTTGCCGGTGATTGCGCTGGGTGTAGGCGTGGGGGTGGATTACGGCATCTATGTATACAGCCGCCTGGAGACCTTCCTGCGTGTAGGTATGCCGCTACAAGAGGCCTATTACGAGACGTTGCGCTCCACCGGTAAAGCGGTGCTGTTCACCGGTCTGTGTTTGGCGATCGGCGTGGCCACCTGGGTGTTCTCGGCGATCAAATTTCAGGCGGATATGGGCTTGATGCTGACGTTCATGTTCCTGGTTAACATGATTGGTGCACTGCTGCTGCTGCCAGCCCTGGCCCGGTTCCTGATCAATCCGGCGAAGATGGTTAACAAGCCAGCCAGCAAGCTGACCCATTGATCAGTAAAGCCAGTCATTCGGTCAACGAATGACTGGCTGGTCGGGCTGCTCAGACCGTCTAAAGCGGTCTAATCAGCCCCTCCTATATCATTGTGGTGATTAACAAAAGATAACCGTGGCCGGTTGGCAGCGTCTGTCAAAGGCCGGTACTATTGATTAGCCGCTATCAGCGGTTGCCATGCCTGTATCAAAACACAGGCACCTATAAGAATAAGGGGGAATGGTGTATGCGTAAGCCCATCGAGCGGCGCGCTTTACTGCTTTGCCAAGCCAGTGAAAAAGACCCACTGGCAGGCAAGAGTCGCAAACAATCTTTGTCTCGTCAGATCCTGACTGCTCTGGGCCTTTCCGCTGCCTTGACCTGTGTGCCTGCTGCTACTGCCTTTGCTCAGGACAGCATCGCCGGCGACACAAAACCCGCAGTCATTTCATTCAAGGCCAGTGAGGTGTTGTTGCTGGACGTGGCTAACGCGGGCGATCGACTGGTTGCGGTTGGTAGCCGTGGGCATGTCGTTTATTCCGATGATCAGGGCCTCAGCTGGATTCAGGCACCGGTGCCGACTCGCCAATTGCTCACCGCCGTGTATTTCGCCGATGAGAAAAACGGCTGGGCTGTAGGCCATGATTCGCTGATTCTGCACACCGCTGATGCTGGCGAGACCTGGGAAATGCAATACCGGGATCCGGCGCTGGAAGAATCCCGTGCCGATCAGGACGGTGGTCTTCTTGAACGGCCGCTAATGGATGTCTGGTTCCGTGACGCCAATACCGGTTTTGCAGTAGGCGCCTATGGACTGTTCCTGCGAACCGATGACGGCGGGGCAAGCTGGGAAGACCTGACGTTCGACGTCGATAACGAAGATGGCTTCCATTACAACGCGATCACCGAGATAGCCGATACCGGTCTGTTTATGGTTGGCGAACTGGGCACCATGTATCGCTCAGCTGATTATGGTGATACCTGGGAGACGCTGACGGATCTACCCTATGATGGCTCTTTCTTTGGCGCGTCGGGCACTGGCGAGGCCAACGTGGTTCTGGCCTGGGGTCTGCGTGGCAACATGTTCCGTTCGGAAGATTTCGGTGACACCTGGGAGCAGGTCAGCCTGGATACCCCCAATAACGGTCCTCTGGAATCAACCTTGTCTAGCGGCAGCCTGTCCAAAGACGGCCGCATGGTTGTGGTCGGCATCGGCGGCGTGGTGCTGACCAGTGATGATCGTGGCCGTACTTTCAATGTGGCGATTCGTTCCGATCGTGTTGCTTTGTCCAGCGGTACCGTTCTGGATGATGGCAGCGTCCTGCTTATTGGCCAGCGCGGCGCGGTCAAGGCGGGTGAGAACGGTCTCGCAGTCGCTCGCTGAGCGGCTGCACCCAGAATAAATAAACTCCAGGAGAAACTGGATGTCCAAGCATCGTCAGGAAACAGCGCCCTTTGTCGAGCGGTTGATCTTCAACAACCGCATGATTGTCTTGGTTATTTTCGCAGTAATAACCGCACTGCTGGGTTATCAAGCCGCGCAAGTAAAGCCAGACACCAGCTTCGAGAAGATGATTCCTCTGAAGCACCCCTATATCGTCAATATGATCGAACACCAGAACGATCTGGCCAACCTGGGTAACTCGATTCGCATCGCTGTTGCCATTGAGGATGGAGATATTTTCTCTACCGAGTATATGGAAACCCTCAAGCGCGTTAACGACGAGGTCTTTTTCCTTCCCGGCGTTGATCGCTCCAACCTTCGCTCACTGTGGACCCCCAACGTACGCTGGACCGAAGTGACCGAATATGGTTTTGATGGTGGGCCGGTGGCCAATCGACCAGCCTATCTGAACGAGGATGATCTTGAGGAATTGCGCGAGAACATACTCAAGTCCGGTGAAATCGGTCGTTTGGTGGCCAACAACTTCAAGTCGACGATCATTGAAGTGCCGCTGCAGGAGTACTATCCCAATCCAGAAAATCAGGGGGAGCTGCTGCGCCTGGATTACGGCGATTTCTCCCGCCAGTTGGAAGAGAAGATTCGTTCCGAATTCCAGGGCGAAAACCCGAACATCAGTATCCACATAGTCGGTTTCGCCAAGAAAGTCGGCGATCTGATTGAAGGCATCATGCTGGTGGTGATGTTCTTTGGTGGTGCTTTGGCGATTACCTTTGTATTGCTGATGATTTTCACCCGCTGTCTGAAAAGCTCGCTGACTACGTTGGTGTGCTCGGTGATCGCGGTGATCTGGCAGTTAGGTTTGCTGCGCAGCATGGGTTTTGGCCTGGATCCCTATTCGATTCTGGTGCCCTTTCTGGTGTTTGCGATCGGTATTTCCCACGGGGTACAGATCATCAATGGCATGGCCATTGAGTATACCAACGCCGATGACGCCAATACCGCAGCCCGGCGGGCATTCCGTTCCCTGTATATTCCCGGCATTGTGGCGTTGATTTCCGATGCGGTGGGTTTCATTACCCTGCTGCTGATCGAGATTGAAGTTATTCGCGAGCTGGGTATTGCCGCGTCTGTTGGCGTGGGTGTGATTATTCTTACCAACCTGATGCTGCTACCGATCCTGATGTCTTACATTGGTATTAGCAAAAGGGCGGTTGAGCGCAACCGTGAGATGGCTTCGCGTCCGCAGAAGTTGTGGCTCGCCGTGGCCAAGTTCGCCCACCCTAAGGTGGCACCCGTTTCGATAGTGCTGGCGGTTCTCGCCTTCGGCTTTGGTATCTACCATGGCAAGAATGTCGAGATTGGTGACCTGGATCCGGGTGCCCCGGAGCTGCGTCCAGACTCGCGTTACAATCTGGATAACGACTTCATTATCAGCAACTACTCAACCAGTTCCGACGTGCTAGTGGTGATGGTCAGTACGCCGCCTGAAAGGTGTTCGGCCTACGAAACCATGGAAGCCATCGACCAGTTGGAATGGCGGATGCAGAACCTGTCCGGGGTACAGTCGGCGGTGTCCATGGTGACTGTGGCCAAGCAGGTGATCATGGGTAACAACGAGGGCAACCTCAGATGGCAGACGCTGTCGCGTAACCAGGATAACCTGAACAACGCGATCAGTCGGGCGCCCACCGGCATGTTTAACGCCGAATGCTCCCTGGCACCGGTCATGCTGTTTCTGGAAGATCACAAGGCAGACACCCTGACCCGGGCTACTGACGCGGTGGAGGAATTCGCGGCTGAGTACAACACCGATGAGCTTGTATTCAAGCTGGCTGCTGGCAACGCAGGTATTGAAGCGGCGACTAACGTGGTGATCGAGGCGTCCCAAACCAAGATGCTGCTAACGGTCTATGCGGTGGTGATCCTGATGTGTCTGATCACCTTCCGTTCGATCCGTGCGGTACTGTGCATCATCATTCCACTGGCTCTGACCTCGGTATTGGCTAACGCGCTGATGGCGTTCCTGGGGATCGGCGTGAAGGTGGCTACCTTGCCGGTGATTGCGCTGGGTGTGGGTATCGGGGTTGACTACGGGATCTATATCTACAGTCGCTTGGAAACCTACCTGCGCCAGGGTTTGCCTTTGCAGGAAGCCTACTATGAAACCTTGAAAACCACAGGTAAGGCAGTGACCTTTACTGGCTTCACACTGGCTATCGGTGTCGCCACTTGGATCTTCTCGGCGATCAAGTTCCAGGCTGATATGGGTATTCTGCTGACCTTCATGTTCTTGTGGAATATGTTCGGTGCGCTGTGGCTGCTGCCGGCTCTGGCACGCTTCCTGATTCGTCCGGAGAAGCTGCGCTAGCAAGCAAGGCAGCGCAGTAACTTAGTCTTAGCCGCCCCTTGGGGCGGCTTTTGTATGTCAGGTTTATGTCAGGTGGTTGAGCGCAGCTCAGGGGGAAGGGCGGGTTGGGATGGTGCCTGGGGTTAGGGCTAGCAGTGCGTCGCCGCAGGATCATACATTCGGATAGAGTGACTCCAGCGTGTTGCTGTCTTCAGCAACCTGGCGCTTCTGGCTCTGCACTACCATACGTACCGCGCGCCATAGCGGCTTGCCGCGCCAGTGGCTCTCGGTTTGACCGAACAGGCTGGCATTCAGGTCGTCTAATGCGTCAGCCAGTTCAGGGTGGCGCTGGGTGATGGCGATCAAACCTTCTGCATCCTGCTGCCGAGCCCAGCTTTCCAGCGCCTTGCGCGCCTCGGCCGGATGGTTGGCGCGGCAAGCTGTTTGCAGGTCTGCCAGAGGGTTGCCCTGCACGACGGTATCGAAGATCTCTTCGTCGGCGTCGGGTTTATCAAGTAGCTGCAAGCGTTGACGCAACCGGTACAGCGCCAACAAGCACAGGCTCAATGCCAGCGCCAGGACCGCGCACGCCAGTTGCCAGGGCCAGACGGGCGGCCCCTCAAGCAACTGAACATCATTGCCGTTGACCGGTTCGCTGGATCCCGACCCCGCAGCGAAGCTGTCGCTGGCCATGACATTGAGGGTTATGGCGTCCAGTTCCAACTGCTGTAACTGGTCGGCCTGCGTATCCCACCAGTACAGGGTCTGCGCGGGTAGCAGGAACTCTCCGGCTTTCTGTACCAGAAGGGCTGCGCTGTCCTGGCGCATCCCGCGTACGCCCTGTTCACTGATGCTGTTGTCGAGCTTGGGTTGGTCGGCGTATTGCCGCAGACCGTCTACTTCGGTGCCGGTCAGGCTTGCGAGCGGTGGTAACTGATTGGCACTGAGGCCATCGGCTTCGATGCTTAAAGAGCGGGTGAGTGATTCTCCGCTAAGTAAATTAATGGTGGGATCGGGTTGCCAGGTCTGGGTCAGCGTCACTGATCGCGCAGGTAACCATGGCGCATTAGCCGGGTAACTGTCAGGGACCGGCTTTACCTGCAGGACAATGCTTGGCGAGCGTACTTGAACCAGACGCCCGTTGCGGGCCGAGAAAGGCGAAGTTGCATCGCGGGGTTGTAAGGTGGTGGCGCTGAACAGTTGCGACGGAATTTCCAGCTCGCCGCTGCTCTGTGGAAATAAAGCATAACGGACTTCGATAACGCCATGCCTGACACCATTGATGACGCGTTCGTATTGGCGTGGCGTACCAAGGCTCTCGACGCGGGTATCAGGGATATCCAACCCACTCAGGTTAGAGTCATCATAGAGCGATACCGAGTGGTAGATACGCAGCGTCATCAGCACCTGTGCCTGTACATAGGGCGACTCGGTGTCCATTTCAGTATCAATAAACACCGGCGCCATCTGCACGTTATCGTCGCGGGCTGCTTCTTCGGCGGATAGTACATGCAGGCTGATCGGCTCGGATCGGGCTTGGTCAAGGATCACCGGGGGAATGACGACGTAACCAGTACGCTTGGGTGCAAGCGTGATCACCCAGCGGGTGACCGGCTGGGTGCGGCCGTTGAGCTGGCTAATCAGGCTGAGTTGGCGGGTGTTCTGAATGACAAAATGTTCTTCCAGTGCGTCCAGCTCAGGGCGGCTGAATCTATTTGCCGCTGCGCTCTCCAGCGTCAGCTCAAGCGCTTCACCTTCAACCAGACGTGTGCGGTCTACGCTGGCTTCAATGGCCGCGACGGCGGGGCTGCTGAGTAGCACGCAGAGCAGGATCATTAGGCGTCGAATCATTGGGATCGGTCTTCCAGTTGCCGCAGTCGCTGGTAAAGAAATTTTCGTTTCAGCAGCTCGGAGGGATCATCGGGGATATCCTGCAGCCATTGCTGCAGCGCGGCCTGTTGTTCATTGTTGCGGTTCGCCGCGCTGCTGTCACCCCGGTCGCCCAGGTTGTCAGATGGCGTATCGGCGGGCGGCGGGCTCACTGGGCTATCTGTTGTCGTATCGCCCTGGGCGCGGGCGTCGGCAGCAGAGACGCCGTTCTGTGCTTCGGCCGCAGAAAGCGGATCCGCTGTGGCTGGTTCCTGATCAGGGGTAGACGGGGGCGGGGTGGCAGCGCGGTCTTCCTCTTGCCCCCCGGTATCAGTGGCGGATGGTGTTTCCCCAGCATTATGCTGATCATTCTCCTCGTCGGCCTGTTCCTGTTGTTTGGCCAGTTCTTCCAGCAATGCTTCTATGCGTGCGCGGTTGTGTCTGGCCGGTTGATGCTCCGGGGCTCTGGTCAGCGTCTGCTCGTAGGCTTCCAGTGCTTGTTGGTATTGACCCGCCATCGCCAGTGCCGTGCCATGGTTGAAATGATAGTCGGCGTTGTCTGGCTGCGCATCCAGGAGCGCCTGATAGGCTTGGGCCGCTGCCGCATAGTCACCTGCTTGATAATGTGCCCAAGCGCGCCACTGCGGATTCTCGAAGAGCTGCGCCGCCGCTTGCGGTTGTTGGCGCTGCAGTTGCTGCATGGCCTGTTGATCGGGTCTATGCCACAGGTCTTGCCAGGCGGAAGCCTCAGCAGGCAGCGGCACTAGCGCTGCGCACAGTAGCAGCCCCAGCCAACCGCGCCGTGCTCCTATTGCGGCCAGGGGCAGTAACAGCAGGATAAGCCAGTGACCCTGATCGTTGAGGCTGGTGCCAGCGTCCTGCGGCGTTTGCGTAAGGCTCGACGTTGCCGGGACCAGGGTCTCCAGATCCTGGTCGTCGAGCCGGATCTGCTGATAGCGTGCCCCGGTATTACGCGCAATGACGGCAAGGCTTTTACTATCGAGTCTGGGCAGCAAGATACGCCCCTGATCATCGCGCATGAACCCGCCCTCGGCCAGCGGCACCGGTGAGCCCTCGGCGGTGCCCAGGCCGAGTATTGAAAGGCGCCCGCCCAATTGGCTGGCATGGCCGCGCAACGCTTCCAGCTGCTGGCCTTGGGCACCGCTGGTGATCAGCAATACACGGCTGTTGCCCGGTGGTAGGTCGGCGATCATCTGTGTAGCAAGGGTTAAAGCGGCATCCAGGTTTTGGCCGTCTTCAGGCATAACGCTGGGCTCAAGTGCGTTAAGCAGGTTAGTCAGTGTGTCCATATCGCTGCTAAGGGGTGTCACTGGGTGAGCAGTACCTGCGTAGGCAATCAAGGCCAACTGGCTGTCCGCGCGCATGTGCATTACATCACGTATCTTTAGCCGGGCTCGTTCCAGCCGATTGGGCTGCAGGTCAGTGGCCAGCATGTTGCGCGAGATTTCCCAGACTATGACCAGGGCTGAGTCGTTTGCCTGGGCAGCGGGTATGGGTGATTCGCGGATTGGCCCGGCCAGGGCAACAATCCCAATCAGCCAGGCGGCACCGAGAAACAGAAAACGCCCGGCATGCCTGCCTCCAGACTGGCGCTGCAGTAGTGCCTGGCGGATGGCTGCCGGCAGCAGTCTATCCCACGCCGAGTGCTGGTTGACCTGGCGATAGAGCAGCCAACAGCAAACCGCCGCGAATGGCAGAAGCAACAGGGCCCAGGGACGCATAAAGGTTAAGCCTAGCAGCGCGTCAGTGGTCATGGCGCACCTTTTTTTGCATGCATAATCAGGTTTGAATGCGTTATCAGGTTGATGGCCGCGAGCAGCAAGCTCAGCAGTAGCGCCAGACCCAGCGGCCAGGGGTACAACGGCTCGGCCTGGCGCCGCGGCTGCCGGTCGCGTAGCGCCGGTTCCAGCTGTTCGATGCGTTGGTAAATGCGATTGAAGCTTTCGCCATCGCGGGCGCGGAAATATTCTCCGCCGGTAGCCAGGGCAATATCAGTTAGCGTGCCTTCATCCAGCTCCACCGAAGGGTCGGTGCCCTGTGCCAGCATTCCTGTTGCGTTAGACCCAAGGGCGCTTTCGGCGCCGACACCGATGGTGAATATACGGATATGTTCTGTGGCAGCAAGGCGGGCCGCTTGAAGCGGGTTGATCTGGCCAGCGTTATTTGCGCCATCAGTGATCAGAATCAGTACACGGCTTTCGGCGGGTTCGTCCGTTAGCCGTTTGACCGCCAGGCCCACGGCATTGCCGATCGCCGTCTGTCGCCCCGCCAGGCCAATAAAGGCCTCATCGAGCCAGACGCGAACGCTGTTCAAGTCGTGGGTCAAAGGCGCTTGGACATAGGCGTTGGAGCCAAACAGAATAAGACCGATGCGATCCCCCTGGCGCTGCGCGATAAAATCGCCGAGCAGCTTTTTGACTAAGGTCAGGCGGTCTACAATCGCGCCTTCAAGCTGCATGTCGGCATATTCCATGCTCCCCGACAGGTCCACGGCGATCATCATGTCGCGTCCGCTGACGCTGATAGGCAGGGGGTCGCCAAGCCATTGAGGGCGCATGCAGGCCAACACCAGTAACAGCCAGATCAATGCGAAGCGCCCGCGTTGGCCTGCCATGGGTTGGGCTGTGGCCTCAACCGGGAGCTTCTGCAAGCGTGGCAGGAAGGCGACCTGCAGTGCCGCTGTACGATTGCTGGCTGCTGGCAGCAGCCAGCGAAGCAACCAGGGCAACGGCAATAAAAGCGCGGCAGCGGGCCAAGCGAGATCAAGCATGGTTATGCCTCAACCAACGGCGCAACTCACGATGCAGGTCCCGCCGCTGCTGCGCACTCAGCTGCGGCGTTTTCCGGTACAGATCTGCGGCTAGCGGCTCCAGACTGCGCCTTTGCGGCCGCGGGTAGTGAGCGCAAAGATAGTCCAGCCACGCTTGGCCAAACAGCCGGGTGGCGGCTGCGTCGCCTCGTTGTTTAAGCAACCGCTTGAGCAAGGTGTTGACCTCGGCAAGCCATTGCTGGTCGGTCAAGGTGGCCGGGATGTCGCGCAATGCCTGTTGGGCGCGTAGTTTTATCGCCGATCTGCGCCGCCAGCGCATCAGCAAAAAAGGTGCCGTCAGGCTGAGCAGGCAGACTGCTCCGAGCACCAGCCACCAGCCGGGCGCCGGAGGCCACCAGGGTATAGGCGCGGGCGCGGCGGGGTGTATCAGTGTGTTGAGCAGGGCCTCAGTCACTGCGCGCTCCGATGCTTGTGGCTACTAAGCATGTCGCGCAACTGGTCCACCGCGCTACTGCCCGTATGCAGGCTGAACAGCGAGCAGGAAAAGCGTCTCGAGAGTCGCTGCCAGGCGTGCTGCTGGGCAATAAACTGACTAGCGTACGCCGCACGCAGTGTGGCATCAGCGGTATTCAGCGTAACACGCTCCTCGCCCTGGCTGAACTCGAGGACTTTGCCAATCGGCAGTTGGCTTTCCAGGATGTCGTACACCGGCAGCAGCACCAGATCGTTGTGCGCGGCCAGGTTGACTAGCAACGTCGGGTTGACCTGGTCGATCGCGGCATGATCACACAATAGATATAAAATACTGCCCGGTCGGACCACTTCGCGGCTATGCCGCAGGGCCAGATTCAACGGCTCAGACTGGTTATCGCCAATCGACTGACTGGCGGGTTGCAGCGCATTATTGGCCTGCTGCAATAGGCTGAACAGGCGTAAAATAGCCCGGCGGTTGCGTTGCGGGCGGACCTCATGACATTCCGCACCGAAGATCACGCCGCCGACGCGGTCGTTGTGGGCTAATGCGGTCCAGGCAATCAGGCTGGCTGCGTCTGCGGCCATGACGGATTTCGTGCAGGTCTGACTGCCGAAGAACATGCGATCGCTCTGTTCACACATGATAAATACCGGCCGCTCACGTTCCTCATTGAATACCTTGGTATGGACCTTGTTGCTTCGCGCAGTTACGCGCCAGTCAATGCTGCGGATATCGTCGCCGGGTTGGTAGCTGCGCACCTGATCAAAATCGACACCGCGCCCGCGCAGGCGCGTGTATTGTTGCCCCAACTGTCGGCTGGCCCGCACCGGCCCGCGAAATAGCGGTAGCCGTTGGCAATGCTGGCGGCTCTCCAGCAAATTCTCCAGGCTGATATAGACGCGACACTCGGGGGCTCTGGGCTTCATGTTCAGACCACGGCGACCGATTCGACTAGCAGATTGATTGCCTTGTCGGCATCTATCCCGGCGGCTTCAGCTTCGAAGCTGAGCATCAGACGATGGCGTAGCACATCGTGGACGATGGCTTGCACATCTTCGGGGCTGACAAAGTCGCGGCCAGCCATCCAGGCATGTGCGCGGGCACAGCGGTCCAGGGCAATGGTGCCACGCGGGCTGGCGCCCAGCTGCAACCACTCCGCTAGCTGTGGGCTATACAGCTCGGGACGCCGGGTAGCCATGATCAGTTGAATCAGGTACTCCTCAACAGCCTCGGCCATAAACAGCCCCAGGACTTCCTGGCGGGCGGCGAGTATCGATGCCTGACTGATTCGCTGGCCGATACGCGCGTTCACACCCTGGGCCTCGCCGCGTGCCAGGTGAAGTATCTGGCGCTCCAGAGCTGCGTCCGGGAAGCCGATCCGTACATGCATGAGAAACCGGTCTAGCTGTGCCTCGGGCAGGGGATAGGTACCTTCCTGCTCAATCGGGTTCTGGGTCGCCATGACCATGAACAGCTCGGGCAGATGATAGGTTTCCCGGCCAATACTCACTTGTCTTTCAGCCATGGCCTCCAGCAGTGCTGACTGAACCTTGGCCGGTGCGCGATTGATTTCATCAGCCAATACCAGATGATGAAAGATAGGCCCTTGTTGAAAGCTGAAGCTGGCAGTTTCAGGCCGATATACTTCGGTCCCGGTAATGTCAGCCGGCAGTAGGTCGGGGGTGAACTGGATACGGTGAAAATCAGCCTCAATGGCCTCCGAGAGTGTCTTGATGGCTTTGGTTTTGGCCAATCCTGGCGCGCCCTCAACCAGCACATGACCCCCTGCGAGAAGACAGATCAGCATGCGGTCAATCAGTTGCTCCTGACCGAAAATCTGGCTGGCCATCCAGGTACGCAGTTGTTGAATGGATTCGTAGTGGGTCATAAGTTGTGTTCCATCCCTTGGTGTCGTGTCCATGCACGAAACTGTCACTGTAACGAAAGGTCTATGGTCTAGACTGATTATTATGCCTTTTAACGGCCAGTTTTAGTGACTACGCCGCGCGCATCTTCTTCACATCCCCATGACCCATGAGGGGTCAGTTCGTAAACGGGTCACCCGGAGGCAGCATGGCATTTATTATGGCCAGCGATAGAAAAGAATTTATCAACATCCTGCAAGAACGTCTGCGTGAGCTCGTCGAGCCCGGCGAGCAAGATATCCTTCAACGCTTCAGCGAACAGTTTTTCGGCATTGTTCCCCTTGAAGAGCTACTGGCTCGGCATGACACCGATCTGCTGGGCTGCACGCTCTCTTACTGGCGTTTTTTCAAACACTACGACAGTGATATTGAGAAGCTGCGGGTGTTCAATCCTGACATTCAGCAACACGGCTGGCAATCGACGCATTCGATCGTGGAAATTGTGCATAGGGATTCACCTTTTCTGGTGGATTCGGTGCGCATGGAGTTGAACCGTGCCGGTTATGCCATTCACACATTGCAAAACAGCGTGATGGCAGTAGAGCGCGATGAAAAAGGCCAGTTGAAAACGCTGTATGGGCGCGACAAGGTGCCAAGCAAGGCAGCACATGAGTCCGTTATGTACATTGAGGTTGACCGCTGTTCAAGCGCCGGTGAACTGAAGCAGTTGAGCAATCGCCTGAAGACGGTACTGTCCCATGTGCGCGCAACAGTGGGTGATTTCGCCGCAATGCGGGTACAGGCAGAGAGCTTGATTCAGGCGCTCAAAGGCAAGAGCGAGACGCTCAGTTATTATCCTGCCAAAGAGCGTGTCGAGTGTGAAGCCTTTCTGAAATGGCTGTTAGATGATCACTTTACCTTTCTTGGCTATGAACGCTTCAGTGTTGCCAATGGGTTGGAGCATCAACAGCTGGGTGTCGACACCGACGCGAGCCTGGGTGTGCTGAGCCTCAATCGGCGTGATGAATCGTTGGCGGGTCTGCCTGACAAGGTGCTCGAGTACTTGCAAGCCCCAATACTGCTGTCATTTGCCAAAGCCTCTGATTTCAGCAAGGTGCACCGGCCGGCCTACCCGGATTACGTTTCTATCCGCGAAGTTGATGCCCAGGGAAAAGTCCTGGTAGAGCACCGTTTTATGGGGCTCTACACCTCCAGAGTGTACTCTGACGTTGTCGACCATATTCCGCTTTTGCGGCGCAAGGTTGAGGCGGTACGCAAAGCGTCCGGCTTTACCGCGCATAGCCATCTGGGCAAGGAGCTCGATCAGGTGCTGCAGGTGCTGCCGCGTGACGATCTATTCCAGATGTCCGAGCAGCAGTTGGGTGAAACGGCGCTGAGTATCGTGCAGATCCAGGAGCGCAACCAGATTCGGGTGTTCCTGCGCAGTGGCAATTATGGGCGTTTTTACTATTGCCTGGCGTATATCCCGCGGGACATTTACTCCACAGATATTCGCCTGAAGATCGAAAAGGTATTGAGAGAACGCTTGCAGGCAACCGAATGCGAGTTCTGGACCTATTTTTCCGAGTCGGTACTGGCGCGTACCCAATTTATTCTCAGTGTTGACCCGAAGAAGGATCTGGATGTGGACCCCCTCAAGATTGAGCAGGACGTGATACAGATCTGCCGCAACTGGCAGGACGATTTTCGTGATCGCCTGCTCGAGACCCTCGGCGAAGCCAAGGCCACTGAGGCACTGGACGAGTTTGCCAAGGGTTTCCCGGCCGGTTACACCGAGCGCTTCACCCCCGCTAGCGGCGTAGTTGATTTGAAGCACATGCTGAGCCTGAACAGCGAGCAGCAGTTGGCGATGAGTTTCTATCAGCCCCTATCGCAGAAAACCGGTGTGTTGCATTGCAAGCTCTATCATCTGCACGAGCCGTTACCACTGTCGGATATTCTGCCCATTCTGGAAAATCTCGGACTGCGGGTTATGGGCGAGTTCCCATTCTGCTTCGAGCGCAGAGATGGCACGCAATTCTGGATTCATGATTTCGAATTCACCTATGCCCTGGACAGTAGCCTGAATATCCAGGAGGTCAACGAACTGTTTCGTGACGCTTTCGTGCAGGTTTGGCGCGGACAGGCGGAGAACGACGGCTTCAATCGGCTGGTGCTGCTGGCGCGTATGTCTTGGCGTGATGTGGCGTTGCTGCGCGCCTATGCGCGCTATCTGAAGCAGATACGTCTGGGCTTCGAGCTGCCTTACATTGCCAATACCCTGGTCACCCACGCGGATATCGCGCGCGAGTTGGTACGGCTGTTCAAAACGCGCTTTTATTTGGCGCGTAAGCTCTCCGCCGATGACCTGGAGGATATGCAGCAGCGTCTCGATCAGGCGATCGTCGGTGCTCTGGACGGCGTTGCCGTCCTGAACGAGGACCGGATATTGCGCCGTTACCTGGACCTGATCAAAGCCACGCTGCGGACCAATTTCTATCAGAATGACGACGCTGGCACGGTGAAGGACTACATCAGTCTGAAATTCAATCCTCGGGCGATTCCAGAGCTGCCATTGCCGCGGCCAATGTACGAAATTTTCGTGTATTCACCACGTTTTGAAGGCGTGCACCTGCGCGGCGGCAAAGTCGCGCGTGGTGGCTTGCGCTGGTCAGATAGGGAAGAGGATTACCGCACCGAAGTGCTGGGATTGGTCAAAGCCCAGCAGGTCAAGAATGCGGTGATCGTTCCGGTGGGCGCGAAAGGTGGCTTCGTACCGCGGCGCTTGCCCATGGGGGGTAGCCGCGATGAGGTTCAGCAGGAGGCGATCGCCTGCTACCGTCTGTTTATCAAGGGGCTGCTGGATCTGACCGACAATCTGCAGGAAGGCAAGGTCGTGCCGCCGGCTCAGGTTGTGCGCCATGATGAAGACGATCCTTACCTGGTCGTTGCCGCAGACAAAGGCACGGCTACGTTCTCGGATATTGCCAACGGTATAGCCGCTGAATACGATTTCTGGCTGGGCGATGCCTTCGCCTCCGGCGGTTCCGCCGGTTACGACCACAAGAGGATGGGTATTACCGCCAAGGGCGCCTGGGTCTCGGTGCAGCGGCATTTCCGTGAGTTGGGTCTGAATGTGCAGAGCGATCCGGTTACGGTGATTGGCATTGGTGATATGGCCGGTGATGTATTTGGTAACGGCATGCTGCTGTCGCGCAGCCTCAAGCTGGTAGCTGCGTTCAACCATCAGCATATCTTTATCGATCCGGATCCGGCCCCGCAGGCCAGCTTTGATGAGCGTCAGCGCTTATTCGATCTGCCGCGCTCCAGTTGGACTGATTACGATCAGAAACTGATTTCCAAGGGCGGCGGGCTATTCGCGCGCAGCCTCAAGCAGATCACTCTGACTCCGCAGATGCAAAAGCTGTTCGATATCGATGCCGACAAACTCACGCCCAATGAGTTGATCCATCGATTGCTCAAGGCGCCGGTGGATCTGCTTTGGAATGGCGGCATTGGTACCTATGTCAAAGGCACGGCTGAAAGCCATGCGGATGTCGGTGACAAGGCTAATGACATCCTTAGAGTCAACGGCCGCGACCTGCGCTGCAAGGTGATCGGTGAAGGCGGCAACCTGGGCATGACCCAATTGGGGCGTGTCGAGTTCTGCCTGAACGGCGGTGCACTGAATACCGACTTTATTGATAACGCCGGCGGGGTGGATTGCTCCGACCACGAAGTGAACATCAAGATTCTGCTTAACGAAGTGGTGGCCGCCCAGGACATGACTGGCAAGCAGCGCAACAAGTTGCTGGCCAGCATGACCGATGCGGTAGCGGAGCTGGTGCTCACCAACAACTACAAACAAACCCAGGCGATCAGCTTGGCGCAGCGCCAAGCGGCAAAAACCATGTCGGAATATCGGCGTTTCATCAGTGCCATGGAAGCCAGCGGCAAGCTCAGCCGGTCGCTGGAGTACATTCCGGAGGATGATCAGTTGGCCGAGCGCACGGCCCAGGGCCGAGGTTTGACCCGAGCCGAATTGTCGGTACTGATTTCTTATTCCAAGGGTGATCTCAAGGAAGCCTTGGTCGCTACCGATGTGCCTGAGGACCTCTATCTGGCGCGTGAGGTGGAAACCGCGTTCCCAGCAGTACTGGCGAAAAAGTATGCACCTGCGTTGCGTAATCACCGCTTGCGTCGCGAGATTATCGCCACACAGTTGGCCAACGACCTGGTCAACCATATGGGCATTACCTTTTTGCGTCGCCTTGAGCAATCGACCGGCGCGCTGGCCGGCGATATCGTCCGTGCTTATGTGGTCGCGCGGGACGTGTTCAGTCTGCAAAGCCATTTTGCTGCCATCGAAGCCCTGGACTACCAAGTGCCAGCCGAGGTGCAGCTGGAACTGATGGATGACCTGATGCGCCTGGGACGGCGTGCGACGCGCTGGTTTATTCGCAACCGGCGTGGTGATCTGAATGCCGAGCGCGAAGTAGCGCATTTTGCGCCGCGGATCGAGTCCCTTGCGGGCCAGTTCGATGGGCTGTTTGAAGGCCCGGTGCGGGCGGCATGGGAAGGTAAGTTCAACAGCTACGTCGAAGCCGGTGTGCCTGAGGAGATCGCGCGCCTGGTTGCAGGTACCGGGCACTTCTATACCTTGCTCGGCATCATCGAGGCGGCAGACGCTACCGGTCAGCCCGCTGAACTGGTGGCCCAACTGTTCTTTGCCCTTGGCTCTGAGCTGCAGTTACCCTGGTTTGGGCAGCAGGTCAATAGTTTGCCCGTCGACAACCATTGGCAGGCCTTGGCGCGGGAGAGCTACCGGGATGACCTGGATTGGCAGACGCGGACCATGACTATCTCGGTGTTGCAGCTGGCTAGTGAAGGCGACACGGTGGAGCAGTTAGTGCAGAAGTGGACCGAGCTGAATCCGGTTCTGGTGCAACGCTGGCGTGCCATGCTCACGGACCTGAAGAGTGCTGGTGCTGGTGATTATCCGATGGTCGCTGTGGCCATGCGCGAGTTACTGGATCTAGCCCAAGCTGCGCGGCACAGTGGTGCTGAAGTCCAAGCTGAGGCAGAGGCTGTGGCGGAGGAAGGCTGATTGAGTCAAGAGCAGTTGATTGTCGATGTGGCCCTGCCCGCCGAACGCTACCTGGCCTGGTATCGGGGCCAGGCGGGCCGGGTTTTGATGGTTAGTCGTGATGGGCGGCGAGTCAGTTTGCCGGCCCATCACCTGCGACCTTTTCTAACCCATGAGGGTGTCTATGGCAGCTTTCTTATGCGCTTTACTGCGCAGGGGAAGCTGTTGTCATTGGAACGCTTGGGCGGAGAAGGGCCCTGCAGTGCCCCCAGGTCCTGACAGAGCAGGTATACTCTGCGTCAGATTTTTCCATCTGCAAGGTATCCGTCCATGTATTCCATGATGCGCTCGCTGCTCTTTCGGTTGCCCGCCGAAACCTCCCATGATCTGGCTTTGGACATGATTGGTGCTGCCGGTCGTACCGGCTTGGCACGCAAGCTGGTAAGGCCCTTGGCACCTGACCCGGTGGACGTTATGGGCCTGACGTTTGACAATCCAGTGGGCCTGGCCGCAGGGCTGGACAAGAACGCATTGGCGGTCGACGGTCTGGGTGCCCTGGGCTTCGGATTTATCGAGGTGGGCACGGTGACGCCTTTGCCCCAGCCAGGAAACCCCAAGCCGCGTATGTTCCGGCTTCCTGAACAAAATGCCATCATCAACCGCCTGGGTTTTAATAATCAGGGCGTGGATGCGCTGTTGGCACACCTGGACGCAGTGCATTATCGGGGGGTGCTGGGCATCAATATAGGCAAGAACGCGGCCACGGCCGTTGAGAATGCCGTGGATGACTATCTTATCTGTTTGCGCAAAGTGTATAGCCGTGCCAGTTATATTACTGTCAACCTGTCATCTCCGAACACGCCAGGCCTGCGCACGCTGCAATACGGCGAGACGCTCAAACAACTTCTGGGGCAGATCAAGGCCTGCCAGGGAGAACTGGCCCAGCAACATGGACACTATGTGCCGATTGCGATCAAGATTGCGCCGGATATGTTGCCTGAGGACCTGGTGCTGGTTGCCGGGACCTTGCTGGAGCAAGGGATGGATGCGGTAATCGCAACCAATACTACCTTGGAGCGTACGGCGGTGATCGGGCTGGAGCATGCCGATGAAGCGGGTGGCTTGTCCGGCGGCCCGCTCACTGACGTGTCTACCGAAGTGATCCGGCTGTTGGCAGGTGAATTCAAGGGACGCATGCCCATCATTGGTGTCGGGGGTATTCTTCAGGGCGCGGACGCGGTGGATAAGCTCAAGGCCGGCGCCAGTCTGGTGCAGTTGTACAGCGGTTTTATTTATCGCGGGCCAGAACTGGTGCGCGAGTGCGTGGACGCGGTAGCGGCTTACCGCTCCGGGCTGCGTGTTGCCGAGTAGGGTTGAATTGGTCTGCGCGCAAATGAAAGGCCCCCGCGTTGCGGGGGCCGTTGGGCCTCGCAAGGCCCGACGCTTTAGGGAAGCGCCATGGGAAAATCAACTTACCGGGGGGTTAACCTACCGCGCGCATCTCGTTAAGCCGATGCACGCCTGAGATGCCGGTGAAACCGTCCCAGTGATCAGCCCGGCCCTCGCGCCACCCATTGATCCAGTTCTGTCGGGCGGTGGGACTATTGAAGGGGCAAGTATCCTGGGATTTGCCATGAACACCATGTTGATAACCGCGCAAAAATGCTCGTTCCATCGGATCACGCTTGAGTCTTCTCATAAAGTAGAGCCCTCATATGCTAAGTACAAACCTGACCCGCAGTGTGCGGTGTCAGGGAGTGGGTGTGCAGGAGTATCCTGCAGCACCGCAGAGGCACGTTACTGAACTTGCCTCCATAATAGGTTTGCCCGTACCCAGGACTTACTGTTGTACCCTATGGGCTGCTGCTACCCAAAGATCGATTTAGCATTACTGAAGTGCCCCTTAGCCGGGTACGAAATAACCCGGCGCCCTTTCTGCCACCGTAATCTGGAAATCAATAAGATGCGTGAAACTGTTGAATTATTTGTCACCTGCCCCCGCGGCATCGAGGGCCTGTTGCTGGAAGAGTTGAGGGCGCTTGGGGCGCAATCACCGCGTGAAACCCACTCCGGGGTCAGCCTGCAGGGTGACATGGAGCTGGCTTATCGGATCTGTCTATGGTCTCGCTTAGCCAATCGCGTGCTGCTGGTATTGGAGCGCTTTCCCGTCAGTGATGCCCAGGGTCTTTATGATGGTGTGGCAGGTATCGACTGGTCTCAACATCTATTGCCAGAGGGCAGTCTGGCAGTCGATTTTGGCGGTATTTTGCCGGGTGTCGACAACACGCACTTTGGTGCATTGAAAGTGAAGGATGCGATTGTCGACGGGCTGCGCAAGCCTGACGGCAGCCGGCCCAGCGTCGACCGTGTTAACCCGGATCTGCGTATCAATGTGCACTGCCGGAGTGCCGAGGCGCAGTTGGCCATCGACCTGTCAGGCCACAGCCTGCACCAGCGCGGTTATCGGCTGCAGCAGGGCGCTGCGCCGCTAAAGGAGAACCTGGCGGCCGCTATTCTGATACGTGCAGGCTGGCCACAATTGGCTGCGGCCCAAGGGGCATTGGCGGATCCGATGTGTGGCTCGGGCACCTTTTTGGTTGAGGCGGCGATGATGGCCGCCGATATGGCACCCAATCTGCAGCGGGAATTATGGGGTTTCAGTCATTGGCTGCGACATGACGCTGCGCTGTGGCAGACAGTGCAGGCCGAAGCGAAGCAGCGCGCTGAGGCGGGTCTGGCAAGTGAGCCGCTATGGATTCGAGGCTATGAAGCCGACCCACGTTTGTTGCAGCCGCTGCGCAACAATATACAACGGGCGGGGTTGGGCAATTGGGTGAAAGTCTACCAAGGTGAATTGGCGACGTTCTCTCCCAGTCCTGACAAGGGTCAGAAAGGCCTGATCGTCTGCAACCCGCCCTACGGCGAGCGGCTGGGCGAAGCGGCCAGCCTGGTGTATTTGTACCAGAAGCTCGGTGAAGTGCTGCGCCAGCACTGTGAGGGCTGGCAGGCTGCGATCTTTACTGGCAATCCGGATCTGGGCAAGCGTATGGGCATTCGCAGCCACAAACAGTACGCGCTGTTCAATGGTGCGCTGCCATGCAAGTTATTGCTGATGGAGCTGCAACCGGAACGCTACGTCACCGGCTCCGCCAGGCCAGCTCCAGAGCGTAGCAGTCAGCCAACTCAGCCTGAGCAGCAAGCGGATTCAGCTCCGCGGCCAACAGCCCCAGCGGCTGGTGCGCCACAGACGAATGCCCGGCTCAGCGAATCAGCGCAGATGTTTGCTAATAGGCTAAAGAAAAATCTGAAGAATTTGGGCAAGTGGGCGCGTCAGCAGGACATCAGTTGTTATCGCGTCTATGACGCGGACATGCCCGAGTTTGCTGTAGCGATTGATCTATATGGCGATTGGGCGCATGTGCAGGAATACCAGGCGCCAGAGTCCATCAGCGAAGACAAGGCCCGCGCACGCCTGCAGGACGTGCTGGTCGCATTGCCTGGCGTGCTGGGCATCCCGCCCGCCCATGTGGTGCTCAAGCAGCGGCTCAGGCAAAGTGGCAGCAGCCAGTACCAACGCATGGACCGCAAGGGCGAGTTCTTAACCATCAACGAAGGGCAGGTAAAGCTGCTGGTCAACTTGACCGATTATCTGGATACCGGGGTCTTTCTCGATCACCGCCCCCTGCGCCTGCGCCTGGCCGCAGAAGCACGAAACAAACGCTTTCTGAATCTGTTCTGCTATACCGCCAGCGCCACAGTGCATGCGGCGGTCGGCGGGGCGCGCAGTACCACCAGCGTGGATCTGTCCAAGACCTATCTGGACTGGGCGCGACGTAATCTGTCATTGAATGGGCTGTCGGACCTGCACCAACTGGTGCACGCAGACGTAATGCAGTGGCTCGAGGAAGACAAAGGCGAATACGATCTGATTTTTATCGATCCGCCGACCTTCTCCAATTCCAAGCGCCTGGATGATGTTTTCGATGTGCAGCGCGATCATGTGCGCCTGATCGAAATGGCGATGGACCGCTTGGCCTCAGGTGGGGTTGTGTATTTCTCCAACAACTTCCGACGCTTCCGTCTGGATGCGGCATTGCAGGACAAGTACGAAGTCAGTGATATTTCGGCACAGACGCTGGATCGCGATTTCCAGCGCAATACCCGGATACATCGTACCTGGCGCCTCAGCCGTCGCTGATGCGCCACTCAGTGCGGCGGTTTACCGGCTGGTTGCCACCTCGGTGCTGGAACGCCGATGGACGTCGGTCAGTACGCGGTCCAGTGCTTCGCGGCTGGCACCGGCCGCACTGTGATTGACAATGGCGGCAACAGCCCAGCTCTTGCCGTTGGCATCCCGGGTGATGCCGGCGATGGCTCTGACGTTACGCAGGCTACCGGTTTTGATATGCGCTTCACCCGCCACAGGGGTGTTGTGCATACGCCGGCGCATGGTGCCGTCCATGGCGGCCAAGGGCATGGACGCTATGAACTCCGCAGCATAGGGGCTATTCCAGGCTTGCTCGAGCATCAGGGCCAAATCGCGGGCGGTCATGCGCTCGATACGTGACAGACCGGAACCGTTGTCCAGGACCAGCCCCTTGGTTCGCAGACCTTTGTTGTCCAACCATTGATTGATGCTGCGAACGGCAGCCTGGTGATCGTCGATGTCAGCAGCGGTGCGCTGATGGCGACCGATTGCCAGAAACAGTTGGCGAGCCATGGTGTTGTTGCTGAACTTGTTGATATCGCGAATCACACTGACCAGATCACCTGAGTCGTTGTGGGCAAGCTGTTGCGCGTTGGCAGGCACGCGGCCAATGCGGGTGGTACCGCTAATCTTGCCGCCCATTTCTTCCCATAGCGAGCGTAATACGCTGCCGGTATAGGTTTGCGCGTTCAGGGCAGACATGTAGCGCTGCACCGAGCAGCCTTCGTGCAGGGCGCCAGTCAATGTGACTTGTGCCTGGGTACCCTGATCCTGGATTGAGTACGCGATGTTTGGCCAAGGGCAGGAACTGACCTTTGGCAACAGTTTCAGCTGATTGTCGACGGTCACCTCGGGCAGCGCCGGTTCCAGGTGTATACGCACGCCATCACGCTCGCCAAAGCTGCTTAGCGTGAGCACCTTGAGGTTGGTCAGCAACGGATCGGGTTCAACCAGGTATGGTTTGCTCGGGTCATTGCCATCATCCGGAAAGGGGATCGCGTTTAACGGCATACGCATGTCTGCGGGCTGCAGAACCAGATCGCCTTTTACTTCCTTGACGCCGGCAGCGCGCAGATCACGTAATAACGTCCACATGCGCTCCAGAGTCATTTTCGGGTCACCACTGCTGCGGTAGACCAGGTCGCCCTGCAGCACACCATTCTCGATCGGCCCGGTACCATGCAGTGAGGTGCGCCATTGGTAAGTGGGCCCCATTAGCTCAAGCGCGGCGTAGGTGGTTACCAGCTTCATGGTGGATGCCGGATTGACTTCCTGGTCGGCGTTGATGTACTGCGCAACGCCTTGACCTTCCAGCGGAATAATAGCCAATGACATTGCGTTAGCGGGGATGCGTGCGTTGTCCAACGAGGCCCTGACCTGGTTTGGCAGGCTACTCAGATCAGCCGCGAATACGCATGTGGCGCTCAGCAGCAGGGTGGTAGCAGTCAGCAGGCGGCAAGTTGACCGGCGCAATAGATAAAGCATATAGGTAGCTACTCCAGGGTGTCATATGGCCTGCTCTGTAGAAACGGGCACGGCTCAAAAAAGCGCTCTTCACCATCATCACCCAATTGCTTAGGAAGTCCAAGTGCCGCAGGTCAATTAGTCAGCGGCGCTGTTGCAACAGACGGATGCTGCCAATCCAGGCTGCCGGTAGAAATACCAAGCTGGCGATCAAGGTGATCCAGACACTGTGGCGACGAATACGATAGGCCTCAGCCAGCAGTTCCTGTTCAGGCACGAGAATGGCCAGGTAGGTCTCGGGCAGCCCTGACAGGTCTATGCGGCTTTGGGATAGCGTCCAGCGCTGACCTTCCATCTGCAGACGGGCGGTTCTCTCCTGCCGGAAGCCGTCCTCGGCAAGGCCGGCCAGCAGCGTGCTGCCGAGCTCGTTAAAGCGTTTCAGGCGCAATGCAGTGCCCTGTGCCACGTTAAGAATACGGCCAACATCATGGTAGGCAATGACCGTGCCTTCGGGATCATAAAGTAACAGCTGCGAATGCTCGGTTATCTGCAAGTTGGCCAGGGTGTGGGAAAGTTGGCCCAGGGTCAGGTCCGCGCCGAATACTCCGCCGCCAGCAGCAGGACGAGCGAGGGTAGTGCCGAATTCGCTGGTGGAGAAAAAGATATAAGGCGTAGTAATAATCTGCGCGCCGCTATTGATGGCGTTGGTGTACCAAAGGCGCTGCCTGGGGTCGTAGCCATCGTTGATGGTTATACGCTGTGCCAGCACCTGTAATTGCGGGTCGAGAAAAACGTAAACTGCTTCGGCTGTTCCTCCACTGCGTTGGATATTCCAGACCATCCACATGGCTTGTGGTGGTGCATCAAAGCGTGTCCGCAACGGCGCATTGCGCAAGGGTCTGAGCATTAAATAATCGCCATTGGGCCAGCCATGGTACAGCGAGTTGAGCTGTGGGTTATCTTCCAGTACCTGGGCCAGCTTGGGCAGGTGCAGCAGTCGCTGCTGTAGCGACGTAGTGGCGGTCAGGTCGCTCAGAGCGAGCAAATTAAGCGCCTGGATGGGCGGCTGATAAAGGCGTAGCAGGTCTTGTTCAATTTGTTGACTGATATGGGTAAAGAGGGTTTCGCCGGTACTGAGGATGACCTTGCTCTGCTGCTGGTAATGAAAGATCGCCAGCCCAACGCCCAGAGTGAGGGTGGCGAGGGTGCTGAGCGTCAACATAACCCATACGGGCGGGTACAAGCGCGAAGGCGTACGTCGAGCCATATGAATAACCTGAACTGAAGCACTACTGACAGCGTAGCGGGTTTTTCAGGTGCTTGCGGGCAACTCGAAGAAAGACCTGGCACAGGCGGTCGTCTGCTCGGCTAACTGCTGCAACGGTTGCTGGCGGCAGCGGGCGACCATGCTGGCGACCTCCACAAGAAATGCCGGCTCGTTACGATTTTTCTTCGGTTTGGGGCGAAGTGTTCTGGGCAATAGCCAAGGTGCATCGGTTTCCAGCATCAGCCGTTGTGCAGGGATGCTGTTGACCAGCTCCTGCAGATGAGTGCCGCGGCGCTCGTCGCAAATCCAGCCGGTGATACCAATATGCAGGTCCAAATCCAGATAACCATGCAATGCGCTTTTGTCGCCCGTGAAACAATGAATCACGGCTCTTGGCAGGTGATCGCGATAATCCTTGAGAAGATCAATCAGCAGGGTGCTGGCATCACGTTCATGCAGGAATACCGGAAGTTGCAGGTCGACGGCCAGTTGCAGCTGTTGCTCCAAGGCTTTGATCTGTTGAGGTCGGGGTGAGAAATCGCGATTGAAATCCAGGCCGCATTCGCCGATGGCTTTGACGCTATCAGTTCGTGCCAGCATGGCTATCTCTTTGGCCAGTTCATCTGTCCAGTCGCGTGCTTGGTGCGGGTGCACACCTGCAGTACAGAACAGCCGCAAAGGATCTTCTTTGCACAGCTGTTGAACCTGGAAACTGCCCGCCAGGGAGGTGGCGGTCAGTATCATTTGGCTGATGCCAGCGTGCCAGGCCCTGTCTAATACGGCCGGTCGATCATGATCGAAGGCCGTATCAGTCAGGTTGACGCCAATATCAATCCATTCCATGCCTGTTGGCTATCAATTAGCCGGGCGTGGTTTGGCAGCGCGTGGCTTGCTGGGGAAGTCTTTGCGCGGCTTCGGTCGGGCAGGGCGCTCGACTTCACCGGCTGGTAACGGCCAGGCGCGGATCTGCAACGCGATACCGTTGATTTCCACACTGGCAAGCTTGGCCAGGGCACCTTCATTCAGCTCTGGCAGGTACACGCCAGTGTGCTCGGTGAACATCTTGATGTGACCAATTTGCTGGCGCTGCAGACCACCGAAGCGGCAGAGTGCGTCGACCAACGGCTTGGGCATCAGGCCGTTTGAGCGCCCACCTTTAACCTTATAGCGCACCAGGCCACTATCACGCTCGGCGAAGCCGTCGCGGGCACTGTTGGCTGCAGGTGCCGAGGGCAGGTCCTTGACCGGTTCAACCAGTGTTTTGGCGCTAGGCATAATGGCCAACAAGGTTGCCGCCAATTCTTCCGGGGTCAAATTGGTCAGTTCAAGCAGGTCATTGGCGAGCTTTTCATGCAGCGCGCCAGTGGTTTCCCGTGCGCCACTGATACGTGCCGCCAGCTTGGTCAAACGACCGCTGCGGACGGCATCAGCGCTGGGCAGAGCCTGGCTCAGAATTTTCTGACCAGTCGCCTTTTCCAGTTGGTGCAGCAGGCGACGCTCACGCGGGGTAGCAAACAGAATCGCTGTGCCCGAACGGCCAGCACGGCCAGTACGACCAATCCGATGCACATAGGATTCGCTGTCGTGCGGTACATCGTAGTTCAATACGTGGGAGATGCGTTCCACGTCCAGACCGCGCGCCGCCACATCAGTGGCCACGACGATATCCAGCAGACCGCGTTTGAGGCGGTCAACCACCTGTTCACGCAACTGTTGGCTGAGATCGCCATTCAATGCTGCGGCAGCAAATCCACGGGCCTCAAGGCGCTCGGCAATTTCCATGCTGGCGGTCTTGGTGCGCACGAAGACGATCATGGCTTCGACCGGCTCAACTTCAAGCAGGCGCGTCATGGCGTCCAGTTTGTGGTGGTTGGAAACCTCCCAGACGATCTGGGTGATGGTATCCAGGCTGCTGCTCACGCCACTGTGCAGGCGGATTTCCTTGGGCTCGCGCATGTGCTTGCGGGCCACGGTACGCACGCCAGCAGGCATGGTCGCGGAAAACAGCGCTTTCTGGGTGTTCGTGGGTACTTTTTCGAAGACGGCGTCAAGGTCGTCCGCGAAGCCCATTTTGAGCATCTCGTCGGCTTCATCAAGGACCAGAAAACGCATGTTTTCAAACTTGATGCTGCCGCGGCGCATATGGTCCGTCAGGCGGCCAGGGGTCGCAACGACCACGTGGGCGCCGCGTTCCAATGCCTTGAACTGGGGGGCAAAGGCTGAGCCGCCGTACAGAGCCAGCACGGAAAAGCCGCGCATGTTCTGTGCGTAACGCTGGAAGGCTTCTGCCACCTGCAATGCCAATTCGCGGGTGGGCGTCAGAATCAGTGCCTGTGTGGCGCGGATGCTAACGTCAATACCAGCGAGTACCGGCAGAGCGAATGCGGCTGTCTTGCCGGTGCCGGTCTGGGCCAGGCCCAGCAGGTCGTCACCAGCCAGAAGGGTAGGTATTGCCTCAGCTTGAATCGCGGAGGGTGTTTCATATCCGAGGCTGGTCAGAGCCTCGAGAAGCGGTGCAGGCAGTCCTAAATCGGCAAACTGCGGTGCCGCCGGAGCGGTATCGGACATACTTGGAGTGAACCTTGGGGGATAAATAGATCGAATAGTATACGCGCATTCGAGGGAAATTGCCGCAAGGTTTTTCAATGGCTGGTCAGGGTAGGGCGCATCCTGTCAGGCTATGGTCATGTTAATGGGCACGCTGAACAGGAGTAGAATCTATGGGTAGGCTGGTAGAAGGCGTCTGGAACGATGAGTGGTATGACACCGAGAGCACTGGCGGTGAGTTCGTTCGGGAGGATGCGGGTTTCCGTGAAGCGGTTGAAAAAGACGGGCGTTTTGCCCCCGAGTCAGGCCGTTATCATCTCTACGTGTCACTTGCTTGCCCCTGGGCGCACCGGACGCTGATCATGCGTAAGTTGAAGGGGCTGGAAGCGCATATTGGCGTTACCGCCGTTGAGCCACATATGCTCGACCAGGGTTGGACCTACGCTCCGCCAGAACCGGTATATGGTTATACCCATCATTATCAGCTGTATACCCGAGCCAAGGCCGATTATAGCGGCCGCGTGACGGTGCCGGTGCTGTGGGACAAGCAAGAGGCAACCATCGTCAATAATGAGTCGGCGGAGATCATTCGGCTGTTCAATAGCGCCTTTGATGAACTGACTGGCGATACTCAGGATTTTTATCCCGAGGCCCTTCGTGAAGAAATAGATCGCATCAATGAGCGCATCTATGACCAGATCAATAATGGGGTATACAAGAGCGGCTTCGCCACCAGCCAATCGGCTTATGAAAAGGCGTGTCAGGCGCTTTTCGAGGCGCTCGATTGGGTGGAGGCACTGCTGACTGAACGGCGTTATCTGGCGGGCGAAAAGATCACCGAAGCAGACTGGCGGCTGTTTACCACTTTGGTGCGTTTCGATCCGGTATACCATGGGCACTTCAAGTGCAACATACGGCGTATTGAGGATTATCCGCACATGGCCGGCTATTTACGAGAGCTGTATCAGTGGCCGGGCGTGGCGGACACGGTTAACTTTGAGCACATCAAACAGCATTACTACTACAGTCACGACACCATCAACCCGACGCGTATCGTGCCGTTGGGTGAAGGCCTGGATTTGACTCTGGCCCACGGCCGAGGCTAGGCGTCAGAGCGCTGACGCTCAGGTGTCGCGTTTGCCCGCAAGGAATACTGCTCATAATCAATGCGCTGTCACGCATGAGCAGTAACCCCGTACAGCCGCAGCGGATGGCTCTACTCGTTACGCTCCCAGCTGACGTTCACCCCGTACTGATCATCGACGTACTGGTAATCAGCGTGTCCTTTGAGCGCTGACTCTAGTGCGTGGCCGAGGCGATTGGCGAGATGGATTCCGGTCGTGGTCACTATCAGCTCCCCCCTGCGTTGCTCAGTTGCATGCTGCGCTTCAGAGTATGTTCAGTTTTTTCCTTTTTCTCGGTGTTTTCGATCAGGCGGATGGGCAACTAGACGTCCCCCCGGTCCAACCAGCAATTTGCACTCAACGGCCGTTCTCGGACAGCCTCATAGGAGGTTGTCGCCATACTAGTGCGCAAGTCGCAACAAGCAAGTAGCAACGACTTAGTGCCAAGGTTCCCTGGCTCGCCGCGCACCCCCATGTGAATGTCCCTGGACGGGTAAACCAATACAGGGAGGTCAGGGTGAAAGACGCAGAATTGTGCCGCTGGTTGCTGGAGGTGAACGAGCCCTGGGAGGTCAGCCGGATCCGTGTCGATACCCACAGCCGCGAGGTGCATGCTTACCTGAGCACTGGCAAGAGCTGGTTCGGCCGCTACCTCGGCGAACAGCCCCGTTCACGCTGGCGGCATACCAATATCGGCGTTTACAAGACCTATATCCATGCCAGCCTGCCGGAGCAGGACGGCCTGCCAGCGCACCCCTTCCTCGGTAAAAGCGCCAGCGACTTCACCCATGGCCTGGCCCGGCGGGTGATCCAGTGCATGCAGGACGGCCTGCGCTATAGTCAGGTCTGCACCCTGCTGGATATCGACATTCACCTTGCCTGGCAGATCAAGCATGCGATCGAGTCTGGCCAGTTGGCCACGGCGGACACGGAGCTGCGGGCACGCCTGCAACTGGACGATCCGGCGGGACAAACCGGCAGCACCATTCCCGCCAGCGACGACCGGGCATGGGTGCGCCTGCTGGCGCTGGATTGCCCGTTCGAGATCCGTTTGCTGAGTCTGAAATTGCTGCTGGCCCGCGCCCGCCAGGACTTTACCAGGGCGCATGACCCGGATATACAGGTCCTCCGGATCAGTGAACTGCGGCGCTTCTTCATCAAGCATGAAAAGCATCTGGAGCACGAGATTGCCCAGCTGAACAGCGATCGGCAGCAGGCCACAGAGGGCGACCAGCCATGAGCAACGCCACTGCGACAAGCGCACTGCTCGATCTGCGCCAGGCCAGCGCCTTGATCGAGCGCGGCGAAACCCTGGCCATCGCCGGCCATATCGAGTGCCTGGCAGCATTGCCCAAGGGCAACTGGATCGGCGGCACCACCCCCTATTTCATGGCGAGCGAGGGCGGCACCTGTCGTCTCGACCGGGTGTTCGTCCAGCGCTTCGGTCAACCGGACGGCGAAATCGTCTGCTATGACCGCGAGCGGCTACCGCACATGCTTGAAGACGCCCCGGAAAATGGCTTCAGCATCGTCATTCTGCCGGCCGCCAGCGCCGTGCTCGAGGACTATGCCCGCGAAGCCCCCAACTATACCGACATGTACATCAAGCCGATTGCCGGCTGGGTCGCGGGCGTGCACCTGGATCAGCTGGGCAGCGCCCAGGCCCAGGTGATCGACGGCCGCAGCGGTCACTGTTATACCGACCAAGCCATCGTCCTGCACATCCCCCTGCCGCACGACCAGGCGGCGGTGGTGCATGCGGTGAACCTGTTCAAGCCCGGCGCGGGACCGACGTTGAACTTCGACCAGACTGGCTTTGCCGCCCGCGACTGCCTGATCGATGGCGTACGCGGCAGCCTGCTGGAGCTGATCCGCGCGCGCGGCATCGACACCCGCCTGCCGCTGGTGGCCGACTACTGCGGGGCCATGATCAATGTCAGCATCCAGTCGCTGGAGTCTGAGCCGGGTCTGGTGTCCTTCTACGCGCCGGTGTTCGCCGGGGTCAACTACCGGTTCGCCGACGCGGTGGAGGACTACAGCGAGCGCTTCCTGGAAGCCATGCCCAGCGACGGCGGCCCCATCCTGTTCGGCTGCAACTGCATCCTCAATTATCTCTATTCGCAGTTGCAGGGACGCCAGACGGCGCGCCTCACCGGCCCCATCACCTTCGGCGAGGTCGCCTACCAGTTGCTCAACCAGACGGCGGTCTACCTGACGCTCGAACAGGACTGAATAACGTACATCGCTGCGCAGAAGAAGGGCGGCGGCGCTGCTCGGGATTTGTCGGAAACCCTGCGCCAGCGCCTCAAAGCCCCTGGCGAGTGGTTTCGCCCGAGCCGATTTGCCTGGTCGATCAGCGCCTGCTGGCCCGTCGCGGCTAAATCTCCTCCCTCAGATAGCAGCTCATCATCGGGACGCTTCCAGGTCCAGTAACGACAGCGTGGATTGCCGGGTTCATTTTGACCGGACTTTGTGTCGCGCAGGTTGACTTTTATCACTTCACAACCAGGAGCAGATGCTGTGTGCTCATCGGGTACGCATGGGTTGTGGGTCGATAGGGCGGCGCTTTCAGGGCTCCGTGACGCCAAGCTTTTGTTGATAAAAGTCAAGATCGCAGGGCGTATTTGATCGACATTGCATAACCCTGGCCGCGTGGCGAGCATGTGCCGGTCACGCAGTTACCATGTGGCGGTCGAGCCGCGATGGAATGAAAATGTTATTTTTCCGGTTTTTTAAGCAGGTCGGCCAGTGCCGAAAAAGGATTGTGAGTGGCTACCGCTGTTGTCGGCGAACTCACGGATGCGTCTGAGAAGTATTGTTGGTCGGTGTAGCGCGAGTGCTCATTGTCATGGCAGAAAAGACACAGCAGTTCCCAGTTTGAACCGTCTTGTGGGTTGTTGTCGTGGTTGTGATCGCGATGATGTACCGTCAGTTCACTGACCCGCTTGCCGCTGAACTCCCGCGCGCAGCGTCCGCACACCCAAGGATACATCTTCAACGCTTTGTCCCGGTAGCCGGTCTCGCGGCGCTGTTGGGCCTCGGCGAGAATCTTGTCCAGCTTGCCGGTGGGGTTGGCATTGCCGTTGGCGTTCATGCTCGACCTCGTTGCTGTAATGGAAGGTTAGGGTGGTGATATTCACAGTCTAGTCTGATCATGACGTTGGCTCGCTGTAGTTGATGGCGGTAATCCAGTAATGCTTTTCCCCGACGGGTGCCAGCAGGCTGATTTCATTATCCAACGATTTACCCAGCAGCGCACGGGCCATGGGGCTGTCGATGCTGATGTGCCGCCGCTGAGTGTCTATTTCATCGGGCCCTACTATACGCAATTGCAGCGCCTGGCCGTCTTCGTCCTCGAGGCTGACCCAGGCGCTGAAATAGACCTTCGAGCAATCCGAGGGTTGCTGCGCAACGACCTTGAGGCTCTCCAGGCGTTTGCGCAGAAAGCGTACCCGGCTGTCTATTTCGCGGAGCATTTTCTTGCCGTAGATATATTCTGCGTTCTCCGATCGATCGCCCAGCGCCGCTGCGTCGCTCACCGCCTGGGTGACTGCCGGCCGGCGCACATACCAGAGCTCATGCAGTTCGTCGCGCAGACGCTGCGCCCCTTCGGCGGTGATCAACGGCGTGCCGGCGCTGCGCGGCGGTCGGTAGCGGCTCATCCTCAGTTGCCCCGGTTGATCAGGCGCATCGGACTTTCGCGCACCACGGCCCGGGTGCCCAAGGCGCCAGCAGCGCCAATCAGCAAGGCGCCGCCCAGCGGGATGGCCAGCCACAATAGGTAGTGCGGCCGCCAGTCCAGATTCAGCGCATAGCGGTACAGCAGCAGCGTAATCAGCTCTGCGGCGACGATGGCCATGACCCCGGCCAGCGCACCGAGCAGGGCAAACTCCATCAGGTTGGCCTGGCGCAGCAGTTGTCTGCGCGCCCCCAGGGTGCGCAGCAGGGCGCCTTCGTAGAGCCGATTGTCCAGCGTCGACTGCAGCGCGGCAAACAGCACGGTAAAGCCCGCCAGCAGCACAAACAGCAATACGTACTCCACCGCCAGGGTCACCTGGGCGAGAATCTCGCGTATCTGCGCGAGTATGGCTTCCACTTCGAGCAGGGTCATCGCCGGAAATTCCCTGGTCAGCTCGCGCAGTGCGTCACGCTGCTCAACCGGCAGGCTGAAGCTGGTCAGGATGGTCGTGGGCATGTTGTCCAGCGTGCCGGGCGAGAACACCATGTAGAAGTTGGGCGTAAAGTTGTCCCAGTTCACTTCGCGGAAACTGCTGACCCGGGCTTCGACGATCTGCCCGCCGATCACGAAAGTCAGCAGGTCATCCAGTTTCAGACCCAGGCTCGCGGCCAGCTCGGATTCTACTGATACCAGTGCCGCATCCACCGCTACATCCTCTGCCCACCATTGGCCACCGATTAAGGCATTGTCTGCGGCCATCTCGGCCGAGGAGGTCAGACTCAAATCGCGGCTGACAGCGCGTTCTCCCTGGCTGTCCTTGGTAACGATCTCACGTACTGGTTGATGGTTGATTTCATTCAGGCGACCGGGCGTAACCGGGTAGAGCGGGGCACTGACTGCGCCGATGCGATTCAGCGCAGCGGAAAAGGCATCGGCTTCACTGGGCAGAATATTCAGTGCGAAATGGTTGGGAGTGTCCTCTGGCAATTGCGCTTGCCAGGTATCCAACAGTTCAGTGCGCATGATCAGTACCACGACCATGGACATCAAAATCAAGCCAAAGGCGAGAATTTGTCCTGCCGCTGCGGTGGGTTGCTTGAGCAGTTGGCCGCTGCCCAGGCGCCATGCCAGACTGGCGTTGCGCAAGCGGCCGCCGGCGGCACGCAAGAGTATTAGCGCTACCAGGCCGAGCGCCAGCGCGGCCAGTGCGCCGCCGAACACGACGGCCAGGGTGATACGCAGATCGCCGGTGAACTGCCACATCAATAGCGTCAAGCTGGCGAGCGCCAGCCCATAAATCAGCCAAGCACTGCTGGGCAGCGGCGCTAGATCTCGGCGTAATACCCGCAGTGGTGCCACCTGTCCGAGCCTGAGGAGCGGTGGCAAGGCAAAGCCGGCCAGCGCGATCAAGCCAGTGGCAGCGCCGACCAGCAGGGGTTTGAGGCCAACGCCCGGCAGGTTAGGCGGTAGCAGATCACGTAACAGGTATACCAGGCCCCACTGCATTACCCAGCCCAGTACCAAGCCCATCACTGTAGCTATCAGGCCAAGACAGGCCAGTTGGATGACAAAGATCCCCATTACCTTGCGGCGGCTCGCACCCAGGCAGCGAAGCAAGGCACTGGTATCAAAATGCCGACTGGCAAAGCGGCTGGCGGACAGGGCCACGGCCACGCCGGCGAGGACTACCGCAGCAATACTGGCCAGCCCAAGAAACTGGCCAGCGCGCTCCAGCGCGCCGCCAATCTGGCGATTATCATCTGCGACCGTGGTCAGGCGCTGGTGGCTTTCCAGTTTTGGGCTCAGCCACTGGCTGTAGCCCTGCAACGCCGCTTCGTCGCCGCTGAGCAATAGCCGGTAACGCACACGGCTGCCGGGTTGGACCACATTGGTAGCTTCAAGATCGGCCATGTTCATCAGTACGCGGGGTGTGAGGCTGTAGAAATCACCTGCCCGGTCCGGCTCATGGGTCAGCAAGGCACTAACCTCTAGGCGGCTAACGCCCACATCCAGGCTGGAGCCACTATCCAGTTCCAGGTAAGCAGCCAGGCGCGGCTCGATCCATAGCTGACCCGGTGGGGGTACGCCTGTGGCGATCTGCTCTTCGCCGAACAGTTGCTCGGCAATACGCACCTCACCGCGCAGCGGGTAGCCGTCCGTGACCGCTTTGACGCTGGACAATTGCATGTCGTCATCGCTGGCCATGACGCTGGAAAATTCTACTACTTCGACATGCTCCAGTCCCCGTGCCTTTGCCTCCTGGAGGTATTGCTCAGGCAACACCGAGCGTGAGGAGATGATCATGTCCGCGCCAAGAAATTCTGCCGCGCGGCTGACCATGCCGCGTTGCAGGCGGTCAGTGAAGAAGCTGATCGCGGTACTGACCAGCACTGCGATCACTAGCGCCATGACCAATACGCGCAGCTCGCCCGCGCGCCATTCCCGGGTCAGTAGCCGGGCTGCCAGGGGCAGCGTGCTGTTACGCATGGGCGGCCTCCAGCAAACGCCCAGCCTCCAGATGCAGGGCGCTGTGGCAGCGCTCCGCCAGCCGCTGATCGTGGGTGACCAATACCAGAGTTGCGCCCTGCTCACGGTTCAACTCGAACAAGAGGTCGGTAATGCGCTGGCCGGTGACGGCATCCAGGTTGCCGGTGGGTTCGTCGGCGAAAAGGATGTCCGGCTCGCTGGCAAAGGCTCTGGCGATGGCGACCCGTTGCTGCTCACCCCCCGACAGTTGTCGCGGATAGTGCGTCAGCCTGGCGGCCAAGCCGACCCGGGCGAGCAGATCCCCAGCCCGGGCCTGGGCATCTTTGCGACCATGCAGCTCCAGCGGCAGCATCACATTTTCCAGCGCTGTCAGGCTATCGAGCAGTTGAAAGGACTGGAACACAAACCCGACATGCTCGGCACGCAGCGCAGCGCGTTGATCCTCATCCAGCTGGCTGAGCGTTTTCCCGGCCAGATGGACTTCGCCACTGCTGGGCAAATCCAGGCCGGCGAGCAGGCTGAGCAGCGTCGACTTGCCCGAACCGGAGGCGCCGACAATGGCTACGCTGCTGCCGCGGCTGATTTGCAGGCTGACATTGTCTAGAATCGTCAGGTCTGCTTCCGAGCTGCGGACGACTTTGCTAAGGTGGCTGGCAACGATGACGTTGTCTGACATGGAATCTGCCTTTGAGAAATGTGAAAAAAGTATTGCTGGTTTGCTTGTTGTTAGCGGCGCCAGTAATGACTGCTGGTGCCCAGGGTATATTGATTGTCGGAGATAGTATCAGTGCCGCTTTCGGTCTGGAAATCGATCAGGGCTGGACCGCTCTGTTGGAACAGCGCTTGGAGCAGCAGGGGGTCGACGCCAGTGTCATCAATGCCTCGGTCAGTGGCGACACTACCGCCGGGGGGCTGGCCCGCTTACCACGGCTGCTGGAGCAGCATGGGCCGGCCCTGGTCGTGATAGAATTGGGCGGTAATGACGGGTTGCGTGGAATGCCTCCAAACAATATGCAACAGAATCTTTCGGCGATGGTAGAGCAGTCGTTGGAGTCTGGCGCAGAGGTATTACTGTTGGGTATGCGTATCCCGCCTAATTACGGTGTGCGCTATACCCAGGCCTTCGAGCAGGTCTTTGCTGACGTTAGTGATGAGTACGATATCGCGTTGATGCCGTTCGTACTGGAGGGGATTGCGGGGGAAGCGGATCAAAGTCTGATGCAGTCTGATGGTATCCATCCGACTGCTGCTGCTCAGTCGCAGATTTTGGAGAATGTTTGGCCCTATATTGAGGCTTGGTTGCAGCCTTGATGCCGCCATTAATTGGGAGAGGTATTAGGTGACGGTTGCGTGGTTGGCCAAGCGGTGGTGTGTAGTAGAGCAGAATGAACAACAGGACCTGTTTGTTGGAGATCCTTGGCATACACACATGGTGGATATCAACATGCGTCTGGATAACCCAGTAGAGCGGACCTTGTGTGGCGATCTGCTGCCCGCTCGCCCGGTTTACCGGGAGTTGCTGCGTGCGGTGTTGCCCAGTCTTTGCCCGCAATGCCTGAGCCAGGCGCGCGCAAGCAAGGGTGTTGGTAGCAAGAAGCAACTAACACCCGCTGAGCGCTCGTGCTCTGACGAGGCTGGGTTCCGCGCTACTGCGCAGCAGTTCGAGCTTTACCGCCAGGGTGGGCAGTGAAATGGCGGTCCGCACCCTGTTACTGGGTTTGCTACTGGTTGCTCCCGCACTGGCTGCTTACGAATACCCCTTGGACGGCCCCGAGCAGAGCGTGATCGGCAAAGCGCTGAGCGTGCAGGCTGTTTATGAAGATACGCTGGCCGATCTGGGTGAACATTACGGCTTTGGTTACCTGGAAATGCTGGCCGCCAATCCTGGTCTCGATCCCTGGCTGCCAGGCGACGGAGCGCATATTACGCTGCCCGCCGAGCGGATCCTGCCAGAGGGGCCGCGTGAAGGTATTGTGATCAACTTGCCGGAATACCGTTTGTACTATTACCCCCCGGAAGGCGATCGGGTTATCACCTATCCGGTGGGCATCGGCCGTGAAGGCTGGTCGTCTCCGTTGGGCGACACCCAGGTGGCGCGCAAGGAAGCCAATCCATCCTGGTATCCGCCTCAGTCGATCCGGGATGAGCACGCCGCAAAGGGTGATTTTTTGCCTACAGTGGTGCCGCCAGGGCCGGACAACCCAATGGGGCCGTTTAAAATGAATCTGGCGATGGGCGCCTATGTGATTCACGGCACCAATAAGAAATTTGGTATTGGCATGCGTGTGAGTCACGGCTGTTTTCGCATGCGTAATGAGGATGTCGCCGCGCTTTTTCCGTTAATCCCGATCGGTACGCCGGTGCGCATAGTCAACCAGCCTTACAAGCTTGGGTTGCGCAATGACGAGCTGCTAATCGAGGTTCACACGCCGCTGGATGAGCACGGCATGCCATCAACCATAGATCGTCAGGCTGCTGTCCAGCAATTGCTGGCAGAAGAGGCGGAGCGCTTTATCGATCTGCGTTTGGACTGGAACCGTATTCGTGATGCCGTTTTCGAGGAAAGTGGCATGCCCACTGCGATAGGGCAGAGGTAGGCGATGGCAGATAACGCCGGCCCGAATAGACCGGCATCATCTGCTCGCACAACAGAGCAATAGCTACTTGCGGCTAGTTTGTTCCAGCATGCGCATGGCTCGCTCGTTGGCTTCATCCGCGGCCTGTTGGGCGCGCTGGGCTGCTGCCATGGCTTCCTCGGCTTTACGATAGGCTTCATCTGCTCGGGCCTGAGCGCGTGCCGTTGCCGTTTCTGTCGCTGAGAGCCTGCTAGTGGTTTCTTGCTGATATTGGGTGTTGCTGCAACCAGCAGCCAGCAAGGCCGCCAATGCAACGGTCGATACAGTCAAAACGTTTTTCATGTCGATCCCCTATTTGCAAATCTCTATTCGCCAATTCGTCTCGTCAATTCGTGTATATGCCGGTCACCCAGCATAGAAAGCTTAGCATTTTCCGCCGAGTGCGGAATTGATGTGGATCATAAATCATGGGGTATTCAGCATATAGAACGAACCGGTTGCTTATTGTATTGTCTCGCTGCTGAGGTATTGTGACCCAGTTGAAATCAATAACTATAAGGAAAATACGCGATGCTGGGTAATCTGGGATTGCTGGCGGGGTTGGCCCTGCTGATTTACATGGCCATGCGAGGCATCAATATTTTTATCGCATCCCTGGTCTGCTCATTGGTGGTAGCGCTAACCAATGGTCTGCTGATTCCCCGCACGTTGCTGGAATATTACCCCTCCGGCTCGTTGGGAGCCTTCAGCTTCGCCGGCCGCTTCTTCCTGCTATTTCTGTGTGGCGCCATATTTGGCAAGGCCATGGCGACCAGCCAGGCGGCTAAAAGCATTGCATTGGCGATCACCCGTAGCCTCGGTGTTAAACAGACGCTGCTGGTCGGCATGATTGTCTGTGCGTTGCTTACCTACGGCGGTGTGGTGGTGTTCGTGGTGGTGTTCACCATGTATCCGCTAGGCATCACGCTGATGCGCGAAGCTAATCTCCCCAAGCGTCTCTGGGCGGCCGCTACATCGGTAGGTGCAGGCACCTTTACCATGACAGCCTTGCCCGGCACGCCATCCATTCATAACGTCATTTCGGCCAGTTCACTGGGTACCGATTTGTTCGCGGGTGGCTGGATAGGGTTGTTCGCCGCCTTGATCATGGCTGGCCTGGGCATGTGGTACGTGGAGCGCGGCTGGCGGCTGGCCAAAGCCAACGGTGAGGGCTTTGTCGAAAATATGCAGGACCGGCGCATGGAACAACTGGCGGGCGACCCAGAGGATGTGCCGTCCTGGAAGCTGGCTCTGGTCCCCATGGCGGTGGTGCTGGGTGTCATCATGTTACCCCGTTTGATTATCGGTCTGGGTGACTGGTCGCAGAGTGATAGTGGTTTCGCTTCACTCTTGGCGTTCAGCCAGGTACAACCGATCATTTGGCCGAGTATGGCGCTGGTGTTGGGATCGTTAACCTGCGTGGTGCTCTTCCCGAGCATGCGCCGCAAGATGGTGGAGGTGTTTGGACAGGGAGCGGAAGATTCCATCATGCCGCTGATCAATACCGCCGCCGTCATCGGTTTTGGCGGCGTTGTAACGCAAACGGAGGGCTTTGGTCAGTTTGCTCAGTGGATGCTCAACGCCGACCTGCCACCGTTGCTCTCGGTCTTTGCCTCGGCCAGTGTCGTCTCTGCAATCGTCGGCTCTTCGTCAGGTGGTTTGCAGATATTCATGCAAACGCTCGCCCCCAGCTATCTTGAAATGGGTGTTGAGCCGGAGATTCTTCACCGTATTGCCGCTATCGCCTCCGGCGGGCTGGATTCTCTGCCGCATTGCGGTGCGGTGATTGCCACGTTCATGATCATGGGATTGACACATAAGGAAGCTTATAAAGACATGTTTATGGTCACGGTGGCTATTCCGGTAGTCGCTTGTCTGGCATCGATAGCGCTGCTGATGGCTCTCGGGGTGGGAGTAAATCCGCCGGTATAAACGGATTGGCCTCCACCAGTGAATTTTTTCGGCTGGCGGGGGTCAACAGTCTTTGCAGGCATTTATACTGCCGGGGAGAACAAGTATGGAGCAGAGCATAATCGTCCAGCACGATCCGGATGATAAACAATTCTATGTCACTATTGATGGCACCCGTGCCTACTTGGCTTACATGGATCTTGGTCGGAAAACGCTGGATATCTATCGCACGTTCGTCCCCAACGCGCTACGTGGCAAAGGCTTGGCCGCGAAATTGACCGAGCATGCGCTGCAGTTTGCTCGCGACCGGGGATACCAGGTCATACCCTCATGCTCCTATGTTGAACGCTACATGCAGCGCCAGGAAAAGCTCCGGGCACGGCAGAGCTAAGCCGACCCTCGAAGTTAGTACCTCGAAAGAGGCACCGCCCCTTCCTCCAATGCCCCGTAAACCAGCGGCGGGCAGTTGCTACGCTATACCGATATTCGAGACAAGGTACCGCGAGCATGAATATTGAAACCTACTCAGACTTGATCCGCGTCGCCGGCATGCAAACAGAGCCGCAACGGCTGCTGTTTGTGTTCGCCACGGCCGAGCTGCCCGAAGGAGCCACTGCCGAGCAAATCAGCCAATTTGAGCGGGGCGAGGGCGGGACATTAAGCCCGGTTTTGTGTGTCGACAAGCTGCCCAGCGAAGTAGAGGATTTCGGTACTCTGGTTGCCGAGTCAGAGCGGACCGGTATTTACTGGAACGTTGCGTTTGTCTCGGCCATGAGCGGGCGCGGCGGGGTGCAGCCGAATGGCGATGAAGCTGAACAACCGTTGAAGATGATGATGGAGCAGATTCAGGCCGGCATGGTCGCCCAGTTCCTGGCACTGAGTCGTGATGGCGAAATAATCCAGTTGTATTGAGGGCAGAATATGACCAAGGTAACCCGAATCGGAATACTTACCGTCAGTGATCGCGCCAGCGCTGGCGTCTATCAGGATATCTCGGGCAAGGCGATTATTGACACCCTGAGCGACTATTTGAGCAGTGCGTGGGAGCCGGTCTACCGTCTGGTTCCAGATGAGGCGCGGCAGATCGAGCAGGCGCTTGAGCATCTGGTCGATGAAGAGGATTGTTGCCTCGTTGTCACCACCGGCGGCACGGGCCCGGCTGAGCGTGATATCACGCCGGAAGCCACTGAAGCGGTCTGTGACCGCATGATGCCCGGGTTCGGTGAATTGATGCGCGCCGAATCTCTGAAATATGTACCCACCGCCATTCTTTCCCGGCAGACCGCCGGGTTGCGCGGCAGCAGTTTGATTATCAACTTGCCGGGCAAGCCCAGAGCCATACGCCAGTGTCTGGACGCGGTGTTTCCCGCCGTTCCCTACTGCATAGATTTGATGGGCGGGCCGTATCTGGAATGCAATCCGGCCGTGATCGAAGCCTTCCGTCCAGCGTCCTGATCAGCTTATATTGCGCTGGCGGCGCGGCAGTACATCTTTCAGTTTGGCGTGCATGCTGCGCACGCTTTCCACCGTGGTGTCCCAGTCAATACAGGCATCGGTAACCGAGACGCCGTACTTTAGTTGCGACAGATCCTTGGGAATGGACTGGCTGCCCCACCCAATATGGCTTTCTACCATCAGGCCGATAATCGAGTTGTTGCCTTCCAGAATCTGGTTGGCCACGTTATCCATGACCAGCGGCTGCAAGCCGGGATCCTTGTTGGAATTGGCGTGGCTGCAATCGACCATGATGTTCGGCGCGATGCCCGCTTTCGCCAGCTCCTTTTCGCAAAGGGAAACACTGACCGAATCATAATTGGGTTTGCCGTTACCGCCGCGCAGCACCACATGGCCGTACTGGTTGCCCTTGGTGGTGACGATCGATACCTGACCATCCTGATTGATACCCAGGAAACGGTGCGGGCTGGAAACCGACTGCAGCGCATTGATGGCCACCGTCAGGCTGCCGTCGGTACCATTCTTGAAGCCAACCGCCGAAGACAGGCCGGAGGACATCTCGCGATGGGTTTGCGACTCGGTAGTGCGCGCACCAATGGCAGACCAGGAAATCAGGTCCTGCAAGTACTGGGGGGAAATGGGGTCCAGAGCTTCGGTTGCGGTCGGCAAGCCCATCGCAGTAAGGTCGCTGAGCAATTGGCGACCTATGTGCAGGCCATCTGCAACCTTGAAAGAATCGTCCAGGTAGGGATCGTTGATCAGACCTTTCCAGCCTACTGTGGTGCGCGGCTTTTCAAAATACACGCGCATGACCAGATACAGCGTATCACCGACTTCGTCTGCGAGCTTTTTCAGGCGTGCCGCATAATCTTTGGCAGCCTCCAGGTCATGGATGGAGCAGGGGCCAATAACAATAAACACGCGGTGGTCGCGGCCATCCAGGATGTCACGGATCACTTGGCGGCTTTGCACCACAGTAGTTTCCGAGGCCTCACTAATGGGGATCTTGGCCTTGAGTTGGGCAGGTGTAATCAGTACCTCATTGGAGGCGACGTTGAGATCATTAATAGGTAAGTCGGCCATCATCTATCCCGGCAAGTCAGTAGGCAGTCAATCGGGCTGCCTTTAATAAGTGCAGACAGCTTAATCAAGGATGCTCAACGAGGCTAGCCCGGGATGCTGTATTGGGTCGATTAAACGCCTCAATTAGCAGGAAAATTTGATTCTGGGCGGCTTTGTCGCGTGGCTGACTGTCTCGGCGTGGGCGTGCCGATTACCATAGGCGTCACAGAACAGTTTCAGACACCCAGTGTGAAACAATCCATGCGAGTAAAGAGGTTCTCATGCAGCAGGCAAAACCGCGTATAGGCGTTATCGGAACCGGAGCTATTGGTGGCTTCTACGGACTGATGCTGGCACGGGCCGGTCATGATGTGCATTTTCTGTTGCGCAGCGAATATGACGCCGTGGTCAAGAACGGCATTACGGTAGACAGTATGGTGCACGGCAGCATGACGCTGAACCCGGTGCAGGCCTACAAGGATGTTGCCAGTATGCCGCCCTGCGACTGGTTGTTGGTGGGCACCAAGGCCACCGGCAATGCCGATTTAGCGCCCATCATAGCGGCGGCAGCCGCGCCAGGGGCGAAGGTGGTGCTGTTCCAGAATGGTTTGAACAACGAAACTTATTTGCGCCCGTTGCTCCCCGATCATATCCATCTGGTTGGCGGGTTGTGTTACGTCTGCCTGTACCGTGAAGGCCCCGGCCAGGTGAAACACCAGGCTAATGGCCTGGTGGACCTGGGCTATCACTCCGGCCCTGCGTCCGGGGCCGCAGCCGCCGAGATCATTGCGACCGCTGCCGAGCTGTTTCGCGGCGCCGGTATTGAAGCACGCGAAATGGCCAACATTGACGCGGCAAGGTGGCAGAAGTTGGTCTGGAACGCGTCTTTTAATGGTGTTTCCGTGTTGCTCGACGCGGGTACGCAAGCGCTGCTCAAGAGCGCTGCCAGCCGGCAACTGATCGGTGATTTGATGGGCGAAGTGATTGCCGCTGCCAAGGCGTGCGGTCACGCTATGCCTGAGGACTATGCGGCCAAGCTGCTGAAAGCGACACGGCACATGCCTGATTACTATCCCAGCATGTACCACGATTGGCTGCACAAACGGCCGATGGAGCTGGACAGTCTGTACGGCGAAGCCTTGAAACTGGGCGCAGAGGCCGGTTGCAGCATGCCAAAAACCGAGGCATTGTTGAACATGCTGCAATTTGTACAAGACACTTACCTGCAACCCGATTGAGGAAAGAGTATGCCGGTCAGGTTAGGCGATAAGTTGGTCGTAGCCATTTCATCCCGAGCGCTGTTTGATCTGGATGAAAGTCATCAGGTTTACGAACAGGAAGGCCTGGAAGCCTATCGGCAGTATCAGATAGCCAGGGAAGATACGCCGCTGGAGCAGGGGGAGGCCTTCGGCTTGGTTCAGAAGCTGTTGCGTATTAACAGCATGCTTGAGGGAGACAGCCGAGTAGAAGTGGTACTGCTGTCGCGTAATAGCGCCGATACTGGTCTACGAGTATTCAACTCCATTCAGCATTATGGCTTGGGTATTACGCGCGCGGCCTTTGCCGGTGGGCGTAGCCCATTCCAGTATATTCCGGCGTTTGGCACCCAGTTATTTTTGTCAACGCATGCCGAAGATGTGCGCAGCACGCTGGAAGCTGGCTTTGCCGCTGCGACTATTCTTCCCTCCAAGCAACCTAGAGAAATGCGTGACGAATTGCGAATCGCCTTCGATGGCGACGCCGTATTGTTTTCTGATGAATCCGAGCAGGTGTTTCAACGCGACGGTCTGGAAGCCTTTCAGGCCAACGAGTTGGCTTCGGCTCGTGATCCGCTAGGCGGTGGCCCATTCAAAGCCTTTCTCGCGGCACTCAATCGTATCCAGACCGAGTTTGCTGCGGGTGAGTGCCCTATTCGTACCGCGCTATTTACTGCCCGCAGTGCGCCAGCCCACGAACGGGTAATACGCACCCTGCGCGAATGGGATATTCGTCTCGATGAATCGCTTTTTCTCGGGGGCATGGATAAGTCCGAGTTTCTGCGTGCTTTTGGCGCCGATCTGTTTTTCGATGACCAGGAGGGGCACTGCCGTAGTGCGGTAGGTGTGGTGCCTACCGGGCATGTGCCGCATGGCATCAGTAATCTACTGATCAAACCCTGAGCAAAAAAGGCCGGCAGCCTTTCAAACAGTGACCGGCGGTCGGAATATTTCAGCCCTGTTGCAGTCATCTCCAGATTTTATGGTCTAACCTGATTGTTAAATAAGCTAATATGGTTATAAAGCGCCGGGAGATGGCGCCGCTGGATACAACAGGGGAACGCACTGATGAAATTGCAGCAACTCCGCTACATCTGGGAAGTGGCGCACCATGATCTGAATGTCTCCGCTACTGCCCAGAGTCTGTATACCTCCCAGCCGGGTATCAGCAAGCAAATACGTTTGCTTGAAGACGAGCTCGGTGTTGAAGTTTTCTCCCGCAGTGGCAAACACCTTACCCGTATTACCCCAGCGGGCGAGCGGATCATTCATACTGCCGGTGAGATTTTGCGCAAGGTCGACAGCATCAAGCAGATAGCGCAGGAGTTCAGCAATGAACGTAAGGGCAATCTCACCTTAGCCACGACTCATACCCAGGCACGCTATGCATTGCCGCCGATCATCAGCAAGTTTATTCAGCGTTATCCCGATGTGTCGTTGCACATGCATCAGGGCACGCCAATCCAGATTTGCGAAATGACCGTGGACGGCACGGCCGATTTTGCCATTGCCACCGAAGCGCTGGAACTGTTTGCCGACCTGGTGATGATGCCCTGCTACCGGTGGAATCGCTGCGTCATCGTGCCCAAGGGGCATCCATTAACGCAAACTGCCAGCCTGACGCTCGAGGCGTTGGCGGAGCATCCATTGGTGACCTACGTATTCGGTTTCACCGGACGCTCTAAGTTGGATGACGCTTTCAGCAACCGTGGCCTGTCACCCAAGGTAGTGTTCACTGCCGCTGATGCGGATGTAATCAAGACTTACGTGCGCCTTGGGCTGGGCGTGGGTATTGTCGCCAAAATGGCGGTTGACCCGGTGTTGGATGCTGATTTAGTGATGATCGACGCAGGGCACCTGTTCGAATCCAGCGTGACCAAGATTGGCTTTCGCCGCGGCACCTTTCTGCGCGGATTTATGTATGACTTTATGCAGGAGTTTGCCCCGCATCTGACCCGCGAACGGGTAGAAAAAGCCCTGCAATGCCACACCAAGGCCGAACTGGATGAAATATTTGAAGGCGTGGAGTTGCCGGTGCATTGACGCCTTCGGCACTAGCGGCAAGCTGGTCGCTTACCGCTGGTGTTAGCCCTTAGCGATCAAATTCCCCGCATGCAGGCCGCATTCCTTCTGTGTCGCCTCTTCCCACCACCAACGACCTTCGCGCTCATGCTGGTTGGGTAGTACCGGGCGGGTGCAGGGTTCGCAGCCGATACTGACAAAGCCCCGTTCGTGCAGGCTGTTGTAGGGGATTTCCAGCATGCGGATGTAGTTCCACACATCTTCGCTGCTGTAGTTGGCCAGCGGGTTGAACTTGACCAATTCCTGGCCTGGACCACTGAAACCACCGTCTATCTCGATCACTGGCACATGGCTGCGCGTGCCAGGGCTCTGGTCTTTGCGTTGGCCTGTGACCCAGGCATCCACGCCTGCCAGTTTGCGCCGCAGCGGTGCGATCTTGCGCACCCCGCAGCATTCCCCGTGGCCGCTTTCATAAAAGTCGAAGAGCCCCTTTTCTTTCACATAGGCTTCCAGCACCTGCTGGTCAGGGGAGAGTACTTCCAGCTGAATGCCATAGTGTTTTCTAACCTTTTCCAGAAACTGGTAGGTTTCTGGATGCAGCCGTCCCGTGTCGAGGGTGAACACCTTGACCTGTGGATTGATCTTCCAGGCCATATCCAGCACGACGACATCGTCGGCGCCACTGAAGGACAGCCATAGATCGTCGAACTGGTTGAACGCCAGTTGCAATATCTGCTGTGGTGATTTGCTCGCGTACTCTGCGGCGAGTGCTTGCGCATTAAAAAGATCGTCGGCCATTGGCTTCTCCGGAACTGAGGGCGCCTGTCTGTGCGGGCTGCCTTGATTTTTAAAGTCTAACAAAGGCGCCTTAGTCCATCCTCTTTTATTTGGTTATACTTTTATGCTTAAAAGATCTGATGCGGCAGCGTGCCCTGGGCCTGAACCATTGCGCCAGAGGGACGCAGCCGGTAGATTGTGCGCCAATTCAAATACCTATCAGGAGTCGCCTGTGGAAATTGCCTGCCTTGATCTGGAAGGGGTTCTGGTCCCGGAAATCTGGATCGCCTTCGCTGAAAAAACCGGTATTGCCGAGCTCAAGGCCACCACCCGGGATATTCCTGATTACGATGTGCTGATGCAGCAGCGCCTGCGCATCCTTGATCAGCACGGTCTCAAGTTGGGAGATATTCAGGAAGTGATTGCCACGCTGAATCCGCTGGATGGCGCCGTGGAGTTCGTTGATTGGTTGCGCGAGCGCTTCCAGGTAGTGATCCTGTCCGACACTTTCTATGAGTTCTCTCAGCCACTGATGCGGCAGCTGGGTTTTCCCACGCTGCTCTGTCACCGCCTGATCACGGACGACAGTGGCCGCGTCGTGGATTACCAGTTGCGTCAGAAAGATCCCAAGCGTCAGTCGGTGCTGTCGTTCAAGAGCCTGTATTATCGCGTGATCGCGGCTGGTGATTCCTATAATGACACGACCATGCTGTCAGAAGCCCATGCCGGTATTCTGTTTCATGCGCCGGACAATGTGATCGCTGAGTTCCCGCAGTTCCCGGCGGTGCATACCTTCGAGGAATTGAAGAAGGAATTTATCAAGGCCTCCAATCGGACACTCAGCCTCTAGGCTGAGTGAGCTACAAGCTACAAGCAGTCTGAATGGTGCAGATGCTCGATGGTTGTAGTGGGTGTTGCTGCAGGGAAGCGGCAGGTATTCTGATTATGCTTGCCGCTCAAGAAAGCAGGGCGTTCATCAATACCCGAATCTTGGTGAGGGTTTCCTGATACTCCGCTTCGGCCTGCGAGTCGGCAACGATGCCGCCACCGCCCCAGCAATACAACGCGTCGTCCTGGTGAACCAGGCTGCGAATCGCAATGTTCAGATCCATCTGCCCCTCACAGCCTAGATAGCCGATGCTGCCGCAGTACAGACTACGGCGTACCGGCTCCAGCTCTTCGATGATCTGCATGGCGCGGATTTTCGGCGCTCCGGTAATGGAGCCGCCAGGGAAGGCGCCCGCCAGTAGGTCCAGCGCGTCTTTTCCAGGAGCCAGCCGCCCGCTTACGCTGCTGACCAGGTGATGTACGTTCGGGTAGCTCTCGAGTTTGAACAGTTCCGGTACTTTTACGCTACCGGCTTGGCAGGCTCGGCTGAGATCATTGCGCAACAGGTCGACGATCATCAGGTTCTCGGCACGGTCCTTCACGCTCTCCTGCAGTTCCTGGGCCAGTAGCAGATCCTCCTCCTCAGTGCGGCCGCGGGCGCGGGTGCCCTTGATCGGGCGCGTCTCGACCACGCCCGCGGTAACGCTGAGGAAACGCTCTGGCGAGAGGCATAACAGGCTATGATCGGTGCCTTCAAGATAGGCCGCGAAGGGTACCGGGCAGGCCTTGCGTAATCGCTGATAGGCGCCGAGCGGATCGCCCTGACAGTCTGCCTTGAACCGCTGGGACAAGTTGATCTGGTAGCAGTCCCCGGCGTGGATGTACTCCTGAACGCGCTCGAAGGCGTTCTGGTACTCGTTGCGACTCTGCTCCGGCTGGAATGGGGCTGCAAGATCAAAGGGCTCGGGGGCGGGGGCGGGTGCCCTCAGGCGTTCAAGTAACGCCTGCTGTTGGTCCTGCGGCAAACTGGGATGGCATACCAGCCAGCAGAGTTGCAGGCGGTGATCACTGACGATGCTCCAGGCATAGATGCCCATCTGCAGGGACGGCAAGCGGATGTCGGCCTGGGCGGAGCTAGGCAGTGTTTCCAGGATTCGGCCAAAATCATAACTGATGTAGCCAAGCGCGCCGGCACCAAAGGGTAACTCGGCCCCTTCCGGCCAGGAAGCCGGTGCCAGCTCGTGTATCGCTGCGCGCAGGCGCTCCAGCACCCGAAGGCCGGTTTCCCCGGATTGCGGGCTAATCAGCTTTTGTGGGCCGGCTGCAAGAATGCTGTAGCGGGCGAAGCGCGGGGTGCCCGCCGCGGAATCCAGAAGAACGGGATTACCCAGGCCGCGCAGCAGCCGCAGGCGTACCACGGGATCGGCCTGGTAAGGAAGGCTGACTAGATGGTAGCACGGAGCCTCCGAGCTGCTCATGCTGCGGTGCCGGGCTCCTCGGCTGGCTTGTCCGTGAGCGATGCCGGCTGGCCAAAATGTTTCTGTGCATAAGCCACACGATCGGCAACTGATTCAGTTCGCCCGGTTTTCTTTAAGGCTGCCAGGTGGCGCTCGACCATATGGCAACGCGCTGTCAACCCCGCATCATTGGCGATCTGGATGTTCAGACCGGGGCGAGCGTTGAGCTCGAGGATCAGTGGGCCTTTTTCTTCGTCCAATACCAAATCGACGCCAATATATCCCAGGCCAGACAACTCATAGCAGGACGCGGCCAAGTTCATAAAGCCGTCCCAGTCGGGTAATTGCACGCCGTCCACTTGGTTGCTGGTGTCTGGATGCTTGGCAATTTTCTTGTTCAGCCAGGTGCCCTTGAGGGTCCGGCCAGTGGCCAGATCCACACCAACGCCAATAGCGCCCTGGTGCAGGTTGGCCTTGCCGCCGGATTGACGCGTGGGTAGACGAACCATGCCCATAACCGGGTAACCCATCAGCAGGATGAGACGAATATCTGGCACGCCTTCATAGCTGATGCTTTTGAATAGCGGATCAGGGCTGACGCGATACTCGATCAGCACCCGGTCGCGATGCCCGCCCAGCGAATACAGGCCCGACAGAATGCTGGAAATATGGTGGCCCATATCGTCGCGGCTGATGATCTTGCCCGACACTGTCTTGAACATGCCCTCAAAGCGATCGGCGACAACGATAATGCCATCACCACCCGCGCCCTGGGCCGGCTTGATCACAAAGTCACGGTGCTTTTCGATGATCGCATCGAATTTGTCGATGTCCTTTTCCGTTTCGATCACGCCGTAGAGCTCGGGTACATTAATGCCGACAGCGATGGCGCGCTCCTTGGTCAGGATTTTGTCATCCACTATCGGGTACAGATTACGCTTGTTGTACTTGAGTACGTAATCCGCGTTACGGCGATTAATGCCCATTACCCCGGCATCGCTCAGGGTTTTCCAGGTTTTCCACAAAAACATGGTGTCTCCTCAGCCCTTGGTGGTCAGTGCTTTGAAGCGCACCAGTTCGGTCAAGCGGTAACCGCGGTAGCGACCCATGGCCAGCATAAAGCCCACCAGCACTAACAGTACGGCCGGGAAGGTAAAGACGAAGTAGGCCAACTCCGGCACGCTCATCAGCAGGTGAGCCAGTGTCGCAGCGAACAGGGTGCCCAGGGCGACCTTGAACGAATGACCGCCGCCACGCTCTTCCCAGGTGATGGATAGGCGTTCAATGGTCATGGTCAGAATCACCATTGGGAACAGCGACACCGATAGGGCTTTTTCCATACCCAGTTTGTGACCCAGCAGCGTAATGCCGGCGATGACGACCACTACGAAGGTCAATACCACAGAGAGTCGGGGCAGCATCTGCAGCTTCAAATGCTCAAGATAAGATCGCAGCGACAGACCCAGCGCGGTAATCAGCGTGAACAGTACGATACCCCAGCCGATATCGGTTTCCCGAAAGGCCAGCGAGATCAGTACAGGGGTAAAGGTGCCCAGGGTCTGTATACCGATGATGTTACGCAGAATCAAAATCACCAACACCCCGATCGGGATCATGATCATGACCCGGTAAACCTGCTGCGCGTGCAGCGGCAGACCATATAGTGAATATTCCAGCAGCGCTGAGGATGTGTTGTCTGTGGTCATTTCCGCCAGACGCAGCGCATTCATTTCGCTGTTGTTCAGAGTGATGGTCACGCGGCCTTGTCGGCCACCTTCAAGGCTGAACAGCGGTGCATTGCCGCTCCACCAGATCAGACGGTTTTCCGGAATGCCCTGTTGGCCTGTCTCCGGGTGAAAGTAAAGCCAGCGCTCGCCGTTATGGCTGCGTAACCAGAGCTCCGGAGTTTGATTCGGTGTGTTTTCCAGCCGGACGGTATGCACCATTTCCAACGGGATGCGTGCATTGGACAGGAGTATATCGAGCACTCGCGCCTTACCCAGCGGCGAGGTGTCTTCGCCCAGCAGCAGCTTGACGTTGTCATCGGTGATGTCATTGACGCGGCGGATAGCTTCGCTGACGAAGGTTTCAATGTCAGCAGAGGTTTGCCGGATCGGCCGAATCAATGCGTCAGCGGCGACCTGCTCCGCTCCTTCGAGCTCAATAGGTTGACGCGGCGCGGGGGCCGGGTCTTCCGCTGGCTCTGCACTGTAACGCTGGGTCAGCACCAGGCGGTAGTACAGTGACTGGTTGCCGCTGGCGCGTCGCGCCGACCAGGTTACCCGGCGGTTGCCCTGGGCCTGGTTGATGCTGACGCCGTAATTGTTGGAGATAAAGCTTTCGTTGAGACTGATGTATTTCTGATCCAGCGGGGGAATGAACATTTGCGCCTTGATCGGCGTTCCTGCCACGGCTTGGAATTCAAGCCTGGCATCAAGGCTCCAAATGTCGTCGGTTTCATCCTGGGTGACAGGGATATCCAGTACGAAGATTTGGTAGGCGGTTATGCCCAGGCCCAGACTGACCAGGATGGCGATCAGGACTTTCAGGTGCAGATTGATCGATTGCATAGTCTTCTCAACGAGCTATAGAAATTGCTGCTTCGGCAGGCACCGCAACAACGGCAGGCGGCATCTTAGCATGGACGTCCCCCTGCCCGTAGCGCCTTTGTGATGCTTTGTTAACAGCGTAGACCAGATTGGTAATCTCGGATTGTTGACAATCTTGGTGGGTATGGCGCAAAATTTGTCCATTAAAGCCTGAAATAACGATGCTTTGTAGACAAGGTTTATGAGAATGACTGAGGTCGAACAGGATTTGCCCGCATTGACGCTTTCTGACGGCGCTTTTCAGCGTATTCAGACGGCGATCGTCAAGGGTGAGATTCAGCCAGGCACCCGCATCAGTGAGCAGTACCTGTCAACCACCTTCGGTATCGGACGAGGGCCCCTGCGCGAAGCCATACGGCGCCTCGAAGGCCGGCGGCTGGTGGTGCGCATCCCGCATGCCGGTGTGCGGGTAGTATCACTGAGCTACGCTGAGCTGATTGAGCTCTATCACGTACGCGAAGCGCTCGAAGGTATGGCCTGCCGACAGGCAGCCGAAAATATGACCGAGGCCGAAATTGCCGGTCTGCGCGAAGTGCTGGCCACCCACGAGAAGCACAGCGGACTGAAAGCCAACGAGTCTTACTACCAGCAGGAAGGTGACCTGGATATTCATTATCTGATTATCCATGGCAGCAAGAACCGCACCCTGGCCGATATGCTCTGCGGCGATCTCTACCATCTGGTACGTATGTACCGCTACCGTTTCTCCACCACGCCCAAACGCCCGCAGCAGGCGTTTGCCGAGCATCACCGCATTATTGAAGCCATCGCCGATCGCGACGGCGAACTCGCGGAAATGTTGATGCGCCGTCATATCAGCGCCTCACGCCGCAACATCGAGCGCCGCATGCAAGAGCAGAGCGATGCTTCCACTTCCTCAGGAGGGATAGTCTGATGTCAAAAACCCCGGGCCAACGTTTCCGCGATGCGGTTGCTGAAGAACATCCATTGCAGGTGGTCGGCGCGATTAACGCCAATCATGCGCTGCTAGCCAAGCGCGCCGGCTTCAAGGCCATCTACCTGTCCGGTGGTGGGGTGGCCGCAGGTTCACTCGGCTTGCCGGACCTGGGGATCACCGGTCTGGACGATGTGCTGACCGATGTATGTCGCATCACCGACGTATGCGATCTGCCGCTGCTGGTCGATGTGGATACTGGTTTTGGCTCCAGCGCCTTCAATGTGGCGCGTACGGTCAAGTCGATGATCAAATTTGGCGCTGCGGCGATGCATATCGAAGATCAGGTAGGTGCCAAGCGCTGCGGCCATCGACCCAACAAGGAGATCGTCAGTTTGCAGGAGATGGTCGATCGCATCAAAGCGGCGGTTGACGCACGTACCGATGACAGCTTTGTGATCATGGCGCGTACCGATGCCTTAGCGGTAGAGGGCCTGGAATCAGCGCTGGATCGTGCCGCCGCTTGTGTTGAAGCGGGTGCGGACATGATTTTTCCCGAAGCCATTACCGAGCTGGACATGTACAAGCTGTTCACTTCAAAGATCAAAGCGCCGATTCTGGCCAATATCACCGAGTTTGGCGCCACACCTTTATATACCACCGACGAGCTGGCTTCGGCAGATGTCTCCCTGGTGCTTTATCCGCTGTCGGCCTTCCGGGCAATGAACAAGGCCGCGGAAAATGTTTACACCGCTATTCGTCGTGATGGCACGCAGCAAAATGTCATCGACACCATGCAGACTCGTATGGAGTTGTATGATCGTATCGATTACCACGTTTTCGAGCAGAAACTCGACGCGCTCTTTGCGCAAAAGAAATCCTGATCGGGCTTGCAAGCAAGCTCGATACCAAACAAGAAGGAGAACATCATGGCTGAAGCAAAGAAATTGAGTGGCGCGGGGCTGCGTGGCCAAGTGGCTGGCAAGACGGCGCTATCCACCGTTGGGCAGACAGGCTCGGGTCTGACCTATCGCGGTTATGACGTAAAGGATCTGGCAGCTAACTGCCAGTTCGAAGAAGTGGCTTATTTGATTCTCAAGGGCGAGCTACCCAATCAGACCGAGCTGGATGCCTATAAGCGCAAGCTCAAAGGGCTGCGCAGCTTGCCCCAGGCGCTGAAAGAAGTGCTCGAACGCATTCCTAAAGAAGCGCATCCGATGGATGTGATGCGCACTGGCTGCTCGATGCTCGGCAACCTGGAAACAGAGCAAGACTTCAGTCAACAGCAGGACACCACTGACCGCTTGCTTGCTGTTTTCCCGTCCATCATCTGCTACTGGTATCGCTTCAGCCACGACGGTCTGCGCATCGACGAGAATACCGATGATGAGTCGGTCGGCGCGCATTTCCTGCACATGCTGCGCGGCGAGAAGCCCAACAGCCTGCATGAACAAACCATGAACGTGTCGCTGATTCTGTATGCCGAACACGAGTTCAACGCCTCGACCTTCACCGCCCGCGTTTGCGCCTCGACCCTGTCGGATATGCACAGCTGTGTCACCGCTGCGATTGGTTCGCTGCGTGGCCCGCTGCACGGCGGCGCCAATGAAGCCGCGATGGACATGATCGAGCGCTTTACCAGTGCCGATCACGCCGAACAGGAAATGTTCGGCATGCTCGAACGCAAGGAAAAGATCATGGGCTTTGGCCACGCTATCTATAGCACTAACGATCCGCGCAACGAGATCATCAAGCAATGGTCCGAGAAGCTGGCTAAGGACGTAGGCGATACCGTGCTCTACCCAGTGTCGGTGCGTTGTGAGGAAGTAATGTGGCGCGAGAAAAAGCTGTTCTGCAACGCTGATTTCTTCCACGCCTCGGCGTACCATTTCATGGGTATTCCGACCAAGCTGTTTACGCCAATCTTTGTCATGAGCCGCCTGACGGGCTGGGCTGCACACGTCATGGAGCAGCGGGCGGACAACCGCATTATTCGGCCGAGTGCTGAATATGTTGGTGTCGCGCCGCGTACTGTGACGGCTATAGATAAGCGCTGAAAAGTGCACTGAGGAAGTACTGACTTAACGCAGAAGCTGCAAGGTCGACCCTCAATGCGGCCAACACTCGAGGCCGTTAGTCAGTACTTCCGGGTTCTGGAGTTCCGAAGCCGGCTCCAGCTACTGATTACCTGATGAGTCCTGAAACCATGAATACCCAATACCGCAAGTCTTTGCCCGGCACGCAACTGGACTACTTCGACACCCGCGAAGCCGTCGATGCTATCCAGCCAGGCGCGTACGACAAACTACCCTACACCTCGCGCATTCACGCCGAGAACCTGGTGCGCCGCTGTGATCCGGCGATGCTTACCGAGTCGCTCAAGCAGTTTATCGAACGCCGGCGTGATCTGGATTTTCCCTGGTTTCCGGCTCGTGTAGTGTGTCATGACATTCTCGGCCAGACCGCGCTGGTCGATCTGGCTGGCCTGCGCGATGCCATTGCCGAGAAGGGAGGTGATCCGGCCAAGGTCAATCCAGTGGTGCCCACTCAGTTGATTGTCGACCATTCACTGGCCGTCGAACATGCGGGCTTTGAGAAGGATGCCTTTGAGAAGAACCGCGCCATTGAAGATCGCCGCAACGATGACCGTTTCCACTTTATCAACTGGACCAAGACCGCGTTCAAGAACGTCGACGTGATCCCGCCCGGCAACGGCATCATGCACCAGATCAATCTGGAGAAAATGTCGCCGGTGGTTCAGGTAGTTGATGGTGTCGCCTTCCCGGATACCTGTGTCGGCACCGACAGCCATACGCCAATGGTCGACGCGTTGGGCGTGATCTCGGTCGGTGTTGGTGGACTGGAAGCCGAAAGCGTCATGCTCGGCCGCGCCTCCTGGATGCGCCTGCCGGATATCATTGGCGTTGAGCTGACCGGCAAGTTGCAGCCGGGCATCACCAGTACCGATCTGGTACTGGCGCTGACCGCCTTCCTGCGTAAGGAGCGAGTAGTCGGTGCCTATCTGGAGTTTTACGGCGAGGGTGCGTCGAACCTGACCGTGGGTGACCGCGCAACCATTTCCAACATGACGCCCGAATACGGCGCCACTGCCGCGATGTTCTATATCGATGAACAGACCATCGAGTATCTCAAGCTGACCGGCCGTGAAGACGAGCAGGTCAAGCTGGTTGAGCAATATGCGCGGGAAACGGGTTTGTGGGCAGATACCCTGACCAGTGCCGAGTACGAGCGGGTGCTCCACTTCGATCTTTCCAGCGTGCCGCGAACCCTGGCAGGCCCGTCCAACCCGCATGCGTTATTGCCGACCTCTGAGTTGGCGGCGCGCGGGATCAGCGGTGTGGTAGAGAACGAAGCCGGCAAGATGCCCGATGGCGCGGTGATCATCGCGGCTATTACCAGCTGCACCAACACCAGCAACCCGCGCAACATGATTGCCGCAGGGCTGATTGCGCGTAACGCCAACAAGCTGGGTCTGACCCGTAAGCCCTGGGTAAAGACCTCGCTGGCACCGGGCTCGAAGACAGTCAAGATGTACCTGGAAGAAGCCAATCTGCTCGGTGAGCTGGAGAATCTCGGCTTTGGCGTCGTGGCCTTTGCCTGCACCACCTGCAACGGTATGAGCGGGGCGCTGGACCCGGTGATCCAGCAGGAAGTGGTCGAGCGTGATCTGTATGCTACTGCCGTGCTCTCGGGTAACCGCAACTTTGATGGTCGTATTCACCCCTATGCCAAGCAGGCGTTTCTGGCCTCGCCACCGTTGGTGGTGGCCTACGCGATCGCCGGTACCATTCGCTTCGATATCGAGAAGGATGTGTTGGGCCATGATCAGCAGGGCAAGCCCATTACCCTCAAGGACATCTGGCCCAGCGACGAGGAGATCAGCGCCATCGTCAAGGCCAGCGTCAAGCCGGAGCAGTACCGCGAAGTCTATATACCCATGTTCGACATTACTCGCGAAGCGCAGAACATCAATCCGCTGTACGAGTGGCGCCCACAGAGTACCTATATCCGCCGCCCGCCATACTGGGAAGGTGCGCTGGCTGGCGAGCGCTCGCTCAAAGGTATGCGTCCGCTGGCAGTACTGGGTGACAACATCACTACCGACCACCTGTCACCGTCCAACGCCATCATGCTTGATAGCGCCGCCGGTGCTTATTTGCACAAGATGGGCGTGCCGGAAGTCGACTTCAATTCTTACGCAACCCACCGCGGCGATCACCTGACCGCCCAGCGCGCGACTTTCGCCAATCCCAAATTGCTCAATGAAATGGTGCTGGAAAACGGCCAGATCAAGCAGGGCTCACTGGCGCGGATCGAGCCGGAAGGCACAGTGACGCGGATGTGGGAAGCAATTGAAACCTATATGCAGCGCAAGCAGCCGCTGATCATTATTGCTGGCGCCGATTACGGTCAGGGTTCGTCCCGCGACTGGGCGGCCAAGGGTGTGCGCCTGGCGGGTGTGGAGGCGATTGCGGCCGAAGGCTTTGAGCGTATTCACCGCACTAACCTGCTGGGTATGGGTGTGTTGCCGCTGGAGTTTCAGGCTGGTACGACGCGCAAGACGTTAGGAATAGATGGCACCGAAACCTTCGACGTGACTGGTGACATCAAGCCGCGCAGCACCATGACGCTGGTGATCCACCGCAAGAATGGCGAGCGCATGGAAGTGCCGGTTACCTGCCGTCTGGACACCCAGGAAGAAGTGTCGATCTTTGATGCTGGTGGCATATTGCAGCGCTTTGCCCAGGATTTTCTAGAGGCAGAGCCAGCGGCCTGAGTTTCGTTTTGTCAGGATGCGCAAAATGCGCGTGGGGTCGCGCGGCGCCCCACCGTACTCAATTAAACACTGTTTTTGACGGAGCATTAAATGACTCAGATCTCTGCTCATCCGCCCCAGATCAAGATACCCGCCACCTATATGCGTGGCGGCACCAGTAAAGGCGTATTTTTCCGCCTGCAAGATCTTCCCAGCGTCGCGCAGGTGCCGGGTAAAGCCAGAGATGATTTGCTGCTACGCGTAATCGGCAGCCCCGACCCCTACGGCAAGCAGACCGACGGCATGGGCGGTGCGACATCCAGTACCAGCAAGACGGTTATTCTGGCGAAAAGCACGCAGCCCGAGCACGACGTGGACTATCTGTTCGGTCAGGTCTCGATCGACACCGCTTTCGTGGATTGGAGCGGCAATTGCGGCAATCTGTCTGCTGCGGTGGGCGCTTTTGCTATCGCTGGTCGTCTGGTGGATGCTGAGCGAGTACCGCAAGATGGCATTGCCGTAGTACGTATCTGGCAGAGCAATATCGGCAAAACTATCATCGCCCACGTGCCGATGACCGACGGTGAAGTGCAGGAAACCGGTGATTTCGAACTGGACGGCGTGACCTTTCCCGCTGCGGAAGTGCAGGTCGAGTTTCTCGATCCGGCTGATGACGGTGATGGAGAAGGCGGCGGGGCGATGTTCCCGACCGGCAATCTGGTCGATGAGCTGGATGTGCCTGGTGTTGGCAAGCTACAGGCAACCATGATTAATGCCGGCATTCCGACGATATTTATCAACGCGCAAGACATCGGGTATAACGGCACCGAACTGCAGGAAGCCATCAACGGCGACCCTGCAGCGCTGGTGAAATTTGAAACCATCCGCGCCCATGGCGCGGTGCGCATGGGTTTGATCAAGCATGTGGATGAAGCGGCCAGCCGGCAACATACGCCTAAAGTGGCGTTCGTTGCCAAGCCGGCCGATTATGTGTCCTCCAGCGGCAAGCAGGTAAAAGCCGCTGACACTGATCTGCTGGTGCGTGCGCTATCCATGGGCAAGCTGCATCACGCGATGATGGGTACGGCGGCTGTTGCCATTGGCACTGCCGCGGCGATACCGGGCACGCTGGTCAATCTGGCTGCCGGTGGCGGAAATCGAACAGCGGTAGTCTTCGGTCACCCTTCAGGCACCTTGCGCGTTGGGGCCGAGGCCAAGCAGGTTAACGGCGAGTGGACGGTCAAAAAGGCCGTTATGAGTCGCAGTGCGCGGGTGCTGATGGAGGGTTGGGTTCGGGTACCTTCCGACTGCTTCTAGGGACGCAGCCGAAAGCTGTAAGCTACAAGCTACAAGTTAAAGGCGGCAGGGTGCTATGGTTGGATTTTGCTTGCCGCTTATAGCTTGAAACTTGCGGCTGCCTTGCGAGGAGTGTAGGAATGAATCTGGATCTTTCGGGCAAGCGTGCCCTGGTGTGTGGCGCGAGTCAGGGCTTGGGCGAGGCCTGTGCGCGGCAATTAGCAGAGCAGGGCGCCGAGGTCATTTTGCTGGCGCGCAGTGAAGCCAATTTGCACGCGGTAAAGCAAAGTCTGTCGGTAGCTCGGAGCCAGCAGCACAGTGTCATTGCGGTGGATGCCTCTGATGTGGCTACGCTCAGTGCGGCGGTGGCGGCCGAGCTACAGCGCGGTGGTCCTGTGCATATATGGCTCAATAATACCGGTGGTCCTGCTCCAGGCCCAGCCCACGCGGCCGAGCCGGGCGCCTATGCGCTGGCGTTCAATCAGCATCTGGTCAGTGCCCAGCACCTGCTGCAGCTACTGTTGCCGGGAATGCGTGAGGCCGGTTATGGGCGCATTCTCAATGTACTGTCGACGTCAGTTAAAACGCCAATTGCCAATCTTGGCGTGTCCAACAGCATTCGTGCGGCAATGGCTAACTGGGCAAAAACCTTGGCGGGGGAGTTGGGCAGTCAGGGCATTACCGTCAACAACGTGCTGCCAGGCTTGACCAAAACCGCACGGCTGGACAGTCTTGTCGGGCATATCGCCCAGTCCAGTGGCCGCAGTCTTGAGCAGGTGACAGAGGGGATGATGGCGGGTATTCCGGTCCGGCGTTTCGCCGAACCGGAAGAGTTTGCCAATGCGGTAGGTTTTCTCGCTTCGCCAGCTGCAGCCTATATCAACGGCATTAATCTGCCGGTGGATGGCGGCAGCACCGCCAGTCTGTAGCGTGCAGCTGCTAGGGCAGCTTCAGGGATGCAGGTGCTCGCAGGCGTAGAGGGTATTTTCCAGCAGGCAGGCGCGGGTCATCGGGCCTACGCCGCCAGGTACCGGAGTTATCCAGCTGGCACGTTCTGCGGCTGGGGCAAATTCCACATCGCCAGTCAGGCGGCCGTCATCGGTACGGTTGATCCCCACGTCCACCACAATAGCCCCTGGCTTGACCCACTCACCCTTGACGATGCCGGGTTTGCCCACCGCGACCACCAGCAGATCGGCACGGCCTACATGCTCAGCGAGATCTTTGGTAAAGCGGTGGGCTACCGTCGTTGTGCAGCCGCCAAGCAGTAATTCCAGCGCCATGGGGCGTCCAACAATATTGGACGCGCCAACCACCAGCGCATTCATGCCGTAAAGGTCCGCGCCGGTACTTTGCAGCAGGCGCATGACACCAAAGGGCGTACACGGCCGCAGCAGCGGCATACGCTGAGCCAGGCGGCCAATGTTGAACGGGTGGAAACCATCCACGTCCTTGTCCGGGCGAATGCGCTCAAGCAGTAGCGATGCATCCAGATGGGCCGGCAAGGGTAGTTGGACCAGGATGCCGTCAATGGTTGGATCGTCATTGAGGCTGTCGATCAGTTCCAGCAGCGTCTGTTGCTCAGTCTCGGCGGGCAGATCATAAGAGTGGGAAACAAAGCCCACTTCTTCGCAATCCTTGCGCTTGTGGCTGACATACACCTGGGAGGCAGGGTCCTGCCCCACAAGGATGACGGCCAGGCCGGGAAGCCGGAGGCCCTGCTCTCGGCGTTCGGTGACTTTCAGGGCTATATTCTGTCGAATGGAGGCAGCGATCTGCTTACCGTCGATGAGTTTGGCGTTCATGGGCTTCCTGACACAAACAAAATTGTGGCGCGATTGTCGCACGGGAGGGCCTAGCGGCAAAAGACTGTTATGCAGGGGCAGCCTCATGTTCTAGTGTGGCGAGCATAAGCTGCTAAAATAATTAAAAAAATCGACGCACAAACGTTGACGTGGGGAAGGTGGCTGAGTATTATTCGCCCCGCTTCACAAACACAGCGAAAGCGGTTTGGAAGGCGACCAGGCTCCTCCATATTGCTGGCTTTAAGCTGCTGATGTGGGCATGCTCAGTGATCCCATAGGGGTCCTGGACGGTGCACAAGGCGCCCGTAGCTCAGCTGGATAGAGCACCCGCCTTCTAAGCGGGTGGCCGCAGGTTCGAGTCCTGCCGGGCGTACCATCGCACTGCGGTCTGGATGCTTGAAGCGAGCAGTAAAAGAAGTAAAGAAGTAATGGTGGGCGTAGCTCAGTTGGTAGAGCACAGGATTGTGACTCCTGGTGTCGTGGGTTCGAAACCCATCGTCCACCCCATTTTCTAAAACGCCAGGCCCCGGCCTGGCGTTGTTGTTTGAAGCCTTGTTATGCGGACGTGGTGGAATTGGTAGACACACCAGATTTAGGTTCTGGCGCCGAGAGGTGTGAGAGTTCGAGTCTCTCCGTCCGCACCATCTTTTGTTTTTTCTTGCTCATGGGCCGCCTGGCCCTGGCTCGGTCGGACCCGGCACAGCCCATTCGATCGCACGCGGCCCAGCAGGACCCGGTTTTATATCCCCCAGCGGCTTGATGATGACTTCTCTTGCTGAAGAGATTAGAATATCGGCCTTTTACCAGACACTCCATTTAATTCAGACCCGTTCAACGAGGACTCTCCATGCAAGTTTCGGTAGAAACCATCTCCGGCCTTGAGCGCCGCATGACCGTAGGCATTCCTGCTGATCGCTTCGAATCAGAGGTCAACAAGCGCCTGCAACAGACGGCCAGCCGCGCCAAAGTTGATGGGTTTCGTCCCGGCAAGGTGCCGATGAGCGTTATTCGTAAGCGTTTTGGTGGCTCCGCCCGTCAGGAAGTCATGGGTGAGATGATTCAGTCTTCTTTCTATGAAGCTGTCGTGCAGGAAAAACTAAACCCTGCCGGCATGCCTAGCGTTGAGCCTAAAGAGCTGAGCGAAGGTAAGGATTTTGAATACATCGCTACGTTTGAAGTGTACCCGGAAATAACCCTGGGTGACTTCAGTGCCATTGAGGTTGAGCGCGTCGACTCCGAAGTCACCGACGCTGACCTGGATAAAATGCTTGAAATTCTGCGTGGCCAGAACAAGCGCTTCGACGAAGTCGCTCGTGCTGCCGAGAACGGCGACCAGTTGAAGGTTGATTTCGTTGGTAAGGTTGACGGCGAACCCTTCCAGGGCGGCACTGCCAGCAACACCCAGATCGAATTGGGTTCGGGCCGCATGATTCCCGGCTTTGAAGACGGCTTGGTTGGTGCCAAGGCGGGCGATTCGGTGGTTCTCAAGGTGACTTTCCCCGAGGATTACCAGAATCTGGAACTGGCTGGCAAGGCCGCTGAGTTCGATGTCATTGTGCACAGCGTGTCGGCTGCTGTTTTGCCTGAGCTGGACGATGAGTTCTTCGCCAAGTTTGGCGTGGAAGAGGGCGGCATTGAGGCTTTCCGCTCCGAAGTACGCAAGAATATGGAGCGTGAGCTGCGTCAGGCGATCAAAACCAAGGTCAAGACCCAGGTTATGGATGGTCTGTTGGCAACCAACAGCATCGACGTACCCAAGGCGCTGGTCGCCACTGAAATCGATCGTTTGCGTGAGCAGGCGGTTCAGCAATTCGGCGGCGCCAATATCAAGCCTGAGCAACTGCCTGCCGAACTCTTTGAAGAGCAAGCCAAGCGTCGCGTCAGCCTTGGCCTGATTGTTGCCGAAGTGGTCAAGCAGAACGAAATCAAGCCAGACAATGACCGTGTACGTGCCATGGTCGAAGATCTCGCCTCGGCCTATCAGGAGCCGGAGCAGGTCATCAACTGGTACTACCAGAATGAGCAACAATTAGCAGAAATTCAGTCGGTTGTGCTGGAAGAGCAAGTGGTGGATACTGTTTTGCAGAAGGCTCAGGTAACCGAAAAAACGGTTCCTTATGAGGATGCTGTAAAGCCCGCCCAACCAGCTCAGAACCTAGAAGCTGACCAGGCTGAGGCCAGCGCTGACGAGTAAGATCGTCATCCACTCAAAGCAATGCGTGAGCCAGCCATAGTGCTGGCTTTCGTTTTTTCGCTAAAGGCTCAATCGGAGTGATACTAATCCATGACGCATAACAGCTTCAGTCAGTTTCCGCCGGGTATTCAAGCCGCAGGTGGCCTGGTTCCCATGGTTGTCGAGCAGTCCGCCCGGGGCGAACGCTCCTACGATATCTACTCGCGTCTGCTCAAGGAACGCGTGATCTTTCTGGTCGGCCAGGTTGAAGACTATATGGCCAACCTGGTTGTGGCGCAGTTGTTGTTCCTGGAGTCGGAGAATCCTGATAAGGATATCCACCTGTATATCAACTCGCCTGGCGGGTCGGTTACGGCTGGTATGGCGATTTACGACACCATGCAATTCATCAAGCCTAATGTCAGCACCCTGTGCATCGGTCAGGCCTGTAGCATGGGCTCGTTCCTGTTGGCTGGTGGTGAGGCCGGCAAGCGCTTTGCGTTGCCGCATGCCCGCATGATGATTCACCAACCACTGGGTGGCTTTCAGGGTCAGGCATCGGATTTCGAGATCCATGCGCGGGAAATTCTCAATATCAGAGAAAAACTCAACGCCATTCTCGCACATCACACCGGCCAGACGCTGGATGTGATCGCTCGTGATACTGATCGTGACCGTTTCATGAGTGCCAGCGAATCTGTCGAATACGGTTTGATCGACAAGGTGCTAGATCGCCGAGTCGTAGCCGAATAAAGCGCGGCTGAAGCACGTTCAACTGAACGGGCTCGGTTTTACCGGGCCTAACTTACCTGCAGGCCTGTTGGGCTCGCGGGCATGCATTGACAGGTTCATGCTTGCAAAGAGGCGTTATTGCCTGCATCTTTGTGGATAAGTGTGAACGTAAGTAGGGGTTTTAAATGACCGATATAACTGGGAAGGGTGACGACAACGGCAAGCTGCTGTATTGCTCCTTCTGCGGCAAGAGCCAGCATGAAGTGCGCAAGCTGATTGCCGGCCCCTCCGTATTTATCTGTGATGAATGCGTAGATCTGTGTAACGACATCATCCGTGAAGAAGTGCAGGAGAGTCAGTCCGAGAGTGCTGGCCAGAAGTTGCCTTCGCCAAAGGAAATCTGCGGCATTCTTGATCAATACGTGATCGGCCAGGAACGCGCGAAAAAAGTGCTTTCGGTAGCGGTATATAACCACTACAAGCGCTTGAACCAGCGTGAAGGCAAAGATGACGTCGAGCTGGGCAAGAGCAATATTCTGATGATCGGGCCGACTGGCTCGGGTAAGACGCTGCTGGCAGAAACACTCGCACGCTTGCTCAATGTACCATTCACTATTGCTGACGCGACCACGCTGACCGAAGCGGGCTATGTCGGTGAGGACGTCGAGAACATCATTCAGAAGTTGCTGCAGAAGTGCGATTACGATGTCGAGAAGGCCCAGATGGGTATTGTTTACATCGATGAGATCGACAAGATTTCACGCAAATCGGACAACCCCTCGATCACGCGTGACGTGTCCGGTGAAGGCGTGCAGCAGGCGCTGCTGAAGCTGATTGAAGGGACCGTTGCTTCCGTTCCGCCGCAGGGTGGCCGCAAGCATCCGCAGCAAGAGTTCCTGCAGGTAGATACACGTAATATTCTGTTTATCTGCGGTGGCGCTTTCTCTGGTTTGGAAAAGGTCATACGTGATCGTTCGGAAAAGAGCGGTATCGGCTTCAATGCCGCCGTGCGTAGTCAGGATGTAGGCAAGAAAGTCGGGCAAACGCTGAAGGGTGTTGAGCCGGACGATCTGGTGCGCTTTGGTCTGATCCCCGAGTTCGTTGGTCGGTTGCCGGTGATCGCTACGCTGGATGAGCTGGATGAAGCGGCGCTGATTCAGATTCTGACCGAACCCAAGAATGCACTGACCAAGCAATATGCACGGCTGTTTGAAATGGAAGATGTGGAACTCGAGTTTCGCCCCGATGCGCTGACGGCTATTGCCAGCCGCGCTTTGGAACGCAAGACCGGTGCCCGCGGTTTGCGCTCCATTTTGGAGAACGTACTGTTGGAAACCATGTACGAGATTCCTTCTGCCGAGCATGTCAGTAAAGTGGTGATCGATGAAAACGTTATCAGTGGCGACGCCAAACCCTTGCTGATTTACGAATCAGTCGAGAAGCCGTCCAAGGCTATGCCGGAGGATTAATTCCGGCAAGTACGACGCCCGGCGTGCGACGCCCGACGCCCGGTAGTTCATCAGAACGCCGGGCGTTTTTATTGGTACTACACACCGCGTTGCAATCTCTTACTTTGCTTGCGGTGAACCGCCTTGTTTTTTCGCTGCAATGCCCCCATCTTGAAAGCATGGACATTTTTTATTTCGAGCGTAGCTGTTGGCTGCGCTCCTCAGCAAGCGAGCCTCAGCCATGACGACACTCAGCGAATTTCCGCTACTGCCACTACGTGATGTGGTGGTTTACCCCCACATGGTCATTCCCCTGTTTGTTGGCCGCGACAAGTCCATAGAGGCGCTCGAAGCGGCCATGGCTGGCAACAAGCAGGTTTTGCTGGTCGCACAGCGCAATCCTAGCGAGGATGACCCTGGCCGTGATGGGCTTTATGGCCTAGGTACCGTGGCGACCATCCTGCAGCTGCTCAAGCTGCCTGACGGGACGGTGAAGGTGCTGGTCGAGGGCGAGCAGCGCGCACGTATCGATCAGGTTGACGAGCTGGGTACATACCAGGTCGCCAGAGCCGAGTGGCTTGAAGAAAGTACGCTGGACGAGCGCGAAGCCGAGGTATTAATTCGCAGTCTGATGAGCCAGTTCGAGCAGTTTGTTCAATTGGGCAAGAAGGTCCCAGCCGAAGTGCTCTCATCGCTGTCGAGTATCGAGGAACCTAGCCGCCTGGTAGATACCATGGCCGCCCATCTGACCCTCAAGCTGGACCAAAAGCAGGCAATCCTGGAAATCCTACCCCTGCGCGAACGCGTCGAACATGTGCTTGGCGTGCTGGATAGCGAAATAGATTTGCTGCAAGTCGAGAAGCGTATTCGCGGCCGGGTCAAGAAGCAGATGGAGCGCAGCCAGCGCGAGTATTATCTGAATGAGCAGATGAAAGCCATCCAGAAAGAAATGGGTGGGCTGGACGAAGGTCACGGCGAGCTGGACGAGCTGAAAAACAAGATCGATGGCGCCGGCATGAGTAAAGAGGCGCACGCCAAAGCGACCGCGGAACTGAACAAGCTGAAAATGATGTCGCCGATGTCGGCCGAGGCCACCGTCGTGCGTTCTTATATTGACTGGTTGACCAGCGTGCCTTGGCAGAAAGCCAGCAAGGTCAGGCACGATCTGAAAAAGGCTGAAGAGGTTTTGGATGCTGACCACTATGGCCTGGAAGAGGTCAAGGAGCGCATCCTGGAATATCTCGCGGTGCAGAAGCGCGTGCGCAAGTTGAAAGGGCCAGTCCTGTGCCTGGTTGGGCCGCCCGGTGTTGGTAAAACGTCGCTGGGTGAATCTTTGGCCCGCGCAACCAACCGCAAGTTCGTGCGTATGGCACTGGGGGGCGTGCGGGACGAGGCCGAAATTCGCGGTCACCGACGTACCTATATAGGCTCTTTGCCGGGCAAACTGATTCAAAAGATGTCCAAGGCGGGTGTGCGTAACCCGTTGTTTTTGCTCGATGAAATAGACAAGATGGGTCAGGATATGCGCGGCGATCCGTCTTCTGCGCTACTTGAGGTGCTGGATCCTGAGCAGAATCACAACTTCAACGATCACTACCTGGAGGTCGATTATGACCTGTCGGACGTGATGTTTATCTGTACTGCGAACTCGATGAATATACCGGCGCCGCTGCTTGATCGCATGGAGGTTATTCGCATCCCCGGTTATACCGAAGATGAAAAAATCAACATTGCCCAGCGTTACCTGGTGGCCAAGCAGACCAAGAATAATGGTCTGAAAGAAGGTGAACTGACCTTCACGCATGATTCGCTCCGCGACATCATTCGTTACTATACTCGCGAAGCTGGGGTGCGTGGCCTTGAGCGACAGATTGCCAAATTATGCCGCAAGGTCGTCCGCGAACAGGTTGGCAAACGCGGTAAGGCGAGCGTGATTGTGGACGGCGTATTGTTGGAAAAACTCCTTGGCGTGCGCAAATTCAAGTACGGCCTGGCCGAAGAAGCCGACCAGATTGGTCAGGTCACCGGCTTGGCCTGGACTCAGGTCGGTGGTGAATTGCTCAGTCTCGAGGCTGTTGTGGTGCCTGGGAAGGGTCGTCAGATCAAAACAGGGTCGCTTGGCGACGTCATGCAGGAGTCAATCAGTGCCGCGCTGACGGTCGTTCGCAGCCGGGCTGCGAGCCTCGGTATCGCCGCGGATTTTCATGAGAAACACGACATCCACATTCACGTACCTGAGGGTGCCACGCCCAAGGATGGACCCAGTGCCGGGGTCGGCATGTGTACCGCGCTGGTGTCGGCATTGACCCGTATTCCGGTGCGTGCAGACGTGGCGATGACCGGTGAGATCACTCTGAGGGGCCAGGTTTTACCCATTGGCGGCCTCAAGGAAAAATTGCTCGCGGCGCATCGTGGCGGGATAAAAACCGTGATTATTCCGCATGACAATGTGGGCGATTTGAAGGAGATTCCTGACAAGATCAAACAGGATATTGACGTCAAACCAGTGAAATGGATTGACGAAGTGTTACAGATTGCGCTGCAATACATGCCGGAGCCCTTGCAAGAAGGGGTTGAAGAGATGGTTGCAAAGGATGACAATCACGGAGCCGATGCAAAGAAGCGCATCAGCACTCACTGAGGTATCAGCGGTCTGGACGTATGATCTCACCCGAAGGGTTGAGGGCTTGACGATCAGACCGGCGATACCACAGGCATTCCTTGACACGGTTTTTGACCGCTTGCTATAAAGCGTGCTTCGACCTAAGCAGGTATGCTGACTGGCCACGGCTTTGCTAAGACCACAAGCTTACATAACGACTAACAACTCACTGAAATTTATAAGGGGACTTAGAGTGAACAAGTCTGAATTGATTGATGCCATCGCCGCCTCCGCCGATATTCCTAAAGCTGCTGCCGGTCGTGCTCTTGACGCCGTCATCGAGTCCATCACTGGTGCTCTGAAGGCTGGTGACTCGGTTGTGCTGGTAGGTTTCGGTACTTTTGCGGTAAAAGATCGCGCTGCTCGTACTGGTCGTAACCCACAGACGGGTAACCCGATCGAAATCAGTGCTGCCAAGATTCCTGGCTTCAAAGCCGGTAAAGCACTGAAGGACGCGGTTAACTGATAGCGTCCTGTAACTGATTGCTGTATCGGCGCCTCGGCTCCGATATGGCCGTCGAATCATCAGCGTTTATGGCTATCGCTGTATAGGCAGACACCCACCGATGATTCGGTCAGTTTCCCGAAAGGCGCATCATCCTCGATGCGCCTTTCTTGTTTCAGCAGGACAATATCAGCAGAACAATAAATGTCAGGTAGACCTCGGTCACCTGGCATCAGCCAGCCACTAAATCAGGTGTGCGGCAGATAACAGTTTTTTTGGGGGCAAGATGCTGCAAAAAATGAGGGAAAATGCACAAAGCTGGATCGCCAAGGTGATCGTCGGCGTTATTGTGTTGATTTTCGCTTTGACTGGCTGGGAGTCGATCAGCAATTTCGCCAGCAATGCGCAGACGGCTGCGGCGGTGAACGATGCTGAGATCTCTCGTATAGAGCTTGATCAGGCCGTGGCTATGCAGCGGCGGCAACTGGTTCAGCAGATGCAGCAGCTCAATGACAGTTTTGATCCAGCTATGATCAATGACAATCTGTTGCGTGAGTCGGTGCTTGAGGACCTGATCGACCGCGCTGTCCTGCTCGATGGTGCCCAGGCCGCGAAATTGCGCATCTCCGAACAGATGATTGACCAGCTAATCCTGTCTACCCCGGATTTTCAAGTTGACGGGCAGTTTGATGCCGGTCGATTTGATATTGTCATCCGTAACATGGGCCTGGCCTCGCGCATGGCTTTCCGTGATCTGGTACGCCAGGAACTGATGATCAACCAATTGCGTAGCGCCTATGAGGCGAGCGCGTTCGCCACGCCATCCGAGCGTCTGCAGCTGGCCCGATTGGAAGAACAGAGCCGCGATTTCGCCGCCATCGAACTGGCTGTGGACAGCGCGGCGGTGACAATCGAAGAGGACGACATCAGCGACTATTACACGGCCAAGGCCAAGCAGTTTATGACCGAAGAGCAGGTTGTACTGGAAGTGCTGACCCTGTCGCGTAGCGATTTCTTTGATCAGGTCGAAATCGACGAAAGTGAACTGCAGGCCATGTACGAACAGGAAATCGGTAACCTGGAAGAACAGCGCCGCGTTTCGCATATTCTGTTCGAAGCCCCTGAGGGCGATGCCGAGGCGCAAGCGCAAGCGCTTGAGCAGGCCCAGGCGGCTAGCGAGCGTTTGCTTCAGGGTGAGGATTTTGCCGAGTTAGCTCGCGAGCTTTCAGATGACAGCGGCAGTGCCAGTGGCGGTGGTGATCTGGGCTATGCGGTACGTGGTAGCTATGATGCCGCATTTGAACAAGCGTTGTTCGGTCTTGAGCAAGGTCAGGTATCCGAGCCGGTACGGACCAATTTTGGTTACCATCTGGTCAAGATGACGGGTCTGCTGGCACCTGAGGTGCCATCGCTTGAATCGATGCGGCCTGAAATTGAACGCGAGTTGAAAGCCGCGCAAGTCGAGCGTCGCTTTGTTGAGGTGTCACGCGAGTTGGCCAACCTGGCTTATGAGTCGGAAGATCTATCGGCACCTGCCAGAGCGCTTGAGCTTGAGATTCAGACGATTGGCCCGGTGGGCCGTCAGGGTGATGAGGGCTTGACGGCGAATCCCCGGTTTATGGCCGCAGCCTTCGATGAAGAAGTCCTGTCTGACGGCTTGAATAGTCAACTGATTGAACTGGACGCAGATACTGCCGTGGTTCTGCGGGTTAAAGAGCACCTGCGGGCCACTCAGCGTCCTCTGGAAGAGGTCAGAGACGACATCGAAGACACGCTGCGCTTTGAGCGTGCAGTTGAGCTGGCTGATAGCCAAGCGGCAGAGCACGTCGCTGCACTGCGCGAGGGTAAGCTAGACACGGCTACTCTCGCCGAACAGTTGGGTCAAAGTTGGGCAACGCATGAGGCTATCCGGCGCTCCAGCAGTGATGTGCCCGCCGCGCTGCTGCGCAATGTCTTTGCAATGCCGCGTCCAAGCGCTGAGCGGCCTGTCTACGGCCATTTCCGTCGCCCTGATGGCAGTCAGTGGATTGTTCAACTTAACGGCGTAGCGACGCCTGAGAGCCTGGAGGAAGCGGTCGATGGTGACATGTACCAGCGCTTCATCGCAGGGCAGGCGGGCCAGCAGGATTTCAGTGCGCTGCAACAACGCCTGAAAGAGCAGGCTGATATCGAGCGTTATTGATAGCTCAGCAGCCAGGCACAAAAAAACCGCATCACTGCGGTTTTTTTGTGCCTGCGATTTGGCTCAGTCTTCGAGGTTACCCATCGCGGTGATATTGAAACCGCCATCCACATACATGATCTCACCTGAAACACCTGAGGCCAGATCAGAACACAGGAAGGCACCCGCATTGCCGACTTCGTCAATGGTGACATTGCGGCGCATCGGGGTTTGCTTTTCGTTATGTGAGAGCATCTTGCGGAAGCTCTTGATGCCAGATGCTGCCAGGGTGCGAATAGGCCCTGCCGAGATAGCGTTCACGCGCGTGCCTTCTGGTCCCAGGCTGGTGGCCAGATAACGTACACCGGCCTCCAGGCTGGCCTTGGCCATGCCCATGACGTTGTAATTGGGCATGGTGCGCTCTGCGCCCAGATAAGACAATGTCAGCAAGCTGCCGTTACGTCCTTTCATCAACTCGCGGCCAGCCTTGGCCAGGGCGACGAAGCTGTAGGCGCTGATGTCGTGGGCGATACGGAAACCCTCGCGCGTTGTCACTTCGGTGAAGTCACCATCGAGCTGGTCACCGGGGGCAAAGCCGACGGAATGAACGATGCAATCCAGACCGTCCCACTGCTTGGCCAGCTCGCCGAAGGCGTGTTCAATCTGGGCGTCATCGGCGACGTCACAGGGGAAGCACAGTTCTGGCCCTGAGCCCCAGTCAGCTGCAAAGCCTTCTACGCGGGCTTTGAGTTTTTCATTCTGATAGGTAAAGGCCAGCTCGGCACCCTCCCGATGCATCGCGGCGGCGATGCCGGATGCGATGGACAGTTTGCTGGCTACGCCAACGATGAGTACGCGCTTTCCGCTGAGAAATCCCATGCTTGTTTCCTGTTTTACTGGGCCACCGGTGTCGGGGCCTTGTTGACGGATACCGGGTGGGCAAACGCCGCCTCCAGCAACTGACGAGTATAGTCGTGTTGCGGCGAGGCAAAGATGGTGCTTGCCGATCCCTGTTCTACAATATGTCCCTGGCGTATGACCATCAGCTCGTGACTGAGCGCTCTGACCACAGCCAGGTCGTGACTGATAAACAAATAACTCAGATTGTGCCTGGCCTGCAGGTCGCGCAACAATTCCACCACCTGGCTCTGCACCGTACGGTCCAATGCCGAGGTGGGTTCATCCAGCAGTATCAGCGAAGGCTTGAGCACCAGGGCCCGAGCGATAGCGATACGTTGCCGCTGGCCGCCGGAGAACTCGTGCGGGTAGCGGTGCCGGGTTGCGGGGTCCAGGCCAACTTCCTGCAGCGCCTGGATGACCATTTCTTCGCGTTCCTGCTCATTGCCGATCTTGTGAATCTCCAACCCCTCGCTAATGATCTGCGCCACCGACATGCGCGGGCTCAGGCTACCGAACGGGTCCTGAAAGACCACCTGGAACTGCCGACGCATGGGCCTGACGTCATCCTGACTGAGCCCATCAAGGCGTTGACCATTGCATTCAATCAGGCCCTGACTTTCTACCAGCCGCAGCAGGGCCAGGCCCAGTGTCGTCTTGCCTGATCCGCTTTCGCCGACGATACCCAGCGTATGCCCCTGTTTAAGGGTAAAGCTCGCATCGGTCACGGCTTTTACATGATCTACCGTGCGCCGCAAAATGCCCTGACGGATCGGAAACCAGACCTTCAATTGCTCGGTCCGCATAATCACCGGCGCCTCGGCATCCACCTTGACCGGATTGCCGGTTGGATCAGCGGCAATCAGCCGTTGGGTGTATTCATGCTGCGGATCGGCGAACAGCGTTGCACAATCATTTTCTTCGACGACGCAACCCTGATACATGACACATACGCGGTGGGCAATTCTGCGCACCAGGTTCAGATCGTGGCTGATCAACAGCAGCGCCATGCCGAGTTTTTCTTGCAGCGATTTGAGCAGCTCAAGAATCTTCAGTTGCACGGTCACGTCTAGTGCGGTGGTGGGTTCGTCGGCTATCAGCAGCTCTGGCTCGTTGGCCAGCGCCATGGCGATCATTACCCGCTGCCGCTGGCCGCCGGACAGCTCGTGGGGGTAGGCGCTGAGCCGTTTGGCCGGCTCGGGTATGCCCACCAGGTCGAGCAGCTCCAGGGTGCGCGCTCGCGCGGCTTTCTTGTCCAGGCCCTTGTGCAGCACCAATACTTCGTTGATCTGGCGCTCGACGCTGTGCAACGGATTCAATGAGCTCATAGGCTCCTGGAAGATCATTGAGATGCGATTGCCGCGCACTTGCCGCAAGCGCCTCTCGTTGGCTAGCAGCAGATCTTCGCCCTTGTAGAGAATGCGCCCAGTAGGGTGATGGGCCAGGCTAGGTAACAGACGCAGGATCGAGTGCGCAGTGACCGATTTGCCTGAGCCGCTTTCCCCAACCAATGCCAGTGTTTCGCCGGCGCGAATATCCAGGCTGACCTGGCGCACGGCCATGACTTCTTCATGTTCGCTGCGAAAGGCGACGCTGAGGTTATCGATCCGTATCAATGGCTGTTCAGACATGTCATTTCCTTGGGTCGAAGGCGTCACGCAGTGCCTCGCCGATAAAAACCAGCAGGCTGAGCATCAGCGACAACACGACGAAGGCAGTGATGCCCAGCCAGGGTGCTTGCAAGTTGGCCTTGCCCTGGGCGATCAACTCGCCCAGGGAGGGCGAGCCAGCAGGCAAGCCAAAGCCAAGAAAGTCCAGCGAGGTAAGCGTGATAACGCCGCCGGTCAGAATAAACGGGAAGAAGGTCAGCGTGGCGACCATCGCGTTGGGCAGAATGTGCCGGAACATGATGATGCGGTTATTCGCGCCCAGTGCGCGTGCGGCGCGCACGTACTCCAGGTTGCGGCCGCGCAGGAACTCGGCGCGCACCACATCGACCAGCGCCATCCAGGAGAACAGCAGCATGATGCCCAGCAGCCACCAGAAGTTGGGCTGCACAAAGCTGGCCAGAATGATCAGCAAATAGAGCACCGGGAGCCCTGACCAGACTTCGATAAAGCGCTGCCCAAACAGATCGATGCGGCCGCCGTAGAAGCCCTGAATGGCACCCACTACTACGCCAATGATGGAGCTGATGATGGTCAGTGTCAGGGCGAAGAGTACCGAGATACGAAAGCCATAGATCACCCGTGAGCTGACGTCGCGGGCCTGATCGTCAGTGCCGAGCCAGTTGTCTGCTGAGGGCGGGGCCGGGGCGGGGGCCTCGAGCTCGTAGTTGATCGTGTCGTAATAAAATGGAATGGGAGGCCAGAGCATCCAGCCATTGCCTTCCTCTTCGATCAACTGACGGATATACGGGCTGCGGTAATCTGCGGAGATCGGGAATTCACCACCAAACTCGGTCTCGGCGTAACGTTTGAATACCGGAAAATAGTAGCTGTTTTCGTACTGGACCATTAGCGGCTTGTCATTGGCGATCATTTCCGCGCCCAGGCTGAGCACAAACAGCACCATGAATATATGCAACGACCACCAGCCGCGCCGATTGGCTTTAAACAGGGCAAAGCGCCGGCGGTTCAGGGGTGAGAGGGTGAAGTTCAGCGCCATACTCAGCCCTCCCTGTTTTCAAAGTCGATGCGCGGATCGACCAGGGTGTAAGTAATGTCACCGATCAACTTCACCACCAGGCCCAGCAAGGTGAAAATATACAGGGTGCCGAACATGACCGGATAATCGCGGTTGATAGCGGCCTCGAACCCCAGCAGGCCCAGCCCATCGAGTGAGAAAATCACCTCGATCAGCAGCGCACCGGTAAAGAACACGCTGATTAACGCGGAGGGGAAACCGGCGATAATCAGCAGCATTGCATTACGGAACACGTGACCATAGAGCACCCGGCCAGCAGACAAACCCTTGGCCTTGGCGGTGACCACATACTGCTTGCCGATTTCATCCAGAAAGCAGTTTTTGGTTAGCATGGTCAGGGTCGCAAAGCTGCCGATGACCATGGCGGTAATCGGCAGCACCAGGTGCCAGGCATAATCTTTGGTCTTTTCCCAGCTGCTGAGTTCTTCCCAATTGTTGGATGTCAGGCCGCGCAGCGGGAACCAGTCAAAATAACTGCCGCCGGCGAACACCACGATCAACAGAATGGCGAGCAGGAAGCCCGGGATCGCGTAACCGACAATGATCAGCGAACTGGTCCAGATATCGAAGGTGCTGCCATGGCGTACCGCCTTGCGAATGCCCAGCGGAATGGATATCAGGTAAGTCAGCAGGGTGGTCCATAAGCCCAACGAGATGGATACGGGCATCTTTTCCAGAATCAGATCGATCACGCTGGCGTCGCGGAAGAAGCTGTCGCCAAAATCAAAGGTCGTATAGCCCTTGATCATTAGCCAGAAACGCTCAGGGGCGGGTTTGTCGAAACCGTACATGCGCTCGATTTCGGCGATGATGTCGGGGTCCAGACCCTGGGCGCCACGGTAACTGCCGCCGCTGGCAACCTCACCCTGCATGCTGCCGGAAATGCGGCTGGTAGCGCCTTCGAAGCCTTCCAGGTTGGCAATCATCTGCTCGACCGGACCGCCGGGGGCCGCCTGGATAATCAGGAAGTTGATCAGCAGGATACCGAACAGGGTAGGGATAATCAGTAGCAAACGGCGAACGATATAGGCCAGCATGCTCAGTTTTCCTGTGTGTCTATCAGCGTTGGAGTCCCTGTCAACGCGGCCTCTTTAGCCGGATCGATCCACCAAGTAAACAACCCCAGGTCATAGCGCGGGGAGGTTGGCGGGTGGGCGAATTTATTCCAGTAGGCTACCCGGTAGACCGTCGTGTGAAAGTTCGGTACCAGGTAGTGTCCGGCACGCAATACACGATCCAGCGCGCGGGTGTGGGTGATCAGTGATTCGCGCGAGTCGGCTTGGATCAGGCCCTCGACCAACGCATCGACAACCGGGTCGCGCAGGCCCATGAGGTTACGGCTCCCGGGATTGTCGGCACTGGAAGAGTGCCAATATTCGCGCTGCTCATTGCCCGGCGAGTTGGATTGGCTAAAGCTGGTGACGACCATGTCAAAATCCCGCGAGCGCAAGCGGTTGATGTACTGCGAGGTATCTATACGGCGCAGGGTCAGTTCGATACCCAGCGACGCCAGGTTGCGCTTGAAGGGCAGCGCCACCCGCTCGAAGTCAGCCTGTATGATCAGAAACTCGAAGCTCAGTTGCTGACCTTCAGCGTTGATCAGACGGTCGTCTTTTATCGTCCAGCCAGCGTCTTGCAACAAAGCATAGGCTTCACGCATTTGCTCGCGAATAATGCCGCTGGCATCGGTTACGGGTGGTGAGTAGGCTGGGCCAAAGACGGTTGCCGATAGCTGATCGCGCCAGGGTTCCAGTAGCGCCAACTCTGCTGCGTCCGGTTCGCCCGTGGCGCCCAGTTCGGAATTGTCGAAGAAGCTGTCGGTGCGCGTATAGGCGTTATGAAACAGGCGCCCATTGGACCACTCGAAATCAAACAACAGGCTGATCGCTTTACGCACGCGCACGTCAGCAAAGTACGGGCGGCGCGTGTTGAACACAAAGCCCTGCATACCCTGGGTGTTCAGATTGGGGATCTCTTCCTTGATGATGCGCCCGTCACGCAGTGGCGGGCTGTCGTAGCCAGTCGCCCAGTTTTTCGCGGCGTATTCCTGGTTGAAATCAAACTGGCCTGCCTTGAACGCTTCCAGTGCTACGCCGGTATCGCGATAGTAGTCTATGACCACGCGGTCAAAGTTGTTGAAACCACGTTGTACCGGCAAATCGGCCGCCCAATAGTCTTTAACACGTTCGTAGGTAATATTACGCCCGCCGCTAACCCGGCTGATGCGATAGGGGCCACTGCCCAGCGGCGGCTCCAGGGTGGTGCGGCCGAATTCGCGATCAGCCCAGTAATGTTCTGGCAGTACCGGCAACTGGCCAATAACCAGCGGTAACTCCCGGTTCTGCGCGTGATGAAAATGAAAGATAACGCTATGGTCGTTTTCTGCTATTACCTCTTTTACATCGCCGTAATAGGCTTTGTAAAAAGGCGCGCCTTGCTCAATCAGCGTGTTGAAGGTAAAGACCACGTCGCTTGCGGTTACTGGTTCGCCATCATGAAAGCGCGCTTCGGGCCGCAGATAAAAGCGTACCCAGGTATGATCTTCAGCCCGCTCGATACGCTCTGCCAGCAACCCGTACTCGGTGAAAGGTTCATCCAGCGCATGAAACGTCAGGGTGTCGTAAATCAGCCCCAGGCGCTCGACACTGTTGCCGCGGGTAATAAAGCCGTTCAACGAATCGAAGCTGCCAAAGCCAGATAGGCGCAAGGTGCCACCCTTGGGCGCGTCGGCATTCACATAGTCGAAATGGGTGAAATCCGCAGGGTAAGCTGGTGGTTCGCCGTACAGGGTCAGTGCGTGGCTGCCGGCGGAAGCGTTTGGGCTGGGTTCAGTGCCAGATTTAAATCCGGGTTCAGTACCAGGCTCTGCGGCCGCCATACCGGCAAAGGTGATCAAGGCGCATGCGCAGAGCGTTTTGAGTAAATCGTGCATCCAGTGACCTTGTTTATTGTTCAGTGTTTTTATTCAGTGCCCGGCATCATCCACCAGGTGCGTATGGCCAGCGAATAGGGCGGCGTCGCTGGGGATTTGAGCCACTCACGATGGGCTATGCGATGGTAGTCAATATACCAGTTAGGAATTGTATAGTGTTCCCATAATAACACCCGGTCCAATGCCTTCGCGGCGGCAATCTGCTGATCACGGTTGCTGGCCGCGAGGAGCTTCTCCAGCAGAGCATCGACCACCGGGTTGTCGATGCCGGCGTAATTGCGACTACCCTGTACGCTGCGCTGGCTGGAATGGAAATAAATGTGCTGTTCCATCCCAGGTGACAGACCTTGCGGCAGGGTCGCGAGAATCATGTCGTAATCGAACTGGTCGAGCCGCGCTTTATATTGTGCGCGATCCACAGTGCGCACGCGCATATCGATGCCCAGTCGCGCGAGATTGGTCCGGTAAGGCTGGATAATGCGCTCCAGACTGGGGTTGACCAGGAGTACCTCGAAGACCAATTGGTTGCCACTGGCGTTCTGGAGCCGACCATTGCGCAGCGTCCAGCCTGCTTCCTTGAACAACTCCACCGCCCGGCGCAGACTGGCGCGGGAGATGCCCCGTCCATCGCTGGTGGGTAGACTGAACGGCTGGGTGAAGAGTTCCCGGGGCAACTGCTCGCGGTGTTCGCTCAGGTACAGAAACTCCTGGCCGGCCGGTAGCTCGGTAGCGCTGAACGGGCTATTGGGGTAGTAGCTCTCCGAGCGGCGATAGGCATCGTAGAACAGCACGCGATTTGACCATTCAAAGTCAAACAGCATGCCCAGCGCCTCGCGCATGCTGCGTTGGTCAAACGGGGTGCGCCGGGTATTGAAGAACAGCGCCTGGGTCGCGCTGGGGATCTGGTGCTTTATCTCACGCTTGTCCACCTCGCGATTGCGCACCGCAGGGAAGTCATAGGCATTCGACCAGTTGCTGGCCTTATGGTCGAAGTAAAAGTCGAACTCGCCGGCCTTGAACGCTTCGAAGGCGACGTTATTGTCGCGGTAAAACTCGGCCTCGAGCCGATCGAAGTTATATTTTCCGCGATTGATCGGCAAATCCTTACCCCAGTAGTCCTTGACCCGCTCGAAGGTCACCCGGCGTCCGGGTGATACATTGGTTATGCGGTAGGGGCCACTGTTCAACCCAGGTTGAAAGGTGGTGTCGCCAAAGCTGCGGCCCTCCCAGTGGTGCGCGGGCAGTATCGGTAGTTCACCCAGGCGCAGAATCAGTAGTGGGTTGTCGGCGCGGCTGAAAACGAAGCGTATTCGGTGTTTGCCAAGCACATCGATTCGATCCACTTCTTGCAGCATCGAGCGATAATTCGGATGGCCCTGTTCGCGTAGCAGCTTATAACTGAAGGCCACATCGGCGGCGGTAATAGCCCGGCCATCATGGAAACGCGCCTCTTCGCGCAAGTTGAAGACGACCCAGCTGCGATCGTCGGAAAACTCCAGCGTCTCGGCAATCAGACCGTAGGCAGAATAGGGTTCGTCACCGGAGGGGTCATAGATCCCGCTACCGACCATCAAGGTTTCGTTCAGCTCGGTGATGCCGTACTGGGCAAAGTTGCCGGTATTAACCGGGCTGGTGCCTTTTAGCGTGTAAGGGTTAAGGGTGTCAAAAGTGCCCGAGCCCATCACCCTGAGGGTGCCGCCCTTGGGGGCGTCGGGGTTGACGTAGTCAAGATGCTCGAAATCCGCTGGATAGCGCGGTTGGCCGTATAGCGCATAACCGTGTTGGTGGTAGACGGTGGCGCTGGCGTCGGACCAGATAAACAGGATCAGCAGTGATGGGATTAGTAACCTGAAGTTCATAGCGGCTCTGGGTGGGGCGTGACAGGCTGCCACGCTAACATTACCGCCAGGCTGGTGAAAGCCTCGCTGGGTTAAAGGCAACAGTCTCAGCGTAACAGTAAAGTGAGCTGTTGCCCCGGCCGCAAATGGCGATCCAACGTGTTCTCTTTACGAATACGCTCGATGCTTATATTGAATTGCCGGGCAATACTGTACAGCGAGTCACCGGTTTTGACGGTATACACCATTGATTGCGGGCTGGCTGGGCTGGCGCTGCTGTTGCCGCCAGGAATGCGCAGGCTCTGGCCGGCGCTCAGCGAATGATTGCTGTCGATATTGTTGTGCTCGCGTAGCACGCTGATGCTGACGCCGTGTGCGCGGGCTATGTTCCACAGGCTGTCGCCCGACTTGACGCGGTATACCGATTGGGTGGTGGCTAGCTGTGCCGGTGCTGGGCTGGACACGGCGGGGCCGGCACCCATTTGCGGCAGAATCAGCGTCTGACCGATATTGATGATATTGCCATTCAGTTGATTGGTATCGCGGATGGCCGACACGCTCAACTGATGACGACGGGCAATCTGCGACAGGGTATCGCCCGAGCGCACTTGATAATGCAGATAACTGACACGCTCGCTTTCCGGGAGATTTGCCAGCGCGGCACTGAACTGTTCGGCCCGGTTAACCGGTACCAGCAGACGGTAGATGCCCTGCGGGGACGTCATACGTTGCTTGAATGCTGGATTGAGCAGCATGAAATCTTCAGTCGGCATGTCAGCCAGCTCGGCGGCCTTATGCAGGTCAAGCTGACGTTTGATTTCGACTTCGGTAAAGTAGGGGGTGTTGGCCAGCTCCGGTAAAACCGTGCCATGCAAGCTCGGGCGGTCGATGATCTGTGACATCGCCAGCAACTTCGGAACGTAGTTCATGGTTTCCCGCGGTAGTTGCAGGTTCCAGTAATCGGTAGGTAACCCAAGCTGCTGGTTACGCTTGATCGCGCGACCGACGCAACCTTCACCGCAGTTATAGGCGGCAATCGCCAGCAACCAGTCGCCGTCAAACATGTTGGCCAGCTTGCTCAGATAATCGAGCGCTGCCTGGGTAGAAGCAGTGATGTCGCGACGTCCGTCGTACCAGGAGTCCTGGCGCAGAGAAAACACTTCGCCGGTGGAGGGGATAAATTGCCAGATTCCCGCAGCGCTGCTGCTCGATAGCGCCATGGGGTTGTAGCCGCTTTCCACAAAGGGTAACAACGCCAGTTCCAGCGGCATCTGCCGGGCGTCGAGCTGCTCTACAACGTAATGCATATAACGTTCGGCACGCGGACTGGTCAGCTCGAAGTAGCGTGGCTGGGCAACATAGAGTAGCCGCTGCTGGTTGACCCGGGGATTGTCGATAGCACCGGGATCAAGCATAAAGCCCTGACGAATGCGGCTCCACAGGGTGTAGACCGATTCGATCTCTTCGGCACTGCGCGGCGTGCGCGCGCTGCGCAGCAGCGTGATTTGCCGCGCCTCTTTGCGCTCTGCATCCGTAGGGCGATCACCCAGCCCGGAGCGCGAAGAACTGGGCGACGACTGACAACCTGCTATGCCAGCGATCAGCAGGCCAGCAAGGAGGATTTTTATTGATGTATATGAGCCTGGATCAGAAAAACGCATGGGCTGGTCCGTTGAAAATTGGCTCGATTCTAGGAAGTCACCCTGCGGGGGTCAAGGAACCATTCCACAGAACGCTCAGAAGCTGTCTTTCCACGCCCTGATCCTGGCAAAGGTATTTACCTCTGTGCTTGCTGCTTCGCCAGCATGGGTTGCTGCCGCGTTAATAACCGCTGCCACACCAGCGCGCAGGAAGGGGTTGGTCTTCTTTTCCAGGCCAATGCTCGATGGCAGGGTCATGCGGCCGGCCGCGCGCAGATCGTCGACGACTTCAGCGCGCACCTTTATATCGGCATTATCCGGCTCAACGGCGCGCGCGAAGCGCAAGTTGGCTTGGGTATATTCATGCGCACAGTAAATCCGTGTGTGATCGGGCAAGGCCGCAAGGCGTTGTAGCGATCGGTGCATCTGCTCGGCGGTGCCCTCAAACAACCTGCCGCAGCCGCCAGCGAACAGGGTATCGCCGCTCAGCAGCCAGGGTGCACCCGGCTCGTTGCAGAAGAACGCGATATGCCCGCGGGTGTGCCCGGGCACCGAGATGACTTCCAGCGTCTGGCCGAATAGGCTCAGGGTCTCGCCATCATCGAGTTTGCGATCCAGGCCAGGAATCTCTTCGGCAGCCGGCCCCCACACTTTGCAGCCGGTTGCCGCCTTGATGGTCGCCAGCCCGCCAGTGTGGTCACGGTGGTGATGGGTGATGAGCATATGGGTCAAATCGTATTCCGGACGCCTGCCCAGCCAGGTAATGACCGGGACGGCGTCGCCGGGATCGACGACGGCAACCCGATGATGGTCATTGTCGACGATAAGCCAGATGTAATTGTCCTGAAAGGCCGGGAGTGCTATGAATTCAAGCATGTTTAAAACGCCCTGAAAGGAATATGCTTTTATAGTACAGGCGCATGCTGGCTTGGGGAAATCAGGCAAAATGGCCAACGGAGGCCCGATGTTGATTGATGATCGCTCTGGCTCTATCAGCCAGACTGACTTGATGGATCTGCTGCGGGTGGCGCGGGCATGGCTGGATACGCCTGCCGGACAGATGCTGCTGCAGACTCAGCAGACGGTGATTGAGCAGAGCCTGCAGCGCTGTTTTGGCCAGCATCTGGTGCAGTACGGGCTGGCACCCACGCTGCTGGATGGCAACCAGTCGGTATTGCGCAACCGCTGGCATTTTGATCTGATCGCAGAACCGCCGACGATGCCGTTACAGGAAGGTCAGTGGCCCTTCGCTCCGCAATCGCTGGATGTGGTGCTGTTGCATCATGGCCTGGACTTCTGCTTGTCGCCCCGCACGCTGTTACGTGAAGCCAGTCAGGCGGTGCGCGCTGGCGGGCATATCATCATCCTTGGTTTCAATCCCTGGAGTAGTTGGGGCTTGAACCATTTTGCCGGACGCAGTTGGCTCAGTGAAGCTGGATTTGTCAGTCCGGCCCGGCTTACAGACTGGCTGGAACTGCTTGGTTTTGCGGTGGAGAAACGCACTAATGGGTGCTATCGTCCGCCGCTTGCTACACAAAAGTGGCTGGATCGCATGGGCTTTCTCGAGCGATTAGGGGAGCGGCGCAATCTGCCGATGGGCGGTTTTTACTGCCTTGTCGCACGCCGGCAGATGTACGGCGTGACCCCGCGCAAGCAGACCGCCCGAGCCTTTCCAGCCTTGACCCTGCCCCCCATTGCTGCGGGAACCAGGCGCACGCAAAAACGGAATAATGAATGACGCATACGATTGAAATCTTTACTGACGGGGCCTGCAAAGGCAATCCTGGGCCCGGTGGCTGGGGTGTATTAATGCGCCTTGGCGAACATGAAAAATCGCTGTATGGCGGCGAGCTGCAGACCACCAACAACCGCATGGAGTTGACTGCGGCTATTCGTGGGCTCGAAGCGCTGAAAAAAACCGCGAATGTCACGCTGACCACGGATTCCGAATATGTGATGAAAGGTATCCGCGAATGGATGCCGAACTGGAAAAAACGCGGTTGGAAAACCGCCAGCCGGCAGCCGGTCAAAAATGCCGATTTGTGGATGCAGCTCGACGAGCTGGTCAACCAGCACCAGGTTGAGTGGCGCTGGGTCAAGGGTCACAGTGGTCATAGGGAAAATGAAATAGCCGACGATCTGGCCAATCTGGGTGTACAGGACGTCCTGGCGAAACGGAGTCAGACACATGCGTGAAGTGGTACTGGATACCGAAACAACCGGCATCGACCCTAAGGACGGCCACCGCATTATCGAGATCGGTTGTGTCGAGTTGCTTGATAGGCGACTGACTGGCCGGCATTTTCATGTCTACATCAACCCCGAGCGGGAGGTGGAAGAGGGGGCCTTTGCCGTACACGGCATCAGCGATGAATTTCTCTCTGACAAGCCGCTGTTCGCTGATGTAGCCAACGACTTTATGCAGTTCGTCAAAGGCGCCCGTTTGGTCATCCACAACGCGGCGTTCGATATCGGTTTTCTGGACATGGAGCTGGAACGCCTCGGCGGTCTGCTCGGCAAGATGGGCGAACATTGCGGCGTAGTCGATACGTTGATGATGGCGCGGGAAAAGCACCCCGGCCAGCGCAACAGCCTGGATGCACTGTGCAAACGCTATATGGTCGACAACTCCCAGCGCGATTTGCACGGGGCCTTGCTCGACGCGGAAATTCTCGCTGACGTTTATCTGACTATGACCGGCGGCCAGACGGCGTTGCTATTGGCCGGGCAGGGCACCGATGCGGATACCAACAGCCATGGCGTGACCAGCATCCGCCGTCTGGATCCGGCCAAGCGGACAGGACTGAAAGTCGTCAGCCCCAGCCAGGAGGAGTTGGAGGCGCATGCCGAGCGTCTGGCTGCCATCGCAAAGGCGGCTGGATTTGTCGTGTGGGAAGGTCCGGCCGGGTAGGTGCGGCCGGCTAGGTGCGGCCGGCCAGGTGCGGCCCGGTAAATAAGGCTCTGAGCGCTGTTACTAATTACCCGAATAGCCAGAGCTATGCCATTGATCCGTAATGCTTGTTATAGTCTGGCAACTAGTGCAGCTTCGTGGCTGAACGAATGACTGCCTTGTTTAGCTAATAAAATCCTGGAGCCTGTCATGCCTGAGTACCAGACCCTGTTGGTCGAGCAAATCGATAAGATCGCCCATATCCAGATAAACCGGCCTGACAAGGTCAATGCGATGAATGCGGCGTTCTGGGAAGAGCTTATTCAGGCGTTTGACTGGGTGGATAACACCGATAGCGTCAGAGTGGTGGTCATCTCCGGGGCCGGCAAGCATTTCTCTGCCGGGATCGATTTGGCACTGTTGGCCCAAGCGGCTAACAAGATGGGCAAGGATATCGGCCGCAACGCCGACATTGTCCGCCGCAACGTGTTACGCCTGCAGACCTCGTTCAATCTGGTAGACGAGTGCCGCAAGCCGGTCATCGCCGCCATTCATGGATACTGCATCGGTGGCGCTATTGATCTGATCAGCGCCTGCGATATGCGTTATTCAACGCCCGACGCGCATTTTTCCATCAAGGAAATTGACATGGGAATGGCCGCCGATGTCGGCACTTTACAAAGATTGCCCCACCTCATAGGTGATGGCATGATGCGGGAGCTGGCCTACACAGGCCGGGCCTTTGACGGTGACGAAGCGGCGCGCATGGGGCTGGTCAACAGAACCTTTGCCAGTCATGCCGAGCTGCTTTCGGGCGTCATGGCTATGGCAGGTGAGATTGCCAGCAAATCACCGCTGGCGATTCGTGGTACCAAGGAAATGATTCGCTACAGCCGCGACCACAGCGTTGATGACGGGCTCAATTATATAGCCACGTGGAATGCTGCCATGCTTCAGTCAGACGATCTGAAGCTCGCCATGGCGGCGCATATGGCCAAAAAGACCGCTGATTTCGCGGACTAGGCGGGCAACGCAGGCAGGGACGGTGGGGAGACACAATACGATGTTAACAGGCGCCACATCATTAGATCTTGTCAGGGAAGAACTCTTCACCAGCATGGGTGAGGTGGAAGATCTGCTCCAGCAGTTTCTGGAAGACCGGCATAACGGCAGCTTGCTGCAGCAGGCTATCGAGGGTCTGCAGCAATTGCGTGGCACCCTGACGCTGATCGAATTGCGCGGGGCAGCTCTGCTACTTGCCGAGATGATTGCGCTCGCGACTGATATTCCTGAACATGATGGCACCGACCGCAATGAGCCGCTCTCGGCGCTGTGCGATGGGCTGTTTCTGCTCGAACGTTATCTGCAGCAGTGTCGGCACCAGGGCTTTGAACGTCCAGAGTTGCTGCTGCCGACTATCAATCAGCTACGCGCCAATCGGCCCGGTGTTCCGGCCTTGGCCGATAGTCATTTCTATGCGTTGGCGGCCGACTCCCTGCCGCTGACGTTGCGCGGTCAACAAGAGCCGCAGCCATTGGATGCCCGTACTTTCAATCGCCTGCGGCAGATGTATCAGTTGGGGTTGCTCGGTATGATCCGCGATGACAGCCTGGCAACCGCCGCGCCGCTGATGCAGCGCGCATTGGCACGTTGGCAGGCTACCCTGGATCCTAGTGCGGTGACCTTGTGTTGGGTCGCCTCTGCCGCGCTGGAAGCCATCGAGCGCACGCCACTGCAACTAAGCGCCCCACGGAAACGGCTGTTCGCGCAATTGGACCGTGAGATCAAGAAACGCGGGGTTTGCAGTCCGTTGCCGACGCCGAGCACTAATCCCGAACTGGTACGCGAGTTGGCTTTTCTGGTGGCGCTGGGTAATGCCAGTTGCGCGCAGTGTAACGAGGTAAAGGCGGCGCTCACCTTGCCGGAGGCCGGCTACACCGAGCTGGAGCTGCAGTCCTCATTCCACCGTCTGCGTGGCCCGGGGGTGGATGTCATGCGCTCGGTCGCAGAAGCCCTGCGCGAAGAGTTGACCGCCATCAAGGACCTGCTCGATCTGCTGGCCCGTAACGCTGGCGATCCTGAACAATCAATGGACACGCTCGGCAGCGCGCTGCAGCGGCTCTGGAAGACCCTGTCGATGCTCGACCTGCCCGAAGCCGCTGCCGCTATCGAAGCCGCTGCTGGGCAATTGCGCGCCTGGAACAGTACGGACATGCTGATGCTTGAGCAGATCGCCGATGCGGTATTGCTGGCCGAAACGGCCGTCAACCGCCTCGACGAGCGTGGCAGCGATGTTGGCCCGGTACCGGGTTCGGGCCCAGGTGACAGCCACGAGCCGGTGGAGCTGAAAGAAGCGCGTATTGTGCTGATCGAGGAATCCCAGGCCGGTCTGTCGCTGGCCAAACGGGCGATCACCGCCTATATGGAATCGGGCAACGACATCATGCACCTGATGAACGTGCCTTCGACCCTGGAGACGGTACGCGGTGGGCTGATCTTCCTGGGTATGAGCCGTGCTGCGAGTATCATCAATTTGTCTGGCCGCTTTATTCAGGAAGTCATGCTCGAGCGCCGCGAGGTGCCTGATGCGCAGCGACTGGAAGTCTTGGCAGATGCCTTGACCAGTATCGAATTCTATCTGGAGTCGGCAGAGCGCTCTGCCGTCGCCATTACCGATGTATTAACCCTGGCCGAAGACAGCCTGGCTGAATTGGGTTATACCCTGGCAGGATCCTAAGTCCCATGAGCCAAAGCCAAAAGCGTTTCATCGCCGCTACCCATACTGCTCGCATCGAGGAGGGCGATCTGGTTGTGGTCTTCCACAAACAGCAATTTGCGATGTTCCAGGGTGGCTTTCTTCACGATCCAGACAGTATGCGCTTTCTCGGCATCACCGATTTCCATCTGCTTATCGGCCATCTGGATAACAAAGCCTGCCACCTTATGCGAATCAGCGATCCGGTGGATTTGCCTGGGCTTAGCTGGCACGGCCTACGCACGCTGATCGGCCAGATTGATGACGACACCTTCCGTGTGCTGGGTCTGGCCCAGCAGCTGGAGGCCTGGTACGACAGCCACCGTTTCTGTGGTCGCTGTGGTCAGGTCATGCAGCCTCGTGGCGCAGAGCGGGCGATGGAGTGTCCTGCTTGCGATCTGCGTCAGTACCCCAAGCTCGCGCCCTGCATCATTGTTCTGATTACCCGCGGCGAAGAAATCCTGCTGGCGCGTGCGCCGCATTTCCGCCCTGGATTTTTCAGCACCCTGGCCGGTTTTATCGAGCCAGGCGAATCAGTGGAGGAGTGCCTACACCGTGAGGTGATGGAGGAGGTCGGAGTAGAAGTTGATCAATTGGAATATCTGGGTAGCCAGAACTGGCCCTTCCCTAATTCGCTGATGATGGGCTTTCATGCCCGTTATGTCAGCGGTGAGATTGTGCCGCAACCCGGTGAAATTGAAGAAGCCGGCTGGTGGCATGTGGACGATCTGCCCGGAATACCGCCGGCGGGTACCATTTCCCGCTGGCTGATAGATTGCCATCTGGCCCGCTTGCGTGGCCAACCCCTTCCCGCCGTGCCGGCCTGATCTGGCCTGGAGATATAATGCAGTACTACGGATTAACTGCGTTGCTGGTGGTATTGGCATTGCTGGTGCTGGCTGTGGCCATCGCCCGTGGCTGGCGCCTGGGCTGGTTGCTGCCCTGGCTCAAGGGCAATCTTTTCTTGCTGGCGGTGGCTATCAGCGCGGTGCTGGCTGTGGCTGCGTGGGAAATGCAGCAGTTCAGAACCCTGGAGTCGGGCAGCACGGTGGCGACCTTAACCTTCCGTGCAGTGGGTCCACAATTATTCGAGGTTGAATTGAACGGTATTGAGTCGGGGCGGGTACGTCTGAACGGTGACCAGTGGGAACTGGATGCTCAGGTCTTGCGCTGGCGGGGTTTGGGCCATGCGATAGGTCTGCAGGACGGCTACCGGCTGCATCGCCTTGCAGGTCGTTACCTGGCGCTGGAGCAGCAGCAGAGTGCCGATGCACCACCCAGAGGCTTGCTGCATGCTACGCCAAGCTGGCGTGATCTCTGGTACTGGCTGGATCGGTCCGGGAGTCAGGCACTGCTCGAGGCGGATGCCTTTACCTTGCGCTTTATGCCCATGACCGATGGCGCGCGATACGCGCTTGAAATCGGCGCCACCGGATTAACACCGGTGCCCCTCAATCAGGCCGCGACCGAGGCACTCAAGCCTTTCTAGTGCGTCGCGGCATTGCCCTCATCAGGCCAACATGCCGCCATCAACGTTGATCGCAGCACCCGTGGTGTAGCTGGACGCGTCGCTAACCAGATACAGCACGGTACCGGCCATTTCGCTCGGGTCGGCGGCGCGGCGTAGGGGAATGCGCTGTAGCGCCATCTTCAGAATGGAATCATTGGTAGTCAGTGCCGAGGCAAACTTGGTGTCGGTCAGGCCTGGCAGCAGGGCGTTGCAGCGGATGCCGAACTGCGCACATTCCTTGGCGAACACCTTGGTCATATTGATCACGGCTGCTTTGGTAATCGAGTAGATACCTTGCATATCGCCAGGCACCATGCCGTTCACAGACGCCACGTTCAGAATCGCGCCGCTACCGTTCTCGCGCATCAATTTGCCGGCTTCTACTGACATGAAAAAGTAGCCACGGATGTTCACGTCAACGGTCTTCTGGAATGCCGTGAGGTCGGTGTCCAGGACGTTGCCGAAGTAGGGGTTGGTGGCAGCGTTATTGACCAGGATATCCAGCTTGCCAAACTGGCTGCGGATGTTCGCTACAGTCTCGGTAATTTGCGTCATCTCACCAATATGGCAGGCCATTGCCGTGGCTTTGCCACCGGCCGCGACAATCGCGTCAGCCACTTCCTGGCAGCCTTCGATCTTGCGGCTGGTCACAATCACGTGGGCACCTTGCTGGGCCAGCAGTTTGGCAATAGATTCACCAATACCACGGCTGGCGCCGGTGACCAGGGCTACTTTGCCGTCCAGATCGAATAATTGAGTCTTTTGCATGGGGGTGTCCTCTTTTTAAGCTTATAGGGTAGATTTGTTGATAACCGAGAGGCTCAACTGTTCCAGCAACTTGTTCATATGAATAAAGTTGCCGAAGCGCTTGTCCTGGGTCTGGCCATGATAAAAACGGTAGTAGATCTGCTGCACGATGCCAGCCAGGCGGAATAGGCCGTAGGTGTAGTAGTAATCCAGGTTGGGAATCTCGATGCCGGCTTTTTCTGCGTAGTAATCTGCAAATTCCTGCCGCGTGAGCATGCCCGGCGCGTGGCTGGGCTGGCGACGAATGGCCTGCATGGGCTGCGGATCATCTGCCTGAATCCAGTAGGCCAGGGTGTTACCCAAATCCATTAGCGGGTCGCCGATCGTGGTCATTTCCCAGTCTAGTACACCGATAATCTGCATTGGGTTTTCGGGATCCAGAATCACGTTGTCGAAGCGATAGTCGTTATGCACCAGGCCGGGCTTGTGGTGGTCGGCAGGCATCTTCTCGCGCAGCCAGGCCATCACCGGTTCCCAATTGGGCGCATCGGGTGTTGCCGCCTTCTGGTAACGATCAATCCAACCTTCGATCTGACGCTTTACATAACCCTCCGGCTTGCCCAGGTCCGCCAGGCCGCAGGCGGTGTAGTCCAAGTTGTGCAGATCAACGAACTTATCGACAAAGCTTTTGCACAGCTCGCGGGTCTTGCCTTCATCCAGGCCGAGTTCTTCAGGGATTTCCGAGCGCAGAATGATGCCTTTGACCCGCTCCATCACATAGAACTCGCAGCCCAGTACCGACTCGTCAGTACAGTGTGCGTAAACCTTGGGGCAGTAGGGGAAGCCTTCAGCCAACTGCTTCTGAATGCGGTATTCACGACCCATGTCGTGGGCGGATTTGGCTTTTTTGCCAAACGGTGGACGGCGCAGCACGAATTCCTGATTTGGATATGCAACAAGATAGGTGAGGTTGGATGCGCCACCGGGGAACTGGGTGATGGTGGGCTGGCCTTCAAGCCCGGGGATCTGGCTCTTGAGGTACTGGTCAACGGCTTGTACATCCAGTTCTTCGCCTTCGCGGATCTGGGTAGCCTGGTCTGTAGCGCTCATGGCTTTCCTTATAATGGGTGGCATGGACAATCAGCTAATCTAATCCAGCGACGCTGCGTGAACAAGCTCAAACGCTTGTTTGAAAGGGCTTATCAGGGTTCGTGTTGGTAGGGGATTGGTTGGGGCTATTTTGCCGGGCCTGAATTGGTTGCTGGGTTTGGTTCAGGACACTCAGAGGCTGTAGCCAAGTGAGCGGGGCAGGGCTAAGCCGACCGTCGATGGCAAGGATGCCATCGCCGAGCTACATGGACGTACTTGCGCGTGTCGGCGTGACATGTCGCGCTCGCTGGGCTTGGCGCTATTCTCGCAGCTAGGAGTGTAGGGCGCATCCCAGCTTGGCAGGGTTCCGAAAGACGCCGTGAATACGTCCCTGTAGGCTTGGATAAAACATCCCTGTTTTATACACTTTCTCCACCCTGCCAAGCTGGGATGCTCCTCCGGCTTTTGTGTGAGGTTGGGTTTGCTGTCCCAGTTCAAATTCAAGACCAAGATCACTGGCATAAAAAACCGGAGCACTGGGCTCCGGTTTTTTTATGCAGCTATTACTCAGGCGGGGAAGAGTTCGCCGAGTTTCAGAGCCAACATCATGTCGCCTTCGGCGCGCAGCTTGCCAGCCATAAAGGCTTGCATGCCGTCGGTCTCACCGGTCATAACGCCTTCCAGAGTGGCCTTGTCCATGATCAGCGTAACGTTCGGAGTGCCGGCGTCGCCCTGGGCGATGGCGCAAGTGCCATCTTTGATGGTGACGTTGAAGTTGCTGTCGTCTTCGATGTTGAATTGGAAAACCAGATCCAGGCCGGCGGCTGCGGCTGGGTTGAACTTGGATTCCATTGTGCTGGTGATGTCTGCAACGCTGGTCATAGGTGTGTCCTTGATTTCTGGTTTTGCTGAAGCAACGTCAAATGGCGTTGCCGTTTTTATCTGTAAGTAATGCAATCCGGCTGCAGGTTTAGATCAAGATGAGCCTGATTGTTGAATGAAGCCAGGCTAAGCTTGTTTTTACCATACTGGAGACGGCTTACAGAGGTGTTCACGATTTGCCAGTTCAGCTCGAAAGCACTGGTAGCCGGCATTTGCGTGATGAGTTGCAGGGCGGCGGTAATAGCGCCGCCCGAAGTAAAGATTGCGATGTTCTGGCCGCGCGCGGCATCTTCCAATACACGGGCCAAACCGCCTTTAACCCGTTCGACAAAAGCGGCCCAGGGCTCGCAGCCGCTGACTTCATTCTGTTCGGTGATCCATAGCGTAATCACCTGGCTGAAAATGCGCTGGAACTCCTTGCGGTACTGACCGGCATTTTTCACATAGTGCATCGCATCCGGTTCGGTTTCCGCTACCTTCGGCAGATAAGTTTGCATCACGGTATCTGCGGCGTATTCGTTGAACGCCGGTTCACATAGAATCTGTTGATCAGAGCCGGGCATTTTCGCCAGGGCATGCTTGCCGGTATCGATCTGGCGCTGCATCTCGCCCGCGTAGCTGCGCTCAAAGGTCAGACCGGCACGGTGGAAGTGTTCACCCAGGATCTCCGACTGCTGAATACCCATGGGCGAGAGCACGTCGTAGTTCTCTGCACCGAGCGAAGCCTGGCCATGCCTGATCAGATAGATGCTGCCCACGAGGTCATCCTATTGTTTACGACTAAGTGCTGAGGGTATTGGCGTCGCATGCCCCTGTCAATAAAAAACCATACGCTTGTTTGAATCTCGGCGCGGGCGAGTTTGTCCCAGTCTGAAGCCGTTCCTGTATGCTTGATGGTAGAGACCTAAATCCCTTTCTGTTTGTTTGGAGTGCGCTTGTGGAATGGCTTGCTGAGTACGGTATGTTTTTGGCCAAGGCCGTTACCTTTGTGGTGGCGATCCTCTTGGTGGTAGCTATGGTAGCGGCGCTCAAAGAGCGCAAGGGCCGTGCGGTGGGCTCGCTGAGCGTGGTGCGGTTAAATGATCAACTGGATCGCATGACCGATAAGTTAAGCGAGACGATTCTAGGTAAAGCTGCGCTCAAGCTGCGGCACAAAGAACGCAAAGCCGAGTTGAAAGCGCGGAGCAAATCCACCGACACGCCCAAGCGGGTTTACGTATTAAATTTTCATGGCGATATCAAAGCCAGCGCGCTGGAAAATTTGCGTCATGAAGTTACTGCCATTCTGGAAGTCGCCACCGCCAAGGACGAGATTGTCGTCAAGCTGGAAAGCGGCGGCGGCATGGTGCATGCCTATGGGCTGGCAGCCTCGCAGCTGACGCGGATCCGCGATGCCGGCATACCGCTGACTATCTGTGTTGATAAAGTCGCCGCCAGCGGCGGTTACATGATGGCCTGCATCGCCGACAAGGTGCTGGCTGCGCCATTTGCCATGCTCGGTTCTATTGGTGTGGTCGCGCAGATCCCCAACTTCAATAAAGTCTTGAAGAAGCACGATGTGGACTACGAGATGCTCACCGCTGGCGAGTACAAACGCACGCTGACGCTGTTTGGTGAGAATACCGAGAAGGGTCGCGAGAAGTTTCAGGAAGACCTGGAAAACATTCACCGGCTGTTCAAGGCCTTTGTTGCCCAGTATCGTCCCAAGTTGGATGTGGCCGCAGTGGCCACCGGTGAAGTCTGGTTTGGCACCGAGGCGCTGGACAACGCCCTGGCCGACGAGATCAGTACCAGCGACCAGTACATTAGTCGCATGATCCACGAAGCAGACGTATTTGAAGTGCATTATGTCACGCGTAAAAAGCTGCAGGAGAAACTCTCGGGCAGTGTCTCGACGGCGCTCGACAATCTATTGCTGACCTGGCTTTCGCGCTTTCACAATCAGCGTTTCTGGTAGGAGAACACCATGACGGAATTCAAGGCTCTGGTCGTCAGCGAACAAGACGGCCGCTATGTGTCCAAGGTAACCACTCGGCAGATCGATGACCTGCCTGAAGGTGAGGTGCTGATTCGCGTTAAGTACTCATCGCTGAACTTCAAGGATGCCCTGTCCGCATCCGGCAACAAGGGCGTCACGCGCAATTTTCCACATACCCCCGGCATTGATGCGGCTGGCGTTGTGGAGTCTTCCTCGGTGCCTGAGCTGTCGGTCGGGGATGAGGTCATCGTCACCGGTTACGATCTGGGCATGAGCACCCCAGGCGGCTACGGGCAATACATCCGTGTACCTGCCGCCTGGGTTCTCAAGCGTCCGGAAGGCCTGAGCCTACGCGACAGCATGGTGCTGGGTACCGCCGGCCTGACAGCCGCGCTGTGTATCGACAAGCTCGAACAGGCCGGCATGATTCCCGGCCAGGGCCCCGTTTTAGTCACCGGCGCTACCGGCGGCGTCGGCAGTATTGCCGTCGCCATGCTCGCCAGTCTCGGCTATGAAGTGGCAGCCGCTACCGGCAAAGCCACGCAGGCGGATTTTCTCAAGGGCCTGGGCGCCACGCAGATTATCGAGCGCAGCCAGCTGGAAGCAGGTAAGGATAAACCCATGCTCAAGGAGCAATGGGCCGGTGCGGTGGACACGGTGGGCGGAGATATTCTGTTCAATGTGGTCAAATCGCTGTTTTACGGTGCCAGTGCCGTCACCTGTGGTCTGACTGCTGGTACTCAGTTCCAGGGCAGCGTACTGCCGTTCATTTTGCGTAACGTCAATCTGCTGGGTGTCGACTCGGTAGAGCAGCCCTTAGTGGTCAAGGCGTCCATGTGGGATCGGTTGTCGTTGCAATGGAAGACTGATCTGCACAACCTGGAAAAGGAAGTCGGGCTGGATGAACTGCCGGAACAGATCGAGAAGATCCTTGGCGGGAACATGACCGGGCGCATCGTGGTTAATTTGGATTAGGTCGATCTTGCTGTCAGCGGAGCGCATCTGGTTGCATTGCTAGGTGCGCCGTACCCCTGGCGGGTATTGGCTGCTACGATTTTGAGACCTTCCCGCAGGCATTGCATTTGATGCCGTTCCTGATCGGGAAAAGCGGGAAGTTCAGCCCCAAAAACATCAGAAACGCCCAGCGGCGGCCAATCTGATGGTATTGCGTATCTTCACTGCCACAGCGCGGGCAGACTTGCACATCAGCCCCCACCAGCTCGATCAGATCCTTTTCCCGGTCCTCGTTCAGAACCTGTAGCGCAGCCTCAGCATAAGACTCAGGCACCTGCAGCCTCACGCCACCCATGGCGTTTGAGTAAAGCCACTGCATATTGATCGTGTGCTCATCCGCAATAAACGCCGGTATGCTTTCCGCATCCAGCCGCGACTTGGCTATGTGGGCCTCATAGGGGAGGCTGTAGCGGGAAATGGTAATGAGCATAGGTATACAAAGCCTCAGTCAGTCGACGCTTGAGCGGTCGGCTGGATTGGTTTGCTAGATGATTGTTTGGTATTTAACGCTGAATACATAAACGAGTTGAATACTTTTTTGTAGGCCCAGCCAGTTGAAATAAACTGTCTGTATGGCTCTCCGAAGTAATGGCGCCCTAACTCTTTGTGTGCAGGGTCTTGCGACATTAAAGCTGATAGATAGGTGGGTAATTCATTGGTGTTAATCGCTTCGCTGTTTGAATAGCCATCAATGTCCTCGGCTTGCTTCGGAAGCAGGCCTGGATAAATTTTTACGCCGGGAACAGAAGGCAAGAATACAAACACGCCCTGATCAATCAGCGACACGGCATCTGCTTCGGGGGTTCTAGCCTCAATAATGTTTATACGCTCGTTGTATACGGGGTCAAATTTCTCGGCGAGCAAGCGCGCTATTTCTTTATTTTTACCTTCGGTGTCGTTGATTATGTTATGGGCCTCCGCGAAGAACACTAACGGCACGGAGGCAAGTACGGGAGAAACGGTTGATAGTGCTGAAAGGGTCTCGTTCTGCTCCTTTTTATTTGAAGAGCAGGACGCCAGTACTAGCGAAATAAATATAACTATGGCTCGGTTCATGGCCATCTGGCGCTTTGCAAAACCGCCGCCACCAGGCGCCGATTTTGCACCCGTAATGGGATTGATCACTTGGTTAAGCATCGAATACATATACAAAATGAGTGGGGACCATACCAACACCGCGATAATGGCCATCCTAATACTGTATGGCGCAAAGAGTGGGGCATAAAACAACATAAATGGCCAGTTGAGCCATACCGGGGCGACCCCAGCCGCCGGAAACCCTTGGTGATTCGAAGTTAACGCTATTTTTCGTTGATTGCCAGCAATTGGTCAATCTTGCCCGTGCCTTGGCTTTCCAGGCAGCCGACATCCCCCTTCTCTTGGCCTTAACAAATCAGCATCGTTGCGCTTGCTGCTATGGCTTGGGCTGTCTCTCAGCTACGATGCCCGTGCAGATCATCGGCCTCTACTGACAGCGGTGGCAGACCTACCGGTTTTTTTCATCGGTACCTTTCTGCGCATTGTCTGCCCGATTGTCGCCGTGCTTTCCAGGCGTCGCCGTATCTGTGCCAGAGCGGCCTCCGGAAAACATGGCCCAGGCCACCATCGGCTCGCCTGCACCGCAGGCAATCGCGGCAACGACATTAGGCTAACGACACTGGCACTCAAAAACCGGACAATCTAAACTGATAAAAGCGGTCAAAACTCGGGGCTGTTGAAGCGACAGCGGACCCCGAAGAGCGGCTCAGGAGTCTGATTGGCGTTTGCCGAAGGGGATCACAATTGCGGTGCGCGGCTCCTCTGGTGCGTTACAAGGCCTATGCATATCGAGACTTTCTTTCAGTTCGACTAACGAGTCGAGCATCATTCGAGAAAGCCTGATGCAGGCTTGCATGGGATTGCGCGCCTTGCGCCGCTCCGCTTCGATCACGAAGGCCAGGCCCTCGAGCCGGCGTCGGCGACATGGCGGGGCGTTTTTGATCAGTTCGGCGGTAAGCAGTTGGCGCAGATTTTCCAGCGCTTCGGGTTGCTCCAGCGCCATTATTTTCATTTCGTCAAAGCTGGGTAGTCTGGATGATTGCTCGGCCATCGTGCGATCCCCTGCAATATGGTCCACTACTTATCGACGTAACGTCATGTTGTGAACGTTCGCCGGAGCGGAGCCGTTTTACAGCTCTGGTATTGCAAACGACAACGGTATTGGAAAGAAATTCCGCAAAAACCGCGAAACGAATGCAGGGTCACGTAAGCTCGTGATCAGGACTTGTTTTTCTTTCTTTTAAATCTGGCTTTTAAATCTAGATATTTGCATTTCTAGATATGATGGTTAGAATAGCGACCCATCGGCCATCCGGCGTCAGACTGTTTTGCAAATAAACGGCTGAATAGGAAGCCGCTTTCGAGGTGCACGATCACGCCTCATGATATCTATAATTCGCTATATATGGATCTATCGATGACACATAAAACGCTCTTCACTAAGACACAGCTTGGCCCTTACCAGCTCCGCAATAGAATCGTACTGCCGCCCCTAACGCGCTCGAGAAGCTCGCAGCCAGGCAACATCCCTAATGACCTGATGGCCACCTACTACCGCCAGCGAGCAGGTGCCGGTTTCATGGTTACAGAAGGAGCCCAGATTGAGCCGCGAGGCCAAGGGTATGCCTGGACGCCAGGCATTTATAGCCTAGAGCAAATCGAAGGCTGGAAGAAAGTCACCGCGGCGGTGCATGGTGAAGGCGGCATTATTTTTGCGCAATTATGGCATGTGGGCCGGGTGTCCCATACTTCGCTGCAGCCGCACGGCGGTGATCCGGTAGGGCCATCCACGCTGCCGGCAAATAACGTCAAAGTATTCATCGAAACTGCACCTGGGGCTGGCGCCCTGACAGATCCATCTACCCCCAGAGCGTTATCCAACGCTGAAGTTAAAGAGATAGTGCAACTCTATGCTCAAGCTGCACGCAATGCGTTGGAGGCGGGTTTCGATGGCGTCGAGATTCACTGTGCCAATGGTTATCTGGTTAACCAGTTCATCTCGGCACACTCCAATTTCCGCACAGATGAATATGGTGGCTCCTTGCACAACCGTCTCCGATTCCTGCGCGAGGTGACCCAGGCCGTCGCCGATGTGGTAGGTGCAGATCGGCTGGGAGTGCGTTTTGCACCCTTGTTCGCCAGTACCGATGAAGAGCGCGTGTACCTTGGCATGGTAGAGGAGAACCCTCACGAGACCTACATCAAGGCGATAAAAATGCTTGAAGAGATAGGCATCGCCTATCTGTCACTGGCGGAGGCTGACTGGGAGGACGCCCCTGAGCTGCCAGACTCATTCCGTAGCGCGGTCCGAGAAACCTTTAGCGGTCGGATCTTGTATGCCGGAAAGTACACGGCGCAACGGGCAGAAGGGGCGATCAGCGCGGGTTGGGCTGACCTGATTGCATTCGGCCGACCCTTCATTGCCAATCCGGATCTTCCGGACCGCATTGCCAATGACTGGCCGCTGAATCCGCTCGATGCCGGCAGCGTGTACGGCGGTACCGAGCAGGGCTATATCGATTACCCTGCCTACCAGCACTAAGCGACGCTGCTGCGGGTTCTCGATGCGAGGGCGCGCAGCGGGCCAAGGCGGAACATGGTAAAATAGCGAAAACCCAATATATGACGTGCACATGAGCATCGAAGTTATTGAAGCGCTAAAGGCGTTGGACAATCCAACCCGCCTGGCCATCCTCACGCTATTGAAGAACCCGAGGGAAAGCTTCCCTGAACAGGAAGCTGATCCCGAGGAACTCGGCGTGTGCGTAAGCATCATTCAGGAGCGGGTCGGGCTCTCCCAGTCGACCGTATCAAACTACCTGGCGGCCCTTCAGCGTGCGCGGTTGGTCAGCTCCCAACGTATTGGTCCCTGGACTTACTACAAGCGCGACGAGAAGAATATTGCGCAGTTACTCGAGGCACTCGGAAAGGCCATCTGACTGGGGTCCGGGCGGCTCTTCAGCCTCAGCACCGCGTGCTCTTAGCCGGTTACCGTGAAGCCTGGGGCAGTTCAAACTGTGCCCTTTTGCTACCCACTCCAACCATGGAAACTCAGATGCTTATATACCTTCTCATCGCCTGTGACCGCCTTGAAGAAAAGCAGGAAAAGAAACTGCGGCAGAACCTGCCGGAGCTGCAAGCGGCCTTGCAGGCGTATACCGATGCAAACGACAGCAGACATGTCACTCTGATCAATGAGTGCGATAGCGACCATTGTCAGGAATGGCAGCTTGGTATTAGTCAGCCGGTGACCAAGAACACTCACCTCAACTTCCCGGTGGAGCTGTTTAACGGCCTTGCCAGACAATATGGTATTGATTGCGAGGTGGGTTATATCGAGGATGAGATACGCGAACCGGTCAGTTATTTCGGTAAAGAGGAAGGTCCCGGTGAGGCGTTTTTGATAGCGGAATATTTGGGCTTATAGCCGGGCGCCTGGCTTGAGCACACCCACATCGTGGCGTAGACGCTCGGGACCCATGCCGGCCGCGTCTACGGGGCGGCTCTATGCTAGGATGGCGGTAGCTCTGGCGGTGCGTGCCGACCGAATAACAGACTGAATCCTTCGGTCAATTCAGCTTTGCTCCGCGCGCAGAGCTACCCGGTCCGGGTAATCGGATTTCGTGGTTTATCGGTCTTATGTCAGGGGAGGGGGCGTGTTCTCACTCAAGCGCAAGGGCGACTATCGTCTGCAATTGACCCGAACCCTGAAAAAGCCAGGGCGGCATAAGGTCGAGGTGTATCTGTTTACTCCGCACGATAGCAATCTGTCAGTCTGGACCCTGAGCGAGCAGCAGTTTTTCTTCACTTCCCTTGAGCATCGCTTCGGCCTGCTAGGTCTGCTGGGTCTGCCGGACAAGGATCGCGTGAGCAAGGCCGACCGCTCCTTCGTGCTCCTCTCGCCCTACTACGAAATCATGTACGGCTCCTGGCTGTTCCAGTACCGCGCTTCGATTGATCGCCTGCGCCAGCAAATCCATAGCGCCAAGATCCTCGACGAACCGCTCAAACGGTCCCTTCGGTTGAGTCAGCACTTTGCTCTGCGACTGCGCAAATCCAGTCCGGAACAGAGCAACCAGCAACGTTATTTCCGGCAGATGGATATCTACTTTTCCTGGTATGCCGAGCAGTTTCTGTTGGAGTGCATGACCCATGAAGGCTTCGCCGAGGTGGATGAAGAGCTAAAAGGTGCAATGGCGGAATTTTTGCGCCAGGAGCACAGGTACCGCAAGGAACGGGAGTACCTGAACGACTTCCGCGGCTCGCCGACCCGGGTCTGGAACCGCATGAGTCTGTACCACAGATTGCTCGAATATCCGGTACTGCTGCGCTCGAAGGTCACCGAGCTAGGCGGAGGCACGCGCAAGCTGGTCAAGGCAGCGTCGACTATGTTGATCATGTCGCTGTTCACCTACTTCCTGTTCAATGCGCGGGATGCCAGCGAAAAACTTTCTCTGGCGCTCTTGTTGGGGATCGCGCTTGTCTATGCCATTCGCGACCTGCTGCGTGAAGATATGATCTCCGGAATTACCCGGTGGCTGCGTAAGGGCAAACCGCGCTGGAAGGTACGCTTGTTCATGCCCTACACCAGAAAATTGTTGGCTCAGCAAAGGGTCTGGCTCGACTACCGCCGGCTCCCCGAGTTGCCACGTCAGGTACTCGATTATTCCGGCAATTGGGCTTCCAACGAGGAGCGGCAGATTATTTGTTACCGTTCGGAGCTCAATCTGGACAAGGATGCCCTCAAGCAGGACGAAATACAGGAACGGTTAAGCCTGGACTGCGAGCAGCTCTGCGAGATGATCCAGGCCAGCAAGCACCGTTTGTTTGTCTGCGCTGACGAAAGCGATCCCTTAGCGTCCGTAGAGGCGCACCCCATCGAAAAACAGCAGGATTACAATCTGCTGGTGGTGTACACCGAAGCTGGAAAAGCGTTCTCTACTGCGCAGCGCTGGCGTTTACGGCTGGGGGCGAGCGGGATAGTGAAGTGCGAAAGTAAAAAAACGAACTGGCCGACGCCCGAGGAGCAGTTTGCTGCACCCTGGTACCGGCGTTTAGTCAGCGTGTTCGACAAAAAAGAGCCAGGGAAGTAGTTCGGCGAGCCTCGTAGCCGCCCCACAGGTGGTGCGGCCGATTCATCGCGCCATTCTGGGGGAAGGGGTGGGGCGCAGTTCAATCACGGTTGCTCCCTTTTAACCCTACAAACGTCCATATTTGTTGCGATAGTCCTGTGGAGTAACGCCAGTAAAACGCTTGAACGTGCTACGAAAGGTTTTGCTGTCGTTGTAACCAACATCGTAGGTCAAGGCCTGGATATTCTGCTTGCCTCCTTCCAGGGCCTTCTTGGCTGCTTCAATTTTAACCCGCTGAATGTATTCGAGCGGCGTAATCTGAATGGCCTGTTTGAAGCGGCGGATAAAGTTGCGCTTGCTCATATTCACATGCGAGGCAACCTGCTCGACGCTAATGTCCTCACGGTAGTGCATTTCAATAAAATCCTGTGCGTTCAGGATTGTTTTATCACCGTGTCGGTTCAGACCGTTGAAGACCGAGAAATGCGCCTGGTTCATATGATCGCGGTGGATAGAAAAATTCTTCGCAACCTGTACTCCGACATCGTGCCCGCAAAACTTTTCGACGAGATACAAGACCAGGTTCAACGACGAAAATGCGCCGCCGCCGGTATAGGTGCCGTTTTGATCGGTGAGCACGGAATCCGGTTGCAGATCCACCTTTGGGAAGCGCTGGCGCATATCGTCAATAACGGCCCAGTGCGACGTGCAGGGTTTACCTTCGAGCAATGCTGCTTCCGCCAGAAAATAGCTACCCTTGCACAAACTCGCGACTTCCGTGCCGGCCTCATAGTGCTGTTTCAGCCACGCAATCGCCGCGCTGTTCTTTCCCCGGACCTCATTCCATTCGCCCGCGAAGGCGGGAACAAGAATCAGATCCTGATGGTGACCATCGGATTTAGGCGGTATCTCTTCCAGACTGCGCTGACAGGTGAACGACGCTGGTATGCCAAGGCGGACCTCGCTGGCATGCCGGGTCACCAACGAAATATCAAAGGCCGCTGCCCGGCCCATCTGCCCGAGGATGTCGTTCGTACGCGTGAAGATATCCAGTGGCGCTGCCGCCGACGAGAGCACAACATCTTCATGAACCAGGATATAGATATTCTTCACCGCCGTGCCCCTCCGTACTGTTCCCTCCAAAAAAGCCTACGCCAGGATATGGCACAAAACCACCCTCTGAACGTCTTCTCAGCACCTCGCCCGCACAAGCGCGTAGGACCATACTGATCTTGAAGACAACAAACGGAGGTGGATATGAACCAGATCCTTAGTGAACAGGAATGGCAAAGCGCACTTGATGCTTTTCGAGTCAAGGAGAAGGAACACACTCGGATCCGGGATGCATTAAACGCCGAACGCCGTCGCTTGCCGATGACACAAATCAGCAAGACCTATAACTTTACCGGCCCCAATGACAAAGTCAGCCTGCTGGACCTGTTTGAAGGGCGCAAGCAGCTGATCGTCTACCATTTCATGTTTGCCGAATCGCCGTGCACCGGCTGCTCCATGATGGTCGACAATATGGGGCATATCGCGCACATCCACGCGCGTAATACCTCGTTGGTGTTGGTTTCTCTGGCCCCTTACTCAAAGCTCGCTGCATATCAGGAACGTATGGGGTGGGATACTCCGTGGTACTCCTCCGAGGGTAGCGATTTCAACAGGGATTTCGGTGCTACCCGCGAGGACGGGGAAATGTTCGGTGTCAGTGTATTCATCCGTGATAACGACACTATCTACCGCAGCTACCACACCACCCAGCGCGGCGCGGAATACCTGGGCAGTAACTTTTCCTATCTCGATCTCACACCCATGGGGCGCCAGGAACTCTGGGAAGACAGTCCGGAATGGGTTTCGCAAACGCCACCGTACCAGTGGTGGTGCAAGCACGATGAGTACGGCGGAGACTGACCATGTGTCCGCTATGTGCAGCGGCGGGGGTAGCTGCCTGGGTGCTGGCCGGAGGTGTCGGTGGCTATTACTGGCGCAAACGAAAGTTGGCCCCACCCGAACACAGGCAGGGGAAGGGATAGAAGAAAAATAGAGCTGTCCCGGCTTACTCAGGCCTCGCGTTTTGGTCCGCCTGAATGAGCCGGGCGATTTTATTGGCGCACGATAGCATTCGCAATGTTGAGAGGGAGCGCATCAAGCCCGCCACTTGATATTACAGCCGATGCTCGGCTTCTGATCCGTAGAGGGTGGCCTACCGGCCAGTAGCGCATCTATTGCCGCAGGCTAGGTCAGGCAGCGCAACGGTCTGGCCGTTTCTGGGGGCCGGGAGCTTGAGTCTGGGGCAATGCTACCCAGACTGACCAAGGTAGACGGGGTAAGAGCCATGCTATATCTCCTCAAGAGGAGATTTGGAGTCAGAGAAAAGTTCCCCTAATCAACGTTACTCTGAGGCTGATTTTGTGGGGTGTCCCGGAAGGTGATGCTCAGGCGCGGCGGCGGAACAGCGGCAGAGGCTGGTCCGGGCGTTCTATCAGGAATAGCATCCTGGTTTTGGTTGGCTGGATCAAGACCCGACCCTGTGCTCTTTTCTTTTTGTTGGTGGCGCGGGCGGCTTCGCGGATGATGGCCTGCAGTTCTTAGGGGAACTGATCGAATAAGTCAGCTACTCTAACCCCATTGATCACTACGATCAGACAACCAAGCGACGCTGATCATGCAGTCGCTAGGGGCTTGCCCCGCATCTTACGCGGTAACACCGGTTAGCGAAGTAGCAGACCACTCAATTATTGCAGGAGAACAAAGTGTCAGATACCAACATCGAACTTACTTCGACGATTAGCGAAGACAACAAACTGGAACTTGCCCTACGCGAGATCGAGATCCCGCAGCCGAGCGAAAACCAGGTGGTTATCCGCGTCGAAGCCGCCCCTATCAACCCGTCTGACCTGGGAGTGATGTTCAGCGCGGCCGATATGACCACTGCCAAGCAATCCGGTAGCGCCGATCGCCCGGTCATCAGTGCCGATGTCCCGGCCAAGTTCATGGGTGCCGTTAAAAAGCGGGTTGGCAAGCCTATACCCGTGGGCAACGAAGGCGCCGGTACAGTCGTAGCTGCTGGTTCATCAGCCGCTGCGCAAAGTTTGATGGGCAAAACCGTTGCGTTCATTGGCGGCGGTAGCTACCGCAAATATCTCTGTGCCAATGTGCAAAGCTGTCTGGAACTGGAGCCGGGCACCACTGCAGTCGAAGGCGCTTCAAGCTTTGTTAATCCGCTGACTGCATTGGCCATGGTAGAAACCATGCGCGCTGAAGGTCACAAGGCCATCGTTCACGCTGCTGCCGCCTCTAACCTCGGACAAATGCTCAACCGCATCTGCATCGCCGACGGCATCGACCTGGTCAATATTGTCCGCAAACCGGAACAGGAAGCCTTGCTGCGCGACATGGGTGCCAAATACGTGGTCAACTCCAGTAACGACAGCTTTATGGCTGACCTGACCCAGGCACTGATTGAAACCGGCGCTACCATCGCCTTCGATCCTATCGGTGGCGGTCGATTGGCTAGTGACATTCTCACCTGTATGGAAGCCGCCGTTTCTCGCAACATCACTGAATACAGCGTATACGGATCTGACATTTTCAAGCAGGTGTATATCTATGGCGGCCTTGATCGCGGCCCCATCACGCTGAACCGCAGCTTTGGTTTTGCCTGGGGTGTGAACGGCTTCCTGTTGTTTAATGCGTTGGGCAAACTGGGCAAGGAAACCACCGACGCCATGCGCAAGCGCATAGCCGCCGAAATTAAGACCACGTTCGCCAGTCACTACACTCACGAAGTATCCCTGGCCGGGGCTTTACAACTGGATGCGATCTCGATTTATGGCAAACAGGCTACCGGAGAGAAGTTCCTGATCAAACCACAGAGCTAATGTTTAGCGTCTGGCTGCTAGGCCATTCTAGAGCGCTGGAGTCAGATTGACTCCAGCGCCTGCATGAAAGGTAATCCTGCCGATCAATGTCTCTGACCCCATTGATCCCATGTCTCTGACCCCATTGATCGATTTTCAAAGGGGTTCAGGTAGGCAGGCTTATGACGGAAACCGTTCAAACTCCGGCAGTTCATGCACATGCTGCATCCATCCCATCCGCTCAGCTGTCTGAATTGTTATCTCGGGAGGTAGCGCGTCCGGATCGTCGAGTGTCGCCGTCTGCACATCAACAATGCCAGGCAGTATCTCTTCATTCCGGTAGAACAATCCGCTGCCGCAATCGGGGCAGAAGCTACGCATGGCTGTCCCTGATGAGTTGATGGTCTTGGGCTGCCCCTGTGTCAGGGTAAGAGCGGCTTCCGGGTACATAGCCCAGGTCACCATTGGTGCGCCAGCGCTGCGCTGGCAGTCACGGCAGTGACATAGAGCCACTGTCTGTGGGGCGCCGGTAAGCTGATAGCGAATGGCGCCGCATAAGCATTGTCCAGCATGGGTCATGACCAAACCTCCTTAAAGTTTTTCTAGCTTTCAAGCATAGTCTGGTTCTGCTGAAATTCACCAGTGACGTTCAGGAAAACATACCGTTAAAGGCAGTCGAGGCGGGGCATTGAGCGGGCGATAGCTTAGTGGACGGGTCTTTCTTGCCGGTTATCCCGTATGGGTTTTGCGTTTGACCTCTTGGGTGTCCTGGGCTGGGGGCCGGCCAAACATTCTGCGGTACTCCCGGGTAAATTGGGACGCGCTTTCATATCCCACGGTAAACGCAGCATGGCTTGCGCTAGAGCCTTCGGCGAGCATCAAGCGGCGAGCTTCGATTAAGCGTAGCTGTTTCTGGAATTGCAGCGGCGAGAGCGATGTGATCTTGCGGAAATGATTGAAGAACGATGAAGGGCTCATTCCGGCCGAAGCGGCTAGCTGCTCGACTGTTAACGGCTTTGCATATTCGGTACGCAGTACGGATACAGCGCGCGCCACGCGCCGGATATGTGCGTCAGGCCAGCCAAGGCGTCTGATCGCTGGCCCGTGTTGACCGACCAGCAGCCAATAATGCATTTCACGCACCAGCTGAGCCTGCAAAATAGGTATGGATTCGGGCCTAGCCAGCAACTCCATCATGCGCAGCGCGCTAGTGGCTATCTCTTTCTCGGTGGGCTTGGTCTGTACTGACACACCCGCCTGTACCGGGGCCGCTTCCATGGCCGTTGTCAGATCCGTTATCACTTGCAGGTCCAGATCAAGTGCCAGCGCCAGGTAAGGCTCTTGTTCACTCGCAGTGATAATCTGGCTTGCGGTAGGTAGGTCCGCCGTGATCAGCATCGAATCGCCGGGGCTCAGGCTCAAAGCCTGGGTGCCAATAGCGACATGTTTAACGCCCTGCAATACTAGGCAGACCAACGGCTTTTGAATTGAATGCTGCAATTCGCTGGGTGCAGTTACCCGCACAATGGTCAAGCCATCAAACGGGGTTATAGCCACGCCTGCAGCGTCGGCGTGTGCCTGTGCATAATGGTCTACGGCATTTAATAGGAGATTATTCATGTTTTGATTCTGGGTGATCACGAATCGCTCGGCAATATTCGGTCAGGCGCTTTTGTAGGAATAGGCTAAACGTGTCGAGCTTCCGGCAACGACTCAGTTGTGCGTGAGGTGCACCATTTAAGCGTATTCACTCACTGCAGGAGCTACACATGTCAAAAATTACACTCGTTACTGGTTCAAGCCGAGGGCTTGGCCGCAATACGGCCCTCCATATAGCAAAGCAGGGAGGAGATGTGGTCGTCACCTATCACCGCCGCAGCGACAAGGCGAACGCGGTAGTGGCGGAAATTGAAGCATTGGGCCGCCAGGCAGTTGCGCTGCAATTGGATACGGGCGACGTCAGTTCATTTCCCGGTTTTGTTGAACAGCTCCAGCTGGCGTTGCGTGAGGTCTGGCAACGAGAAAGGCTGGATCATCTGGTCAATAACGCCGGGCAGGGTGAATTGGCGCTCATAGCGGACACCACTGAAAGTCAATTTGATGCGCTGATGAAAGTGCATTTCAAAGGGGTGTTTTTCCTCACCCAGGCATTGTTACCGCTTATTGACGATGGTGGCCGTATCATTAATCTGTCCTCTGGGCTGACCCGCATGGCAACGGCTGGCTTCGGTGCCTATGCGGCGATGAAGGGCGCAATTGAAGTGCTCAGCGTGTATCTGGCGAAGGAGTTGGGTAGCCGAGGCATAACCGTCAATACGGTAGCGCCGGGTGCTATTGAGACGGACTTTTTAGGCGGTGCGGTGCGTGATACCCCCGATCTCAATCAGACCTTTGCCGGTATGACGGCTTTAGGACGTGTGGGCGTGCCGGATGACATTGGCCCCATGATCGCGAGCCTGCTGTCTGAGAATAATCGTTGGGTCAACGCGCAGCGTATCGAGGTGTCCGGCGGGCAGAATATCTAAGTGAGAAGGGCATGCCTCCCCAGTCATAACAGGCTGGGAAGGTACTCTCATTCTAATCGGTTTTACTGAGGTTTCTCGATACAGGGTAGATAGCGGGAACGGGTGAAGGGGCGCTCTGCGAATATCTGGCTTATGCTCAACCTGCCAGGCTTCCGGATACTCTCCAATCCATTTTGCCAGGGCCCCAAACTCCTCTATCAAGGCGCCACCCAATCCAGGAATCTTCGATTCGTACCAATTGATTCCGGAAACTCGGCTTCCGTTGCCGGGTGAAAAGAAGAGTTCATTTGATCAGCGCTCTAGCCCTCTGCATTACGTCATTAGCCGTTACTTTGGAGCTTACGTTGGGAGAAAAACAACCGGGGCAGGGCGCCCCGGTTGTTGCTGCTCAGGCGCGGCGACGAAACAGCGGCAGTGGCTGGTCAGTGGCGGCCTGGTAGGTTACGGAGAAGTCTTGGAGGCTTTGCAGGGCTTCTTCGGCGTTGCGGTCTTCGCGGATCACGAAGGCATCAAAGCCGCAGCGCTGCATAAAGAACAGCTGATCGCGCAATACATCGCCAATGGCGCGCACCTCACCTTTGTAGCCGTAGCGGTCACGCAGCAGGCGGGCATTGGAGTAGCTGCGACCGTCGCTGAATACCGGGAAATTCAGGGCGATGACCTGGAAGTGCTCCAGATCATCTGCGATGGCTTCCACTTCTTCGTCGCTGTTCAGCCACACACCTAGCCCGCCGTCCCGGGCTTTCAGGGCGTGGGCGTGTTCCAGCCACAAGGCTAACGGCACGATCAGGTCGTCGCTATTGGACAGGCCGTCGAGGCTGGTATCCGTTGGCAGCAGGTGCCAGGTTTCCTTGACCAGCGCGTTGCCTTTAATGAGTTGCTGCATAAACACGCTCCTTGAAGGGGGCCATGCCGATTCGCTGGAAGGTGTCGATAAACTGCTCTTCTGCGGTGCGGCTTTCCAGGTATACGTCCACTACCTTGCTCACTACGCTGGGCATCTCGTCGGCGGCGAAGGATGGCCCGAGGATCTGGCCGATGGCGGCATTGCGGCCGCTGTTGCCTCCCAGGGATACCTGATAGAACTCGGCGCCTTTCTTGTCCACACCGAGAATGCCGATATGACCGACGTGGTGATGGCCACAGGCGTTCATGCAACCGGAAATGTTCAGGTCCAGATCGCCGATGTCGTGCAGGTAATCCAGATCATCAAAGGTGCGCTGAATGGCCTCGGCGATCGGAATCGACTTGGCGTTGGCCAGCGAGCAGAAATCGCCGCCGGGGCAGCAGATAACGTCGGTCAGCAGGCCGATATTCGGTGTGGCAAAACCCTGCTGCTTGCAGGCTTCCCACAGCGCGTACAGATCGCTCTGGCGTACGTCAGCGAGTACCAGATTCTGCTGGTGGGTGACGCGCAGCTCGCCAAAGCTGAAGCGGTCAGCCAGGTCGGCGGCGGCTTCCATCTGTTGGTCAGTGGCGTCGCCGGGCGCTACGGCAGTCGGCTTGAGTGACAGGGTGACGGCGGCATAGCCGGGCACCTTGTGCGCCTGAATATTGCGCATGGCCCAGTTATTGAAGCCCTTTTCACTATTGCGCTTGGCCAGGTAGTCGGCATCATCGCCTTTGAACTGCTCGTAGGCAGGGGCGCTGAAGTGTTTGGCGACGCGGTGCAGTTCTTCCTGGGTCAGGGTGGCGGGGCCATCCTGGGTATGCGCCCATTCGGCATTCACTTTCTCGGCAAATACTTCAGGGGTGAGCGCCTTGACCAAAATCTTGATCCGCGCTTTGTACTTGTTGTCTCGGCGGCCATAGCGGTTATACACGCGCAGGATGGCATCCAGATACGTCAGCAGGTGCTGCCAGGGCAGGAAGGCATTGATCTCGCTGCCGACCATCGGCGTGCGGCCCAGGCCGCCACCGACCAGCACGCGGAAGCCGACTTCGCCGGCGTCGTTCTTGACCACATTCAAGCCGATGTCATGCACGCCGATGGCCGCACGGTCTTCGGTCGCGCCGTTAACGGCGATCTTGAATTTACGCGGCAGGAAGGCGAACTCCGGGTGGAAGGTCGACCATTGGCGGATGATTTCACACCAGGGGCGCGGGTCGACCAGTTCGTCGGCGGCGACGCCGGCGAATTGGTCGGTAGTGGTGTTACGGATGCAATTGCCGCTGGTCTGGATGGCGTGCATCTGCACTTCGGCCAGGTGCGCGAGTATGTCTGGCACATCTTCCAATGCTGGCCAGTTGAATTGCACGTTTTGACGGGTGCTGAAGTGCGCATAACCCTTGTCGTATTCACGAGCGATAAACGCCAGCTTACGCATCTGTTTGGACGATACCAGGCCATAGGGAATAGCGACGCGCAACATCGGCGCGTAGCGCTGCACGTAAAGGCCGTTTTGAAGACGCAATGGCAGGAATTCGGGATCACTCAGTTCGCCTGCCAGGTAGCGGCGAGTCTGGTCGCGGAACTGCTTGACGCGGTCCTCAACGATCCGTTGGTCATATTCGTCGTAAATGTACATGCAGACAACCTGTCGATAGGAGTTCAGGCGGCGGGCCGGAGATGCGGGCGCGGGCCACCCGATTGGGCAACGTTGTAAGGGCGGAAAGATAGCAAATTTTCAATATGCACAAAAGGAATGTTTATCTATATGTTTATACTCAAAATACACATAGCTAGGCATCCATATCACCCATTCGTATTAAAGCGCTGTGCGGGGTTTGACACTCAGGTGCAGGCAGGCTTAACGTAGGTTTGTCTGAGCCCAAATAAAAATTAAAAGGATCGCACACCATGAACGAACATGACCTGCAGGAAACCTCAAACACCGACAGTCACCTTGATGCTTTTGCTGCCGTGGCGTTAATTCTGATAGCGGTCATTACCGCAGTGATCTGGGTGAGCAATAGCTGATTGCCCCCCCGCTGTGCGGTTATGCCGGTTAGGCCTTGCCCATCACTTGACGCGCTAACTCTGCCGCTTGTTCATGACTCGTTGGCGGCTTGCGCTATGCAGCTCGCCAGCGACGTGTCAGATACCTGCCAAGTGCAGTACTGTTTTGACTACCCCGAAGATAATCAATATAAACAGTAGCGTGAACGCGATACCTGCGGCGATAAAGTGTGAGGGCTTGCCTTTGCTGAAGTCGCGTTCGCGGGCCTTGTTGCTTTGCACGCCAAGCGCTGCCGCCAGTACGCTGGACAGGGTTTCTTTCAGGCTCATGTGCTCCGGTGCTTCCTGCTTTTCCGGCGCTTCCGGCTTTTGCGGTTCGCTCATCATTGCCTCATTATTGTGCGTTGTGTTGTACGCATAATGGCACAGGGCGGCAGCCGGTCAAGCGCTCGTGCCATTGAGTCCTTTTGGTTGAGCAGGACTTCAGATACGGATGTTCGCCCAGCTGCGCCGATGCCACATAATGCCCAGGATGATTGATGTCATTGTGCGGTAGCCACTTTGCATTAGCCAAATCAGCAATAATCCGCCGCCCATGACCGGACCCGCCAGATACGCCAGCGGCAGAAAAATCAGCCATTGGCTGCCCATATTGACCAGCATGACGGTGCGGCTGGCTCCGGCGCCGAGCAGCGCTTGGGTCAGCACCAGAGCGGTAGCGTCCAGGGTCATGCCAATGCCGGTAATACGTAAAGGCCACTCGCCAAGCGCCAGCAGTTGTTGATCCTGAGTAAATAAACCCAGAATGAACTCGGGCGCCAGCCAGAACGGCAGGCCCATGATAAACAGCGTGCAGATAGCCACGCGCACCACATCCCAGCCCCAGCGATAGGCCTCCTCGGGTTTGTCGGCGCCCAGGCTATGGCTGACCAGCGTGGTAGCTGCCATGCCCAGCCCCACGCCCGGCAGGATCAGGAATAGGGCCAAATTGATCAGCACGTGGGCGATGGCCAGTTCAGGGGTGCCGATCTGCGCGATGATCCAGAACAGCGTGGCGACGCCAGTGGCGAAGAAAAATTGCTGGAGGGAGTTGGGTAGTGACAGGCGCAACATCGATTGCAGGCTGCGTGCGCGGGGGCGAATGCGCAAAAAGCCATGCTGGCCGCCCCTGTGCCAGGTCAGGATCAGGTACATGGCGGTGCCGGCGAACATCGCCAGGCAGGTGCCGAGTCCAGCGCCTTCGGCACCCAGCTCTGGCATGCCCAGACGGCCAAAAATAAGCCCATAACTGAGGGTAACGTTCAGCAGGTGCATGGCAACCAGTATCTGCAGATACCGCCCGGTCTGGCGGATACCGTTCCAATAGCCGCGAAACGCGAAGTTGGCCCCCACGGCGAAAATAGCCAGGCTGCGCCACTGGAAATAGTCGGTGCCTATGCCTACTACGGCCGGGTCTGCAGAGAGAAAGGTGATGATGTGCTCGGCATTGAACCAACATAACAGTGTCAGCGGTACGGCCAGGACGCCGGCAATCAGCAGGCCGGCATTCAACGGCGCGGCTAACTCGGCGATGTTGCCTTCACCGCGCCGACGGGCGACCATCGCCTGCACACCCGCCCCCAGACCCATCAGTAGAGCAATGGCGACAAAGTTGGCGTAGCTGCCCAGCCCAACCCCGGCCAGCGCCTCGCTACCGAGGCTGCCGACCATGGCCGCATCGACCAGGTTCAGCAGGCTTTGGCTGAGCATGCCGCCGATAATCGGCAGGCCCAGCCAGACGATGGTGTTTAGCCGCTCGCGGTTGGGCAGGATCGACATCGACGGCTCAGTTATCGTAGGACAGGTTCGGCGACAACCAACGCTCGGTAATGCGCAACTCCTGACCCTTGCGCTGGTTATAGGATTCGACCTGATCCTTGGTTATCTTGCCGACGGCAAAGTAGCGCGCATCAGGGTGTGAGAAGTACCAGCCACTGACGGCTGCCGTGGGGAACATCGCAAAGCTCTCGGTCAGCGTCACGCCGCAGGACTGTTCAGGATCAAGCAGGCTGAACAGCGTTTCCTTCTCGGTATGATCAGGGCAGGCCGGGTAGCCCGGGGCAGGGCGGATACCCTGGTATTTCTCCTTGATCAGCTCGTCATTTTCCAACTGCTCGTCACTGACATAGCCCCAGTAGCGGGTCCGCACTTCGCGGTGCAGCCATTCGGCACAGGCCTCGGCCAGGCGGTCGGCCAGGGCCTTGACCATAATGGCGTTGTAATCGTCATCCTTGCCTTCGTATTCCTTGGCCAGTTCTTCAGCGCCAATGCCGGCAGTACAGATAAAGCCGCCAATATAGTCTCGCTTGCCAGAGTCGGCTGGCGCCACGTAGTCAGCCAGGCTCTGGCTCGGCTTGTTGTCCGGCTTGATGCCCTGCTGCCGCAGATGGTGCAGGGTGGCGATAGGCTGGTCCTGCTCGTCGTAGAGTGCGATGTCGTCATCGTTGACCTGATTGGCGGGCCAGAAGCCCAATACCGCTTTGGCGCTGATCAGTCGCTCATCGATCATGTGCTTGAGCATCGCTTGCGCATCCGCAAACAGGTTTCTGGCAGCCTCACCGACCACCTCATCTTCGAAAATGCGCGGGTATTTGCCGGCCAGGTCCCAGGAGATAAAGAAGGGCGTCCAGTCGATATACTCGGCCAACGTCGCCAGATCGATATTCTCCAGCGTTTTGGTGCCGGTAAAAGTCGGCGCGGGCGGCTGATAGTTGTCCCAATCCAATTGCAGTTTGCTGGCCTTGGCTTGCTCATAGCTCAGATATTGGGTGCGGGCACTGCGGTTGGCCGTGCGCTCGCGCACCACTTCGTAATCCGCGCGAATGTTGGCGATGTAATCCGGCTTGATTTCTTTGGATAGCAGGCTTGTAGCGACACCCACAGCGCGTGACGCGTCAGTCACGTAGATCACTGCATCATTCTTGTAATGCGGTTCGATCTTCACCGCTGTGTGCGCTTTGGAGGTCGTCGCGCCACCAATCATCAGCGGCAGGGTAAAGCCCTGGCGCTGCATTTCCTTGGCGACGTGGACCATTTCATCCAGCGACGGGGTGATCAGGCCAGATAGGCCGATGATGTCGCACTTTTCCTCAATGGCGGTTTTGAGGATCTTGTCTGCCGGCACCATCACGCCCATATCGACCACGTCATAGCCGTTACAGCCGAGCACCACGCCGACAATGTTCTTGCCGATATCGTGCACGTCGCCTTTGACCGTGGCCATGAGGATCTTGCCCTTGGCTTCGGGCTTGTCGCCTTTTTCCAATTCGATAAAGGGAATCAGGTGGGCAACCGCCTGCTTCATCACGCGGGCGGATTTGACCACCTGGGGCAGGAACATCTTGCCGGCGCCAAACAGGTCGCCAACGATATTCATGCCGGCCATCAATGGGCCTTCGATCACTTCGATCGGGCGGGTGCACTGCTGACGCGCTTCTTCGGTATCCTCAAGAATAAAGGCGGTGATGCCCTTGACCAGCGAATGCTCTAGGCGTTTGTTCACGTTCCAGCCGCGCCACTCTTCGCTCTCGGCTTCCTTGACACTGCCATCGCCCTTGTACTCATCGGCTACGGCCAGCAGCGCGTCAGTGCCGCCGGGGGTACGGTTGAGCACCACGTCTTCGACGATGTCGCGCAGCTTCTTGGGGATCTCGTCGTAGATTTCCAGCTGACCGGCGTTGACGATGCCCATGCTCAGGCCATTGCGAATCGCATGCAGCAGAAATACCGAGTGAATCGCCTCGCGCACCGGATTGTTACCACGGAACGAGAAGGACACGTTGGACACTCCGCCTGAGGTCAGTGCATAGGGCAGCTCGTCACGGATATAGGCGCAGGCCTCGATAAAATCGACGGCGTAGTTGTTGTGCTCTTCGATACCGGTGGCGATGGCGAAGATGTTGGGGTCGAAGATGATGTCTTCTGGCGGAAAACCGACTTCGTTAACCAGGATGTCGTAGGAGCGCTTGCAGATCTCGCGTTTGCGCGCCGCTGTATCCGCCTGGCCCTGCTCGTCAAAGGCCATGACTACCACGGCTGCACCGTAGCGTTGGCACAGGCGCGCCTGTTGTTTGAACTGCTCGACGCCTTCCTTCATGGAGATCGAGTTGACGATGCCTTTACCCTGGATGCACTTGAGACCAGCCTCGATCACTTCCCATTTGGAAGAGTCGATCATGATCGGCACGCGGGAGATATCCGGCTCGCCGGCAATCAGATTAAGGAAGGTGACCATCGCCTTCTTTGAATCCAGCATGCCCTCATCCATATTGATATCGATGATTTGCGCGCCTGACTCGACCTGCTGTAGCGCCACTTCCAGCGCTTCGGTGTAGTTATCTTCACGGATTAGTCGGGCAAAGCGGGCAGAACCGGTAATGTTGGTGCGCTCGCCGACGTTGACGAACAGTGAGCTGCGGTCAATCGTGAACGGCTCCAGGCCGGACAGCCGGCAGGCCTTGGGGATGTCTGGAATCGCACGCGGCGGGTACTTGGCTACCGCTTTGGCGATCGCTTGAATGTGCGCCGGGGTGGTGCCACAGCAGCCGCCGACAATGTTCAGAAAGCCTGCCTGGGCAAACTCTTCAATGATCGCCGCCGTTTCTTCGGGCATTTCATCGTATTCGCCGAACTCGTTTGGCAGGCCGGCATTCGGATGGGCGGATATATGTGTAGCAGCCTTGTCAGACAGTTCTTCCAGATAAGGGCGCAACTCTCTGGCGCCCAGCGCGCAGTTCAAGCCCACGGAGATGGGTTTGGCATGGCATACCGAGTTCCAGAAGGCTTCGGTAGTTTGCCCGGACAGCGTACGGCCGGAGGCGTCGGTGATGGTGCCGGAGATCATGATCGGCAGTTCCACGCCTAACTGTTCGAACACGTCTTGCACGGCGAAGATCGCCGCTTTGGCGTTCAGCGTGTCGAAAATAGTTTCAATCAGAATCAGATCCGCGCCGCCCTCGATCAGACCCTTGGTCGAGCTGATATAGTCGGCGACCAGCCCATCGAAAGTGATATTGCGATAGCCTGGGTTATTCACGTCGGGAGACAGCGAGCAGGTGCGGCTGGTCGGCCCCAGTACGCCGGCGACAAAGCGCGGGCGGTCGGGGGTTTCAGCGGTTTTTTCATCGCATACGCGACGGGCCAGGCGCGCGCCTTCCAGGTTCAGCTCATAGGCCAGGTCCTGCATGCCATAGTCGGCCTGCGACACACTGGTGGAGTTGAAGGTGTTGGTTTCAATAATGTCTGCGCCCGCGTCCAGATAGGCTTTTTCCATGGCCGCAATCGCGTCTGGCTGGGTCAGTACCAGCAGGTCGTTATTGCCCTTGAGATCTGACGGCCAATCGACAAAGCGCTCGCCACGAAAGTCGCTTTCTTCGAACTTGTAGCTCTGAATCATCGTGCCCATGCCGCCATCGAGAATCAGGATGCGTTCGCGCAGGGCACTATTCAGGGCGTTCAGGCGGGCGTTGCGGCCAGATTTTTGATCAGGCTCTTGTTCAGACTTTCGGACAGACATGAATGCTCCGGACTCTATGACACACGGGTAAGACACACGGAAAAGCCCGCCATTCTAGCAGATGCGCAGCGCACACTGAACGCTGAGCGTATGGCTATCTGTAAGTAGTGTTGTAAACATAGCTTTGAATGCAGGAAATAACCTAGTAGAAAGGTAGGACTTTATTCGGCGGGTGCAATCCCGTACACTAGCGGCATTAAAGTCATTGCGCACGAGGCAATTCATGGCAGGCATTTTGTTGACAACCGCGGCACAGGACTATTTGGCCGAGCTGCTTTCCAAGCAGGATACCGATGGCATAGGCATTCGCGTTTTTATTACGCAACCGGGTACCCCCTATGCTGAAACCTGTATTGCCTACTGCAAGCCAGGTGAAGAGAAGCCCGAAGACCGTATGATTCCGCTAGAGCCGTTTAATGTCTGGCTGGATGCGGTCAGTGAGCCGTTTCTCGAAGATGCGGTAGTGGACTATGCGACCGATCGCATGGGCGGCCAATTGACCATCAAGGCACCTAACGCCAAGGTACCGATGGTTAACGCCGATAGCCCGCTGAATGAACGCATCAACTACCTGTTACAAACTGAAATCAACCCCGGGCTGGCCAGTCATGGTGGTGAAGTCAAATTGATCGACGTAGTGGAAGACGGCGTGGCTATCCTGCAATTTGGCGGTGGCTGCCAGGGTTGTGGCATGGTCGATGTCACCCTGAAAGAGGGCATCGAGAAAACCATGGTCGAGCGGATTCCGGAAATTACCGCCGTGCGTGATGTGACTGACCACACTGTGAAAGAAAACGCCTACTACTGAGCCCGGCTAATAAATCCGGCCATTAAATACAATGCAGCCCTTCAGAATCTACTGGGATGGCAGATAACCTTGGACTAGGCGAGAAGTCTGGGTTAGAAATCAATCTGCCATTTCAACTGCGAGGCTTTCCATGGCTGGAGTTCTGGATACCGTCAACCAACGAACGCGTCTGGTCGGTGAAAACCGGTTGGAGATTCTGTTGTTCAGGTTGGCCGGTCAGCAGCTATTTGCCCTTAACGTGTTCAAGATCCGTGAAGTATTGCAGCTGCCCAGGCTGACGCAGCTGCCCCAACGTGCTCCGCATGTGGCTGGCGTGATCCATTTGCGTGGCCAGACCCTGCCGGTCATCGACCTTTCTGGTGCGATCGGTATGCGTCCGCAACAGGCCTTGCCGGACAGCACTATTATTATCACCGAATACAATCGCTCGGTTCAGGCGTTTCTGGTCGGTGGTGTTGACCGCATCATGAATCTTAATTGGGACTCCGTGCAGCCGCCGCCGCGTGGGGCAGGGCGCACGCATTATCTGACCGCTATTACTCGTCTGGATGATCAGCGTCTGGTGGAAATCATCGACGTAGAGAAGGTATTGGCGGAGATAGTGCCGTTCAACGCCAAAGTCAGCGAAGGCTTGCTGGATGACGAGCTGTTGAGCAAGGCGCGTGGCCGCGAAGTGCTGCTGGTGGATGATTCGCCAACGGGTATCAACCAACTGCGCGAGACCCTTTCACAGTTGGATCTTAAAATGCACGTGGCTACCGATGGCTTGCGTGCGCTGCGCCAGTTGCAGGCCTGGGCGGATGAAGACGAGAATATCGCCCAGCGGCTTTTGATGGTGATTACCGATGCAGAAATGCCCGAGATGGATGGCTATCGCTTGACCTCGGAAATTCGCAAGGACCCGCGTCTGAAAGACCTGTACGTGGTGCTGCATACTTCGCTGTCGGGTAACTTCAACAAGGCCATGGTCGAGAAAGTCGGCTGTGACGGCTTTCTCTCCAAGTTCCAGCCCGATCAACTGGTCGAGGTGGTCCGCGAGCGCCTGAGGCTACTGGACGAGTAGCCCCGGGCCATATGAGCGCTAATCCAGGTAGCGTTCGTGCTGTTCCATCACCGGCTGGCGAATACCCAATTTTTGCCCATAGATCACCGCGTAGCTGAGTACGCTTTGTACGTAGGTGCGGGTCTCGTCGAAGGGAATCGTCTCAATCCATATGTCCGAGGGTAGTGGCTGCATATCTCGCGTCCACTGGCGCACGCGGCCAGGGCCGGCATTATAAGCGGCTGATGCCAATACTCGGTTACCCTGGAACTGCCCGTGCAGCTGCGACAGGTAGGCGGTGCCCAACGCGATATTGCGCTCAGGAATCAACACGTCATTCGGATTACGCAGGGCGATACCGTAGCGCTGAGCGGTCTCCCGTGCGGTGCCTGGCATCAACTGCATCAGCCCCATGGCGCCTGCATGTGAGCGCGCATCGGCCATAAAGGCACTTTCTTGGCGGGTAATGGCGTAGACCCACGGGGAGCTGAGCTGGCGCGCCTGGGCCTGCGCGCGGATGGGCTCTTCGTAGGCCATCGGGAAGCGAATATCCAGGTCGTCCCAATGCTGCGCCTGGCTGATCCCGCGGATCGCTGGAAAGTACCACTCCATATCCTTGGCCATGAGCGCCTGCGCGATCAACTCTTCACGGCTGAAAAACTGGCCGACGTGATACCACTCGCGGCGTGCATCGACGATCTGCCCACGGGCAAAAAATTCGCGGGCGCGACGTATCCCGCCAGTGTTGCTGACCTTGGCGAATACCTTGGGGTCGACCTGAGCCGGCGCATGATTCAGGGCATAGGGCTTGTTGCTGCGTTCGGCGGCCATGAAGCCATAAAAGTCCCGTTGTTCGGCCAGGTCAGCGTAATCCGTGGTCAGTTCACCGACGTCCGGCTGTGCCAGTTGCTGGCTACGTAGTTTCCAGTAACGCCAGCGGCTCTGCTCCTGCATGCTCTCGGGCATGCTGCTGGTCATGGTCCGCGCGCTTTCATACTGGCCGGAGCGCAGCGCCAGGCGAATGCGCCATTCGCTGATCTGGTCGTCTTTCATTGCCGGATCGTTGGCAGCCATGAATGGCAGCGCATCCGCGTTGTGACGGCGGGCCATGCGTGTGCCGATGTCACGTGTGACCGCCAGGCGATCCGCTTCCTTAAAGGGTAGGTCACGATAATTCGGCCATAGCGCCATGGCCGTTGCTGGATCCTCGCGACTCATCCTGCGTAGGGACACGGCGGCGATGTCAGCCAGCTTATCGGCGGGCTTGCCTGCTCCCGGGCGGAAGTTGCCAAACTGGTTAAGGCCTTGGGGTTTGGTCGCCGTCTCTACAAACAGCTCTGCTAGCGCTTTCTGACTCGGCATATAACGGGTCAGGTAGCTGGCCAGGGCGTCCTGCCGATACAGCAGGGCTTCGCGGATGCGCGCCCAGGCTACATCCTCGGTCAGCCCGCCAGCGGCGCGCCAGCGGTCGAATAATGGATCGCAATCCTTGGGCTGCGAGCGGCCTACCGTCCATAGTTCTCCGGCACGTTGCATAGCCTCGGCCTGGTTGCCCTCACGCCAGCGCTGAAAGGCAATCTGGCAATTGATGCCAGCATCCTGGCTAGCCGTATCGTAATTCTCATTGAGTTGCCGCCATTCGCCATCGCGGGCGAGCCGGCGCAGCCAGTCGTTCTTCACTCGTTGGGCGGTCGGCAAGTCGCCATGGGCAATAAAGAAGTTCTGCATTTCCTGGTGGCTGACAGCATTGCCGCGCTGTTTCAGCGCTTCCAGTAGCAGATAGGGGTAGAGCGGGTAATCGCGCAGTTGGCCTTTCAGCGATTCATAGCGCTGCATCTGGCCGCCCTTCAGAGCCGCCATTGCTTGATCATACTGCTGGCGTTGCTGCAGCGTATCAGCCTGCAGGCTCTGGCTAGCAAGCAGCGTGGTGAGCGCAAGGCCAGCGGCTAACTGTAGTTTTTTCAATCGCTTGAAGGGCATTGTTCATCCTGGCCCGAGGGCCATCAGTAGAATGGTGAGGGCATGGGATCGATGCCGGACTGCTGCATTTGGGCACACCTAGATAATTTCAGTTTAGCGGTTTGTCTGCTAAGGGCATAGGGGCGCCACGCAAAGTACGGGCAGCGCTGCGCTGCAACAGGTAGAATGCCGCCCTGATTAATCAAAAGGTGTGTTATGGCGCTGCTTTCATTTACTGACGTTTCCCTGGCCTACGGCCTGAATCCACTGCTGTCCAAGGTCGGCTTTCAACTCGACCGGGGTGAGCGGGTGTGCCTGATCGGCCGTAACGGCGCTGGCAAGTCGAGCCTGTTCAAGCTGCTCAATGGCGAGCAAAGCAGTGACGAGGGAGAGATCTGGTATGCGCCGGGGTTGAAGATCGGCCAGCTTCCGCAGGAGCTGCCTAAGGCCGATGACAGCCTGGTGTATGACGTGGTTGCCGCCGGCCTGGCCGGTGTGGGCGATCTGCTTGCCGAGTACCACCACCTGGTGCACGGTGAGATGGGCGAAGCCGAGCTGGAGCGCCTGGAGAAGGTGCAGGAGCGCCTGGAGGCCAAAGATGGCTGGCGCCTGAATCAGTTGGTGGAAACCACGCTGACCCGCCTGGGTCTGCCGGCCGAGAAGAAAATGTCGGAACTGTCCGGCGGCTGGCGTCGGCGCGTACTGCTAGCCCAGGCGTTGGTCTCCGAGCCGGATGTGTTGCTGCTCGATGAGCCAACCAACCACCTGGATATTCATACCATCGCTTGGTTGGAGCAGGTGCTGCTGGATTTCCGCGGCGCCGTGTTGTTTATTACCCACGATCGTCAGTTCTTGCAGGCATTGGCCACGCGCATCATGGAGCTGGATCGCGGTCAGTTGATTGACTGGCAGGGCGGTTACCTGAGTTTTCTGGAGCATAAGGAGCAGCAGTTAGCCGCCGAAGCGACCGCCAATGCGCTGTTCGACAAGCGCCTGGCCCAGGAAGAAGTCTGGATTCGCCAGGGCATCAAGGCGCGCCGTACCCGTAACGAAGGTCGTGTGCGCGCGTTGAAGGAAATGCGCAACGAGCGCGCTCAGCGCCTTGAGCGCCAAGGCAAGGCCAGCTTCCAGCTGGAAACCGCAGATTCTTCCGGCAAGCGCGTGATCGAGCTGGACAAGGTCAGCTTCGCCTGGCCGGGCCACGTACCGCTGGTGCGCAACTTGTCGCTTAACGTCTTGCGTGGTGATCGCATTGGTCTGATCGGCAACAACGGTTCGGGCAAGACTACGTTGCTCAAGCTGCTGCTCGGCAAGCTCGAGCCTACCAGCGGTACCGTCAAGCATGGTACCAAGCTGGAAGTGGCCTACTTTGACCAGTTGCGCGACCAGCTTGATCTGGAGGCCACGGTAATCGACAATATTTCCGAAGGTCGCGATTTTATCGAGATCAACGGCGAGCGTCGGCATGTGATCAGTTATCTGGGCGACTTCCTGTTTTCACCAGAGCGTGCACGTACGCCGGTCAAGGCGTTGTCAGGCGGGGAGCGCGCGCGCTTGCTGCTGGCACGCCTGTTCAGCAAACCGGCCAATATGCTGATACTGGATGAACCGACCAACGACCTGGATGTGGAAACCCTGGAACTGCTCGAAGAAGTGCTGGCGGGCTTTGACGGCACCGTGCTGATCGTGAGCCACGACCGGGCATTCCTCGACAACGTGGTGACCAGCAGCCTGGTGTTTGAAGGTCACGGCAATGTGCGCGAGTACGTAGGCGGCTACGCTGACTGGTTGCGCCAGGGCGGCAAGATCGAAATGCTCGCCGAATGGGATTCCGATGCGATGGCCGCTGATACGCCAGCCGCTGAGCAGCCTGCAGCCACACCCGTACCTGCTGCAGAGCCCGCCGCTGCTGCGCCGACCAAGGTCAAGCTCAGCTACAAGGTTCAGCGCGAACTTGACGGCTTGCCGGCGCTAATGGACAAGTTGGAAGGTGAGCTTGCTGTGCTACAAGCCAAGGTCAATGATCCGGCGTTTTATCAACAGCCCATCGAACAAACCACCCCAGTACTGGACGCCATTGCGGCAAAACAGGCTGAACTGGATAAGGCGATGGAGCGTTGGGCCGAGCTGGAGGATATGACCGGCGGCTAGCCGTCGGTCCGCTGCCGCTCCCGTCACCCCAAGACTCCGGTCATCTCCAGGTATTGCGGTCACCACCAGGTATTCCGGTCATCACCAGGTATTCCGGTCACCCCCCGGTATGCCCGTCATCCCCGCGAAGGCGGGGATCCATTTTGACTGTGGGTTTAAGCGTGGCCAGAAAAGGACAGATGCACAGTCAGGCTACGGTCAGATTTGAGCTTGAAGCTGATGCCTAGGCCTTCTTCTTCTTAGCCAACCGCACAGCAATAACGTCGCAAGGCGCGCCATGCAATACATCGTTCGCGGTAGAGCCCAGGAGCAGAGCCAGGCCATGACGCCCATGGCTGCCGACAACGATCAGATCGCATTGCTGGTCGGTGGCTACGCGATGAATTTCTTGGCGCGGATGGCCAAAGGCGATCTGCAACTGATCTTCCGGCAAACCATACTCGCTGGCGAAGAGTGCCATCCGTTCGCGGGCCTGCTCGAATTGTTGCTGCTGCAACATGGACAGGTCCATGGGCACGTCGCCGCCGTAGGCCATGGCCAGCGGTTCGACAACGTGCAGCAGCGTCAGCTTGGCATCCAGTGCCTTGGCCAAGGCCTTGGCATGGTCGGCAACCGCGCGGCATTCATCTATAAGATCTATGGCGACTAACACGTGAGAGTAGAGCATGCAGGTTTCTCCTGATTTTCCGTTTGATAGTAACAGTCTTTCCACATCAGTCCAGTATCCTGAACGGGTGGCCTGGTCCCGCTGCGTGCTGCTATGAGCTGGATCATAGTCGGGGTGGTGGCGGCAATCCTGGTGGCCAACCTGTTCAAGTTGATGCCGCGTGGGCGAATCATGCATATACAGCGCTTGCGGGAGGAGGCGCGCAAGCTCGGTTATCGGGTCGAAAGGCAACTGCAGGCTGATCACAATCCGCTTTTGGAGCATTGCGTGGGTTACCGTCGGTCGCTGGCCCGCTGCCCCTTGAGTAGCGAGTTCAGCTGCCAGCGGACCGACACTGGCTGGATCTGGTTGCTAGGCAGCGCCGAAAGCTCAGGTGCCCAGCCGGTCCTGGATGCATTGCCAGCAGGCATTCGGCGGATTGACCGGCAGTCCTTCTCGGTGCTGGTCTTCTGGATTGAGCCGCAAACGCTGGAGCCGCTGACGGAGCTCGATCAGGCGCTGGCCCTATTGCCCGAAGCAGGCGCGGTTTAGTTTGCGGGCGTGTTTGGACTTGACCTTATGTTGTTTGTTGAAGGAAGGCGTATCCCATTGTTTTTATAGAGAAGCAGCTTTATAGAAAAGTGCGGTTGACGCCGCTCCGCGGCGCCGCTGATTGACAACGGCAGCAATTTGCACGAAGGTGTGCGCACCCGAATCAAACAAGCGTATGAATTGGCTGGGTTATCCCAGAACAAACTATCGCCGGGAACCATCATGGCATCCTCCGGGTTGTCGGGCTGCATCATCGATACAGCACGTACTCGGAAGGTGTTTCTCAAGTGCTTTCATAGCGTGGAGATCAGTTGATGATTTACGAAGGTAAAGCCATCACGGTTCAAGCCCTTGAAGACGGCATCGTCGAACTCAAGTTCGATCTGCAGGGCGAGTCTGTCAACAAGTTCAATCGTGCCACTCTGGCGGAGCTACAAGCTGCCGTCGAGGTCATTCAGTCCAATAGCAGCGTCAAGGGCGTCATCGTCAGCAGCGGCAAAGACGTGTTCATCGTCGGTGCCGATATCAACGAGTTCGTTGACACTTTCCAACTGCCCGAAGCTGACCTGGTTGTTGGCAACCTTGAAGCCAACCAGATCTTCAACGCTTTTGAAGATCTCAACGTCCCCACAGTAGCGGCCATCAACGGTTTGGCACTGGGTGGTGGTTTTGAAATGTGTCTGGCCTGTGACTATCGCGTAATGGCCGCCAGCGCCAAAGTCGGCCTGCCGGAAGTGAAGCTGGGTATCTACCCGGGCTTCGGCGGCACTGTACGTACGCCACGTCTGATCGGCGTTGATAACGCTATCGAGTGGATCTGTGGCGGTTCCGAAAACCGTGCAGACAAGGCGCTGAAAATGGGCGCTGTGGATGCGGTCGTCGAAGACGCCAAACTGCAAGCAGCGGCGCTGGACTTGGTCAAGCGTGCCATCAGTGGCGAGCTGGACTTCAAGGCCAAGCGTCAACCCAAGCTGGAAAAAATCAAGCTCAACACCATCGAACAGATGATGGCGTTTGAAACCGCTAAAGGTTTCGTTGCTGGTCAGGCCGGCCCGAACTACCCGGCCCCGGTTGAAGCGATCAAGACCATCCAGAAAGCTGCGGCGCATGGCCGCGAAAAAGCGCTGGAAATAGAAGCAGCTGGCTTTGCCAAGTTGGCCAAGACTTCCGTTGCTCAAGCACTGGTTGGTCTGTTCCTGAACGATCAGGCACTGAAAGGCAAAGCCAAGCAGTACGACAAGCAAGCCGCTGACGTTAAGCTGGCTGCGGTACTGGGTGCGGGCATCATGGGTGGCGGTATCGCTTTCCAGTCGGCCTCCAAAGGCACGCCTATCCTGATGAAGGATATTCGCGAAGAAGGCATTCAGATGGGCCTGGACGAAGCGTCCAAGCTGCTGGGTAGCCGTGTTGCCAAGGGCCGCATGACCGCCGATCAGATGGCCAAGTCGCTGAACGCGATTCGTCCGACCATGTCCTACGGTGATTTTGCTAATGTCGATATCGTCGTTGAAGCCGTGGTGGAAAACCCCAAGGTCAAGCACGCTGTGCTGGCTGAGGTGGAAAGTCACGTGCGTGAAGATGCGATCATCGCCTCCAATACCTCGACCATCTCCATCACCTATCTGGCCCAGGCACTCAAGCGTCCGGAAAATTTCTGCGGGATGCACTTCTTTAACCCGGTGCACATGATGCCCCTGGTTGAAGTTATCCGTGGCGAGAAATCCAGCGAGAAAGCGATTGCTACTACCGTTGCTTACGCCAAGAAAATGGGTAAGACGCCAGTTGTTGTTAACGACTGCCCAGGCTTTTTGGTTAACCGCGTACTCTTCCCGTACTTCGGCGGCTTTGCTCGCCTGGTCAACATGGGTGCTGACTTCCAGCGCGTTGACAAGGTCATGGAAAAGTTTGGCTGGCCGATGGGCCCAGCTTATCTGCTCGACGTGGTAGGCCTGGACACTGGTCACCACGGTCGTGATGTGATGGCCGAAGGTTATCCGGATCGCATGGCTGATAACGTGCGTACCGCAGCCGACGTCATGTACGAAGAAGGCCGTCTGGGCCAGAAGACCGGTAAGGGCTTCTACTCGTACGAGACTGACAAGAAGGGTAAGCCGAAGAAGGTTGTCGACCCACAGGCGTACGAACTGATCAAGCCAGTGGTTCAGGAGAACCGCGAGTTCACCGACGAAGAAATCGTCGAGATCATGATGGTTCCGCTGTGCCTTGAGACGGTTCGCTGCCTGGAAGATGGCATTGTTGAAAGTGCTGCCGACGCCGACATGGGTCTGATCTACGGTATCGGCTTCCCGCCCTTCCGTGGCGGTGCGCTGCGCTATATCGACACCCTGGGTGTGGCTGAGTTTGTGGCCATTGCAGACAAGTACGCCGAGTTTGGCCCCATGTACGCGCCGACTGAAAAGTTGCGTGACATGGCCAAGAACGGCCAGAAATTCTTCGGTTAACCGCGGAACGCACAGAGCGAGAGTGAATCTATGAGCCTGAATCCGAGAGACGTCGTTATTGTCGACTTCGGCCGCACCCCGATGGGCCGTTCCAAGGGTGGCATGTACCGTAACGTACGCGCCGAGAACCTGTCCGCCGACCTGATCACCGGTCTGCTGGCACGTAACCCGAAAGTAGATCCCGCAGAAGTGGAAGATGTGATCTGGGGCTGTGTAAACCAGACCCTGGAGCAGGGCTGGAACGTTGCCCGCATGATCTCCCTGCTGACGCCGATCCCGCACACCAGTTCGGCGCAAACCGTGAGCCGCCTGTGTGGTTCGTCCATGAGCGCGTTGCACACTGCCGCTCAGGCGATCCAGACCGGTAACGGTGATGTGTTCGTGGTAGGTGGTGTTGAGCACATGGGCCACGTCGGTATGATGCACGGCGTTGATCCGAACCCGAGCCTGTCTCTGTACGCTGCCAAGGCGTCCGGCATGATGGGTCTGACTGCGGAAATGCTGGGCAAGATGCATGGCATCAGCCGTGAGCAGCAGGACCAGTTCGCCCTGCGTTCGCACCAGTTGGCGCACAAGGCAACCCTCAATGGTGGCTTCAAGGATGAAATCATCCCGATGCATGGCCACGATGCTGACGGTTTCCTGAGAGTCTTCAGCGAAGACGAGACCATCCGTCCCGAAACTACCCTGGAAAGCCTGGCGGCCCTTCGGCCGGCATTCAATCCCAAGGGCGGTACCGTGACAGCCGGTTCTTCTTCGCAGATCACTGACGGCGCTTCGTGCATGATCGTGATGTCTGCCGAGCGCGCCAAGGCCTTGGGCCTTGAGCCGATGGCAGTGATCCGTTCCATGGCAGTGGCGGGTGTTGATCCGGCGATCATGGGCTACGGTCCGGTTCCGGCTACCCACAAGGCGCTCAAGCGCGCTGGCATGACCATGGATAACGTCGATTTTGTCGAGCTGAACGAAGCCTTTGCGGCCCAGGCCCTGCCTGTGCTGAAAGACCTCAAGCTGCTGGACAAGATGGAAGCCAAGGTCAACCTGCACGGCGGCGCGATCGCCCTGGGTCACCCCTTCGGTTGCTCCGGCGCGCGCATCTCCGGCACGCTGCTGAACGTGATGAAGCAGAATGGCGGTACTGTGGGGGTCTCGACCATGTGTATTGGTCTGGGGCAGGGCATCACTACCGTGTTCGAGCGTGTCTGATACGGTTGTGGTGTGACCAGAAACCGGGGCCTTGTGCCCCGGTTTTTGTTTGTGCTTTTTATTTAAGTGCGCTGATTGTTTGAGATAGGTGTCTGGCGCCGGCGGCCATGGGCCTGTGTTCGGCACGCTACAAGCCGTCCATGGGGCTCGTCGATGGCCATCCCTGGCCATCGACGGCGCTCACACAGGCCCATGGCCGCCGGCGCTGTTGTGCAGCGGAGCTACTGGGCGAAATTCAACGTCAAAAAACGGTAGAACGCTTTTGGCAGGATGCACTTTGTTGTGAGCAAAGGGTTCCGAGCGCCGTTGTGTGACCGTCGGTGCACAGGCGACCGCCATGGATGGCGGAAGTGCAGATAATGCAGGAGCAATTTTCTGCTGGTGCACCGACGAGCCCCAGGGATGGCCAGGAGCGTGTCACGCAACGGCGCTCGGGACCCTGCAGCCGATACGTAAGCGTCAGAATCACAACGTACCCAACTGAACTGAGTTATCAAAAAATTACACTAACCTGTTGAGCAAGCACAGAGTTATCTGCGCCATATATGAGGAGGACGACATGTCATTACGCCCAGGCCGTTATCGCCACTATAAAGGAAAGGATTATGAAGTTGTGGGCCTGGCGACCCACTCCGAGACGGAGGAGAAGCTGGTGGTTTATCGCACCCTCTATGGTGAGTTTGACCTGTGGGTGCGGCCCCTGGAGATGTTCGTTGGAACGGTGGAGCTTGACGGCGAGCCAACGCCGCGCTTTACCTTTATCAGCGAAGACGTGTAGGCTCTGGCTCCTCCGGGCAGTCTGAACATGGCATCTATTGCCGCTGCACCCATTATTGTCCCCAGGTTATTGCACATGCGGGCAATCCAGAATTAATAGCGCTAGGAATACAGTTACCCATGGGAAAAGCACTGGTCATTGTTGAGTCTCCAGCCAAGGCTAAGACAATCAACAAGTATCTTGGCAATGATTTCATCGTGAAATCGAGCATCGGTCATATCCGTGATCTGCCTACCAGCGGCAGCGGAAAGACCGAGAGCAAGCCCAAGGGTAGCCGCAAGGCAGCCTCAGCTCCCGAAGTGGACAAAAAGACCAAAGCACGCATGCAACTGGTCAAACGCATGGGCGTGGACCCAGATAATGGCTGGAAAGCGCATTACGAAATCCTGCCGGGCAAGGAAAAGGTCATCGAGGAATTGCGTCGATTGGCCAAGGACGCCGATACCATCTATCTGGCAACGGATTTGGACCGCGAAGGGGAAGCCATTGCCTGGCACCTGCGCGAATCCATCGGTGGTGACGAGAGCCGCTACAAGCGTGTGGTCTTTAACGAGATTACCAAGAAAGCCATCCAGGATGCGTTTGCCAAGCCAGGCGAACTGGACCTGAATCGGGTCAACGCCCAGCAGGCTCGGCGCTTTCTCGACCGTGTAGTGGGCTATATGGTCTCGCCACTGTTGTGGCAGAAAATCGCCCGCGGGTTGTCCGCAGGCCGCGTGCAGTCTGTTGCGGCCAAGCTGATCGTTGATCGCGAGCGCGAGATTCGTGCGTTTATCCCGGAGGAATTCTGGGAAGTTCACGCGTTGTTGAATACGCCACAAAGCCAATCCATGCGTTTTGAGGTCGCCAAACAGAACGGCGAAGCTTTCCGTCCGGTCAGCAAGGCACAAACTGACAAAGCCTTGGGGTTGCTCAAGGATGCCGATTACAGCGTTACCAAGCGCGAAGACAAGCCAACCAGCTCCAAGCCCAATGCGCCTTTTATCACCTCTACGCTGCAACAGGCGGCCAGCACACGGCTAGGCTTTGGCGTGAAGAAAACCATGATGATGGCCCAGCGGTTGTATGAAGCGGGTTATATCACCTATATGCGTACCGACTCGACCAATCTGTCAGCGGATGCGATTGGCATGGCGCGCGACTATATCGAAAAGAACTTCGGCGCCAAGTACCTGCCTGAAAAGCCTAATGTCTATAGCAGTAAAGATGGCGCCCAAGAGGCCCACGAAGCGATCAGGCCGTCGGACGCCAAACTCAAGACCGGCGACCTCAAAGGCATGGAAAAAGACGCTGAGCGGCTCTATGAGCTGATCTGGCGTCAGTTTCTAGCCTGTCAGATGACCCCTGCGCAGTATTTGTCCACCTCGATCACGGTTACTGCAGGTGATTTCGAGTTGCGCGCCAAGGGTCGTATCCTCAAGTTTGACGGCTATACCAAGGTTATGCCGCAGCAGGGCAAAGGCGGCGAAGATGAAGTGCTGCCCGACGTCAAGGTCAAAGACGTCATGGCACTGCAAAAGCTCGATCCCAAGCAGCACTTTACCAAGCCACCGGCGCGTTATTCCGAAGCCAGCCTGGTCAAGGAGCTGGAGAAGCGCGGCATCGGCCGGCCCTCTACCTATGCCTCGATTATTTCCACGATCCAGGATCGCGGTTATGTGTCGCAGAACAATAGGCGTTTCTATGCCGAGAAAATGGGCGATATCGTCACCGAGCGCCTGGCTGAAAGCTTCCCGAATCTGATGGACTACAGCTTCACCGCGACCATGGAAGAGTCATTGGACGAAGTAGCCCAAGGCGGCGTGGTCTGGAAAAAAGTGTTGGATGATTTCTACAAGGACTTCAGTCTTAAGCTGAGCGCCGCCGAGACTGCGGAGGACGGCAAGGGTATGCGCTCCAACGAGCCGACCCTGACCGATATAGCCTGTAAGGAATGTGGCCGCCCGATGATGATTCGTACGGCTTCCACGGGCGTATTTCTGGGCTGTTCCGGCTATGCGTTGCCACCCAAGGAGCGTTGCAAGTCAACAGTCAATCTGGTGCCCGGAAACGAAGTGGCCGCCGATGACGATGAGGGCGAATCGAGAGTGCTGCGTAACAAGCGCCGCTGCCCGATTTGTAGCACGGCGATGGACAGCTACCTGGTGGATGAGAAGCGCAAACTGCATGTGTGCGGTAACAATCCCGATTGCAACGGCTTCGAGATTGAGGAAGGGCAGTTCAAGATCAAGGGATATGATGGCCCGTTGATCGACTGCGACAAGTGCGGCAGCGAAATGCAGCTGAAGACCGGGCGTTTCGGCAAGTATTTCGGTTGTACCAATAGCGAATGTAAAAACACCCGCAAGCTGCTCAAGAGCGGTGAAGCGGCGCCGCCGAAGATGGACCCGGTAAAGATGCCGGAGCTCAAGTGCGAAAAGGTCGATGACGTCTATGTGCTGCGCGATGGCGCTTCGGGCATGTTCCTGGCTGCCAGCCAGTTCCCCAAGAACCGTGAAACACGCGCGCCCTTGGTCAAGGAACTGCTGCCGCATCGCGAGGAAATCGACCCCAAATACCACTTCTTGCTGGATGCGCCAGTCAAGGATCCTGACGGCTTGCCAACAGTGATACGTTACAGCCGCAAGACAAAAGAGCAATATGTACAGAGCGAAGTAGAGGGCAAGCCCAGTGGATGGCGCGCTTTTTATGATGGCAAGCGCTGGATCGAGGACGATGGCCGGCCGAAAGCCAAGGCTAAAGCCAAAGGTTGAGATGACAGAATATGGCCAATGAAGTTTATACCCGCACCAATCAGGCGCTGTTTTTTGCGCGCATGGCTATAGAGTCCTGGGCTGAGGCGGCAGAGTCCGATGCGGTTAATGCAATAAGCCAGGCGCGCTATCACCGTGAGCACGCCTTGTTCCACTTGTATCGCGGCGTGCTCGCCGTGACCCATGAAGTGGCTGACCGATATCGTTGGCCGCTAATGGATGCGCGTACTGTGGAACAGGTGTTAACGGTACCGGTGGCGGAACGTTTTCCTGGCCCGGAGCTGGCGGAATTGACCGAGTTGGCACAGGCTGGCGATAGCTGGCTTGGCCGCTTGTTATCAGGCTGGCAGCAATTGCAGCTGCCGCCTACGCCCGAACAGAGCAAACTGCAGGACACTGGTCTTATCGCCAGTAGCGCGGTAAGGGCGGCCCGCGAGTGGACTCTGGAAGACGCGCGTGAAGCTCATGCAACGCTGACCGAGCGTCTAGGATGTTATCGCGAGGGCATGCTTGAATGGTAAGCCCGCGCTGCTACAGAGCACCGTCTGTGCTAGACTGCGCGGCCATTTAACAGGAGCCCGGACAATGCCTTCACCGTTTCTCGAAATAGTGGAATTGGCAGATGGCAAGGTAGCCTTGCGTCGTTCCGATGAAGACGCTGAGCCGCTGGTAGTCATCGAGTTTTCTGCCGATGCACGTGAGTACCTGCAGGGGCATCACATAGAAGTTGCCAAGGCCATGATCAGCGCCGGCATGCAGGTTGCCGGCCAAGTAATGGAAGACGGCGAGCCGCTGGACGAAAACCGCATTCTGCATTGATACGCATAATCTTTGTCTACCTGCCCGCAGGCGCCCGGCCAGCGCCAATCACTGGCGCGGCCTGAATAACCCGCCCTTGCTGCCTACAGCGTTTTTAGGCGGCCAAGCACGTATCCAGACGGATATTCAAACTGCGGCAGTGGCCATCACGTGCCGCGCGCGTCAGCAGGTTGCTGGTTATGCCCGCCTGACTAACGTCTGACATCCAGCTCACCACCGTGTGGCTACAGCCCAGGCGGAGCAGCTCACAGCACAGCTCAAGACCGTTCATGCCGCTTTTCGAGCGCACTATCAAGATGCGCTCGGGGTCAAGCCCTGCGTTGCGCAGCCACAGATGGCTGACGGCGGCGGGCGGATCAAGTAGCGTCAGCCAGCCTGGAGCTTGGGCCTGACTCAGGTCACGCAATACCGGTGCCAGCCATTGCAGGCATTGGCTAGGGGCGCCATTGAGTGCAATCTCGCTGAAGCCACTTTCAACCAGGGGCTCAGGCGTGGGTGTCCGGGCGGACTTGGTGCTGGTCGGCAAGGTGTAACGTGAGGCCATCAGCGCATTGTGAAACAGCTCTGCCTGAACCAAGGTGCCGGTATGACGAGGAGGACGGGAGGACTGCATATTTAACCCCTTTAGCGGCGAATAACGCCGACACTCAAACCTTCGATGGTAAGTTCCTGTTCGCCCAGATCAACTTCGATAGGGGCGAAATCCGGATTTTCAGCAAACAGCGAGACTTTGCGGCCCTGCTTGTGAAAACGCTTTACGGTGACCTCGTCGCCGATACGAGCCACTACAATCTGGCCGTTGCGGGCGACGGCCGTACGATGCACGGCCAACAGGTCGCCGTCCAGAATGCCGATGTCGCGCATACTCATGCCTTGAACACGCAGCAAATAGTCGGCACGTGGTTGAAAGAAGCCGGGATCGATCTGGCAGTGGTCTTCGATATTTTCCAACGCCAGAACGGGCGCGCCCGCAGCAACACGGCCAATGACTGGTAGCCGGCCTTCGGCCGCGTCGTCATCCTGGTCGGGCAGGCGAATGCCGCGTGAAGCCCCGGGAATCATTTCAATTGCACCCTTGCGGGCCAGGGCGCGAAGGTGATCTTCTGCGGCATTGGGCGACTTAAAGCCCAGTACCTTGGCGATATCCACTCGGGTAGGCGGGTAGCCGTTAGCGTCCATATATTCTTTAATGAAGGCCAGTATCTGCTGTTGACGTGCTGTCAGTTTTTGCATCCGATCCCACCTGTGTTTTTATACAGTAGCTGTGATTATATACAGTTGTTTGCATCGAGCAAGTCTATTGCTTGTAATTCCAGGTTGTTTTACAACAATGACTGGCCGAACGCCTGCTGATGGCCATGGCGCTTGACATGCACCGCGTTTGAAACGTATGTTTCAAACAATTGTTTATTCTGGATGCCCACACATGGCCCAATCTGAAACGGTAGAGCGCATTCTTGACGCCGCTGAGCAGCTTTTTGCCGAGAAAGGCTTTGCTGAAACATCGCTTCGTCTGATCACCAGTAAGGCGGGGGTTAACCTGGCCGCGGTGAATTATCACTTCGGTTCCAAGAAGGCGCTGATTCAGGCCGTGTTTGTGCGTTTTCTCAATCCCTTTGTTGCTAGTTTAGAGCAGGAGCTTGACCGTCATCAGCGCGAAGGTGATTTGGCGGGCCTTAGTCTTGAACAACTGCTGGAAATGCTGGTGCGCCAAGCACTGTCGGTAAAGCCACGCAGTGGCAACGATCTGTCGATTTTTATGCGCCTGCTCGGGTTGGCTTTCAGCCAGAGCCAAGGTCATTTACGTAAATATCTCAGTGAAGTCTATGGCCGCGTCTTTCATCGCTACATGCAGTTGGTGCTTGCCGCAGCGCCGCAACTGCCGGCGCTGGAGTTGTTCTGGCGGGTCCATTTCATGCTGGGGAGTGCGGCCTTTACCATGTCCAGCTTGAAAGCACTGCGGGCCATTGCCGAATCCGAATTTGACGTACACACCGGTATTGACGATGTGCTGAAGCTGATGGTGCCGTTTCTGGCTGCGGGCATGCGCGCAGATAGTGGTATGCCCTCCTTGTCGTCCGAGGTCGCAAGAAGCACTCGCCTGGAACCTGTCTGAGATCATCATGGTTCGCGCCATGGCTAGGTGAACGAGATGGCTGGCCCGCCAGTTAGCGTGCGCGATTGCTAGCGTTATTGTCGGCTGCCCAGTCATTATTGGATGCTTGCTCTATTGGATGTTTCCATATTGCATGTTCCCAGCAAATCCCTGATCCGTTATCGTGTGCACTCTTTGAACGGGGTGGCATATGGCGTTGGATCACATCCACATATCACTCACTGCGCAGCGCTTAATCGGGCTCAGCGCGGGAGGGGTAGTGTGCGACTTTCCGGTCTCTACCGCACTCAATGGTGCGGGCGAGCAGAACGGCTCTGGTTGCACGCCGCGCGGCCGGCACAGGGTGCGGGCACGGATCGGCGAAGGGCAGCCACCAGGCGCGGTGTTTATCGGTCGCCGGCCTACCGGGGAGATATGGACTCCTGAGCTAAATGCCCTGCACCCCCAGCGCGACTGGATATTGAGTCGTATTCTGTGGCTGTGTGGTGAAGAGCCCCTGATTAACCGTGGCGGCGACTGCGACTCGCAACGGCGTTATATCTATATCCATGGCACTGCCGATGACCAGCCTATGGGGATACCGCTTTCCCACGGCTGCATTCGTATGCGCAATCTCGATGTGCTGGAACTTTTCGATCTGACGCCTGCCGGATGTCAGGTCACCATTACCGAGCAGCCTTATTCTGCGCTGCCTCAGAACCCATAAGTTGTTGGAGACACCTCTGTTGAACACTGGCACCTTGATGCTCGATTTCGCCGGCACCACGCTCGACTCCTCTGATCGTCAGTTGCTCCGTCAGCCTGAAGTCGGCGGCATGATTCTGTTTGCCCGCAATACCGAGTCGCCCAGCCAGGTACGCGAGTTGATCAAGGCGGTCAGGGCGGTGCGTCCGGATATGCTGATGGCAATCGATCAGGAGGGCGGGCGCGTCCAGCGTCTGCGCCGTGATGTGCTCAAACTGCCAGCGCTAGGGCGTATAGCGGCGCTGGACGCCGAGCATGCCGAGCGTGCAGCCTTTAGCGCCGCCTGGTTGATGGCCTGGGAGATGCTGTCCTGTGGCATTGATATCAGCTTTGCACCGGTGCTCGACTTGGACTACGGTCGCAGTCAGGTCATTGGCGATCGCTCACTCGGCGGCAATCCGCAGCAGGTGATACGTTTGGGCCGTGCTTATATTGCCGGCCTGCATGCGGCGGGCATGGCGGCCACAGGTAAACATTTCCCCGGGCATGGTTGGGCTGAAGCCGATTCGCATTTTGCCTTGCCGGTGGATGAGCGTAGTGAAGAGGCGATTCGAGCCACCGACCTTGTGCCTTTCGCTGGTTTGGCCGCAGAGCTAGATGGCATCATGCCGGCGCATGTGGTGTACCCGGCCATAGATCCGCTGCCTGCGGGTTTTTCCCGGCGCTGGCTGCAGGATATTCTACGCAAGGAGTTGGGTTTCAATGGGGTTATTTTCAGTGACGACCTGACTATGGCCGGCGCACATGCGGTGGGCGGTATGCCACAACGGGTGGATGCGGCGCTGGCTTCAGGCTGCGATATGCTGCTGGTATGTAACGATCGCGCGGCAGCCGAAGAGGCACTGATCCATGCCCAGAAGCTTGTCATGAAACCGCCAATACATCTGGCTAACATGCTTTCCAGGCGGCAGCCGGGCGTTGATTACAAGGCCAACCCCGACTGGGCTGCCCATCTCAATGTGATGAAGGAGTTACAGCTGGTTTGAGTAATATGATGAACGAATTTGTTGAAAGCCTGCCCCTGGAACATCTGCCGCTGAGCAGTGAATTCTGGGTATACCAGGTATTTGCAATCATTTTTGCGTCCCTGGTGGTGGCCTATCTCGGCAAACTGGTGCTTGATCGCCTGGAGGCCCGGGCCGAGCAAACCCGAAGCGTCTGGGATGATGCGCTGGTGATCTCGGCACGCCGTCCGCTATGGGTGTTGATCTGGAGCATGGGTTTGCTCTGGGCAGCGCAAATCACCGCTGCGCAGATGGACGAAGACCTGGCAAGCGTGCTGGATAGGCTTCAGGACGTGCTGCTTATTGTGCTGTTGTGCTGGTTTCTGATGCGTATGGCGCAGCGGGTCGAGGACCGGCTGGTTGATCCGCGCTACCGGGAAAAGCCGATGGATCAGACCACAGTCAGCGCGATGGGTAAACTGCTGCGCATTTCGGTCTTTATCACCGCCGGCCTGGTGATCCTGCAAACGCTTGGCTATAGCGTATCCGGTGTGCTGGCGTTTGGCGGTATAGGTGGGATTGCCGTGGGGTTTGCGGCCAAGGATTTGCTCGCCAATTTTTTTGGCGGGCTGATGGTCTATCTGGATCGCCCGTTTTCTGTGGGCGAGTGGGTGCGGTCGCCGGACAAGGATATTGAAGGCACGGTGGAGCATATTGGTTGGCGGCTGACGCGGATCCGCACCTTCGATAAGCGCCCGATTTATGTACCCAATGCGATCTTTACCAGTGTGGTGCTGCAAAACCCCTCGCGCATGAGCCACCGGCGCATTTACGAGCATATTGGTATGCGTTATGACGATATCGCGCAGATGGAGCCGGTGGTAAAGGCCGTGCGCGAGATGCTCAAGGCGCACCCCGATATTGCCCAGGATCAAACCCAGATGGTGTATTTCGATCGCTGCGCAGCGTCCTCGGTGGATTTTTTCGTGTACTGCTTTACCAGTCCGGTATGGGCCGAGTTCCATCGAGTGAAGGAAGATGTGCTGTTGAAAATTTTGGCTATTGTTGATGAGCACGGGGCGCAGGTCGCCTTTCCCACCTCGACCTTGCATGTTCCTGATGGCCTTGCGCTGCGTAATCCGGCGCCGCGTGATAGACCAGAGTATGCGTCAGAACGATCAGGCGCAGAAATCACGCGTCATGAAGGGAGTCACGCATGAACGCATTGGCGATCATTGGCGGTAGTGGCTTGACCCGGCTGCCCGGCTTCCAGGTGACCGGTGAGTCCAGCGCAGACACGCCCTACGGCCCCGCTTCGACACCTGTGATAAAGGGTCTGATGGCAGGCCGCGAATTGTTGTTTTTGGCGCGCCATGGGGATCCACATCGGATTCCTCCGCATAAGGTCAATTACCGGGCCAATCTCTGGGCGCTAAAGCAGGCGGGCGCCGATGCGGTGTTGGGGATCAACGCGGTAGGCGGCATCCATCCGGCCATGGGGGTGGGGCATTTTTGTGTGCCCCATCAACTCGTGGACTATACCTGGGGTCGTTCAAGCACCTTCTTTGAGGATGATCTGCAGCAGGTCACGCATATCGATTTCACCCACCCGTATGATGAAGCATTGCGCCAGCGCGTGATTGGCATATTAGCCCGGTTGGGAGTGGCATACAGTGCTTACGGCGTGTACGGCGCTACCCAGGGGCCAAGGCTGGAAACTGCCGCCGAAATCAATCTGCTGGAGCGCGATGGTTGCGATATTGTCGGCATGACCGGGATGCCGGAAGCGGCCTTGGCTCGCGAGCTGGACCTGGCTTATGCGAGTTTGTCGTTGGTGGTCAATCCGGCGGCAGGGAAGGGCCAGGGTCTGATTACCATGGCGGCGATCGAGCAGGTCATGCAGCAGGGTATGGATCAGGCGCGGAACATCATCAGCCATCTGGTGGCCGCCGGCACCTGACCGGCTTCAGGCTCGTGGCTGGGCGCTCAGTTACGGCTGATACGGATCAGCATGCCCATACTCTGGTGATCCAGATAGTGGGTCTCGTTCAGCCGCAGGCGGCGGATCTGTTTGATTCGTTCGCTGACCAGTTCCCGCTCCTGGGTCTGGTTGTTGATCCAGGCGGTGATATCAACTTCAAGTAGGCGCTCTCGCCCAAGACTGATCAGCGCTTGCACCGGATACACGCCGTCCATTTCCTGACCTTCATGCACCGCAATCACCAGATTATTGTCGTCCGGTTGAGTCCAGGCCTGATGCAGCACCACCTTGTAACCCTGTGCACTCAATTTGCCTGCATCACTGCTCAGACGGTGGCGGCTGCTGTCCAGGATGCGTACGTCGCTGCGCGTGGTTTCGCCGAGCTTGGTCGCTTGGTCGGCCCAGCCGTAACTCGGGGCGGTGCCTGGCGTTAGTTGGGCAGAAGGCTGGGAAAAAATAACCAACTCCACCTGATAGTTGTTCTGGCTCTGCGCTTGGGCCAGCCCCATCCAGCCGCATAGAGTCAGAAGTGCCAGTAGTTGCAGGGAACGAAGAGAGATCATGGGCGTTTTCCTTTGCCTGGGGTAGGGGGTTGCGGTGTTTCCAGCCGTTCTATCAGTGCTTCTATTGTATTCAGGCGCAATTCGGCCGCACCCATGGGTGCATTGAATCGAAATAGCGTGGCACCTTCAAGCTTGTAACGGTTGGGTTGGTCCTGAATCAGTCTAACCAGGGTCATCGGGTCTACGCTGGTGTGGGCGGCAAATTCAAGTCGTCCGTGCTCCGGGCCTACGTCTACTTTGCTGATGCCCAGCGGCTCACAGCGCAGCTTCAGGGCGGTGACCCGGAACAGCGTTTTAGCGGCATCGGGTAGCAAGCCGAAACGGTCGATCATTTCCACTTGCAGGTCTTTCAACGCCTCGTCATCGGCGGCATTGGCAATCCGCTTGTAGAGGATCAGGCGGCTGTGCACATCGGGCAGGTAGTCGTCCGGAATCAACGCCGGCAAGCGCAGGTTAATGTCCGGCCCGCCGCCCAGTGGTGTGTCCAGCTCGGGTTGCTTGCCCTGCTTGATGGCCTTGATCGCACGTTCGAGCATATCCATGTACAGGGTGAAGCCGATCGCTTGAATCTGGCCGCTTTGGCCTTCGCCGAGCAGTTCGCCAGCACCGCGAATCTCCAAATCGTGGGTGGCCAGGGTAAAGCCGGCGCCCAGGTCTTGAGCTGCAGCGATGGCTTCCAGGCGTTTTTCTGCATCGCTGGTGAGCTTCTTACCGTGCGGCGTCAGCAGATAGGCGTAAGCCTGGTGGTGACTACGGCCGACGCGTCCGCGTAATTGATGCAACTGAGCCAGGCCGAATTTGTCGGCGCGCTCGAGAATAATGGTATTGGCGTTGGGGACGTCGATACCGGTTTCGATGATGGTGGTGGTCACCAACACATTGAAGCGACGGTGGTAGAAGTCGCCCATGACCTGTTCAAGCGCGCGTTCCGGCATTTGCCCGTGGCTGATGCCGATGCGCGCCTCTGGGACCAGTTCGGCCAAGTCAGCAGCGCATTTCTCGATGGTCGAGACTTCGTTGTGCAAATAGTAAACCTGACCGCCGCGCAGCAGCTCACGCAGGATAGCTTCCTTGATTACCGGGGCCTGTTGCTGCATAACGAAGGTGCGTACTGACAGGCGCCGTGCCGGTGGCGTGGCGATGATCGACAGCTCGCGCATGCCCGACATGGCCATGTTCAGCGTGCGTGGAATCGGCGTTGCGGTCAGGGTCAATACATCGACCTCGCTACGCAGGGCCTTGAGCTGTTCTTTCTGGCGTACGCCGAACCGGTGCTCTTCATCGATGATCATCAAACCCAGGTCCTTGAACTGGATATCGCCCTGCAGCAATTTGTGCGTGCCGATCATGATATCGACCTTGCCCTCGGCCAGGTCTTCGGCGGCCGCCTTGATCTCTTTGGCTGATTTGAAACGCGACATGACTTCGACCTTGACCGGCCAATCGGCGAAGCGGTCACGGAAGCTGTTGAAGTGCTGCTGGGCCAGCAGGGTAGTGGGCACCAGCACTGCGACCTGCTTGCCGCCATGTACCGCGAGAAAGGCGGCGCGCATCGCCACTTCGGTCTTGCCGAACCCCACGTCACCGCACACCAGCCGATCCATCGGTTGCGATTTGACCATGTCCTCGATCACCGCCAGGATCGCCGCCTCCTGATCTGCGGTTTCCTCAAACGGAAAGGCCTCGGAGAACACTTGGTAATCGCGCTCTGGTGCGCTAAAGCTAAAGCCCTTGCGGGCGCCGCGGCGAGCATAGACATCCAGCAGCTCGGCCGCCACATCGCGGACTTTTTCGGCGGCTTTGCGCTTGGCTTTCTGCCATTGCTCTGAGCCAAGGCGATGCAGCGGCGCGCTGTCGTCTTCGCCGCCAGTGTAGCGCGCAATCAAATGCAGATTGGAAACCGGCACATAGAGCTTGGCATCGTCAGCGTAGGCCAGGGTGAGAAATTCGGCCTGCTGGTCTTCTACGGTCAGGTTCACCAGGCCAAGAAAGCGCCCGACACCGTGATCGATATGTACCACCGGGGCGCCCTCACGCAGCTCGGTGAGGTTGCGGATTACCGCGTCGCCCAGGTCAGTGGCTTTGCCGCGTCGGCGGCGCTGCATAACCCGCTGACCGAACAGTTGATTCTCGGTAATCAGCGCGACGGCGGGATGGCCGCAGAGCATGCTCTGATCAATGGCGGCGATGATCACGCCTGGCCGAGCCCCGCTGGCGACAAACTCGGGCCAGCTTTCTACGGCCTCAGGTTTGATGTCGATGCGCGTCAACAGCTCCAGCAGCGCTTCACGGCGGCCGGCACTCTCAACCACAAACAGCACTTTGCCTTCAAAGCCCTGAATAAAGGTCTGCAGCGCGGTTAGTGGTTGATCGAGGCGGTTGTCGATGGCCAGTTCAGGGCTAGGCTGACCATTGAAGTTGGTGGTGCCGGCTTTGGCGGGTAGCGGCTCCTGATGGCAGATGATCCGCGGGAAGTGCTTGATCTGCGCAAAGCAGTCTTCGATGCTGAGAAACAGGCTGGCGGGGGCGAGCAAAGGGCGTGTCTTGTCGACCCGCTGCTCTTCATAGCGGTGGCGCACATCCTGCCAGAAGTGCTCGGCGGCGCCTTCAATATCCGGCAGGCTGAACAGCAGAGTGTTGTCGGGCAGATAATCAAACAAGCTGCTCAGTTCATCGAAAAACAGCGGCAGGTAATATTCGATGCCGGGGGGCACCATGCCTTCGCTGAGGTCCTGGTAAACCGGACAACGCCGGTAATCGACATCGAAATGTTCACGAAAGCGCGCGCGAAAACCGGTCAGCGCCGATTTATCCAGCGGGAATTCTTTGGCCGGCAGCAGCTCAATGCTGGCCACTTTGTCGACCGAACGCTGCGAATCCGGATCGAAGGTGCGCAGGGTTTCGATTTCATCATCAAACAGGTCGATGCGGATCGGATCTGGGCTGCCCATCGGGAACAGGTCCAATAGCGCGCCGCGCACAGCATAGTCGCCATGCTCATAAACGGTATCGACACAGCGGTACCCGGCCGCATCCAGATTCAGGCGCATGCGCTCAATATCGAGCTTCTGGCCGACTTCCAGCATCAGTACCGAGCCACCAAGAAAGCTGCGTGGGGCTATGCGGTGCAGCAGGGTGGTCATGGGTACGACAAGTATGCCCTGGGTTACCTGGGGCAGCAGGTTCAGCGTTTTCAGGCGCTGGGAAATGATGTCCTGGTGCGGCGAGAAACGATCGTAGGGCAGCGTCTCCCAGTCTGGAAAGCTGAGTACCGGCAGGGCCGGTGAAAAGAATCGCAGCTCCTGCTCGAGTTGATCGGCGGAGGCCGTGTCGCGGGTGATCACCAGGCTAAGGCCGGCATGTTCAGCCGCCGCCTCGGCAATCGCCAGGGCCCGTGCGGCGCCAGCCAGATTGCCCCAGGCGCTTCTGGCCTGGTCGCGGGCGACCGGAGGGACGGAAAGAAGGCGCGTATTAACGGGCATAAAGCGAGGGTCTCTGTGCAAAAAGCCGATAGTGTACCCCTGTCTGCGGGACTGTGCCGCAGCGATGTGTTTTTGCCGGATGATTGCCTCAGCATGCTAACGGCCGCATAATATTGGCCCTTTAGATCCCAAGACCTGGAAGGAACAGTCGTGAACCAAGCCCAATATGAGCAATGCCTGGAAAACTGGACGGATCGTGAATCAACTGCCGAGGCGATGATTCCGCTGATCGGCCGCCTGTACCGTGAACATAACGTAGTGACCTCTATTTATGGCCGGGGTTTGGTTAATCGCTCTGTCATCAGCATTCTTAAATCGCATCGCTTTGCCCGGCAGATCGATGACACCGAGCTTTCAGTGCACGATACCTTTCCTCTGATCAACGCGCTGCTCGACCTGAATCTGGGTCCGGCATCCATCGATTTGGCGCGTCTGGTAGACAAGTTCCGCAAATCTCCCGGCGACGACCTGGATGCGTTTTTGCGGTTAGAGCTGGCCAGCGTGATTGGCCACAAGGGCGAGCGTCGCCAGGGTCGTGATGTAGTTCTCTACGGTTTTGGCCGTATTGGCCGCTTGCTGGCACGCATCATGGTGGAGAAGGCCGGTGCCGGTGATGGTCTGCGTCTGCGTGCCATTGTGGTGCGCAAGGGCGCGACCAACGATCTGTCCAAGCGTGCCAGTCTGCTGCGCCGCGATTCGGTCCATGGTTCCTTCCAGGGCACTATCAAGATCGACGAAGAGAACAATACCCTGACGGCTAACGGCACGGTCATTCAGGTGATTTACGCCAGTGATCCCACCAGTGTCGATTACACCCAATACGGCATCAAGAACGCATTGATTGTCGATAATACCGGCGTATGGCGTGATGCCGAGGGTCTGTCCCAGCACCTGAAGTGCCCTGGTGCCACACAGGTCGTACTGACCGCGCCAGGCAAGGGCGATATCAAGAATATCGTGCATGGCATCAACCATGCTGCGATCACGCCAGAAGACAAGATTGTCTCTGCCGCCTCCTGTACCACCAATGCGATCGTGCCTATTCTCAAGGCGATCAACGACAAATACGGCATTGCCAATGGTCACGTTGAGACGGTTCACTCCTACACTAACGATCAGAACCTGATCGACAACTTCCACAAGGGTAACCGTCGTGGCCGCAGTGCTGCCTTGAACATGGTGATCACCGAGACGGGTGCAGCCAAAGCAGTTGCCAAGGCACTGCCTGAACTGGAAGGTAAGTTGAGTGGTAATGCTATTCGGGTACCCACGCCGAACGTATCGATGGCCATTCTGAATCTGAATCTGAATGCCGCGACCAATCGTGAAGAGGTTAATGAATACCTGCGGTATATGGCGCTGCACTCGGACCTGCACAAGCAGATCGACTTCACCAATTCTCAGGAAGTGGTTTCCACTGATTTCGTCGGCTCACGTCACGCTGGTGTGGTGGATGCCGAAGCAACCATCTGCAACGATACCCGGTTGATTCTCTACGTATGGTATGACAACGAGTTCGGTTACAGCTGTCAGGTCGTGCGTATCCTGGAAGATATGGCCCAGGTTAATTCACCGGCGTTCCCGGAGTATTGATCAGGCTGTACTTGGCTGTCAGGCAATAACAAAAAGGCGCTCCGGCGCCTTTTTTGTGGGCAGATGTGGGCGCCGTAAGCGCCTTTGCGGCGTTCAGTCTCCGGCTATCAGTCGCTTGCGCAGTTTGTCCGACAAACCGTTCTCCCTGAGCCAGATACCCACATACGCGCGTGCCAGTTCTGCGTCATCCGTTTGAAATATCTCTTGGCCGTTGTACCTCAGACTCAGCGCGTGGTGGCGGTCCAGGGTTAGGCTGTAGCGATCGTACGGCTGGATGTCGGTAAAGGTGTCGTGCAGGCGCTCGATCTTCGGGCGCAGCTTGGCCAGCCTGGCAGCACCATGTTGGCGCTCCAGTGCTATCCAGGCAGCCCTGATCACGTCTGCTCGGTCAATATTTCGATAGTAGAAGAGCTCCAGGTGTAGCGGTGTCCCGGTCTCGGTAATGGTCTTCAGTGGCGCGCCTGCGGGCGTCAGCAGGGCGGCACTGTAAACATCTACAAACAGATATTTGAGTACGCTGGCATTGCGTAAGACCAGTTGCTCCCCATCGACCTCCAGGGTGTCTGGAAAATTGGCCTGGTCCAGGCGTTTGTTGCTCGCATCGGCGACCAGTGGCAATACGCATAGTAGGGCGATGATAACGACTCTTAGCATGGTCTTTTCCATCCCGGTAAAGCGTTATTACCGCCGCTATACGGTGATGCGTCAATCTGATTGCCGCACCAATATGTAACAGCAGAAAACCTGAAAAAACCAAGTGCTTGAGTAGCATTGGCGGGCCATGATCTTTATACTTAGCGGGATTTTTGATGGGGGTTTGTGGTCCTTTCCCAATGTTTCCGCGTCTGTTGCCCAGAGCTGTTTCTTGGGATTTCCGTTTGCCGGATGCCGGCCCGCCCTTGACGATTCTAACCAGTGATTAGGCTATACGTATGATAAAAATCAAACGGGGCTTGGATCTGCCAATCACCGGCTCCCCCGAGCAGACTATCGAAGACGCCCGCCCTGCGCGCAGCGTCGCCATCGTCGGCTTCGACTACCATGGTATGAAACCGACCATGGAAGTGCAGGAGGGGGACCGGGTCAAACTTGGCCAGATCCTGTTCAGCGATAAAAAAACACCTGGCGTGATCTTTACCGCCCCGGCAGCGGGTGTTGTCAGTGCCGTGAATCGTGGTGATAAACGCGTTCTGCAATCGGTCGTTATCGATGTGGACGGTGACGAGGCGGTTAGCTTCGACGCTTATGACGCCGCTTCTCTCGGATCTCTGGAGCCACAAAAGGTTCGCGAGCAATTGATCCAGTCCGGACTCTGGACTGCGTTGCGGACTCGTCCGTACAGCAAAACGCCAGCGGTGGACAGCGAGCCCCATTCGATTTTCGTCACGGCCATCGATACCAATCCCTTGGCTGCGGATCCTGCGGTGGTGCTGAGCCACTACGCTGCTGAGTTCGAGAATGGCCTGAAGGTGCTGGCACGGTTAGGCAATATTTGGCTGTGCAAGGCTGAAGGTGCCAGTATTCCCGGCGAGAACCTGGATGGCGTGCGCAGCGAAAGTTTCGCTGGTCCGCACCCTGCCGGCCTGCCTGGTACACATATTCATCTGCTTGACCCGGTCAGCGAGACCAAGACCGTTTGGCAGATCAATTATCAGGACGTGGTTGCGATCGGCAAGCTGTTCACCGATGGCAAATTGTGGACTGAACGGGTTGTAGCACTCGGTGGACCTCAGGTTGAAAAGCCCCGTCTGCTGAGAACCCGCCTGGGCGCGAACCTTGACGAGTTGACTGCGGGTGAACTGAAGCAGGGTAGCAACCGCGTTATTTCAGGCTCGGTGTTTGGCGGTCGTCAGGCTCAGGGTCCGGTTGGCTATCTTGGCCGCTTCCACTCACAGGTTTCGGTTCTGGCTGAAGGTAGCGAGCGGCAGATGCTGCACTATCTGCGTGCCGGCGTGGACAAGCACTCTGTCCTGAATGTGTTCGTCTCCAAGCTGAAGTCCAGCAAACTGTTCAATTTCACCACTACAACCAATGGCAGCCCGCGGGCAATGGTTCCCCTGGGGAACTATGAAATGGTCATGCCGCTGGATATTTTGCCCACACAACTCTTGCGCTACCTTATCGTTGGCGACACAGACATGGCCCAAAAGCTGGGTTGTCTGGAGCTGGACGAAGAGGACCTGGCTCTTTGCAGCTACGTGTGTGCCGGCAAATACGAGTATGGCCCGATTCTGCGCGATAACCTCGCCCTAATCGAGAAGGAGGGTTAAGCCATGGGTTTGCGTACATTTTTGGACAAGATCGAACATAACTTCGAGAAGGGCGGCAAGCATGAGAAGTTCTATGCCCTTTATGAAGCTATCGATACTTTCTTTTACCGCCCGGGTAGTGTGACCAAAACCACTGCTCACGTGCGTGACGGTCTAGACCTGAAGCGGATGATGATTACCGTGTGGCTGTGTACCTTCCCGGTGATTTTTTACGGGATGTACAACATCGGCTTCCAGGCTAACAGCATCTACGCTGCCAATCCCGAGCTGCTGGACGCTCAGGAAAGCTGGCGGATTGGTTTGATCGCCATGTTTGCCGGGTTTGATGCCGGGAGCCTGTGGGACAACTTTGTCCACGGTGCTGCCTACTTCTTGCCGGTCTATGCGGTGACCTTTATTGTCGGTGGCTTTTGGGAGGTGCTGTTTGCCTCGATTCGCAAGCACGAGGTCAACGAAGGTTTCTTTGTTACTTCAATCTTGTTTGCGCTGATCCTGCCGCCGGATATTCCCCTGTGGCAAGTGGCGCTGGGTATCAGCTTCGGTATCGTGATTGGTAAGGAAGTGTTCGGTGGTACCGGTAAAAACTTCCTTAACCCGGCGCTGACCGGTCGTGCCTTCCTGTTCTTCGCTTACCCTGCAGAAATTTCGGGGGACGCAGTATGGACTGCAGTGGACGGCTATGCCGGTGCAACGGCTTTGAGCCTGGCTGCTTCGGGCGGTATTGACGCGGTCGTCAACGGCGGTATCACCTGGCTGGATGCGTTTGTCGGCAATATCCATGGCTCCATGGGTGAAGTCTCGACACTGGCTATCTTCCTCGGCGGCGCCGTGCTGCTAACCACCAAAATCGCCAACTGGCGCATCGTCGCTGGCGTGATGATCGGCATGATCGCGATGAGCCTGCTGTTCAATCTGATTGGCTCAGAGACCAATCCGATGTTCGCCATGCCGTGGTACTGGCACATGGTGGTGGGTGGTTTTGCCTTTGGCATGATCTTTATGGCTACCGATCCGGTATCGGCTTCCATGACTAACCAGGGTAAATGGATTTTTGGCGCACTGATCGGCGTGATGGTTTTGCTGATTCGCGTGGTCAATCCGGCATTCCCTGAGGGTATGATGCTGGCCATTCTGTTTGCCAACCTTTTTGCTCCCCTGATCGACCATTTTGTCGTCCAGGCCAACATCAAGCGGAGGCTTGCCCGCCATGTCCAGTAAAAAAGAAACTGTCAGCCGCACCATTATGGTGGCGCTGCTGGTCTGTCTTGTTTGCTCCGTGGTGGTGTCTGCCGCAGCGGTTGCACTCAAGCCAGTGCAGATCACCAATCAACTGTTGGATAAGAAGCGCAATATTCTGTCGATTGCGGGCTTGCTTGAGGAGGGTGCTGATGTCGAGGCCCAATTCGAGAAAGTTACCGCGCGTTTGGTTGACCTGCGTACCGGCGAATTCAGCGAAGAGATGGATCCGCTGACCTACGACCAGCAGAAAGCGGCGAAGGACCCGGCGCTATCCGAGCGTCTTGCGGCTTCTGACGATATTGCTAGCATCCGTCGTCGTGAAGACTACGCGACTGTCTATATGGTCGAGAACGATGATGGCATTGAAACCATGATCCTGCCGATTCACGGTTACGGTTTGTGGTCGACGCTGTATGGCTTTATCGCGCTGGAAGGTGACTTGAAAACGGTTGTGGGTCTGGGCTTTTACCAGCATGCCGAGACACCTGGCCTGGGCGGTGAAGTAGACAACCCTAACTGGCGCCAGCAATGGACCGGCAAGGTGGTCTATGACGAAGACGGCGACGTCGCGGTGCAGGTACTTAAGGGCAGCGTGGACAGCAGCAACCCCAATGCCGAACACCAGGTCGATGGCCTGGCTGGAGCTACCTTGACCAGTCGTGGTGTTGAAAATTTGGTGCGGTTCTGGCTGGGTGAGAATGGCTTTGGCCCATTCCTCGACAATCTTGATGCAGGGGAGGCTTAATCATGGCTAAAGCAAGCGCCAAACAGGTGCTCTTCGAACCCATTTTCAGTAATAACCCGATTGCCCTTCAGATCCTGGGTATCTGTTCGGCACTGGCGGTCACCACCAGCATGAACGTGACGCTGGTCATGTGTCTGGCATTGACCTCGGTAGTGGCTCTGTCCAACCTGTTTATTTCGATTATCCGTACTCAAATCCCCAGCGCGATCCGTATGATCGTACAGATGGTGATCATTGCGTCGTTGGTAATCGTGGTGGATCAGGTGCTCAAGGCCTATGCCTACGACATCAGTAAGCAGTTATCGGTATTCGTTGGACTGATCATTACCAACTGTATCGTAATGGGCCGGGCTGAAGCCTTTGCCATGCAAAATCCGCCGCACATGAGCTTCCTTGACGGTATCGGTAACGGTCTGGGCTACAGTTTCATTCTCATTGTGGTCGCGTTTTTTCGTGAACTGCTCGGCGCTGGCAAGCTGTTCGGCATCGAAATACTGCCGGTCGTTAACCAGGGTGGCTGGTATCAGCCCAACGGTTTGCTGCTATTGCCGCCATCGGCATTCTTCATTATCGGTCTGATTATCTGGGCATTGCGTGCCTGGAAAACTGAGCAGGTGGAAGAGCCCGAATTTAAGATGGCGCCGCAAAGCCGCGCGTTGAAGGAGGTTATGTAAGCCATGATCGAACATTATATCAGCCTGCTGGTGCGGGCTATTTTCGTAGAAAACATGGCGTTGGCCTTCTTCCTTGGCATGTGTACCTTTATTGCCATCTCCAAGAAAGTGCAAACGTCGCTCGGCCTGGGTATCGCAGTGGTTGTGGTATTGACCATTACTGTGCCAGCCAACAACCTGATTTATACCTATCTGCTGCGTGACGGCGCGTTGGCCTGGGCTGGCTTGCCGAATGTGGATTTGAGCTTCCTGGGACTGCTCAGTTACATCGGTGTTATCGCGGCACTGGTGCAGATCCTGGAAATGTTGCTGGATAAGTTCGTGCCGGCCCTTTACAACGCTCTCGGTGTCTTCTTGCCGCTGATCACGGTGAACTGCGCCATTCTGGGTGCGTCGCTGTTCATGGTGGAGCGCGACTATTCCCTGGATGAAAGTATCGTCTACGGTTTTGGCGCTGGGGTAGGTTGGGCGCTGGCCATTGTTGCGCTGGCCGGTATTCGCGAAAAACTCAAGTACAGCGACGTGCCAGACGGTCTGCGTGGTCTCGGTATTACCTTCATCACCGTGGGATTGATGTCCCTGGGGTTCATGTCCTTCTCGGGCGTGCAACTGTAAACAGGAGCTGTAACTGATGAATATCGAAATCTTTTTGGGCGTCGGCATGTTCACCGCGATCGTATTGTCGCTGGTGGCTGTGATTCTGATTGCCCGCTCCAAGCTGGTGACCAGCGGTGATGTGACCATTGAAATCAATGGCGAGCGCACCATTACCGTTCCAGCCGGTAACAAGTTGCTCAATACCCTTTCGGACAACGGCATCTTCCTGTCCTCTGCCTGTGGTGGCGGTGGTACCTGCGCGCAGTGCAAGTGCATCATTGAAGAGGGCGGCGGCGAAATGCTGCCCACGGAAGAGAGTCACTTCACCAAGCGTGAAGCCAAAGAAGGCTGGCGTCTGTCCTGTCAGGCTCCGGTCAAACAGGATATGAAGATCGAAGTGCCGGAAGAGGTTTTCGGCGTCAAGAAGTGGGAATGTACCGTAGAGGCCAACCCCAACGTTGCTACCTTTATCAAGGAACTCACTCTGCGGCTGCCGGAAGGCGAGAATGTCGATTTCCGCGCCGGTGGTTATGTACAGTTGGAGTGCCCGCCGCACACCGTGCACTACAAGGATTTTGACATTCAGCCGGAATTTCGTGGTGATTGGGATAAATTCGATATGTGGCGCTTTGTCTCCAAGGTTGACGAGACGGTGATCCGTGCCTATTCCATGGCCAACTACCCGGAAGAGCGCGGCGTGGTCAAGTTCAACCTGCGTGTGGCGTCGCCACCGCCGGGCCGTGACGACCTGCCACCGGGCAAGATGTCGTCTTGGTGCTTTGCCCTGAAGCCGGGCGACAAGGTGACCGTTTACGGTCCCTTCGGTGAGTTCTTTGCCAAAGATACGGATGCCGAGATGGTCTTTGTCGGCGGCGGTGCCGGTATGGCGCCGATGCGTTCGCACATTTTTGACCAGTTGGGTCGGCTCAAGAGCAAGCGCAAGATCAGCTTTTGGTACGGCGCTCGTTCGCTGCGTGAAGCCTTCTATGTTGAAGAGTTTGACAAGCTGGCACAAGAGAATGAAAACTTCGAGTGGCACTTGGCGCTGTCAGACCCGCTGCCTGAAGATAACTGGGAAGGCCCGACCGGCTTTATCCATAATGTTCTGTTAGAGAACTACCTCAAGGATCATCCCGCGCCTGAGGATTGTGAGTTTTATATGTGTGGGCCGCCGATGATGAACGCATCGGTGATCAAGATGCTGCAGGATATGGGCGTAGAGCCAGAAAATATCATGCTTGATGACTTTGGCGGCTAGCATGCTACTGCGCGTCATCCGGCCCGTTATCGCTGTTGCTATGGCAACAGCCCTAACGGGCTGTTTCAATTCTATGGAGCCGGTTTCGGAAGTGACCGGCGCGGCCATGGGTAGTACTTATTCAATCAAGTGGGTCAATGCCGAGGGCGTTCCGGATACGGCAACGCTACACGGAGAAATCGAAGCGCTGCTCAGTGATTTTGATGCGGAGGTATCTACCTGGCGGGATGATTCGGATCTGGCTCGCTTTAACGCAATGCCTGCCGATAGTTGCGCTGAGGTGCCGACATCGTTGCTGGAACTGGTTGGCTTGGGGCATATACTGGCTGAGGACAGCGGTGGTGATTTTGATCTGACGGTGGGGCCGCTGCTGCGAATCTGGGGTTTTCATGGTGGCAACGGCAGCCAGGTGGTGCCTGATCCAGAGGAGCTGCAAGCTGCTCTGGAACAAGTAGGTCAGCGTCATTTACAGGTTAACGGCACGCAGTTGTGCAAGTCAGCCAACGTCCAGGTTGATGTCAGTGCTATCGCTGCGGGTTATGCAGTGGACAAGGTAGTCGATCATTTGCTCTCCCGTGGTATCAATAGCTATATGGTTGAGATTACTGGCGAGCTCAAGGCAGCAGGGGTCAAGCCCGATAATACTCCGTGGAAGATTGCAATCGAGGAGCCGCGGGATGATCAGCGCATGGCCCATCTGATTGTCGCGCTCGATGGGCAGGCGGTGTCGACTTCGGGTGACTATCGCAATTATTTTGAATACGAAGGCAAGCGTTATTCGCATACCTTTGACCCGAGTAGCGGCAGACCAGTGATGCATGAGCTAGCGGCAGTGACCGTGCTGCACAATTCTGCGGCGACGGCTGATGGGTTATCAACGGTGCTATTGGTTAAAGGGCCCGAAAAGGGCTGGGACTATGCTTTGGAGCATGAGGTGGCTGCGCTCTTTGTTGTGCGCGATGGTACCCGTTTTGTTTCCAGGGCCACCCCCACATTCACGGCTCTGACGAAGAGCGAGGAGTAGATCATGGTTTGGGTTTTGGCGTTTTCATTAATGGTACTGATTGTGATCGGCATGTCGGTCGGCGTGATGATGGGCCGCAAGCCCATTGCCGGCTCCTGCGGTGGGATTGGCGCGACGGGTGTGGATAAAGCCTGTGGTATCTGTGGAGGTGATGTCACCAAGTGTGAAGAAACCAGCACCAATGCCGGAATAGAGCCACGCAAGCCGAAGAATCTGGGCTATGACGCGACCAAGGTCGACTAGCTGTAAAACGCCATACGTGTCAGTATCCCGTCGAAAATCATAAGGAAATCAATGCATGGCTGTATATAACTACGATGTTGTGGTGCTGGGTTCCGGCCCGGCGGGTGAGGGCGCTGCGATGAATGCAGCCAAGCATGGCCGCAAGGTGGCTGTGGTGGAAGAGCGGACCATGGTTGGCGGCAACTGCACTCATCTGGGGACCATTCCCTCCAAGGCATTGCGTTATTCAGTCAAGCAGATCATCCATTTCAATACCAACAAGATGTTCCGCTCGATTGGCGAGCCGCGCTGGTTTTCTTTCCCTGACGTGCTGAAAAGCGCTGAAAAAGTCATGGCCAAGCAGGTCACCTCGCGCACCAGCTATTATGCGCGCAACCGCGTTGACGTATTTTTTGGCAAGGGCAGTTTTGCCGATGAACATACCATCGAGCTGGTCAACCGCTCCGGCGTGGTGGAAAAGCTAATTGCAAAAGAGATCATCATCGCTACCGGTTCGCGGCCATACCGCCCGGCCGATGTGAACTTCAGCCACCCACGCATCTATGATAGCGATACCATCCTCAAGCTCAACCATACCCCACGTACGCTGATTATCTACGGCGCAGGGGTTATCGGCTGTGAGTATGCGTCGATTTTTTGTGGCCTTGGGGTCAAGGTTGACCTGATTGATAACCGTGACCGCCTGCTGAGCTTTCTGGATGACGAAATCTCCGACGCCCTGAGTTATCACCTGCGCAACAACAGTGTGTTGATTCGGCATAACGAGGAATACGAGAGCATCGAAGGGTTGGACAAGCGTGGCGTGGTGCTGAATCTGAAGTCCGGCAAGAAACTCAAAGCCGATGCGTTGCTCTGGTGTAATGGTCGTTCAGGCAACACGGATGGCATGGGGCTGGAAAATGTCGGTTTGCGCCCGAATGGTCGCGGTCAGTTGAGCGTTGATGAGAACTACCGTACCGAGGTGCCAAACATCTATGCGGTGGGCGATGTTATTGGCTGGCCGAGTTTGGCCAGCGCTGCCTTTGATCAAGGTCGTTCGGCAGCTGGTAATATTGTCAGCAATGACGCCTGGCGCTTTGTTGATGACGTGCCTACCGGGATTTATACGATTCCGGAAATCAGCTCGCTGGGCAAGACCGAGCGGGAGTTAACCGAGGCGCAAGTGCCCTATGAAATCGGCCAGGCCTTCTTCAAGAGCATGGCCCGAGCGCAGATTACCGATGAGCCGGTAGGGATGCTGAAGATTCTGTTTCACCGCGAAACCTTGCAGGTGCTGGGGATTCACTGCTTCGGTGACCAGGCGTCGGAAATTGTGCATATCGGCCAGGCGATTATGAACCAGGAAGGGGAGGCCAATACGATCAAGTATTTCGTTAACACCACCTTCAACTATCCGACTATGGCGGAAGCTTATCGCGTCGCCGCGCTGGATGGCTTGAACCGGTTGTTCTGAGGTATTGGCAAGCCTGCGCATTAAAAAGCCCTGCTATGCAGGGCTTTTTAATGCCTCTAAATCAGGCGGGTGCTTTGGCCAGGGTCTCTACAGCCAGCTGCGGGAAGTCGGTGATGATGCTATCGACCCCCATCTCCACCAGGCGCTGCATTAATGCGGGCTCGTTTACCGTCCAGACTGAAACGTGGAGGCCGTGCGCCTTGGCGCTGGCCACACGCTGGGTCGAGCAGAGCTTCCAGTTCAAGATCAGATAGTCGCAACCATAGCGCTTGCAGCTTTTGATCCAATCAATCAAGCCGTATTCTTCCACTAACCCGGTGGGCAAACCGAAGCTGCTATCGCGCGCGGTTTTCAATAGTGTCCGGCTGCTGGATGTGAGCACGACTTTTTCCTGCAAGCCGTAGCGGGTGACCAGCTCGGTGACCGCGTCGAGCACAATACGCGACTGCCCGGCGGAGCCGCTTTTGACTTCCAGCTGGTAATGTTCGAATTCCGGGCAAGTAGTGAACAACTGCTCCAGGCTGGGTATCGGGCACTCTTCGGGCCAGGCCGGGCCGCCACGGCGCGCATCCATCTGCATCAGCTCGGCTGCGCTGTGATGCGCTATCTTGCCGCGCAGGCCAGTGGTTCTGCGTAACGTCGGGTCGTGTATGACCATCAGTTGGCGGTCGGCAGACAGGTGCAGGTCGAGCTCCACGCGTCGCACGCCCGCATCCAGGGCTCGACGAAAGCTCGGCAGGGTATTTTCCGGCGCTTCGCCCCGGGCGCCGCGATGGCCGTAAATCAAGGTCATAGGTGAGTGGTCATAGGGTGTCAATTGCCCTGGCGCCGATGCTGGCGGACGCTGTGAATAACATTGTCGTGTTCAAAATAGACGCTGAAATCAGCGTAGTCCCAGCGGCTGATAGGGGGCTGGCCAACTGGCGCATGGCGGTTGGCAGGTTCGCCGTAGCGCTGACGCACACTGCTGCTGTTCAGGCCGCGCTGAGGTAGCTGCGCTGAGGCCTGAGCTGCCTGCTGGCCTAACGGGATGACCAGTGTGTCCGCTTGCACCGTTGGCGAGGTTAATAGCAGAAAGCCGGCGAGGGCGGTGGAAGACATAATTGTGCAAGACGTTATCCAGATCGATTTCATGTCGGCATCCCTTCGGTGGTTTTAGCGGCACGGATTTCCTGTGCCTGTTTTTGCAGAATATGACGCGCCAGCAGCTGGCGTTGTGCATCACTCAGATTGTCAAAGCTGACGCCCAGCTGCCACTGGCCGGTGTCTTGTTCAGCCTCGCAGCGGATCACCCTGGCGGGCAGCACCAGCCCCAGGAGTGAGGGCATCAGCACCATGCGCAGCATCAGCCAGGAATCTAGGGCGTAGGCCTGTGGAGAACTGAAAGCCATGCCCCCTTCGCTTAAAGTGACCTCCTGGGGCTCGCTCAGATCCCCAGTCAACTGCATGGCGAGCGCCTTGCCAACCAGATCAACGCGTTTGTTAATTATCTTCAGATAATGGGCGAGGGCTCGGTCACGCTCAGCAATTTGCCGGAGCAAATGCTGAGATTCATAGTCCAGCATGTGCAGGTCGCTGAGCAGACTAAAAAGAGGAGACTCGTCGTCCTGCGTCTCCTTGTTCAGCTCGGGCCCATCGATTGGCTTGACCTGCAGCGCCATTTGGTCACGGATGCGAAAGAAATCCCGTTTTTCGTCCGTCTCGCCATCATCTGTGTGCATGACATTACTCGCAATAAGCTGGTCTGAAGCGCTGAACAATCGCCTGGAATCAGTGTAACATGCAGTCCGAACCGTCACTCAACAGGGCAATGCCCATCAGGTAACCGGTATTTCATGTTCAGACCTTTGCCTTTCTTTATTGGCCTCCGTTACACCCGGGCCAAACGCCGCAATCATTTCATCTCTTTTATATCACTGATCTCCATGCTTGGCCTCACTCTGGGGGTCATGGTCATGATCCTGGTGCTGTCGGTGATGAATGGTTTTGACCGTGAGCTACGCACCCGCATTCTGGGTATGGTGCCGCACGCGACCATCAGCTCCGAACAGCCTATGGATGACTGGCAAACGCTGGCTACGCGGCTTGAGGAACATCCACAGGTAATCGCTGCGGCGCCGTTTATCCAGCTGCAAGGCATGTTGACGCATAACGGCAGCGTGGCTCCGGTACTGGTCAATGGCGTCATACCTGATGCCGAAAAGCATGTTTCGATCATCGAACAGCACATGACCGAAGGTGCGCTGAGTGATCTGCAGGATGGCGAGTTCGGCATCATCATTGGCGAGCTGATTGCCAAGCGTTTTGGTGTTCAGGTTGGCGACAAGCTGACTTTTGTTTTGCCGGAGGCGTCGGTGACACCGGCGGGTGTATTTCCGCGGCTGAAACGCTTTACCGTGGCGGGCGTATTCAAGGTCGGGGCTGAGCTCGACAGCTCTCTGGCGATGATTCACGCCGGGGACGCCGCGCGACTGTCGCGTTGGCAGCCGGGCCAGATGCAGGGTTTGCGGGTCAAGCTGGATGACCTGTTTCAAGCGCCCAAGGTCGCCTGGGATTTGGCGTTGACCCTGCCGGGCAATTATTACGCGCAGGACTGGACGCGCACCCACGGCAACCTGTTTGCGGCGATCCGTATGGAGAAGACCATGATCGGTCTGCTTTTGTTGCTGATCGTGGCGGTGGCCGCGTTCAATATTATCTCCACGCTGGTGATGGTGGTGACTGACAAGAAATCTGATATCGCCATTTTGCGTACGCTGGGGGCTTCTCCGGGCACCATCATGGGTATCTTTATGGTTCAAGGTTCGGTCATTGGCGTTATCGGTACACTGGCTGGCGGTGTTCTCGGGGTATTGGCAGCGTTAAACGTGTCGGCCATGGTCGCCGGGCTGGAAAGCCTGTTCGGTGTTCAATTCCTCAGTTCAGACGTGTATTTCATCAGCTACCTGCCCTCACAGTTGATTTGGAACGACGTAGTGCTGATCTGCCTGACGGCGCTAGGTATGAGCTTTGCTGCGACCCTGTACCCCGCCTGGCGGGCCTCGCGAACCGAGCCGGCGGAGGCTTTGCGTTATGACTGAAGTGGTGCTGGAATGTCGCCAGCTGAGTATGGAATATGCTATTGGGCCGCAGCGTTTGCGGGTGCTGGACTCGATCAACTTGCGCCTGGTTGCTGGCGAACGAATAGCGATCGTCGGGAGCTCGGGGTCCGGCAAAACGACCCTGTTGAACCTGCTGGGCGGGCTGGATACGCCCACGGACGGTGAGGTCTGGTTGGCAGGCCGTCAGATGTCTGCGCTCAAGGAGTCCGAGCGTGGTCAACTAAGGAATACCGGGCTGGGCTTCGTTTACCAGTTCCACCATTTGTTAGCGGAATTCACTGCGTTGGAAAACGTGTGTATGCCTTTGCTCATAGGCCGCACGCCGATTAACCAGGCGCGGGAGCGGGGCATGGAAATATTGCGCCGCGTTGGCTTGACCGAACGTGCCGGGCACAAACCTGCGGAGTTATCGGGTGGCGAGCGTCAGCGGGTGGCCATTGCCCGGGCGCTGATCAATCAACCAGCTTGCGTACTGCTGGACGAGCCCACCGGCAACCTGGATCAAACCACGGCCAAGAGTGTCCAGGAGTTGATGCTGGAGTTGAGCCAGAGTCTTAATACCGCCTTTATGGTGGTGACCCATGATCTTGCGTTGGCCTCGCAAATGGACCGTGTACTGACGCTCAATCAAGGGCATCTGGCCGCATTAGAGCTCTAATAAATTGGAGCTCTAGTAAAGCTGGAGCTCGATAAGGCAAGCGTCACCTCTCCAATGTGCTGACTAGGTACGCTGAACAGCATCCGCCCTGGATCCGAATCAGATGTGCCGACGGCGTCGCAATTTGCGCTTTTGCCAGTTGCGCCCCACCCATATTCGCCAATACAACATGGTCGCAGCGTAACCGACTGCGGCTAATACGGTACCGACCAGCAGCGCGCCGAGTAGCAGCGGTTGCCAGATATGGTGTATTTCCGACATCAGCCACGTCAGTGACAGCTCCATAGGCATGCTGCGTTCGGGTGCGCCCAGGAGCAGAGTGCCGATCTTGTATTGGGTGAAGAACACAGCTGGCATGGTAATCGGATTGGTCAGCCAGACCAAGCCGACTGAAATGGGCAGATTGGCGCGCAAGGGCACGGCGATAGCGGCCGACATCAACATCTGCATTGGGATCGGTAACATGGCCACGAACAGTCCTATGGCAATGGCACGAGCGACACTGTGCCGGTTGAGGTGCCATAAGTTTGGATCGTGCAGCATGGTGCCCATAAAGCGCAGCGACGTGCTCTGCTTTATGCGTTCAGGGCTAGGCATGTAGCGTTTTAGGAGCCTACGCGGCATCGCGGATGTTCGACCTGAGAAATGTGCACCAATTATGCATGGAATGTCAGGGCGGCACTACTGCCTGACGGCAAAGGAGATGCACAGAGCGTGAGTTTTTTATCCTCGCTTGCCAGCCGATTCTTGGCTTTGTTGCTCGGGCTGGTGTTACCACTGGCATGGGTTTCACTGCCACCTCTCCCCTGGCTGTTGCTATTGAGCTTTTTGCTGCCCGCGATCGGTCTGTGCCGGCCTCCTGGCCGGCATGTGGCGCTGATCGGCGCAGGCTTCGTCTGGGCCTGTCTGTTCCATCACCAACAACTGGAGCAACGCCTGCCGGCGGAGTTGGATATGCAGACGGTGGTGTTGGAGGGCCGTGTCCATGGTCTCCCAGAAGCGACGGATACGGGCTGGCGTTTCATGCTACGCAATGCGCGTATAGCGGATACCGGCGAACCTCTGCCGCCGATCCGAACACACTGGTATTCAGGTGAGCAAGTGTTCCCGGGTGAATACTGGCGATTTCATGCACGGCTACGGCGGCCCAGAGGACTGGCCAATCCAGGGCGTTTCGATTATGAGGCCTGGCTTTACGCCAGAGAGATTGGCGCTTTGGCCAGCGTGCGCAGCGGCGAGCTTCTGGCGCTGCCGCACAGTGCGGGGCTAGGACCGGTGCGGGCCTATATCCGGCAGCGGCTGGATGCGGTGTTTGCCGACACAGCACAGCGTTCTCGGCTCGCAGCCTTGGTGGTCGGCGATCGCAGCGTATTGAGTAAGGCCGATTGGCAGGTGTTGCAGGCCACGGGCACCAGCCACCTGATGGTCATTTCCGGGCTGCATGTGGGCATGCTCGCCGCGGCCGTTTTTGCGCTGGCGTCACTGCTGGGCCGTATAGGCTGGTTACCCGTCCCCTGGCCGCGGATATGGCTCGCGGCACCCCTGGCGATTGTTGCTGCGGCTGTCTATGCCGGGCTTGCTGGCTTTGCCGTGCCGACGCAACGGGCGTTATTGATGGTCGCGCTGGTATTGCTCGCGCGGTTGGTATATCGGCAGCCGGGACCCTGGATATTCTGGCTTATGGCGATATGTGCGGTCACCTTGTTTGATCCCGCTGCACCCTTGCTGGCTGGCTTCTGGCTATCTTTTATGGCGGTGGGTTTGCTGGTTCTCGGCATGCACGGGCGCTTGCAACAGCGAGGGTTGTGGTGGCGTTGGGGGCGTGCGCAGTGGGTGGTATTTATCGGTCTCTGGCCATGGCTGTTGCTATGGGGCATGCCGGGCAGCGTGATCGCGCCCTTGATCAATGTGCTGGCGATTCCCTGGGTCAGTGTGCTGGTGGTGCCAGCCGGATTGCTTGGTACTGGATTAGAACTGTTGTTCGGCTTTTCCTGGCTGCTTGTGGCAGCCGATCAGGCACTGGTATGGCTGTTCGATAAACTGGCCTGGGCCGCACAGTGGCATATCCCCAGCTACCTGGCTTTCCCCGGCTGGATCAACTGGTCTTTGGGCACGCTGGCGACCCTGGCTTTGCTAAGCCCGCTGGCCAGGTTGCTGTGGCTGCCGGCACTCGTGTGTCTACCGGTGATGCTTCACAATCCCCAGTCTCGCCCTGAGGAGCAGCAGTTGTGGGTCACCGTGCTGGATGTTGGGCAGGGTTTGGCAGTGCTATTGCAAACCCGGGACCATAGCTTGCTTTATGATGCGGGCGCGCGCTTGTCCAGCGGGTTTGACCTGGGTGAGGCGGTAGTCCACCCAGCCCTGGTAGAGCTGGGCGTCGAGCGCCTTGACGGGATGCTGATCAGCCATGCGGATAATGACCATGCCGGAGGTGCCATGGCTCTGGTCAGCCGCTTGCCGGTAGCGCAGGTATTGGCCGGCCAGCATGAATCGCTGCCGGACGCGCTGCAGGCCAGAGCCTGTGTTCCGGGTGAATCGTGGCGCTGGAATGGTGTGACCTTTGCGGTGGTTTATAGCGCTCCGCCGCCTGCGCCAGCCAACGAGCGCTCCTGCGTATTACGTGCCGGCGTGGGCCGGGCGAGTGTCTTGTTGCCAGGTGACCTGGGTATTCGCGGCGAGTACCAGATGCTGCGTGAGCCACTCGATGCTCAGCTTCTTATTGCGCCACATCATGGCAGCCGTAGTTCATCGTCCTACGCCTTTATCCGTGCGGTAGACCCGCGCTGGGTGGTGTTCAGCGCCGGGCATGGCAATGCATTTAACCATCCACATCCCAAGGTTGTGGATCGCTACCGCGAATTGGCTGTGGAACCTGTTTATACTAGCGCCTCGGGTGCGGTGCGTTTCGTGTTGGACGACGCACGCGGCAGCTACTGGAAATGGTCCTGGCGTGAAAAGGCTCGGCGTTTCTGGCATGAATAACAAGATTGCGCAGGCAGGGCTAGGCGCTGTGCTAGAGTTAGCCATCATTTGGGGGAGGGAACGCGTGTGTGGGAATTGATCAGTGCGGGCGGCTGGCTGATGCTGCCGATAGTATTATTTTCAGTGGTGGCTGTCGCCATCGTGATAGAGCGTTTGTGGACGTTGCGCCTGGACCGGGTCGCACCTCCCAGCTTGCTCGGCCAGGTCTGGCGTTGGGTCAAGGACGGTGAGCTTGACGCGGCAAAGCTGAAAACCTTGCGGGCCGACTCGCCGCTGGGTGAGATTCTTGCTGCAGGGCTGGCCAATTCAAGGCATGGCCGGGACATCATGAAAGAGTGCATTCAGGAAGCCGCTGGCAAGGTCATCCACGAGCTGGAACGTTACCTCAATACCCTGGGTACCATCGCCGCGATCACGCCGCTGCTCGGTCTGTTGGGTACGGTCATCGGCATGATAGACGTGTTCAGTGCCATCATGATTCAGGGTACGGGTAATACGGGCGTTTTGGCTGGTGGTATCTCCAAGGCGTTGATTACCACCGCCGCCGGTTTGACCGTGGCTATCCCTGCGCTGTTTTTCCACCGCTTTTTTGTCCGCCGGGTAGAAGAGCTGGTGATTGCCATGGAGCAGGAAGCGACCAAGCTGGTAGAGGTTATGCAGGGCAATCGTGAAGTAGAAGGCGCTGAGCAGCCAGTGAAGGTGTCGCATGTTGGCAGCACACGCAAGGGAGCCTGACTGTGAACTTCCGACGCAAGAAGGCTGACGAGGCCAGCGTAAATCTTACCCCGCTGATTGACGTGGTGTTTCTGTTACTGATTTTCTTCATGGTCTCGACCACCTTTACCCGCGAAACACAGCTCAAGCTCGATCTGCCGCAGGCCGCGTCCGGCGAGCAGGCCGAGAGTACCGCTGGGCAGCAGATCGAGTTGGTCATATCGGCTTCAGGCGACATTGCCATCAACGCAAAGGCCTTGGCCGCGCCCTCGGTTGATACTCTGAAAACCGCGCTGCAACGTGAGTCTGCAGGCGATACCGAGTTACCACTGATCATCACTGCCGATGCCCAAACTCCGCACCAGGCGGTGATTATGGCCATGGATGCGGCTGGCCAGCTGGGCTTTACCCGGCTGCGGCTGACCACCAGTGAGATGGAGGCGGGCGATAGCCAGTGAGTGGTTTTTCTCTGGAGCAGTTCATGCTGCGGGCCTGGTATCAGTCAAGCCCGTGGCTGAGGTTACTCAGACCGCTTTCCGTGCTCTACGCGGCGGTCGCTAGCCGTCGTCGTCAGCGTTTTCTTAGCGACCCATCCCTGGTCTGGCGAGCCCCTGTTCCGGTCATTGTGGTGGGTAATATCACCCTCGGAGGAACCGGCAAAACCCCTATGTGCATTTGGCTTATATGCTATTTGCAGTCGTTGGGTTTGCGTCCTGGCGTGATCAGTCGCGGTTACGGCGCCAATAAGGTGGTGGGCTTTCCGCACTTGATCGCCCCGCTGATTGACCAGCCTGGGGAGGTAGGCGACGAGCCGTTACTGATCGCTCGCCGCTGCGCTGTACCTGTGGTCATTGATCCCGATCGACCAGCCGCAGCGCGGCATCTGTTGGCTAATGCGGATGTCGACGTGATCATCAGCGATGATGGTTTGCAGCACTATGCGCTGGGCCGAGATGTGGAAATTCTAATGCTCGACGCCGCCCGGGGCCTGGGTAATGCTCGCTGCCTGCCGGAAGGGCCGCTGCGCGAACCGGCTCGGCGGCTGGCGTCCGTGGACCTGGTCGTGAGCAACGGCTTGGCGGCTGACACGGCGGGCACTTTTGCCATGCAACTGGCGCCGACCGAGTTGGTTAATTTGCGCAGCGGTGAGCGTTTGGCGCCCCAGAGCTGGCGGGCGGGCAGGGAGGTCGAAGCCATTGCCGGGATCGGCAACCCGCAGCGTTTTTTTAGTACCTTGGAAGGGTTATCCTTGCAACCACACGGGCATGCTTTCCCGGACCACGCACAGTATACGGTAGACAGTTTTGCCGCTTGTGACCCGGCCAAGCCACTGATCATGACCGAAAAGGACGCCATCAAATGTGCCGGCTTCGCGCGGGATAACTGGTGGTATCTGAGTATTGATGCATCGCTGGGCGATGCGTTTGTTTCAGCTTTGCAGCAGCGGCTTGATGGACTGCCGGATTAACGCTGCGGCGCTGAGCCCCCCCAATTGCTTTCAGGAGTTGTCTGATGGATCCCAAATTGCTTGATATTCTCGCCTGCCCGTTGTGCAAGGGGCCTCTGGTGCTTAATGCTGACAAGACCGAGCTCTGGTGCCGTGCCGACGGATTGGCTTTTCCGGTGCGTGATGGCATACCGGTGATGTTGGAGAGTGAGGCAAGGGCGCTGGACGCTGATGAGCGGTTGGATCGCTGAGCATGTTTCACGTCATCATTCCCGCCCGGTTTGCTTCAACCCGCCTGCCGGGAAAGCCATTGCTGGATATCGTCGGCAAGCCGATGATCCAACACGTTTGGGAGCAGGCATGTAGAAGCAACGCGGCCAGTGTCACCGTAGCCACTGACGACCAACGCATTGCCGATGCCTGTGCCCGCTTTGGCGCCGCGGTGGTACTGACGCGCAGTGACCATCCCTCGGGCACCGATCGTTTGCAGGAAGTGGTAACCCAGCTGGGGTTGGCGGCCGATGCTTGCGTGGTCAACGTGCAGGGCGATGAGCCGTTGATTCCGCCAGCCCTGATCAATCAGGTGGCAGCCAATCTCTTGGCTTATCCCCAGGCGAGCATGGCTACCCTGGCTGAGCCGTTGGCGGATCTGCAAAGCCTGTTCAACCCCAATGTGGTCAAGCTGGTCACCGATCAGCAGGGGTTCGCGTTGTACTTCAGCCGCGCGCCGATGCCCTGGTGTCGGGATGCCTTCGGCGAAGAGCCAAAGACGCTGCCTGTGGATGTACCCTTCCGCCGGCACATAGGTCTCTACGCGTATAAAGTCAGTTTCTTGCATGATTATGTCACCTGGCCGCCGAGCCCTCTGGAGCAGGCGGAATCGCTTGAGCAGCTGCGAGCGCTGTGGTTTGGTTGCCGTATTCAGGTTTCAGACGCCTGTGAGGCACCTCCAGCGGGTGTGGATACCCAAGCGGATCTGGAGCGTGTGCGGGTACTGTTGGGGGCACCATGACGCGCATACTTTTTGTCTGCCTTGGCAACATCTGCCGCTCACCCACGGCTGAAGGGGTCTTCGCCAGTCAGTTGCAGCGCAGTACCTTGATGCATGATGTGTGCATCGACTCGGCTGGAACCGGTGGGTTCCATACAGGTGAAGCGCCAGACCGCCGAGCTAGCGCTGCCGCGCTGCAGCGCGGTTATGACATTCGGGCCCTGCGTGCCCGGGCAGTGGTTGACGAGGATTTTGAACGCTTCGATCTTATTCTCGCAATGGATCAGAGCAATCTGAACAATCTGCGCGCTCGCGCACCAGCGCAGGCGCGGGCACAACTACATTTAATGATGGACTTTGCGTCTGGTGACTGGCCCTGCGAAGTGCCTGATCCGTATTTTGGTGGTGATGATGGGTTTGAGCGCGTGCTCGATATGCTCGAGGCTGCTAGTTGCGGGTTACTCGAACAGCTGGCAAAACCTTCATGCTGAAGCTGACCGAGAACGCAGATCTGCAGGCACTCAATACCCTGGGTATCCGTGAGCAGGCTCAGCATCTGGTTTGCGTCGAAAGTGAGGCGGAGCTGCGTGCGGCGCTGGCATTGGCCCAGGCGCAGAACTGGCCGATCACGTTACTCGGCGGCGGCAGCAATGTGTTGCTAGCCGGCCCGCTTCCAGGCCTGGTCATCGTCATGCGTAGTCGCGGCCGGCGCATTGTGCAGCGCAGCGCTGAAGGTGTGGTGATCGAAGGCGAGGCGGGTGAAAACTGGCATGCACTGGTCAACTGGTCGTTGGATCAGGGGTTGTCCGGACTGGAAAATCTGTCATTGATCCCGGGTACACTGGGCGCCGCGCCGGTGCAGAATATTGGTGCCTATGGCGTCGAGCTTAAAGACAGCTTCGACAGCCTGGAGGCGTTGGACCGGGAAACCGGTCAGGTGCAGCGTTTCACCCGGGTAGACTGCCGCTTTGCCTACCGCGATTCCCTCTTCAAGCAAGCAGCGGGGCGTTACGTTATCCTCCGCGTTCGTTTGCGTCTACGCGCTCAGCCGGTACTGAAAGTGGATTATGCGCCCTTGGCGGCTGCATGGCAGGCCACCGGCCTGCAGCGTCCCGATGCGCGGGTGGTAAGCGCACTGGTCTGTCGCATACGCAGCAGTAAGCTGCCGGACCCCGCGCTTCTGGGCAATGCCGGGAGTTTTTTCAAGAACCCGCTGGTGTCTGCAGCCAGGTTAAACGAGCTGCTCGCTAAACATCCGCAACTGCCGCATTACCCGCAGCCTGATGGGCAATTCAAGGTGGCGGCCGGGTGGATGATAGAACAGGCTGGCTGGAAGGGTTATCGAGTCGGCAATGTGGGTGTTCACAGTGAACAGGCTCTGGTTCTGGTCAACTTCGGCACTGCCCGCGGTTGGGAGGTGTCGGCGCTGGCGAATAACATCAAACAGGATATATTGATGCGCTTTGGCGTGGAGCTGGAGATGGAACCGCAACGGATCGGCTGATGCTATCGTTAAGCTCCGCACACTAAATAGGTGGCATAAAAAAAGGGATGCTTGCGCATCCCCTTTTTTTGCTCTGAACCTGCTTATCGCGGGTTCTTGTCGGCATCCTCAGACGAATCAACTTTCACTTCGTCTTGAGCTTTCTCTGCCGCGTCCTCTTGCTCTGCTGCATCACTCTCGGGCTCGATTGCCAGCGCGGCTTGTTCTGGTGCTGAGGTTGCGCGGGGCGCTTCCTCTGGCTCCACCGCAGTGGCAGCAGCGTCAGTCTCGACAGCAGGCTGTGGTGTTTCTGCTGCGACATCTTCTTCGATAACGGCCTCTTCTACCTTTGCCTCTGGCTCTGGCGCGTTCTGAACGACAGGCGTTACTGGCTCGGCTTCTGCCTGTTCGGCAAGTCGTTTGGCTTCAAGTTGGCGGCGGCGAATTTCCCGCGGATCGTTATAGGCTCGACCGCTTTCCGTTATGGCTGGGGTCGGTTCAGCTGGTACTTCGCTGACCGGCTCCACGGTCACTTCAGCAACCGTTTCTACAACAGTCTCCACAACAGTCTCTGGCTCCGGTGCAGGTGCTACCGGCGTTTCTACTGTGGTCAGTTCGGTAGTGGTTTCGTTAACAGACTGGGTAACGGGGGCGACGGTTTCGGTTGTTTCAACGGCTACGGGTGTGACGGTTTCCGGCGTAATTGCCTCTTCGGGTGTTTCAACGTGCTCGGCCTCGGCAGCCTGCTGCTCGCTGGGTTGTGAGTGGCTGAAGGCTTCCACCGCATGCTCAATCGATGCTTCGAGTTCGGCAGCAGCCTGGGTCAAGCCGGCTTCTACCTGCGCGTTGATCTCACCGTCGTCGGCTTCAGGCGCAACTGCGGCAGCCTGTTGCTGGCTTTCTAGATCGGGCAGTGCAGCGGTAGCCGCGACAGCGGCGATCGCAACCTGGTTTGGCTCGACATTAGCGTCGGCTTGCTCAGCTTGCTCGCTGTTTTGTTCGCCATCGGCATTCAGGGTTTCGTCCTGATTGACACGGCTGCGACGGTTGTTGCGGCGGCGCTGGCTATTGCGTGAACGCCGCTTGGGACGCTCGCCCTCGTTACCTTCTTCCGTGACATCCTGACTTACCTGCTCGAGATCAGTGACCTCCTCGGTGGCCAGCTTTTCTTCAGTGCGGCGCGGGCGGCGTTCGGTTGGTGCCTCGCTGCGCGCTGGGTTAGTGGCTTCCTGGTCCGCTTGGCGTACTTCGGTGCTTGCTTCTACAGGTCCGCGTCGACGGCGACGGGTGGTCGGCGCTTCTGTAGTAGGAGCGCTGCTGCTATCAATGGCTGCAGCGGGTGGCAGATCGCGTTTCTCGGTCTGTGGCTCATTGCGTGGTGCCTGCGTTTTGCGCTCGGGGCGCTCGGCGCGTTCAGGCTTGTCGGCACGCTCATTACGCTCAAGCTTTTCCGCGCGCTCGGGACGGTCGCTGCGCTCATTGCGTGGGCGGCGATTGCGGCTATTGCGGCGCTCGTCGTTACGCTTGTTGTCGCGGTTGGCTGGACGGCTTTCGGCCTTGGCTTCCGGCTTGCTGGCTTCGGTGCTGACAGGCTGCTCGTCGCTGGCAAACAGGCTCACTAGTGATTTGATCAGACCCTTGAAAATGCCCGGTTGGGCTTCCTGAATAGCCTGGGCTGCTGCGGCCACTGGAGAGGGCGCAGGGCGCGAAGGGGCAATGGTTTTGACCGCTGCTTCCTGACGCACAATGGCTTTGGTCTGGCTGACCGGCGCAGGTTCTTCAGCGACGATCTCACTGCTCATGGTGTAGCTGGTTTCGCCGTTTAGCACCGACTCGTGATCATCACGCAGGCGTTGCACGTCGAAGTGCGGTGTTTCCATATGTTCGCTGGGCAGGATCAGCAGGCGGACCTTGGTACGCTCTTCAGTCTTGGCCAGCGCATCGCGCTTCTCGTTGAGCAAGAAGGTGGCGACGGCAATCGGCACATGTGCACGGACTTCGGCGGTACGTTCCTTGAGGGCTTCCTCTTCAATTAGACGCAGCACGGACAGGGACAGGGATTCAACGTCGCGGATGGTGCCACGGCCATTACAACGTGGGCAGACGATGCCGCTGGTTTCACCCAGGGACGGACGCAGACGCTGACGAGACATTTCCAGCAGTCCAAAGCGCGAGATGCGGCCCACTTGCACACGAGCACGGTCAGCCTCGAGGCTTTCTTTGACGCGTTCTTCTACGGCGCGTTGGTTCTTCGCCGGGGTCATGTCGATAAAGTCGATGACAATCAGGCCACCGATATCACGCAAACGTAACTGGCGGGCGATTTCTTCAGCCGCTTCCAGGTTGGTTTGCAGCGCGGTTTCCTCGATATCAGCACCTTTAGTGGCGCGCGAGGAGTTGATGTCTACCGATACCAGTGCTTCAGTGTGATCGATGACGATGGAACCGCCGGAAGGTAGCTTCACTTCGCGTTCGAAAGCGGTTTCGATCTGGCTTTCGATCTGGAAACGGTTGAACAGCGGTACGGTGTCTTCGTACAGTTTGACCTTGCTCGCGTACTGCGGCATGACCTGGCTGATAAAGTTCAGCGCCTCTTCCTTGACCGTTTCGCTGTCGATCAGCACTTCGCCGATGTCCTGGCGCAGGTAGTCGCGGATTGCCCGAATGATAACGTTGCTTTCCTGATAGATCAGGAACGGGGAGGGGCGTTCGGTAGAGGCGCCTTTGATCGCGCCCCAGAGCTGAAGCAGGTAATCCAGATCCCATTGCAGTTCTTCGGCGCTGCGGCCCAGGCCAGCGGTACGGACAATCATGCCCATGTCGGCGGGTACGTTCAGGCTGTTGATGGCTTCACGCAGATCGTTGCGCTCATCGCCTTCGATACGGCGCGAAATACCACCGGCGCGCGGGTTGTTAGGCATCAGTACCAGATAGCGGCCAGCCAGACTGATAAAGGTGGTCAGGGCGGCGCCTTTGTTGCCACGCTCTTCCTTGTCTACCTGGACAATGACTTCCTGGCCTTCACGTAGTACTTCCTTGATATTGACGCGGCCTTCAGGCTGCTTGGAGAAGTATTCGCGGGAGATTTCCTTGAGAGGAAGAAAACCGTGACGATCAGAACCGAAGTCGACGAACGCGGCTTCGAGGCTGGGCTCGACCCGGGTGATCCGGCCTTTATAGATGTTGGCTTTCTTCTGCTCACGGGCTCCGGATTCAATATCCAGATCGTACAGGCGCTGGCCATCTACCAGGGCGACGCGCAACTCTTCGGGTTGAGTTGCGTTGATCAGCATTCTTTTCATGAAGTACCGTTGTGTTTCCAGTGCTCCCGGATTACACAATGACGGCACCTGCGACTCTTATGTCAGGTGTCAGGCGTGTTTCTGCTTGGGCCAACCTTGCCCTGGTTCAGAGTGGTTATCACGGCCTGAGCAGTGACAACCGCGTCTGTCTACGGCGAGTACAGAGAAACTATTTCAGAAAACCTTCAAAGACGGGCTGGCGTGATCTGGTCACAGCACGACCTGGTGAATAATCCTGGCCAGAGATGCCGGCATCGGATGGTGTCTTACCACCGGCAGAAGATCAGATCGCCTGCTGGCATGTTCAAAGGTTCCTTCGGGAGGAATCAGCCGGACTGGGAACGGGGACACATAAATGGCACGTATCTACGCTCGTCACATGATCCTGAAGCTGTGCATCTCCACCTAACACAAACCCATCTTAATCGGGTGCCGCTCATCGTCATGCGGGGAGCGGGTTTATATTCTGGCTGCCACATGGCAACCAGCGTGTCGATCAATAAGGCCGCCTGGCAAGTTCTATAATAGCCTGGCGAGGCCTCTATATCGGTGTTTCTGGGGGCTGCGGCATCATTTTGTGCTAGCGGTTTCCCCGGCTGCTTGTTACGCAGCCCGTCCGAATATAACAGCATTTTTTAAGTGCTTCAATTGCAAGAAAAAATGTATCATGCGCGGATGAATACAAGTACCTCCGATATGCCCCCTAAAGTCCAGATTGATCTGATTACCGAAGACCAGGCCGGTCAACGTATCGACAACTATCTGCTGACCCGCCTCAAGGGTGCACCGCGCACCTTTGTCTACCGTATTCTGCGCAAGGGCGAGGTGCGGGTGAATAAGGGCCGGATTAAACCCGAATACCGGCTTCAGGCAGGCGATAACGTACGCATTCCACCGGTCAGATTGCCCGAGCCGAACGAGCCAGTATTGGTCGGGCAGGGCATTTTGCAGGCGTTGGAAACTAATATTGTGTATGAGGACAAAGGCCTGATTGTGGTCAACAAGCCAGCGGGTCTGGCTGTACATGGCGGCAGTGGGTTGAATTTTGGCGTGATCGAAGCCATGCGTCAGCTGCGTCCCGATTGCCCGCAACTGGAACTGGTGCATCGCCTCGATCGGGATACCTCCGGTTGCCTGATGATCGCAAAAAAACGCAGCATGTTGCGGCATTTGCACGCGGCTTTGCGCGGCGATGGGGTGCGCAAGCGTTACCTGGCTCTGGTGCGCGGGCACTGGCCCGCCACCACCAAGCGCGTACATGCGCCTTTGCAGAAGAACAACCTGCGCTCCGGGGAGCGGATGGTCGAGGTTAATCCAGAGGGTAAGGAATCTTTGACCGAGTTCAGCGTGGTCAAGCGCTTTGGCGATTTTGCCACCCTGGTCGAGGCGCGCCCGATTACCGGGCGCACCCATCAGATCAGGGTGCACGCCCGGCATGCAGGCCACCCGATTGCCGGTGACCCGAAATACGGTGATGACGACTTTTCCCAGCAGATCCGCGAGATGGGTGGTAAGCGGTTGTTTTTGCATGCCGCCTCGCTGACAACTGAGCTGCCGGATGGTACGCGCCTGGAGGTGGCTGCAGAGCCAGGCAAAATGTGGGATGACGTGCTGAGAAAACTCGCTAATGTCTGAGATTCGAACAATTATTTTTGACTGGGATGGCACGCTGTCGGACTCCATCTCACGCATTGTCGAATGCATGCGTGGCGCCGCCGAGCTGATTGACGTGCCGTTGCCGGCAGAGCAGCAGGTCCGCGATATCATCGGCCTTGGCTTGCCGGAGGCCGTAGCTGTTCTGTTTCCCGGTATTGATGATCCTGCGCTGACGCGCCGCCTTACCGAGGCGTACAGTCAGTTTTTTGTCGCGCAGGAACACACGCCGTCGCCTTTGTTTGATGGCGTGTTGGAAGCTTTGGCGGATTTTCGGCAGGCCGGCTACCAGCTTGCCGTGGCGACCGGAAAAAGCCGGCGCGGGCTCGATCGGGTACTTAAGTCACATGATCTGACGAATTTCTTTGATGTCACTCGTTGCGCCGATGAGAGTCTGAGTAAGCCGCACCCACGGATGCTCGAAGAAATTCTCAATCATCTGGAAACCCCTGCCAGCCGGGCTGTGATGCTCGGTGACAGTGAATATGATATCCGCATGGCGCATAACGCCCGGGTCCGTGCGGTGGCTGTCAGTTACGGTGCGCAGTCCCGCGAGCATCTGTTGCAAACCCGGCCGGAGCATTGTATTGATGCTTTCAGCGAGTTCCATCCTTGGGTTATGTCGTCAACGAACTCCGCACCCGTCAGCAAAACTATCTGTGTCCCCGTCAGTAGAGGTTAGAGCATGTCATCGGATAAGTGGACCGAGAGTCCGCAGCAGGATCGTGAGCAAACTCGGGAGGCGGCATTGAAAAGCCGTGAAGACCGTAAGGCCTGGGAGCTTCTGGAAAAGGGCTTGCTGGCGTCGGTGCAGGAGCAGCGTCGCTCGCGGCGTTGGGGTATTTTTTTCAAGACGCTGACATTTGTTTATCTGTTCGGCGCGATCATGCTGTTTTCTCCATTTTCCTCGTTGGATCGGGCCAGCTCGGCTAGCAAGCCGCACACCGCTGTCATCGAGCTGCGCGGGATTATTGCCGATCAGCAGGAGGCTAGTGCAGATAATCTGGTCACCAGCTTGCGTAGCGCATTTGAGGACGACAAGACACGTGGCGTCATTTTGCGCATCAATAGTCCGGGCGGTAGCCCAGTACAGTCTGGCTACGTATATGATGAAATCAAACGCCTGCGTGCTTTGTATCCAGACAAGAAAGTTTATGCGGTGATCACTGATCTGGGTGCCTCTGGCGCTTACTATATCGCTGCCGCTGCAGACGAGATCTATGCTGACAAGGCCAGTTTGGTGGGTTCAATTGGTGTGACGGCCGCCGGGTTCGGTTTTGTCGATACCCTGGAGAAGCTCGGTGTCGAGCGGCGCACCTATACGGCGGGTGAGCACAAGGCATTTCTGGATCCCTTCCAACCAGAAAAGCCGGAAGAGCGCGCGTTCTGGCAGGACGTTCTGCAAACCACTCATCAGCAGTTCATTGCGCAGGTAAAAGCCGGCCGAGGGGATCGTCTCAAGGAGCATCCGGATATGTTCAGTGGTCTGGTCTGGTCTGGGGAGCAGGCCGTGGAGTTGGGCCTGGTTGATGGGCTGGCCAGTACCTCGGCGGTGGCGCGGGATATTATTGGTGTGGAGGAGCTGGTTGACTTTACCCATCGCGAGTCGCCCTTCCAGCGCTTCTCGCGCCAGCTGGGTACGAGTATCGGCAATACCCTGGCAACGCACCTGGGTTTGAGTGCGCCAGTGCTACGCTGAGGTTGTGCTGCTCAGGGTAGATCGACCCCTTCCTTTATAAGCATGTCACACAGCCTGATCAATGGAAGTCCGATCAGGCTGTTGGGGTCATCGCCGTGTAGTGCATGAAAAAGCGTAATGCCTAGCCCCTCCATCTTGAAGCTTCCTGCGCAATCATAGGGCTGCTCCTTTAATAGGTAGCGCTCGATGCGCTCTGCGTTCAGCGTCCTGAATACCACTTCGAAGGGTTCGACTACGCACTGGCTTTCACCACTCTGGCTATTAAGTAGGCACAGTGAGGTGAGAAAAGTCAGCGTCCTGCCGCTGCATGCTCGTAGTTGCTCGCGCGCTGCCTGGTGAGTGCCCGGCTTGCTAACGGCGGCGCCATCCAACAGCAAGACCTGGTCAGAGCCGATTAGCAGGTGTTGTGGATACTGGTGAATCAGCGCCGACGCTTTGGCTTGGGCTAGGCGCAGGGTCAGTTGTCTTGCGCTTTCGCCGAGCTTCGGCGTTTCGTCAATCTCAGGTGCGGCCCAGTTGAAGGGCAGGTCCAATCGTTCGAGCAGGGCGCGTCGATAGGGCGAGCTGGAGGCGAGTACAATGGGCAGCATGCTATTGACCTGACTAGGGAGTGGAGGCTGCATTCTAACCCCGGCACCCGGGGTTGTGATTAAACTGCAAATAGTTTTGACAGCGGGGCGCATGATGCCTAGAATTGCGCGCTTATGTCTGGACCCATACCTGCACACATAGAGCCACGCAAGCTGGTTGACCGCGAAATCGTTCTGAAAGGAACCGTTGCTGCCGTCAAGATGCCACGCCTGAGTGCCCTGTTGGACGCTCCTGCCGGGGACGTTCAAGTTGAACTCGCTTTTGCGCGGGACGAGCAGGGTATTGCTACCCTGCACGGACACTACCAGGTCGAGGTAGCACTGATTTGTCAGCGCTGCTTGGAACAGGTGGTGGTACCGCTTGATAGTCAGTGTGACGTGGGTTTTGTAACCAGTGACGAGGCAGCCAAACAACTGCCGCGGCACTATGAACCGGTTGTTATGGATGATGAACCCCTGGATCTGCATGCGCTGATCGAGGATGAACTGCTCCTGGCTCTGCCTGCAGTTCCAATGCATCCAATGGAAACATGTCAGCATCCTCGGGGTTATCAACCCGATCCAGAGGAGCCTGAAGCGGAAAAGACTGAGAAGCCTAATCCCTTTAGTGTGTTGGCATCGTTAAAACGTGATACCTGAAAAGCTTAGGAGCTTATCGCCATGGCTGTACAGCAGAACAAAAAGTCTCGTTCCGCACGCGGAATGCGTCGTTCACACGATTCACTGACTTCAGCGGCTCTGTCAGTGGACAGCACCACTGGCGAGACTCATCTTCGTCACCACATGACTCCAGATGGCTTTTACCGTGGCCGTCAGATAGTCAACAAGGACAACGACGAGTAAGTCTTGTCCACGTCAGTCCGTCTTGCGATTGATGTGATGGGCGGGGACTTCGGTCCCCGTTGCATTATTCCTGCGGTTGCCCGCAGTTTGCAGATGATGCCTGATCTGCATGTTCTTTTGGTTGGCTCCGCCGACCCCGTCCTCACGCTTTGCCAACAACATCGTCTCCCCCCCGAACGTTTCCAGCTTGTTCCCACAACTGAAGTCATTCTCGCCGATGATCCTCCTGCCAGTGTTTTGCGCGGCAAGAAGGATGCGTCCATGCGTGTGGCCATCGAGCAAGTCAGGGATGGGCGCGCACATGGCTGTCTGAGCGCGGGTAATACCGGTGCATTGATGGTGCTGTCGCGGGCGCTGCTGGGTACGCTGCAAGGTATCGAGCGTCCGGCAATCATGGCGGCACTGCCGGTAGCCGGCCGCTGTTGTTTTCTTCTCGATTTGGGCGCCAATGTGGACTGCTCCGCCAGGCAGTTGTTCGAGTTCGCCATCATGGGATCGGAGGCAGCCAGCGAAATCTGCGGTATCGACAGGCCTCGTGTCGGGCTGTTGAATATCGGCAGTGAGGTGAACAAGGGGTCGCAGAATGTGCGTGAGGCGGCCCAACTGCTACGCGACAGTGATCGGGTGAATTACATCGGTCATGTTGAAGGCGATGCGCTCTTTCGCGGCGACGCTGATGTGGTGGTCTGTGACGGTTTTGTTGGCAATGTGGTGCTCAAGGCCAGTGAGGGGCTTGCTGGCTATCTCCAGGGTGAAATTCGTAATGCTCTGGGCAGTAGTCTGTTGCTGCGCTGTTTGGCGCCGGTGCTGCGCGGCGCGTTGAAACCGATGGTCCGGCGGCATGATCCCGGCTGCTACAATGGAGCCAGCTTGCTCGGGTTGAACGGCGTAGTGGTCAAAAGTCATGGCAATGCCGATGAGACGGCTTTCTGCACTGCTATCCAGCAGGCGGTGCAGGTGAGTCGTGCCGGTCTGCCGCAGCGTCTCGCTGCGAGGCTCGAGGGCCTGAGTTGGCCGCTGAGATGAAGCCTTATTGTGACCTGTTGGTCATCGCGACCATCCAACCTGCAATTCGTACGGCGCTAGACATGCACGCTGGTTACACTGGTTTTGATAATAAAATGAGGAAGATGGTATGACTCAAACCCTCGCATTCGTATTTCCGGGGCAGGGCTCTCAGGCGATTGGTATGCTGGCTGGCCAAGCCGAGCAACACGGCCTGATTGCCGATACCTTCGCTGAGGCGTCTGAGGCCTTGGGCTACGATCTGTGGAAAATCTGTCAGCAGGGGCCAGAAGCCGAACTTAATCGCACCGATATTACCCAGCCCGCTATTCTTGCTGCCTCTGTAGCCTTGTGGCGTCTCTGGTGCGCGCAGACTGATGTACGGCCAGCCTATGTCGCTGGACACAGCCTGGGTGAGTACTCCGCGTTGGTGGCGGCAAATGTAATCGGCTTTGCCGATGCCCTGCGTCTGGTTGAGCGCCGTGGCCAATTGATGCAACAAGCGGTACCCCAGGGGCAGGGCGGGATGGCGGCGATTCTCGGGCTGGAAGATCAGCAGATTATCGATATCTGCGCAGAGACGGCCCAGGGCGACGTGGTCAGTGCGGTCAATTTCAATGCGCCAGGGCAAGTTGTTATTGCTGGTCAGGCAGCCGCGGTAGAGCGGGCGATAGCTGGGTGCAAGGCCGCTGGTGCCAAGCGAGCCATCGCTTTGCCGGTCAGCGTGCCATCACATTGTGCCTTGATGCAATCGGCTGCCGAACAGCTGGGCAAGGATTTCGCGGGGCTTGATTGGCAGCCTGCGCAGATGATTCTGGTGCAGAATGTCTCGGCGCGTCCTGCAGCCGATCTGGATAGCCTGCGTCACCTATTGGTGGAGCAGCTGTATAATCCGGTGCGCTGGGTAGAGAGTATCGTCTGGCTGGCGGAACAGGGCGTGACTGATTTGGTCGAGTGTGGGCCGGGCAAGGTGCTTTCCGGGCTGAACAAGCGCTGCGCAAAGGGCGTGAATACTCATCATCTGGAATCGGTTGATGGCTTTTCCGCAACCCTGAATCACTTTATACAAGGAGCCTGAACATGAGTCTCGAGGGAAAAGTTGCTTTGGTCACCGGCGCAAGTCGTGGTATTGGCCAAGCCATTGCTCACGCTCTGGCAGCCAAGGGTGCCACTGTAATAGGCACCGCTACCAGTGACAATGGCGCTGCGGCTATCGCCGCCAAGCTGACCCAGGCGGGTTATTCCGGCACAGGTATGAAGCTGGATGTACGTGACCCGGCCTCGGTTGCCGCGGTGCTTGAGCAGGTTGCTCAGGAGTTCGGTGCGCCGGCTATTTTGGTTAATAATGCAGGCATCACCGGCGATAACTTGCTGATGCGCATGAAAGATGACGAATGGGACGAGGTGATCAATACCAATCTCGGTTCTGTTTACCGCCTGTCCAAGGCGGTACTGCGGGGCATGACCAAAGCTCGCTGGGGGCGTATTATCAACATCAGTTCGGTGGTCGCGGGTATGGGTAATGCGGGGCAATCCAATTACGCTGCGTCCAAGGCCGGGATGGAAGGTTTTACCCGGGCACTGGCTCGCGAAGTAGGCTCGCGGTCGATCACCGTCAATGCGGTAGCGCCGGGTTTTATTGACACCGATATGACCAAGGCCTTGAATGAAGGGCAGCGCTCTGCAATGCTGGAACAAATCCCGCTCGGGCGTCTTGGGCAGGCAGAAGAAATCGCTGCAGTGGTCGAGTTTCTGGCCAGCGAGCCGGCTGGGTACATCACTGGAGCAATCATTCCGGTGAATGGTGGAATGTATATGAGTTAAGCTACGCCCCTCTGGAATGGGCTCTAGGGCCCGGAATGCAGGGGTATTTTTTACGCGGTGAAGGCCCAGTGGCCTTGACCTCTTTGAGATAGAAACGATTCGTGCTTGAAATGACGCAAATTGTTTCTATAAACTACCCGCAGTCCGGCTTCCCGGAACTGCAACCAGGAGTGAGAACAAGGTATGAGTACCATCGAAGAACGCGTCAAGAAAATCGTTGCCGAGCAGCTCGGCGTCAAAGAAGAAGAAGTGACCAACAGTGCTTCTTTTGTTGAAGACCTTGGCGCTGACTCGCTTGATACCGTTGAGCTGGTCATGGCTCTCGAAGAAGAATTCGAGACCGAGATTCCGGATGAAGATGCTGAAAAAATCACCACCGTTCAGGAAGCTATCAACTACGTGAATACTCATCAGAAGTAATCACGCAGTTAGCTGACTGTACTGAAAAAGCCGCAGTTCCGTAATGGATCTGCGGCTTTTTTGTTTGTCTAGATTGTTCGTTGGCGGAGTAATCTGCCCGGCTTATATTGCCGAGCAGGTCCTTTATGCGGACAATACGCGATTGACGCAAACCGGGGTCTCGTTCCCTGGCTTGTAATAGCTGATCAGAAGTCCCTAAAGAGTTGAATAAGGAGCATCCTGTGTCGCGCAGACGCGTCGTGGTAACCGGCTTGGGTATGTTGACCCCCCTGGGTAATTCAGTCGACAGCAGTTGGCAGGCCGCCCTGGCGGGCAAAAGTGGCATCGGCCCCATAGAGCATATGGATGTCAGCGCGTTTGGCACTCGGTTTGGAGGCTCCATTCGGGACTTCGATATCGAGCCCTACATGGCCGCCAAGGAAGCCCGCAAACTCGATCTCTTTATCCAGTACGGGATTGCCGCTTGCATGCAGGCTCTGGCTGATTCCGGCCTGGAAGTCACCGATGCCAATCGCGATCGCATTGGTGTCTCTATGGGTTCGGGTATCGGTGGCCTGACCAATATCGAGAAAAACCACGAGCTGTTGCTTAATAGCGGTCCGCGGCGCATCTCTCCGTTTTTTGTGCCTGGTTCGATCATCAATATGGTGGCCGGGTACTTCTCTATTCAGTACGGCCTGCAGGGCCCCAACTATGCGCTGACCACGGCGTGCACCACCGGAACCCACAGCATTGGCATGGCGGCGCGCAATATCGTCTACGGCGAAGCGGATGTGATGGTCACCGGTGGCTCGGAAATGGCCACCAGCGGCTTGGGGCTAGGCGGTTTCAGTGCGGCCCGCGCGCTCTCTACACGCAACGATGACCCCCAGGCTGCCAGCCGCCCATGGGATAAAGACCGTGATGGGTTTGTATTATCCGATGGCTCCGGCGCATTGGTCTTGGAAGAGTACGAGCACGCCAAGGCCCGCGGTGCGACCATTTACGCAGAGTTGATCGGCTTTGGCATGAGCGGCGATGCCTACCACATGACGGCACCGCCGGAGGACGGACGCGGCGGCGCCAAGTGCATGCAGAACGCGCTTAACGACGCGGGTCTGAACGCCGATCAGGTGGGCTATATCAATGCCCACGGTACGTCCACTTCGGCTGGCGATCTAGCCGAGACTCGTGCGGTCAAGTCGGTATTCGGTGAGCACGCCGCCATCTTGGCGATCAGTTCTACCAAGTCCATGACCGGCCATTTGTTGGGCGCTGCGGGTGCCGTAGAAGCCATTTTCAGTGTCCTGGCGTTGAGAGATCAAGTGGCACCGCCCACCATCAATCTGGATAATCCGGACGTGGATTGCGATCTCAACTATGTTGCCCATGAAGCGCAGCCCAGGGCTCTGGAGGTCACTGTGTCCAACTCCTTCGGGTTTGGCGGCACCAATGGTAGCCTGGTATTCCGTCGCATCTGATGGGTATGACCACCGCCACCTTGCCCGAGTGCCTGATTGACGGTCAGCCCGCCGATCAGTTGCCGGTCGCCGATCGCGGGCTGAGTTATGGTGATGGCCTGTTTGAAACGCTACGTGTGAGCCAGGGGAAAATTCCGCTGATCGACTATCACCTGGCACGCCTGCAGCGTGGCCTGCGGGCTTTGAGGTTGCAGGCTGAGATACCGTTGGTGGCCGGCGAGTGGCGCGATCTGGCCAAGCGTATGGAGGCGGGGGTTATCAAGCTTACGCTGACCCGTGGGGTCGGCCAACGTGGCTATGCTATTCCCGCGCCTGCCCGTGCCGTGCGGATTCAGCAATGTTTTCCGCCTGCGAGTTATCCTGCCGAGCGTACCCAAGCGGGTATTCGCTTATTTCCATGTGTTACCCGCCTGGCCCGTCAGCCACTGTTGGCTGGCATCAAACATCTTAATCGCCTGGAGCAGGTGCTGGCGCGCAGTGAGTGGGCCGATCCGCAATACGCCGAAGGGCTGGTCTGCGATACGCAAGGACTGCCCATCGAATGTACCATGAGCAATCTTTTCGTCCGGGTGGACGGCAAATGGCTGACGCCGGCGCTCACTCAGTGCGGTGTACGCGGGGTGATGCGTGAGTATTTACTGGACCAACTGCGTGCCCACGGCGAGCAGGTTGAAGAGGCCGAGATGGATTACCCCATGTTGACCAGGGCTAGCGAACTATTCTGCTGTAACAGCCTTTATGGCATTTGGCCGATCGTCGCACTTGAGCAGCATGCATGGCCTGTAGGGCCTCATACAGAGTACGCCCAGACACTGGTAGAGCAGGTAATGAAGTGAAGTCAATTCTTAGGTTGTTCGTATTAGTCGTTGTTTTATCAGTAATTATGACGATTAGTGGTGCGCTATGGGCATATTTTACCTTGCAGTCGGCGCTTGATCAGCCTTTGCAGGTGGAGCTGGTGCAAAGCCTGGACGTACCCTCTGGAAGTAGCCCTGCGCGTATTTTTTCGCAGCTTGAGCAGCAAGGCGTTCTGCATAGTTCGGTTTGGTTGCGGCGTTACTGGCAGTGGCAAAAGCCCGGCGCTGTTTTGCAGGTCGGTGAATACGTCATGGAGCCGGGCATGACCGCCAATGACCTGTTGCAACGCATGGCGAGCGGCAGTGTATTGCAGCGCAGCGTGACGCTGGTGGAGGGTTGGACCTTCAAGCAGGTGCGCGACCAACTGAGCCGTGCCGAACGCCTGCAGCAGAGCTTGGAACCAGACTGGTCGATGGAGCAGGTCATGGATGCGCTAGGGCTGGACGGCGTGCATGCTGAAGGCCAGTTCTTTCCGGATACCTACCAGTACACCTTTGGCATGAGCGATCGGGACATTCTGCTCAGGGCCTATGAGCGCATGCAGCGCGTGCTGGAAGAGGCCTGGGCGTCACGCGCCGAGAATCTGCCGATCAGCACGCCCTACGAAGCCTTGATTCTGGCCTCTATTATCGAGCGGGAAACCGGTGTGCCTCATGAGCGGGGGGAAATTGCCGGCGTATTCACTCGGCGCCTGCAGATTGGTATGCGGCTGCAAACAGACCCCACGGTCATCTACGGTATGGGTGATGATTACGAGGGTCGGATTCGCTTGCGTCATCTTCGCCAACCTACGCCCTACAACACTTACACTATTGATGGATTGCCGCCAACGCCGATTGCCATGCCGGGCCGCGACGCTTTGATGGCAGCAGTTAACCCGCTAGACGGAACGAGTCTGTATTTTGTCGCTCGGGGCGATGGCAGCCATATTTTCTCGAATAATCTGCAGGAGCATAATCGCGCTGTACGTCGTTTTCAGATCGAGCAACGTGCCGCCGATTATCGTTCTAGCCCCGCACCGGCGGTCCAGAACCAGGAAGCTGACCAGTGAGTGGACTTTTTATTACCTTTGAAGGGCCCGAAGGCGCGGGCAAATCGACTAACTTGCAGGTGTTCGCCAAGGCGCTGCGCGCCGCCGGTTGTGAGCCGCTGCTGACCCGCGAGCCGGGTGGCACCCCAGTGGCCGAGCGGATCCGCGAAGTGCTGCTAAGTCACCATGAAGAAGCCATGTGCGCCGATACTGAGCTGCTGTTGATGTTTGCTGCGCGGGCGCAACACCTGGACGGCCTGATCAAGCCTGCGCTGGCAGCGGGGCGCGTGGTTATCAGTGACCGCTTCACCGATGCTACTTATGCTTATCAGGGCGGTGGACGGGGTATCCCGGTTGAACGTATTGCCAGCCTGGAAACCTGGGTCCAGGGCGATCTGCGGCCCGATCTTACGGTCATTTTTGATGTGCCGGTCGAAGTGGGCATGGCCCGCGCGCGCGCGCGCAGCGAACTGGACCGCTTTGAAATCGAGCAGCAATCCTTTTTTGAAGCGGTGCGCGCAACCTATTTGCAGCGCGCAGCCGCCGAGCCAACACGCTACCGGGTAATCGACGCCCGTGGTGACCTGGAGCAGGTCGAGGCGGGCATGCAGCCTTTGATCACAGAAGTGCTGGAGCGCTGGCATGCTTGAGGTAGCCTGCCCCTGGCATGCGCCGATCTGGAGCAACCTGACGGCGCAAACCCAGCACGCCCACGCCTATTTGTTCAGTGGCCTGCCAGGCGTTGGCAAGCGTCGTTTTGCCAATGCCTTTGCCGCTTTTCTGCTCTGCGATCAGCCCCAGCATGGTATGGCCTGTGGCCGTTGCCGGGCCTGTCAGCTGCGTGAAGCCGGCAGTCATCCGGATATGTTGTTGCTCGAGCCCGAGGAGGAGGGCAAAGCTATTCGGGTTGATGCCGTGCGTCAACTGGTGGATTTTATCGGTCAGACGGCACAGCAGGGCGGCAACAAGGTGATCGTCCTGCATCCTGCCGAGGCGATGAATCAAAATGCCGCCAATGCGCTGCTCAAATCCTTGGAAGAGCCAACCCGCGACACTTACCTGTTGTTGGTCAGTGATCAACCCAGTCGTCTGCTGGCTACTATTCGCAGCCGTTGCCGGGTGCAGACTCTGCCGGCACCGTCCAACGCCGAAGCCCTGGATTGGCTGGCCACGGCGCTGCCAGAATTGCCAGTGGAGCAGCATCAGGCGCTATTAATCATGGCCGGAGGCGCTCCGCTGCGTGCTTTGGCATTGCATGCACTGGACGCCGTTGCCATGCGTCAGCAGGTAGTGGCTGACGTCAAGGCATTGATCAAGCAGGAACGCTCGCCGGGCCAGGTATCCGAGTCTTGGTCCAAGTATCCGCTGGAACTTCTGCTGGACTGGTTCTGCAGCTGGACGCTGGATCTGCTCAAACTGCATACCAAGGCACAAGACGCTGCGACTAATCAGGATATGGACAAAGTGCTTGGCTATGTAGTGCGCTTCCCCAGCGCCCGACAATTGATGGATTGGCAGGCCTGGCTATTGGCCCACCGTGCTATGGTGCAGGGCAAGGCCAACCTGAATCGCGGACTGTTTGTAGAAGCGCTGTTGATTGAGTGGAAAAAACTACTGGAAAAGCGTTAATCTGCCCGCATAACGACCAGAATGAGTAAGCTATGAGTAACCCGACAGCACCAAGCCCGCGTAACGGCATTTTATCCCTGACCATCAAGGATAAATCGGTTCTGTATGCCGCTTATATGCCCTTCGTCAAACACGGCGGGCTGTTTATCCCCACCAATAAAAGCTACGGCTTGGGTGATGAGGTCTTTATGCTGTTGAACCTGATGGACGAGCCGGAAAAAATCCCGGTCGCCGGCAAGGTTATCTGGGTTACCCCCAAGGGGGCTCAGGGCAACCGGGCTGCGGGTATCGGTGTGCAGTTCAGCGATCAGGACAATACCGCCCGTAGCAAGATCGAAACCTATCTGGCCGGCGCGCTCAAGTCAGATCGTCCTACTCATACGATGTAATCGGGTTAGCTATGCTGATCGACTCACATTGTCATCTGGACCGCCTGGATCTAACTGCCCATGCTGGTTCGCTGGACGCGGCACTCGATGCAGCGCGACAGCGTGGCGTGGGAAAGTTTTTATGCATCGGTGTCGATGCGGCCAACGCACCCACGGTTAAACGGATTGCCGAGCTACACGCCGATGTGTTTTGCAGCGTGGGCATCCACCCGCTGGATCTGACCCGTGAAACACCCACCGACCTCGCCTGGTTGCTCGACGCCTTGGACCACCCACGGGTGGTTGCCATCGGCGAAACCGGGCTTGATTACCATTACCAGCCAGACATGGCCGCGCAGCAGCAGCTTTCGTTGCAGTGTCATCTGCAGGCGGCTCGTCAGACCGGAAAGCCGGTGATCATTCATACGCGCGAGGCGCGTGCCGATACGCTGAGGTTGTTGCGTGAAGCCGCTTTGCCGAATGCCGGTGTGCTGCACTGCTTTACCGAAGACTGGGATATGGCTCGCGCAGCGATGGATATGGGTTACTACATTTCGCTGTCGGGCATCGTCACATTCCGCAACGCCGAAGCTTTACGCGAGGTTGCGCGGCGCGTCCCTGCGGATCGTCTCCTGGTTGAAACCGACTCCCCCTATTTGGCCCCGGTCCCGTATCGCGGCAAACCCAACGAGCCGCAATTTGTGTGTGATGTGGCGGCCTTTCTAGCGGACTTGCGTGGCGAACCGCTGGAGCTGCTTTGGCAGAACACCACAGATAATTTCCACCGGCTTTTCCCTCTAGCGCGTTAATGGCGAGGCAGGGCGTTTGGGGCAAAAAAAACCCGAACTCTGGGGGAAGAATTCGGGCCAAGACCATTAGGAGTGTTGCAAGGATGAGCGGCGTGCTAACGCCCCATCCCCACAGGAGCGGCATCTGGGGGGGACGCCGCTAGCCTGACATAGTGAGTATTGCCGAAAACGCTCAGGTTGCCAGCGTATTGAGATCGTTTTATAAACTGATTTGGAATACGCGAGACGCAACTTATCGTGATCGGTTGTTAAGTTTGCGCGAGTCCGGCAGCAAACGAGCGAGCTGTCACTATACTGTCATGGGTGAAACCTAAGGTTCGACCTAAGGTTCGACCTATTTTCTGTTGAGACTTTGACATCAAAAGGATTGCCGCCATGCGCTTGAAGCAGATTCTCCTCCCCGCCGTGTTGACCCTCACCCTTCCGTTGACCGCCATGGCGCAGGAGCTGCGCTTGCTGACCTGGGGTGGTTACGCGCCGGAGGAAGTGGTTAGCCAGTTTGAAGACGAAACGGGCATCAAGGTTCAGGTCACCCTGTCGAACAACGAGGATATGATTTCCAAGCTGCGCGCCACTGGCGGCGCAGGATTTGATTTGGTGCAGCCCAGCCAGGATCGTATCACCAGTGCGCAACAAGAGTTTCGCATTTACAAGCCGATGGACCTAAGCAAGATCGATTCGGCGCTGTTTATCGACTCCATGCTGGCGGCCACCCGCCGCAACACCAGCGTGGGTGAGGATGTCTATGCCGTTCCCCACGTGTGGGGTACGACCGGGTTGATCGTGCACGACAGCGTTGCCGGGGAGGTTAAGGATTTTGCCGACCTGTGCAAACCGGAGCTGGCAGGCAAGGTATCATACCGGCTGCGCCGACCCATACTGATTGGTATGGCCTTCTCCATGGGCGAGGATCCCTTCGCTGCGTATGACGATGAACAAGCCTATGCCAGCATCATGGCCAAGGTGGAAGAAAAGCTGATTGCCTGCAAACCCAACGTCAAGGCCTACTGGAGCGGCGGTGATGAGTTGATCAACCTGGTCGCGTCCGGTGAGGTGGTGGCGGCCAAGGGCTGGGATGCAGGTGGCTGGAAGCTGCAGGCAGAGAATCCGCAGATCCGCTTCGTTGCACCCACCAGTGGAGCGCTGGGTTGGATCGATACCTTCGCCTTGCCGCGCCGTGGCAGCAATGACGAAGCGGCCTACCAGTGGATCAATTTTGTCATGCAGCCTGAAGTGGCTGCCAAGATCACCCAGTCGGCGGGTAACTTCACGGCGGCCAAGGGCGCAGAAGAGTTTGTTGATGAGAAGCTTAAAGCCAGTTTTGAAAGCAGTTTCAATCAGCAGGCGCTGGACAATATCAAGTGGTATCCGCCGGTACCTGCGGGGCTTGAGAACTTGGAAGGGCGCATACTTGATCGCATCAATGCCGCCAAGTGACATGCCGGCAACTGCGCTTAAGCTTGGCTAATTGTTTTAGCCTTTCTGGCACCGCGCAGCTATGGTGGCTGTGCGGTGCACCGGTAATGGACTGTCCATGCCTTTGAATTCAAGCAAGCCCCTCGACCTTGAGTGCCGGGCACTGTACAAGCAGTTTGCCGGCCAGCCCGCAGTAGCGGGCGTATCCTTCAATATTCCCTCAGGCTCGTTCTTTTCCATTCTCGGACCATCCGGGTGCGGCAAAACCACTTTGCTGCGCATGCTTGCGGGTTTTTTGGAGCCAGACAGTGGTGATATCTGTATCAAGGGCCAGTCGATGCTGGGCATACCGCCCAACAAACGCCCGCTGAACATGGTATTTCAGCATCTTGCGCTGTTTCCGATGATGAGTGTAGAGGACAATATTGCCTACGGTCTCAAGCGCCGTGGCGCGGACAAGGCAGATATTCGCCGCCGCGTCGGCGATATGCTCGAGCGGGTTGGTCTGCCGGATGTTGGTAAACGCAAGCCTGATGCGCTCTCCGGTGGGCAGAAGCAACGGATTGCCATTGCCCGTTGTCTGGTTCTGGAGCCGGCTGTACTGCTGCTGGATGAACCCCTAGGCGCGCTGGACCTGAAACTGCGTGAACAGATGAAGGTCGAGCTAAAACAATTACAGCAAACCTTCGGCACCACCTTTGTCTATATCACTCACGATCAGTCCGAAGCGCTGGTGATGTCCGATCAGGTTGCGGTCATGAACAAGGGCCGATTCGAGCAGGTGGCTAGCCCGCAAACGCTTTATTATCAGCCGGCGACGCCCTTTGTCGCGGGTTTTGTTGGCGATTCCAATTGCCTGCAAGGTACTTTGGTGCGCGAGGGCGTGGTCCGCCTTGGTCTTTCAGCTAGCGCGGATTCTGGGCAGGAGCTCAGGGCACGGGCGGCAGGTTCGGTGCTGGCGACGGCCAATCAGCCGGTCAGTTTGTATGTCCGGCCAGAAAGCATAACGCCTTTTCTCCCGGGCACGTCTGCGCAGGCGGACAATCTGCTAGAGGTGCAGATAGACACATTGCTGTTTGATGGTGCCAATAGCCGCATCAGCGTCAGCGGTCTGCAAGGCGGCCCTGAGTTGACGGTGCGCCTGCCGCAAACACCGGAGTACGCACGCCTGCGCGAGGGCGACCGCTTGCAGATCGGCTGGACGGCTGATCAGGCGCTGTACTTTGCTGCGGAGCCGGCATAAACATGGCAGCGCATAGGGTGGCTGCCCGCCGGCTTATCGGCGTAAGCACGGTACTGTTGATGTTGCCCTTGCTGCTCTGGCTTTTTCTGCTGATTTTATTGCCTCACCTGGACATGTTTGCCGTGGCCTTGCGTGAACGGATTGGCTTCGGTGAACACCGTTTCAGCTTTATGCACTTTGAACTGTTCTTTACCGAATCGCTGTATTGGCGCACTTTTTTGCGTACTGCGGTGATGTCGATCCTGACCACGGTATTGACCTTGCTGATCGCGCTGCCGATTGCCTGGTATATCGCCAAACTGGTACGCGGCAGGCTGCGGGCGCTGTTGTTGATGGGCTGCCTGATTCCGTTCTGGGTCAGTGAGCTGGTACGTACCTATGGCTGGATGATTCTGCTGCGCGAAAGTGGTGTTATCAGCGGTGTACTGCAGTGGAGCGGGCTGGTCGATGCGCCGGTAGAGATGCTCTACAATGACGTAGCGATCATGGTCGGGCTGATCTACGCTTCCATGCTGTTCATGCTGGTGCCACTGGTGACTACGCTGGACAGTCTCGACAACAGCCTGGTGGAGGCTGCCTATGATCTGGGCGGCAATCATTTCACCGTCACGCGCGATATCATTATTCCGCACGCCATGCCCGGCATCGTTTCGGGCTCTATTGTAGTGTTCATGCTCTCGCTAGGTAACTATCTGACCCCGGTATTGCTCGGTGGCAAAGATAGCCTGTGGTTTACCGAGCAGATTTTTACCCAGTTCATTACTCGCTTTAACTGGGAGCAGGGCGCGGCATTCGGCGTCTTGTTGCTGGTGCTCTCGTCATTGATTGTCTGGCTGGGTTTGAAACTCAGCGGCCAATCTTTTGCGGAGACAATGAAATGATTGCCTCTTTGCCACTCAGCCGCCGCTTCCAGTGGATTTACGCCGCCTACGTGTTGATCTTTTTTGTCTATCTGGCAGCACCCTTGCTGGTGGTAGGGGTGTTTGCCTTCAACGATAGCCGCTTCCCGGCGCTGCCCTGGCAAGGCTTTACGCTGGACTGGTTTATCGCTGACGGCGACGGACGTACCGGCCTGTTTCATGACCGGGCTATTCTGCGCAGCGTGGGCACCAGCGCGTTGGTGGCCAGCTGTGTCACTGTGTTATCGGTCAGTCTGGCCACCATGAATGCCTTTTTATTCGAGCGGCATGTGTTTCCAGGCAAGAATCTGCTGTTTATCCTGATGCTGTTGCCGTTGGTGATTCCCGGGGTCATCCTTGGCATCTCGATCCTGATCTTCGCCAGTCGCATTGCCAATTACTTCGACTTCAATCACGACATCATGCTGGATATGCTCCGGCCCGGCTTGTTGCTGGTAGTGCTCGGGCAGTTTGCCTTTCTGACTACCATTGCCACTCTGGTCATTTCGGCGAGGCTGCGGACGTTTGATATGCAACTGGAGGAGGCCGCCTGTAATCTCGGCGCGAGCCCGCTGACCGCCGTCAGAACGGTCACTTTACCCTTTCTTGCGCCAGCGATTATCGGCGCAGCCTTGGTGTGCTTTTTGATGTCCTTCGAAAACTTCAACACCACATTGATGTTGGTCGGCTCGGACGCGCCACTCACCATCACGCTGTTCAGCCGCTTGCGAGAGGGCGCGACGCCGGTACTCAATGCTGTGTCGCTGTTATTGATGGTCGGTTCGATGCTGCTGGCGCTGATCAGCATTCGGGTTCAAAAAAAGGCCTAACGGTCAGCTTTGCATCAATGCGTGGGCATTTGGTCATGATGTTGGCATAATGCTTTGCTTTGCCGGTACGGAAAGCACAATCAACATGCAGAAAGAATCACGCAAGGTTCGCGAGTTCCGCCGCCGCGAGCAGGAAATACTCGACACGTCGCTGCGCCTTTTTCTAGAGCAGGGTGAAGACAGCGTCACCGTGGAGATGATTGCCGACGAAGTCGGCATTGGTAAGGGCACCATATACAAGCATTTCAAATCCAAAGCCGAGATTTATCTCAGGTTGATGCTCGACTACGAGCGAGACCTTGCCGAGCTACTTAATTCAGAAGGTATTGAAAGGGATCGTGAGGCCCTCTCACGCGATTACTTTGCCTTTCGTATGAGTGATCCAGACCGTTACCGGTTATTTGATCGTCTCGAAGAAAAATTGGTTAAATCCAACCAGCTACCTGATCTTCTTGAAGAGCTTCATAAGATTCGCGCGTCCAATTTTAATCACCTTACCGGGGTGATTCAGGAGCGTATTGATGAAGGCAAGCTGGAAGATGTGCCTGCTTATTTTCACTATTGCGCCGCCTGGGCCTTGGTACATGGGGCGATGGCCATGTACCACTCGCCATTCTGGCAGGACGTGATTGAAGACAAGGAAGGCTATATGCAGTTTCTGATGGATATTGGTGTGCGTATGGGCAATAAGTCGAAACGCAGAAAAGATCCAGAAATCCTCTGAATCGGGAAACGCCTCGTCGATCTCGGGGTCTGTTGTATTCTGCGGTTTCATCAGAGAGGCATCTTGTGTCATCAATTCGTTTAGCCTTGGTTTTGGCGTTGGGCCTGCTGGCCAGCACCGCGCACGCACGCGATTATGCCTTCAGTGACGCGCATTTTCATTATGTAGACTTTTTCCAGGAAAGTGAGGGTATCAAGGCTTTGCTGGAAAAGATGGACGAGTCGAACATCGATCACATCATGTTTTCCGGTATTCCAGTGGCCAAGAAGTGGCATGAAAACGAGCCGCAGCGTCCCCGCTATTATGCTGGTGATGACGCTGCGGCCTATTGGTACAGCGGTACCGATTTCATCATTCTAAGGGCGCTGCAACACCTCACACCCAAGCAGCGCAAGCGCTTTCATCCCTTTCTTTCAGGCTTCAATCCCAACGACAAGAACGCCGATGCGCATATTCGCCGGCTGCTCGAGATGGATCCTGGGTTGTGGAAAGGACTGGGGGAAGTCTTCACCCGTCATGACGACTTGACCGCGCTGATCAGCGGTGACGTGCCCCGCGCCAATAATGAGGCGATGTATCGCATTTACGCCCTGGCGGAAGAGTTTGATCTGCCGGTCATGGTGCATAGCAATATCACCTCCAAGCGTGAACGTGTGCCGCTGTATCTGGAAGAGATCGAAGATCCGCTGCGCTACTTCCCCAATGTGCGTTTCATCTGGGCGCATGCGGGTACCAGCAAGGAGCTGCACCGGCACCAGGACAAACTCGAATTTTTGTTCGACACGGTCAAGCGGATGCTGGAAAGCTATCCTAACCTGTACATTGATCTGTCGTGGACGGTACTGGACCCCTATCTCCTGAACAAAGATGGTGAAGCTGACGCTGAGTGGGTGAAGCTGGTGACGGACTTCCCGGACCGCTTCATGCTCGGCTCAGACGTGGTGGGTAGCTTCAAGAATATGGACCAGTATCTGAATGCCTTTATCCCGTTCCTTGATGCCTTGCCCGAAGAGGTGGCACATAAGGTCGCGCGGGATAACTTCCTCGCGGTGCTGCCAGGCAAAGAGGAGCAGGACTGATGGCGGCGTTTCCGATTGACTATATTGAACCGGTGTTTCGGCCCCCTAGCGAGGCCCATTCACTGATTTTGCCAGTCACTAATGGCTGTTCCTGGAATAACTACCTGCAAGATGTACACCGCGCCGCAGAAAAAATTCCGTGCCCGGGATGAAGATCAGGTGCTGGAGGAAATTCGCAAATGCGGTGAGCAACTGATCGTCCAGCGGGTATTTCTGGCCGACGGCGATGCCATGATTCTGCCGACCAAGCGCCTGCTGCGCATCCTTGAAGCGATCCGCGAGCATATGCCCAGCGTGGAGCGTGTGACGTCCTATTGCCTGCCGCGCAACCTCAAACGTAAATCGGTAGCGGAGCTTCGGCAGTTGCGCGAGGCGGGTCTGGCTATGCTGTATGTGGGTGCCGAATCCGGCGATGACCAGGTGCTTGAGCGGGTGAACAAAGGTGAAACCTATGCCAGTACGGAAGAAGCACTGAGCAAATCTGGGGAAGCGGGGATTCAGCGCTCGGTGATGATTCTCAATGGCTTGGGTGGCAAGAGCCTGAGTGAGCAGCACGCGCTGAACTCGGCACGCCTGATGAATGCGACCCAGCCAGAGTTCCTCTCGACCCTGGTGGTGAGCTTTCCGCAGGGGCTGGAACGCTACCGTGAGCGCTTTCCGGATTTTGAACCGCTGGATCAGCCCAGTCTGTTCCGTGAGCTGGCGAGCTTGATCGACAGGCTTGAGCTGGACAACAGCGTGTTCCGCAGCGACCATGCTTCCAATGCGTTGGTATTAAAGGGTGTGCTGGGCGCTGACAAAGAGCGCATGCTAGCCCAAGTGCGTGCTGCGATCAGCCGCCCGGAGCAGGCCCGACTGCGACCGGAATGGATGCGCGGTTTATAGCAAGTTGCTGAGGGGGATCGCCATGCGTTGGATTGGACTACTGGTTGTGCTGAGCGTATTGGTTGGCTGTATGAAGCCATCGGATATGCAGAAAAGTGCGCGCTACTACCTTGGCGATGCCGGGCTGATGAACCATTACCAGATCAAGCGCAATGCCACCTGGCGCCTGCAGCCAGACTCGACCCTATACATTGCCCAGGGCCATTTTGTCCCTGTCGGCCATCCCTACGCCAGGCCCAATGTGGTCGCGGAAGAAGCCTTTGCAGCGGCGGTTCAGGTATTCCCAATGCCGCGTCGGGCCGAGCAGCCGCTGGGCCTGGAAGAGGCGCTGGAGCAAGCTTATCTGCACCGTTCCGATTATTTGCTCTATACCCGCTTCGCCCGCGCGGACGACGCCGTCGGCGATGCCGAACATTGGAATGAATCACGCGACCTCGCGGATGTGGGGCTGGATCGGGCGGTACTGCAGATGATGTTGATGGAAACCTCAACAAGGCAACTGGTGGACTTTGCCGTTGTCGAAACCCGTGGCGGCTTTCTGCAATTTTACCAGGCCGAGCCCGAGGACCTGTTGCGGCCTCCACTGGAAGACTACACCCGTCGCCTGCTCGGCCGCTGAGGAGTTATTCATGTCCAAGCGTCAACACCCCCCGCAATCCTTGATCGACAGCATCCCTGGAGGGGTGATAGGCCAGGCGCGCGAGCCGGCACCAGTGCATCTGTGGAATCCACCATTGAGTGGCGAGATGGATATGCAGATTGCCCGCGATGGCACCTGGTATCACGAAGGCGACCCCATTGGCCGCAAGGCACTGGTGCAATTATTCGCCGGCATCCTGCGCTATGACGAGGATGGTCGCTACTACCTGGTGACACCAGTTGAGCGCTGGGCAATTAAGGTCAACGATGCGCCCTTTGTGGCGACACAGTTGAAAGTCGAAGGGCAGGGTGAGCAGCAGAAGCTGATATTTACCACCAATCTGCAGGATATCTTCAGCGCCGGGCAGGAGCATCCCATTCGCGTGGTCGTCGATGCTGAAACCCAGGAACCCTCACCCTATGTGCTGGTGCGCACCAACCTGGAAGCCTTGATCAACCGTAACCTTTACTATGAGCTCGTGGAGCTGGCGGTCGAGCGCGAACACAACGGCAACAGCTGCCTGGGCGTCTGGAGTCAGGGTTGTTTCTTTCCGATAGACGGTCATCCGGTCTGAGGTTTGTTACCATGCCCACCTGGCGGGCTGCCCAAGGGCTCCTGCCAGAGCGTGCTTCCAGTCCCTCGCAAGTCAAGTAAAAAAACCTCTTTTTTGTGCTTGTCTGGATATTGATCTTTACCATATCTGGGTCTAGCATTGCCCTCTATGCACAATAACTAGTGTTTCTCTCCCGTAAGACCCATGACAGCGCCCTTGTCTGCATGGTCGGTTTTGCGGGGTGTTGATGGGTGTTTCAGGAGACAAGAATGAGCCAGACAGCCAAGGTGCAGCGCTTGCACAACGTGGTAAACGATATTCCCATGCAGCCAGCGTCATTGGACATCTGGGATACCAAATACCGCCTTAAAACCAAGGACGGTGTAGCGCTCGACAAGACCGTTGACGAGAGCTACCAGCGTGTTGCCCGGGCCATTGCCGATGTCGAGGCTCCCGAACTGCGTGAACATTGGTACGAGCAGTTCCTCTGGGCTCTGCGCCATGGTGCGATTCCCGCTGGCCGCATTACTTCCAATGCTGGCGCCCTTGAACACAAGCCAGCTACATCGACCATCAACTGTACGGTCAGTGCGACTATCGGCGATTCGATGGACGACATTTTGTCCAAACTGCACGAAGCGGGTCTGACGCTGAAGGCGGGCTGTGGCATCGGCTATGAATTCTCCACCTTGCGGCCCAAGGGTGCCTACGTCTCCGGTGCTGGCGCGTACACCTCAGGCCCGCTGTCGTTTATGGATATCTACGACAAGATGTGCTTTACCGTGTCCTCTGCTGGTGGTCGGCGTGGTGCGCAGATGGCGACTTTCGATGTCGGCCATCCGGATGTCATGGACTTCATTCGCGCCAAACGTGAGGGCGGCCGTCTGCGCCAGTTCAATTTGTCGCTGCTGATCACCGAAGATTTTATGGCGGCAGTGGCTGCCGATGCGGACTGGAAACTGTCCTTCCCGCTGACCCAGGCTGAAATAGATGCCGATCAGCTTGATCTGAATAATGAAGATCAGGTGATCTGGCGCGAATTGCCCGCCACTCAGCGTTACCTGACCCGCGCAGACGGTCGCGTAGCCTGCCGGGTGTCCAAAGTGATCAAGGCCCGTCGTATCTGGGACATGATCATGACCTCGACCTACGACTTTGCCGAGCCGGGCTTTATTCTGATCGACCGTGTGAACCAGATGAACAACAACTGGTTCTGTGAAGAGATCCGCGCCACCAACCCCTGTGGTGAGCAGCCATTGCCGCCGCACGGCGCTTGCCTGTTGGGCTCGATCAATCTGACGTTGTTTGTGCGCGATCCCTTTACCGAGAAGGCGCGATTTGACTGGGACGAATACCGCAAGGTTGTGGATATTTTCACCCGCATGCTTGATAACGTGGTCGAGATCAACGGCCTGCCGCTGGAGCAACAACGTAACGAGATTTTCCGCAAGCGTCGCCACGGCATGGGCTTTTTGGGCCTGGGTTCGACCATGACCATGCTGTGCATGAAATATGGCGAAGCCAAGTCGCTGGATTTCACCGAGCAGGTATCCAAGGAAATGGCCGTGCAGGGCTGGCGTACCGCGCTGCAACTGGCGGAAGAAAAGGGCGCTGCCCCGATCATGGATGAAGATTTCACGGTGACCGAAGCGATGCTGGTCAAACGTCCGGAAATGCGCAAGGACGGTATAAAGGTTGGTAGCACGCTCAAGGGCAAGGTTCTGTGGGCCAAATACAGCCGTTATATGCAGCAGGTGGCTGGGGAAGATGCCGAACTGGTCAAGGCGCTGGTCGAGAAGGGTGGCCGTTTTACCCACCACAGTTCGATCGCCCCCACTGGCACCATTTCTCTGTCGCTGGCCAATAATGCCTCCAACGGCATTGAGCCAAGCTTCGCCCATCACTATTTCCGCAATGTGATTCGTGAAGGCAAGAAATCCAAGGAAAAGGTTGATGTGTTCAGCTTCGAGTTGCTGGCTTATCGTCATTTCGTCAACCCCGAGGCATTGCCGAGCATGGAAGCGGCCAGCCGTAACCTGCCGGAATACTTCATTGCCGCAGATGATGTAAAACCCACCGAACACGTGGATGTGCAGGCTGCAGCGCAAAAGTGGATAGATTCTTCCATCTCCAAGACCGCCAACGTACCGACTGACTATCCCTATGAAGATTTCAAGGATATCTACCGCTATGCGTTCGAGAAAGGTCTGAAGGGCTGCACCACTTTCCGTTTCAACCCTGAAGCCTTCCAGGGTGTGTTGGTCAAGGAGCAGGATCTGGCCAACACCACCTACCGCTTCAAGCTGGAAGATGGCAGTTTTGTCGAGGCCAAAGGCGGAGACGAGATCGAGTATGACGGCGAGATGCACAGCGCTGCCAATCTTTACGATGCGTTGAAAGAAGGCTACTACGGTAAATTTTGAGCCGAGTATATTCTGAGATGCATCCCGATAACATGAACAGCAAGAAGCCCCGCTAAGCGGGGTGAGGATAACAGCACCATGGCACTGAAAATCAGCAGCAAGATTGTCGACTACACCGTCGTCAAGGCCGATGAGCCAGCCCAGGTTAGCGAGCCTGCCGAGGCCGCCATCCAGTTGGAAGAAATGCATGAGAAGCTCAAGCGGCCGGAGTTTCTAGAAGGCTCTACCTACAAGATCAAGACGCCAACATCCGAGCATGCGATTTACGTCACCATCAATGACGTCATTCTCAACCATGGCAGCGATCATGAAATCCGCCGTCCATTTGAAATCTTCATCAATTCAAAGAATATGGAGCACTACCAGTGGATTTCGGCTCTGACGCTGATTATTTCCGCTGTGTTCCGTAAGGGCGGCGATTGCACTTTCCTGGTGGAAGAGTTGCGCAGCGTATTTGATCCCAAGGGCGGTTATATGAAACGCGGCGGTCGCTGGATGCCGTCGCTGGTCGCGGAAATCGGCGATGTACTCGAACAGCATCTTAAGCGCATTGGCATGATGGTTGATGAGATGGACGAGCATCAGCGCGCTTATCTGGAGCAAAAACGCGCCGAGTTTGAGGCGATCAAGCCGCAGGGGCAGGTTGCTGCCGATTGTGATGACAGCACGGCGTCCTACCCTCCAGGTGCGCAAATGTGTAGCAAGTGTCATACCCAGGCTGCGGTGCAAATGGACGGTTGCATGACCTGCCTGAACTGCGGTGACAGCAAGTGTGGCTGACCATGTTTGGCTGATATTCACCCGCAAAAAGCCCCTTTTCAGGGGCTTTTTCATTCCCGAAAAGCTATCTGTAACGTCTCTGATACAGTTTTGATCAGAAAAGCCGGTTCCGCGCTATTTGTATCATTTGTGCAACACTCTGTGCTGTGACTGAAGCTCTGTACTAGACCCTTCCCCGCTGTTTGCCTTGCCTATGATGTAACCCCCCTGAAACAGCTGTTCTCAGCAACGGCTGTCTCGATTCGCTAACCCCTTGTTATTAAAAGCTACACGCAAAGCGGCATAGAACCTGCCTTATGTTGACTATCGGTACGATGCAGTCGCTAAAGGGACAAGGGACATGAAACAGGCGAATTACATAGGATGGTTAGGCTGTATAGCCATAACTGCCATAGGCGTGATGGCCACCCCTAGCCAGTTAGTCGCAGCCGACGGCGACATCATCCTGATTCGCCAGGTACAGCCCCGCGCAGCCGCACGTCCTCCCGTCGTACCTGACCCCAATCCGCGTGTTGTTAACCCTAAACCCAGTACTTACATCGGTGAAGACCTGCAGATGCGCAGTATGCCAGGTGAGTTGAATGACAACGATTTTGCCGCGGTTACCAGCGGCACGCGAATGACTCAGCAAATGCTTACACCGCTCAGCCAGGGCCATCATTCCAGCACCTCAGGCGCGGCTAACCATTCCTCGATTGCTGGCAACAATCCAGTTGGGCACTCCGGTAGCGCACTCGGCAGTATCGATGGGCAGGTTAATCGCAGTATTGAGCAAGGCCTGCGCCCTTTGCACATCCTCCAGAGGCCATAACATGAACTCCTCCAATCTGGTGATTGCCGTCGCCGTCGGCTTACTACTCGGTTCCGCTGCCGCCCTAGGCGAAATGGCCGTCAATGCTGACATCCAATCCAGCGGCAAAGGTTACAGCGGTGTGGTGATGATCAACCAAGCCGCGGGCACCGACCAGCAACAGGTCAACGCACGGGCGTTGGCCATCGGAGATCGTGCTGAAATCCGGATCAAGGTCGAGCAAACGCGCGACATCATCGCTGAGGAACATCTGCTACTGGACGCCAGTGCACAGATTCGCGGCGACGCCTTCAGCCAAGGCAATGGCGTCTTGGGGGTCAATCAGAGCGCCGGTAGCGGCAATCAGCAAATCAACGCTTTTCGAATCGAGTTTGGCTCGATGCCGGAAAGTCTGGATGACGGCGGTTTGGCACAAAGTGTCGCGCCGTCATCTATCAACTCGGGAGCGGAAGCACCTCAGAGTGGCCGACGCGTGATCAGCATTGACGATCAGGCGTTTGCCGACAGTCGTGGAGTGGTGCAGCTGAACCAGAGTGCCGGGGCAGGGAACCGTATGGTTAATAGTCTCGGCATCCGGATCATGGATTGATCCAATACTGCCTGCCTAAACGCAAGGATATATCAATCGAAAGGAGATTTACCATGAAGACTCAAAAACTGCTAACACCGCTGGCCATGGCTATGGTTGCACTGTTGTCCGTTGGCGCTCACGCCACCGGTTATCCAGGCTCCGACGGCGCGTCGGCAACGGTTGTCGATATCCAGGAGAACAAAAATAACACTTCGTTCAACAAGACCGTTGAAAACACCGCTGAGGTAGAAGGTTCACTGGGTGGCGCATCTGGTAACGTCGGTGTCAACGTTGCCGCTGGTGACAACAACCAGCAAGCCAACGCTGCCGCTATCGCTACGGCTGATTCGGCCTTTGTGTTTGGCTTCGGGCTGCTAGGTGGTTCTGCTCAGGCCAGCATCGATGTGTATCAGAACAACCAGCACAACGATCTGACCAACTACGGTGTGCCTAATGATGCGAGCCTGACCGATTCGGCGGGTGGCACATCGGGTAACCTGGGCATCAACATCGCCGCAGGTAACAGCAACCAGCAGAAGAACGATATGGCTGTTGCGTCTTCGGACACTGCTTATACCGCTGGGGCTAATGTACTGGTCCATCAGAACTCCTCCGACAACAGTGTATCCAATCTCGACCTTGGTGGAAGCCACGGCCATTGGGGCTACCAGCCCGGAGTGCCGGTGGTTAACAACGCGGTCATGAGCGGCTCGCTGGGCGGGGTTTCCGGCAACGTGGGTGTCAACATTGCTGCGGGTAGCGGTAACCAGCAAAGCAATTCGCTGGCCATCGCTGCAGGTTGTAACGCTTGCCCTAGTCCTAGTCTGTAACGGTAAGTCAGGCCCGGGCACTCTGTGTCCGGGCTCTTCTTTCTAGTTTTAGCCATTGGGTACAAGGAGGCGGTATGAATGGGCTCAGGCTGGCAGTTGTGCTGATGGTATTGGCCGCGCCACTGACTACCGTTCAGGCGCAAACTGTTACGTCCCAGCCTTTTGCAGCTCTACCCGGTGGCACGCTGGTATACAAATCGGTTACCAGTATGCGCGAAAGGCGCTTTATCAATCTGGTCGAGCAGAAAACCGATTTTAGCTGTGGGGCAGCGTCGCTTGCCACCATCCTGAATCAGGCCTATGGCTTGCAGTTAACCGAAGCAGACGTCATTCACGGCATGCTTGCTGAGGCGGATATAGAGTTGGTGCGTACTCAGGGTTTCTCGATGCTAGATATGAAACGCTATGCCGAGACCATTGGTCTCCGTGCGCGCGGCTACCGTATAGCACCCGAGCAGTTGGAGCAGGTGAAGGTACCAGCCATCGTTTTGATTGATGTACGTGGCTACAAGCATTTTGTGGTCATGCAAACCAGCAGTGACGGCTGGGTCTATATCGGTGATCCGGTTCTCGGTCATAACAAAATGACTATTGAGGCGTTTGCCAAGGGTTGGAACGGTATCGTCTTTGCTGTGATTGGCCCTGGCTACGACAGAAACAATGCTTTGCTTTCCCCACCGGAACCCTTGACCGCCAGACACAGACTGGATCGGTTTCGACCGGTGCGCGATGCCGATTTGCTGGATTTCGGTTTTATTCAAAGTGATTTCTTTTAGCGCACAGCGCTGGGAGCCAATGGCTCCGGGAGCGGCATATGAACAACAAATCTTGGTGGCTAGCTGGCGTGCTGTGTCTCAGCCTGCCAGTCAATGGCGCCAGTCTTTTTAAACCAGTGGAAGTCAGCGATGCGGAACTCGCCGAGTTACGCGGGCGTTACGTGCTACCCGGTCGCATCATTCATTTCGGTGTGACCATGGAAACCTTCTGGCAGAACAGCGCCGGTCAAGGCATCGGCGCACTGGTATCTCTGCGGGTTGATGGCACAGCTCAGCCTAGCCTCTACGTTAGCTATATCGATCAGACTGGAAGCGATACCTCGGTGGTGTCCGGCACAGGCCAGATTATCGGCGGTAACGGTTTGGCTCAGATCCAGGGTGTCAGTCAGAGTGTGCGCAGCGCTGGCGACTTCAACGATGCGTGGAACGATGTGAGTATTTCGATTAGCAGTGGCGGCACGGACTATCCAGCGCAAAGCGGACAGCCCTGGAATGGAGCGACTCAGTTCGCTAACGAGACAGGTAATGTCCAGATCTCTGCCCATGGCGGTGGTCTGCAGGTTGTGCTGCAAGCGGCTGGGCAGGGGCAGGCTCAACAACAGATCGGCGCTGGGAGTGTGCTTCAACAAGCCAACATGAGCGGTAGCTTGAACAGCGTGCGCAATCTGGCTGCATTGAATGTGGCACTGCGTGACAGCCCGCTGCATGCCACGCTAGGCAACTGTACATGGGAGCAGCTGCGAGCGTTACGGCCAATTGGATATTGAAGGATCTGCACAGTTCATTAAAACAAGGAAGCGTATCATGCACCAGACTGGACGTGGTTTAGTATGGGGATTGATTTGTATCAGCTCAGTGGCTGTCGCGCAGCCAGAGGAAACCGATCTGCGTCGGCAACTGGAGGCGTTACGGCAGCGCTATGAGGCGCAACAGAATGCGCTTATGATACTTGAACAACGTATCCGCCAGGTGGAAGGCCGCAGGGCCGAGGCGCTCGCTCAGGCGGGTGAACGCAGCGCGCCGGCATCACCCGCAACGCGCTCGGCTAGCGCAGGATCCGGCTATGGCGAGTCGCTGAGGGACTCGTCGGAGCCGGCACCGAGTGTTGAGGCGTTGTACCAAGAAGCCAGCGGTTTTTTTGGCGGTGGCAGGTTCAGTATCGAACCTGGAATAACCTACAGCCATTACGATACTCGACAATTATTTCTCAACGGCTTCTTGGCTCTGGATGCGATTTTTCTGGGCAACCTGGGCATTGATGAGATCAATGCCGACACCTTCACCTTTGATCTTACCGGACGCTACAACTGGCGGCAGCGTTGGCAATTTGATGTCAACCTGCCTTTGGTCTACCGGGAAACCACCTACCAGTCGGCAGGCGCTGGTGGTTCCAGTGCTCAATACAGTGAGAAAAAGGTCACCGGCGACCCCCGCCTGGGCGATATCAGCGCGGGTGTATCCTACAAATTTCTTGATGAGGCACCAGGCAGGCCTGACGCTGTTGCCAGCTTGCGGGTGCGGATGCCCACCGGTACAGATCCTTACGGGATCAAGTTGAACGCCGTCTCGGGCAACGACAACCTCAACGTCCCCGACGACTTACCCACAGGAAACGGCGTCTGGGCTGTGACGCCGGGTATAGCGCTGGTTAAGACGGTTGATCCTGCGGTGCTGTTTGGCAACCTTGCCTACACTTACCATCTGGAGGGCGACTTCTCCGATATTAGCCCGCAGATCGGAGTCAAGGTGCCGGGCAAGGTCCAGTTAGGTAACTATTTTCAGTTCGGCGCGGGTATGGCCTTTGCGCTCAACGATAGGATGAGCATGTCGATGTCATTTTCCGAGCTGATTAGCCGCTCCAGTCGCATTAAGCCGGATGGGAGCCCTTGGCAGACGGTCAATGGCAGTGATGCTAATGCAGCCTATTTCAATCTGGGCATGACCTTCGCCGCTAGCGATCGGCTGACTGTGGTACCCAGTTTGGCCATCGGCTTGACCCCGGATGCCCCGGATTTTAGTTTCAGCCTCAAATTCCCTTACTACTACTAACTTCAACGTCCGCATGCTGCAACGCGATCAGATAATCTGATGGCGGTGCAGCATGCGGTAGAGCGTCGGACGTGAAATGCCAAGTGTCTCGGCTACCCGGCACATATTGCTTGGATGGAGCGTTAGTGCATCATGGAGTGCCTGTTTCTCGGCACGCAAGATGTAGTTCTCCAGTCGGTCGGCCATCTTGATCCGGTCCTGGACGACCGCTAGGCCCAGATCTGCTGGCTCTATCGTGCGCCCTTCGGCGAGCGCCATGCCTCGACGTACCCGATTGGCCAGTTCGCGCACATTGCCAGGCCAGGGGTGTTGGAGCATGGATTTGATTGCCGCATGGCTGAAGGGGCGGGGTTTTCGACCCACCTCTCCAGCATATAGCTGGGCGAAATGCTGGGCCAGCAGCGCTATGTCGGCATGGCGTTCGTGTAATGGGGTGGTGTGGATTTCTAGTACATTCAGACGATAATACAGATCTTCGCGAAACCTGCCATCGGCAACGGCCGCTTCAAGATCGATATGAGTGGCCGCCACAACGCGCACATCAACCTGAATGGGTTGATTACTGCCAACCCGTTCTATCTGCATTTCCTGAAGAAAGCGCAGCATGTTGGCCTGCAGCTCCAGCGGCAGATCACCTATTTCGTCAAGGAACAGGGTGCCGCCATGAGCAGCTTCTATTCGACCGATTTTGCGCTGGTGGGCGCCGGTGAAGGCGCCTTTTTCATGGCCGAACATTTCCGACTGGATCAATTGGTCGGGTATGGCGCCGCAGTTTACGGCGATAAAGGGTTTGTCTGCTCGCCTGGATGTCCAATGCAGTGCACGCGCCACCAATTCCTTGCCGGTGCCGCTTTCGCCACGAATCAACACCGGAGAATCGGTGCTCGCAAAACGGCTAACCAGCTTGCGTAGCGCTTTGGCCTGCTTACTGGTGCCAAGAAATTCATGATCCTCTTTGGGCGTTGAGTCCAAATTGAGGGTGCGCAGGCGGGACATTCCATAGGCTCGGCCGAGGGCCGCTTGCATACGGTGGAAATCAAAGGGGAGGGTGTAGAAATCAAAGAACCATTCGCTGATAAATGCACGCATTGCCGATTCGTTTTTAATTTCGGGGTCAACGATAGCAATCCACTCTCCGCCGCTCTGACGGATAATGTGCTTGAGTACCTCTTGTTGCTGCAGATGGCTGTCGAGCAAATGAATGATGCCGACATCGCATTCTCTGCCCGCAGCGTGGTTCAAGCTGGTGTTCTCTATCTGCCAGCCAGTTTGGCTCAGATTGTCCAGCAGTCGGGTCCATGCGGCGAACGTTTCCACCACCAGAAGCCTTCTTACCACCTTGTCGATTTTGCCGAGCATCACCGCTCCCTCCACGCTCCCAGATTGGTCCGTTATGTTGGGGGTGTAAAAGCGTGGCTTGTTAAAAGCCTAGCACATGGATGTGCAGGGATTGCAATAACTGGAATTATTTTGCAACGCAGCTCAGCATTCCACCATCCCTGCGTGCTATCCCCCAAGCGGGGGGTGAAAGAGCTGACTGCGCGGCCCTAGGATAAAGGTTCAAACAGTGTCAAATGCGTCATCTCAACTGTTACAAGGACAACAATAACAATGAAATTTTCGCTGCTGTGGTCAAGCATCCTGATATGTGGCCTGTTGAGCTGGCAGGTTGGTCAGGCCGCCGCCGTCGATACCGCGGCCATGCGTGCGTCGGCATCTGAGGGAGCCCAATGGCTCAGCCATGGCCGAACCTGGTCGGAGCAGCGCCATAGCCCGCTCACCGGTATTAATGCCGAGACGGTGGAAAACTTGGGTCTGGCCTGGTCTATCGATCTGGATAATAACCGCGGCTTGGAAGCCACGCCCCTGTATAGCGACGGGGTCCTTTATACGTCCTTGTCCTGGAGTCGAGTGCTGGCAGTGGATGCCAGCACCGGTAAGCTGTTGTGGAGCTTCGACCCTCAGGTCAACAAAGCCAAAGGCCGGCACGCATGCTGCGATGCGGTCAACAGGGGCGTGGCGCTATGGCAGGGTAAAGTCTATGTTGGCACGCTGGATGGCCGGCTGATTGCGTTGGACGCCAAGACCGGCAAGCTGGTCTGGAGCGAACAAACCACCGACAACCGCCAGCCCTACACCATTACCGCAGCGCCCCGGGTCGTCAAAGGTATGGTCATGATTGGCAACGGTGGGGCCGAGTTTGGTGTGCGCGGCTATTTCTCCGCCTATGATGCCGAGACTGGTGAGATGAAGTGGCGTTTTTATACCGTGCCCGCGGATCCCTCCCTGCCGATTGAACATCCCGAGTTGGCTGAAGCGGCGAAGACCTGGAGCGAACAGACGGATTGGTCATTCGGGGGTGGCGGGACCGCCTGGGATAGCATGGCCTATGATCCGGAACTGGATCTGTTGTATGTCGGTACCGGCAATGGTTCACCCTGGAACCGTGAAGTACGCAGCCCCGGCGGGGGCGATAATCTGTTTCTGTCCTCCATCCTGGCATTACGTCCGGATACCGGCAAGCTGGTCTGGTATTACCAGGTCAATCCCGGCGATACCTGGGATTTCACTGCCACCCAACATATGATTCTTGCCGAGCTGGAAATCGCAGGTAAAGAGCGCAAGGTGTTGATGCAAGCGCCAAAAAATGGGTTTTTCTACGTACTCGATCGGGAAACGGGTGAGCTGTTGTCGGCGGAGAAGTTCGGCAAGGTAACTTGGGCGGAGCGCATCGACATGGCTACCGGCCGGCCGGTGGAGGTCCCCGGTGCGCGTTACGAGACGGAGCAGGTGGTGATGTGGCCGAGCCCTTTCGGGGCGCATAACTGGCATCCGATGTCGTTTAATCCGCATACCGGTCTGGTGTATATCCCGTATCAGGAAGTTCCCGGTACCTACAGTAACGAAGGCAATAGCTTTGTGCGCCGAGAGGCCTTCAATACCGGTTCTGGCTCATCGGAGATTCTTGAGTTGCCCCGCGAGTATACCTCCGGTGCGTTGATCGCCTGGGATCCTGTCAGGCAGGCGGCGGCGTGGCGTGTAGAGCACCCCAATCACTGGAATGGCGGCACTCTGAGCACGGCTGGGAATCTGGTCTTCCAGGGTACGGCTGCCGGTCACTTCGTCGCTTATAGCGCTGATGCCGGCCAACCGCTTTGGCGCTTTGATGCGCAAACCGGGGTGATTGCGGCGCCTATGAGCTATGAGCATGCAGGTGAGCAATACGTGGCGCTGATGGCTGGCTGGGGAGGTGCTGCGGCTCTGTTCGGCGGTGATGCTGCAGTGGCAACCGGGGTGCGTAATATTAGCCGCATATTGGTCTTCAAACTTGGGGCCACGGCTGCCCTGCCTCAACTGACCGAGCCCCTGGCTAGCGAGCGAGTGCCTGAACCGGTACTTGCCGCTGAAGAGGATATTGACAATGGTCTACAGCTCTACAGTCAGTACTGCGCCGTCTGTCACGGTGCTGGTGTGATTGGTGGTGGCGTGCTGCCTGACCTGCGTCACTCATCGCCAGCGACTCGCGATGCCTATCAGGCGATCCTGCGTGGTGGGGCACTGGAGTCATTGGGCATGCCGAGTTTCGCCCACAGCCTGAATGAGGCTGAGGTGAATAATATTCTGCTCTACGTCAGAAAGCGTGAATACGATACCCACATACAGGCGCTGCAGGCAGCCGGGCAATGAATCGGTGGCGGTACTGCAGATGACCTGCAGCCGGTAACATATTTATTAAAGAGTAATTACTCTAATTTTTGCATCCTATGCTAGGCTCAAGTCAGATCGGATATCCTCTTGAGCCTGCCTTGACCTTTGAAGGCAGGTCGCGGTTAACACCTCGAGATGTCCGGCAAATAACAAGAGGCCAGCAATAAGCTGGCTCGCGTGCATCAGGATGATTGACTCCATGATCATGAAAGGCCGTGTTCTGACCCCGCCCTTGCTCGACTGTATTTCGCCGTCCGGCAATGATATCCCGCTACTCCTGGCCACCAAACTTAATCCCCCGCGCCTGGGGCGTGGGATCCTGCCGCGCCCGCGGTTGGAACGCCTCGCCGAGCAAATCACCGAGCATGGCATCACCGTACTGAAGGCGCCGCCGGGCTTCGGCAAAACTACCTTGGCCAGTATCTGGGCAGACAGTCTGGCTGCGCAAGGGCACGCCGTCGCCTGGCTTTCACTGGATGAGCAGGACGCGTCGGTACAACGTCTTTTGTTCTATCTGGCCGCAGCGCTGAATCATGCCGATCCGGCACTGGGTCGCGGTTGCCTTGGCCTGCGGGCAGAGCTGACTTTTTTTAGCATGGAAACGCTTGCCAGCCTGCTGATCAATGAGCTGATTCAGTTTGACCGCCCTCTGGTTCTCTTTATTGATGATTGCCAGCGCATCAGTAATCCGGTGCTGGTCAATGCACTGCGGTTTTTTATCCAGCGTGCGCCGCAGCATTTGTATCTGGTGTTGATCAGTCGGCAGGAGTTGCCCGCAGCATTGCTGGAAAAGCACTACGCAGATGATCTGCTTGAGCTGGATGCCAGCCACCTGCGATTTTGTCTTGAAGAAACCCGTGATCTGTTTCGCAAGGCCAGTCTGGAACTGGAGCATGCAGGGGATTTATGCGCCATCCAGCAGGAGAGCGACGGCTGGGTTGCGGCCCTGCGGGCTTTTCTGCTGACGCCGCAGTTTGATACTGGCGGCGTACCGCGTGTTGCCAGCCGTAGTATTTGCCTGTTGTTTGAGGAGTTGCTGAACAATCTGGAAGATGCCGGCCATGAGCATCTGTGCTACTTGAGTCTGCTGGATAAATTTAGTATCGGTCTGGCTTCCGAGCTGATTGGTGCTGTTGCAGCCAGACAGTTGGTGAGTGAATTGCAACGCAGGCAGCTGTTTATAAAAGATCTGGAGGGTCAAGATCACTGGTTTACCCTGCACCCGCTGTTGCGTAGCTACCTGAAGAGACGCTGCCTTGAGCAGTATCCGGAAGCGGTACAAAGGTTACGCTTCCGTGCCGCGCAGTGGTTTGCAGCACATCGTCATTGGCTTGATGCGATAAAGCTTGGGCTTGAAGCAGAGCAGGGCAAGCAGGTGCGCGAGTGGATTAATCAGTGTGCCCTGGAGCTACTCGAACAAGGCGACTTCAATACGCTGGTGATGCTGGAGAAACGCTGGAAGCTCGAGGCGCAAGAAGCACCTTTACCGCTGAAAATGGCCCGTGTTTGGGCTATGGGTCTGGCGCTGGAGGTCAAGGCCGCTGAAATATTGCTCGATGAACTGGAACGGGACATTGCCGACCGTCAGCAGGAAGGCCCAACCTCCCGGGTATATTGGGAGATGCAGGCACTGCGCGCTATGTTGCTGGGCTTAGCCGATCACAATGAGCGCTCCGGTGAGCTGGCCACCCGTTGCTCCCAAGCGATGGAACATCGGCCGTGGATTACCAATGTGCTGCGCAACCTGATGAGTTGTAGCCATTACCACGCCAGCCGTTGGGACGCCTTTTATTCAGTACCGCCTACCTTTAGTGAGCGGCGGCATTCAGCCAGCATGCTATTTCATGACTACTATCGACGCTCGATCCACGCCCTGGCTGAATGTGCTCAGGGCCGCTTGCAGGATGCTCAAGATTGTCTGGAAGACCTGCTAGTGCGGGTCGATAACGGCGTTCATGCGCGGATGGAGGGTCCTAATCCGGCGCTTGTCGCACTGCCAAATGCCTTGCTGGCTCAGTTGCATTATCGGCGCGGCGATCATGCTTTAACGGAAACCTATCTGGCCCGATGCATGGAGTATATTGCGCTGGGCGGTTTTCTCGATTGTCTGGCAGCCGCCTACTGTACTCAAGCGCGCTTACAGTGGTATCAGGGCGCTCCTGCGCGGGCACGCCGCAGCCTGGAACAGCTGGACCTGCTGGCCAACCGTCACGGTTGGCCGCGCTTGCGGGCTAGAGTATTACTGGAACGCGTGTGGTTAAACCTGCAGGAGCACAAATCACGTGAGGCGATTTCCTGCAGCCATTGTCTGAGCGAGCTTACGCTGGGTGCCGGGTCTGATGTGAACCTGGACGCCCGCGTGTACGCGCAACTGAGCAGACTCTGGCTAGCGCTGTGTGATCTGGACGAAGCCCCTGGGCTTGCCGAGCAGAGCCAGGTGTTAATGCGCGAGCTGCAACAGCGCCAATTGGATCTGATGTATTGCGAACTGGCCTCGGCGCTCGGTGCGCTTTATTGCTTGCGCGGCCAGCCTGAACTAGGCCAACCGTTGCTGGATGAAGTGCTACTGCGTACTCAGCATTCCGGTGCGATCAGCGTGTTGCAGGATTTGCCCTTGGGCCTGTCATGTGAGCGTCTTGCAGATTGTGTGACAGAACAGTGGAGGGATGCGGTTGATGCGTTGTTCGCGGCTACTGGGCAGCGCCATGGGCAGTCTGCTCAGGCGTGTAATGCAGCGCTACTGGGGTTAACTGTCAAAGAGCGGCAAGTAATGCAACTGGTCTGCGAAGGTAAGTCAAACAAGCAGATCGCCCGGGATTTGAATGTCACGCCGGAAACCATCAAGTCGCACATGAAAAGTATCTTTGCCAAACTCAAAGTCGACAGCCGAGCACAGGCTGCAGTCATGCTGCAGAATGGACAAACGCTGCAGGCGCTATCACGTGCATAAAAAAACCACCACTGGCCATAGCCAATGGTGGTTTTACGTGCTGCCCGATGTTAGCGGATGCCCGAAGCGCGCAGAGCGTTGGGGGTGAAGTCTGCCGAAGCACCACTGAAGTTGAAGTCGTAGTTCCTGCGCTCTTCGTTGGTCATTCCCAGCGCCACATAGCGCCCGTTCTGCAGGTCATACAAGGTCTCAATCGCGTAGCTCGGTACCATATGGTCAAAGCGCTGCATGGCAATCGATTCAGCTACCCGCCAGAGTCCGCCGCGACCATCGTAGTGATCAACGGCGGAGGCCTGCCAGTTATCCTCATTGATAAACAGATGGCGCTTGGCATAGACATGGCGCTGCCCCTCGCGCAGCACAGCTTCAACTTCCCACACCCGATGCAGCTCGTAGCGCACCAGATCCTGGTTGATATGGCCTGCCTGAACGATTTCGCTGTACTTCACATCCTTAGAAGCAATGCGGTAGTTGTTATACGGAATCAACATCTCGCGCTTGCCAATCAGTTTCCACTCATAACGGTCTGGAGAGCCATTGTAAAAGTCGTAGTTGTCCGATGTGCGGGTACCGTCCGAGCCAAAGGCAGGCCCGTCATAGGCGACCTGAGGTGCACGGCGAACACGGCGTTGACCGGCGTTGTAGATCCATGCAAGCCGTGGCTCGCGAACCTGATTGATGAATTCGTGCACCAGCAGTACGTCCCCCGCCAGGCGCGAGGGTGAAAGAATGCGCTGGGTAAAATAGAACATCAGATTATCGGAGATCGCCGGGCCATAGTCATTCAGCGCCGTGGCAAAGGTGAACTCATCCTGTAGTACAGCCATGGTGTTTGAGCCGTTGGCCTGTGGCGTGGCCTGGGCAATGGTCCGCGCGAAACTGCCGCCACGGTAACGGGCGATGTGGTTCCAAACCGCCTCAACGCCGCTCTTGGGGATCGGGAAAGGGTAGGCGGTATCAAAGTTTTCCAGGCCATTGCCGCCCTCGGCGGTGACTGTGTTGACCGCGTTGCGTGCCACCGCATCGAACACTTCTTGGGGTACGGTATTGCTGCGGCGGCTAGGGTAGACGCGCATCCGGTATGTCTCCGGGTAACGGGCAAACATCGCCTGTTGGCCGGGGCTAAGCTGGTCCTTGTATTGCTCTATGTTGGCCGCTGTCACGGTAAACAGCTCCTGATCTGCCGCAAATGGATCAGCATAGAAGCCATTGGCATCCACTGCGGCGGCGTCACGGGCCAACCCACCAGTCCATTGCGGGATGGTGCCGGCGGCATTGCCGGCGCGCTCGGCGCCGATGGGTGTCAGGGTGGTTTGCAGGGTGGCTGCCTCCTCAGGGGAAACCGCGGCCGATACGGATAAGGCGAGGCTGCTAAGGGCTAAAACACTTAGCGTGCGACGGCCCAGATTGGTTATTGTTTTCATATAGTCGTCTCCGTCCTGATCAGAAGTTCACGCCAACACTGACTGCCACAAAATCCCGATCAACGTTGGTATTGAAATCGCCGTCGAAGAAGTTGGTGTAGTTGATGCTGGCGTTGTATTTATTGTTGTATACGGCGTTCAAGCCCAAGCTGGCGGCTTTGGAGCCTTCGTTGAAGTTCGGGCCGTAACCCTCGACGTCCCAGGCGAAGGCCGCGTTGGGCGTCAAAGCGACGCCGGCGAAACCACGGTATTCAAGTGAGGCAACGGTGCGCAAGCCCCAGGAATGCTGGGTATAGAAACCGTCGTTGGTGCAGTATTTGGGTTGGGCGGCGTTCACGACTGTTTCGCACAGTCCAGGTACTGCTAGAGGGCCTGAACCGTACATCGAGTCGCGGCCAAAGCGCAGTTCGGTCGGGCTATCCTTGATGCCGCTGATATGGTTGTAACCCACCTCGCCAATCAGGGTCAGACGCTCGGCGCCCATGACGTTGTCAAAGAAGTTGATCACGGTCATTTGCGCCTGCGTGACAGGCATGCGTTTGTAGCCTTTCAGGTCGGTACCCGGCGCTGCCGGCACACCAAAGACAGTGCCGCCAATGCCGGTCGCGTTAACCGGCGACACTGGGTTGCCAGCAGCGCCAAGCGCGGCCCCAACCAGGTCATTGGTGCTGATTTGCAACGGCTGGTTCGGCCGGTAGCTCACTTCGCCAGACACCGCGACACCGGCAATATTGGTCTGGAAACTCATGCCGTACAGACGGATATCCTCGGGATACTCGATAAAGTAATTGGCGTCCAATGGCACTTCAAATACACCAGTATTGTCGTTGAAACTGAAGCCTGTGGGCGCGCCAGTCCCTGCGGTGGTACTGAATATGGGTGTGCGGCTGTGGTAATTCATCGCAAAAAAACCGAATTCGGTCTGGTTCAAGGCATCGACAAACAGCCGGAATGCCACACCATATTGGCCGCTGTCGCTGGCCTCACGGTTACCGGAACGCGGTACGTAAGCGAAGGGATTGGTTGGGTCCGCCGGGCTGTTGAGCTGCGAACCGCCAACACCTACCTGATTGCATCCCTTCGCGACCGAGTCAGTGAAGGAGAAAAAGGTGCCACAGTTATCCAGTACGGTAGGGTCCCACTCCAGTTGATAGAAAGCTTCCATACCCAGGTTATCGGTCAGGCTCTGGGACACGAACACCATGTTGACCGGAATCAATCCCTCCTTGATCTCCGCGCCCGGGCGTCGAAAGGCGGCAACGTCGATCGGGTTGATACTGTTGATGCTGTTCTGAATAAAGGTACTTTCCCCCCAACTGACCACCTGGCGCCCGACCCGTACCGAACCTGGGAGGTTGCCGATGTTGTAGTTGTGGTAGATAAAGGCATCAAGTAATTGGGCGCCTGAGGTCTTGGCTGCAGTACGGCGTCCGCTATCGTCAATATCGTACAGCTCGCGGCTGCCGTCTTTCAGCTCAAAGTCATACCAGTACTTGCCGCGTAGAAATACGCCGGTATTGCCGTACTTGAATGACAGATCATGAGTGCCTTTGAAAATTTGCGAGAACATGTCGCCTTTCTCGAAATTCAGCCGGCCATCATCCGAGTTGGCCGCGTTGTTGGTGCCGCCGTTATTGACCCAGATGAGATCCTTGTCGATGCTGCTGGTGCCGAAGCTGGCGCCGACAGACAATTGTGAGTCGAATTGGCCTTCGATTTCACCTATATCGAAGCGTGCGGCATTTGCGGGAAGACTTGCCAGCACAGCGATGGCGACAGCCAATGGCGTGAGCAGGGTGTTGAGTGACGGGATTTTTGTTGTTCTGGACATGGTATTCCTCGCGCGCCGAGCGCTTGTTGTTATTGGGAATCCTTGGCTGGTGCAGACGGCCACCATTGCAGCCCAATCGACACTATTCCCCTGCCGGCAAATGATGCACCCCCCTAATGGGGGAGATGCGTGCTAGAACGGAGATGCCAGGGTCTGTGCTGACGTTGCACGGGTTACAAAGGGCGGGCAACAAAGCGATAATGCCCGGCCACTAAATGGAGAAATTCGATGCTCGTATCTGACCCTCAAACCCTGTTGGCTGGTATTACGCTGGCGCTCTTGCTGGGTTGGGCCGTAACTGCCTGGTTGGCGGTGCGCCGTGGCAGCCAAGCGCAGAAGGAATTGAATTTGACGCGCCAGCAGCTCGAGCTGCAGCGTGGTGAAACACAGCAGTTGCAGCAGGAGATGCACCAACAGCAGGCACGCCACGCCGGCCTGGACGTGCGCATGGAGCATCAGCAGGAAAGTCTGGAGATGCTGCGTCAGCAGCTCGAGCAGCGCAGTGTACAGTTGACGCAACTGGAACAGCAGAGCCATGACTGGCAGCTTAGGGCCGAACGCGCACAGACGCTGAGCCAGGAGCAGGCGCGGCAGATCGACGAACTGCGCCTGGAACGCCAGGTGTTGAATGAGCGCCTACTCAGCCTGCAGGGAACTCACGAACAGCTAGGGCTGGAACACAGCACCCTGAAAAATACGCTGGAGCACCGCCAGCAGCATTTCACCGAGCAGCAGCAACTGCTGAAGGACAGCCGTGACCAGTTAAAAATGGAGTTCGAACAGTTGGCGGGCAAGATCTTCGAAGCCAAAGGCCAGGCGTTTTCCCAGCAGAGCCAGCAGTCGCTGGACAGCCTGCTGAAACCCTTCCGCGAACAGATCGATCAGTTCCGCCTCAAGGTTGAGGACATTCACCATAAGGATACCCAGCAGCAGGCGACGTTGGCCAGCGAGCTTAATCATCTCAAGGAGCTGAATAGGCAGATCACCCAGGAGGCCCACGATCTGAGTACCGCCCTGCGCGGGCAGAAGAAAACCCAGGGCAACTGGGGCGAACTGATTCTAGAGAACGTGCTGGAGCGCTCGGGCCTGATCGCCGGCAAAGACTTCAAGCGCGAAGTCAGCATGACCAACGCCGACGGCCAACGCCAGCGTCCGGACGTGCTGGTCTACCTGCCACAGGAGAAACACCTGATCATCGATGCCAAAGTCTCGCTAAATGCCTACACCCGCTATATCAATAGTGAAGATGAGACCGAGCGCCGGGTGGCATTGGCTGAGCATGTGCAGGCCATCAGTCAGCGCATACGTGAACTTTCGGATCGCAACTACTTCGAATTGCCCGGACTCAATGCACCGGAAATGGTCTTTATGTTTATTCCTATTGAGTCCGCCTTCGTCGAGGCCTTGAAGGCAGACGAGAGCCTGTTTCAGAAGGCCATCGAACAGAACGTGCTGGTCGCCACGCCGACCACCCTGCTGACCAGCCTGAACATCGTACGCCAGCTCTGGCGTTTCGAAGATCAGAATAAGCACACCGCCGAACTGGCCGAACGAGCAGGCAAGGTTTATGACAAGCTGCGCACTTTTCTGGGTAGCATGGACGGCATTGAAAAGAGTCTGGAGAAGGCCACCGATGCTTATCAGAAGGCCCGCGATCAACTGGTTAACGGGCGCGGAAATCTGGTTAAACAGATCACTGATTTCAAAGAGTTAGGTGTGTCTGTTAAGGCTGAGTTAAGCGAAGACTGGACCGATCGCGCAGCCCTGGAGTTAGGGCACGAACGCGGCGATCAAGCCGATGTGCCCGCTGAAGATCGCTGAGGGCCGCAGGATCTTTGCAAGCACGCTAAAGGCGATCTTTGCGTTACCTCTGCGGCATATTTGCAGTATGCATGCACCATAAAGGTGCGTATATCTGATTGATGTCGGTCGTCGCCCTGAAATGGGGCGCTCGATTGCGGTGCATCCCCGTAACCTCGTTCCCCTCAGGCTGGCACGTCCTTTGCTCAGGCTTTACCAGATACATTGGTAAAGGACAGGGCAGAGCATGACTGCCGCTTGGCATCTTGAACAGCACGACAGCGCCATTAACTGGCAGGCAGGTCTGAACCTCGGCATCGTCAGCCGGGGTGGCCGCTCTGTGCTTGAGCATGTCAGTCACCGGGGCCCGCTGCGCATCCAGCGGCCGCTGCTCCCTGAAGGGGCAGAATGCCCCCATTTTTACATCCTGCATCCCCCTGGAGGCATGGTCAGTGGCGATTCGTTGCGCCTCCAGGTATCAGTGGGAGAGGGCAGCAGTGTACTGCTGACCACGCCTTCTTCCGGCAAGTTCTACCGAGCTCGGAACAACGGCACCCTGCAGGTGCAGCACAACCGCTTCAGCGTCGCGGCTCGCGCTAGCCTGGAATATCTTCCCCAGGACACCATCGCTTTCGAGGGCTGCAACGCGCGCATGATTACCCGCATCGATATGGTCACGGGCGCTCGGTTTTGCGCCTGGGATTTGCTCTGTCTGGGCCGTCCTGCGTCCGGTGAGGGCTTCGAGCGTGGTCGCGTCGATCAGCATCTGGATGTCTGGCGCGATGGCCGGCCGTTGTATATCGAGCGTAACCGCTTCGAAGGCGGTGACCCGTTGCTCACGGCACGCTGGGGTCTTGGCAACGCGGGTGTCAGCGGTACCTGGCTAGCCACGCTGACGTTGGATCGCGATCAACTCGACCGGCTGCGCGAAGACTTTGCCGATTACCCGCAACTGGCTTTTACCCAGCGCCATGGTCTGCTGATTGCGCGCTATCTGGGACAGCACGCGGAACATGCGCGTAACAGTTTCATTCGTCTGTGGCAGCAGCTGCGACCGTTGATCAACGGTCGGGAAACCTGCTTGCCGCGTATCTGGACTACCTGACAGGAGTGTTTGCATGGAGTTGACTCCCCGCGAAAAAGACAAGCTGCTGCTGTTTACCGCAGCCCTTGTGGCCGAACGGCGGCTGGCCCGAGGGGTAATACTGAACTACCCCGAAGCAGTGGCCTATATCAGTGCCGCGATCATGGAGGGCGCCCGTGACGGTCGCAGCGTGGCGGAGATGATGAGCTATGGCCGCACGCTGCTGACCCGTGAACAGGTAATGCCCGGCGTACCGGAAATGGTCGCCGAAGTGCAGGTGGAAGCGACCTTTCCGGACGGTACCAAGCTGGTCACCGTTCACAACCCGATTCCCTGACAGGAGCTGACCATGATTCCCGGAGAAATCCAGACTCGCCCCGGTAGCCTGACGCTCAACGAAGGGCGCGAGACTATCACCATCAGCGTGGCCAACAGTGGCGACCGGCCGATCCAGGTCGGCTCGCATTACCACTTCGCGGAAACCAACGCCGCCTTGCACTTCGATCGCGACGCTGCGTGCGGCTTTCGCCTGAATATTGCCGCTGGCACCGCCGTGCGTTTCGAGCCCGGCCAGAGCCGCGAGATCGAACTGGTAGCCCTGGCCGGCGAGCGCAAGGTCTATGGTTTTCGCGGCCTGGTAATGGGCAGCCTGTGAAGTGCGAACAGTGAATAAGGAGCGCTAGATGGAGATCAGCAGAGAAGCCTACGCCGAGATGTACGGCCCAACCACGGGCGATCGCGTACGCCTGGGTGACACCGAGCTGTGGATCAGCGTCGAGAAAGATCTGACCCGTTACGGTGAAGAGGTCAAGTTCGGCGGCGGCAAAGTGATTCGTGACGGTATGGGGCAAAGCCAGCGGGTACGCGCGGAGACCCCGGACACCCTGATAACCAATGCCCTGATTCTGGACTGGTGGGGTGTGATCAAGGCTGATGTGGCGATCAAGAACGGCATGATCAGCCAGATCGGCAAGGCCGGTAACCCGGATATTCAGCCCGGCGTAGATATCATCGTGGGTCCCGGTACCGAAGTCATCGCCGGGGAGGGCCTGATTCTCACTGCCGGCGGCATTGATGCGCATATCCACTTTATCTGTCCACAGCAGATTGAAGAGGCGCTCACCTCCGGAGTCACCACCATGCTCGGCGGCGGCACTGGTCCTGCAACAGGCACCAACGCAACTACCTGCACACCCGGCGCCTGGCATATCGCCCGGATGCTGCAGTCGGCCGAATCCTTCCCGATGAATCTGGGCTTTCTCGGCAAGGGCAACGCCAGCCTGCCGGATGCGCTGGAAGAACAGCTGGAAGCGGGGGCTATGGGCCTCAAATTGCACGAAGACTGGGGCACCACGCCAGCGGCTATCGACTGCTGCCTGAGTGTGGCTGAAGCCTACGATGTGCAGGTGGCTATCCATACCGACACCTTGAACGAGTCGGGTTTTGTTGAAGATACCCTGGCGGCGATCAAGGGCCGAGTGATTCACACCTACCACACCGAGGGTGCTGGTGGCGGCCACGCACCGGACATCATCAAGGCCTGTGGCGAGCCGAATGTATTGCCCTCGTCGACCAACCCGACCCGGCCCTACACCATCAATACCGTGGATGAGCATCTGGACATGCTGATGGTCTGCCACCACCTGGACCCGGCAATTGCCGAAGACGTCGCCTTTGCTGACTCGCGCATCCGCCGCGAAACCATCGCCGCCGAAGATATCCTGCATGATCTGGGCGCCTTCAGCATGATCTCCTCCGACTCCCAAGCTATGGGCCGCGTGGGTGAGGTGATCACGCGCACCTGGCAAACCGCGCACAAGATGAAGGTGCAACGTGGTCCGCTACCTGAGGACGACGACTGGTCGGACAACTTCCGCGCCAAGCGTTATATCGCCAAGTACACCGTTAACCCGGCAATCACCATGGGCATCTCCCATGTGGTCGGCTCGGTCGAGGTGGGCAAACTGGCTGATTTGGTGTTATGGAAGCCAGCATTTTTTGCGACTAAACCCAGCCTGATCATCAAGGGCGGCTCCATTGCTGCGGCCCCGATGGGTGACCCCAACGCGTCGATTCCCACCCCGCAACCGGTGCATTACCGGCCGATGTTTGGCGCCTTCGGCAGCGCGATGAACAGCACCTGTATTACTTTTGTCAGTCAGGCAGCGCTGGATGCCGATATCGCCGGCAAGCTCGGGTTGAACCGGCGGCTGGAAGCCGTCAGCAAAACTCGCAGCATCAGCAAGGCGGACATGAAGCTTAACGATTACCAGCCGGTGATCAGCGTCGATTCGCAGACCTATGTGGTCAAGGCTGATGGTGTTGAGCTGTTGTGCGAGCCGGCCGAATCCCTGCCGTTGGCCCAGCGTTATTATCTGTTCTAGGGAGTGCGTAATGATCGAATGCCATCAATGGCTGGATGAACCAGGCCCAGCCGACCATGTGCTTGAACTGACCTACGAGAAGCGCACACGCAGTCGCTTGCGCGCGCAGACCCAGGGCGGCGTCGAGATCGGCTTGTTTCTGCCGCGCGGGCGCGTACTCGCCGAAGGGCAGCGGCTGCAGGGCGATGACGGTAGTGTGATCATGATTCACGCGGCATCCGAATCGCTGTCGAGGGTCTTCTGCGATGACGCATTGCTGCTGTCACGCGCCGCCTACCACATGGGCAACCGTCATGTGCCGTTGGAGATTCAGCCGGGCCAGTTGCGTTACCTGCGCGACCATGTGCTGGACAGCATGCTGCGTGGTTTTGGTCTCGACGTGGAAGAAATCGTCGCGCCGTTTAATCCCGAGCCCGGCGCTTACCATAGCCATGGCCACAGCGTCGCGACGCCAGCAGGGCCAGTGCAAGCGGCGCCTTTTTTGCGCCTGGGTGGCCACGAGCATGGCTGATATTGCCGATGCAGCGCTTTTGCGGGTGTTGCAACTGGCCAGTCCGGCGCTGCCGATTGGCGGCTACGCCTATTCCCAGGGCCTGGAATACGCGATCGAGCAGGACTGGGTAACGGACCTGGATTCCGCTGCCGGCTGGCTGACGGCGTTGGCCACCCGATCGCTTGGACGCCTGGATATCCCAGTGCTGTTGCGCCAGTACGCCGCCTTGGAGCAGCGGAACGAAAACGGTTTTACGGCCTGGAACGATTGGCTGCTGGCCAGCCGCGAAACCGCCGAGCTATACCTGGAAGACAGCCAGCAGGGCGGAGCGCTACTGCGTCTGATGAAATCCCTGCTGATTCCAGCGGCGCTGGATTGGCCCTCCGGTGAGCCTTTGGCGCTGATCAGCGCTTTCGCCATGGCCGGACAGCACTGGCGCACCGGACCCAACGCGCTGGCGCTAGGCGTGCTCTGGAGCTGGCTGGAAAATCAGACCGGCGCTGCGACCAAACTGATCCCATTGGGCCAGACCGACGCCCAGCGCTTGCTTGACCGGCTGCTACCGGGGTTGCCGCCGATTGTCGAATTAGCTGGAAAGCTGGCTGATGAGGAGTTGGGCGCCGGCTTGCCGGGGCTAGCCTTCGCCAGTGCCCGGCATGAACAGCAATACACCCGATTGTTTCGATCCTGACCCGATTTTTTCTATCCCGATTCTTTGCTAAGGAGTACCACAATGAGTTCCAAACCAGCCCTGCGCGTCGGCATCGGCGGCCCAGTCGGCTCCGGCAAGACCGCCTTGGTGCGCATACTCTGCGAGCGCCTGTACCCGCATTACGATCTGGCGGTCATCACCAACGATATCTACACCCGTGAAGATGCTGACTTCCTGCTGCGCCATGAAGCGCTGCCAGCCGATCGTATTCTGGGTGTTGAAACCGGTGGTTGCCCGCATACCGCGATCCGTGAAGATGCCTCGATGAACCTGGCGGCGATTGCTGAACTGCAGGAACGCTTTCCGGCAGTCGAACTGATCTTTGTCGAAAGCGGCGGGGATAACCTGGCGGCGACCTTCAGCCCGGAGTTGTCGGATCTGACGCTCTACGTGATCGACGTCTCCGCCGGCGACAAGATTCCACGCAAGGGCGGGCCGGGGATCACCCGTTCGGACCTGCTGATTATCAACAAGACCGATCTGGCACCGCTGGTGGGCGCCGATCTGGATGTCATGGATCGTGACGCAGCAAAAATGCGCGGCGAGCGGCCCTTCGTATTTTCCAATCTGAAAAGCGGCAAAGGTGTCGAAGACATCATTGCCTTTATCGTTCGTCAGGGCATGCTCAAGCCGCTGCCCGAGAACACTCAACAGGCGAAAGGAGTTTGAACATGCAAGGGTTTTCAAGTCGTTTGATGGTGCTGGTCGGCGTGTTCGCCATTCCTGGGTTGGCCCACGCGCATCCCGGGCACGAGAACGTAAGCGGGTTGATGAGTGGTTTGGGCCATCCGCTATTTGGCCTTGATCACCTGTTGGCGATGCTCGCGGTTGGCCTTTGGGGCGCGCAATTGGGCGGTAAGGCACGCTGGATGCTGCCGCTGCTGTTCGTCGGGGTGATGCTGGTTGGTGGCGCGTTGGCCATGCTCGGTCTTTCCGTGCCTGGGGTTGAACCGGGGATTGTTGCCTCTGTTGTGGTGCTGGGTCTTTTTCTGCTTTGGGCGCGTCAGGTGCCGCTGGCGATCAGTGCCGCACTGGTATCGATCTTTGCTCTATTCCATGGCGTTGCCCATGGTGCGGAAATGCCGCTTCAAGCCAGTGCCATGACCTACGCGTTGGGCTTTGCCGTAGCGACTGCCGGCCTGCACATGGTCGGCCTGCTGGCTGGTGCCTGGCTGCAGCAGCGCTCCTGGCCGGTGGTCTCGCGGGTAATGGGCGCCGTTATCGGAGCTGTCGGTATCAGCATGGCCGCCGGGATGTAACGGATCTTGCCTGTGGCGTGAATGCTTGCCAGCGCGGGAGCGCTGGTTTTGGTGGGGGTGCCGGTCTGGATGGGAGGCTGGTCTTGCTGAGGCTGCCGGCCTCCATGGCGGCCCTGGTTTTGGTGGGGATGCGGGTCTGGATGGGAGCGCTGGTTTTGGTGGGAGCGGCGGCCTCGCCGCGAATGCAGCTAACACCGAATTCGCGTCTAGGCCGCGGTTCCCACAGGAATCTGATCATCCATTTTGGTAAGCGCGTTCACCTGGGGTTGATGCGTTGCTGGCTCTTCGCGGCGAGGCCGCCGCTCCCACCAAGACCAGCATCCCCCAAGACCCGTTCCGCCCCTACCAAGCAACCCCCCGCAGCACCGAACCTCCTTCATCGCCAATGCGCCCAAAAACCAGCGCGACGCTGCACATAGCCGTGAACTCTTTCGCCGTTTAGACTCAAACCAAGATTACAACGTCGGAGGATCCGCATGCATGTTCTGAAACAGGCCGGGCTGTTTGTTCGCGCCAACCTATGGATAGTCCCGCTGGTGGCCCTGATCGTCTGGGTACTGTTTCGTTTTCTTGATCCTGCGCCACCGCGCACTGTGGTCATGACCACAGGCGCCGAAACCGGTGGTTATCATCAGTTTGGATTGGCACTGAAGGAGCGCCTGGCAGAAGAAGGGCTGGAGTTGCAGCTCAACACCAGCCGCGGTTCACTGGATAATCTCGAACGGCTTACCGATGGCTCCGGCGATGTCCAGCTGGGTATTATCCAAAGCGGCATTGAGCAACTTGTCGAGCGCCGCCAGCGCGATCAGCTTGAGGGGCTGGCTACCCTTTACCACGAACCTCTGTGGCTTTTTCAGCGTACTGATTCCGACCCTATCTCTACTCCTAGCTCGGCACCGGAGGTGGAGGTCGCGACCGATAATCCAAAGGGCACCGAGGCCAACACTAATACCGAGATTCGGCGCCTCAGCGACCTGGTCGGCCGCCGTGTTTCCCTGGGCGGCGCGGGCAGCGGTACCTGGGCGGTGGTACGCAGCTTGTTCGAGGTGCAGGGCGATACCGCCAGTTGGGATTCCCAGGGCGACGGTCAGTGGCAATCGCTGGCCGGCCGCGCCGCTGCAGATGCTTTGTACGCAGGAGAACTTGACGCTGCCTTTTTTGTATTACCAGCAGACAACAGTCTGATTCGCGAGCTGATTAGCAAGCCGGGTATCGAGCTGGTCAACTTGAGCCAGGCTCGGGCCTTTGCCGCGCGCCTGCCATATCTGGAGGATCTGACTGTTCCCGAGGGGCTACTGGACATTCAACGTAATGTGCCCGCTCAGGATATCAGCCTGCTGTCGCCGGTTGCGACCCTGGTAGGCAATGAATATTTCCATCCAGCCTTGACGGCATTGGTACTTAGCGCCGCCAAGGAAGTGTTGCGCGATGGCAATCTGCTGGATGCGCCAGGCCAGTATCCGGCGGCCCTGCCGATGAAGCTGGATATGAGCGCGGAGGCCGAGTATTACCATGAGAGCGGTACGCCCTTCCTGCAGCGTTATCTACCGTTCTGGATCGCCTCAATCGTTGATCGGTATATCGTATTGGTGATTCCGCTGATCGTCATCTTGATGCCATTGATACGCAGCATGGGGCCGATCTATATCTGGCGCATTCGCTCACGGGTTTACCGCTGGTATGAACAGCTGCGGCGCATCGACCATTTGATCGTCAAGGACCAGATCATGGATCGGCTTGAAGAGGAGATACAGGGTCTGCATAACCTCGAAGATGAGCTGACTCGCGTGGATGTGCCCTTGTCTTATGCCCATGAGTTGTATGAGCTACACCTGCATATCCGCTATATGATCAACCGCCTCAAGGCCATGCGCCCCGAGCCGGAGCCAGGTCAATCAGCAGTGGCTTGCGAGCCGGCCTGATCAAATACGAACTGCTGTACCTGCTGGATGATTGGCTCCCAGCCCTGAAAGGGCCGAGCCATCGCCAGCAGGATGCTGAAGTGATTCAGTGACTCGAACGTACCGCTTTGCACGCTTACTCCTGCCTCTTTCAGCCTGGCTGCCAGCTGCAGGGTATTGCGCTCGGGGTCTACCAGTTTATCCGGTGTGGCTGCTAGCAACAGTGCAGGCGAACTGCCTGCTTTGGCATGGTAGAGCGGCTGCGAATCTTCCGGGGTGTTCGGGTGATGAAATACCGGTTTCACTTGCGGGTTAATAATCGGGATAAAGTCATAGGGGCCTGATAGGCCGATCCAGCCGCTAAAGATGTCACTGGTTAAGCCGTGCTCGGCCATCCAGCGATCATCCAATGCCAGCATCGCCGCATTGTAAGCGCCGGCGCTGTGGCCCATAACGAACAGCGCTTGGGGCTCATCTTGCCACTGGGCGCGTTCTTTCTCGACCCAGGCCACCGCCGCCGCACTGTCTTGCAGAAATGCTGGATAGGCAATCTCCGGATAAACCCGGTAATCGGCGATCACCGCAATCATGCCGTGGGCGGCGAGTGCTTCGCCAACGAAGGCATAATTGCCGCGCTCGCCACTGCGCCAGCTTCCGCCGTAATAGAAAATCACCACCGGCGCTTGTTGTACATTCTCCAGCGGAAAGTACAGGTCCAGCTTCTGACGCTCGTTATCGCCGTAGGCCTGATCGGCAAGTAAGGTGTAATGCTTGTCGGAGATGACAAAGTTCAGTGGCGCCAGGGGCGAGCAGCCCGCTAGCGCCAACGCCACTGCGGCAAGAATCAGGCTTTGTTTGATTGAAGACATGCGAGGTATCCATGACGGCTTAGCGCTGATCATGCCGCAAGCGCTGTAGAGTAAAAACCGTAAGCTGTTACAAGTCGTTGCATTTCGCTTTCGTGTGGGCGAGCTAGAACCTAACATGCGTGCATAAGCGGTTAAGAGTGGACAAGGGGAAACCATGAAGGATGTGCTCAATCGTGCATTGGCAGCAGTAGATCAGGTTCTGCTGGGTAAACATCACGCGGTCAAACTCGCAGTAGCCTGCATTCTGGCACGGGGGCACCTGTTGATTGAGGATTTTCCCGGTATGGGCAAGACCACTTTATCCCAGGCGTTGGCGCGGGTAATGGGCATGAGTTATCAGCGGATCCAGTTCACCAGTGACCTGCTGCCCGGCGACATTCTCGGCACCTCGGTGTTTGATCGCAATACCGCGCAGTTCGTGTTTCACCCCGGGCCGATTTTTGCCGAGCTGATACTTGCCGATGAAATCAACCGGGCCACACCCAAGAGTCAGAGCGCCTTGCTGGAGGCTATGGAGGAGGGGCAGGTGACCGTCGACGGTGCTACCCGGCCTTTGCCCGATCCATTCTTTGTGATTGCCACACAGAACCCGGTCTCCCAGTCGGGCACTTTTGCGCTGCCCGAGTCGCAGTTAGACCGCTTTCTGATGCGCCTGTCGCTGGGCTATCCCTCGCCGGCAGCGGAGAGGTCTCTGCTTATGGGAGATGACCGCAATACGCGGCTCGACGCCATAGAACCAATCCTCAACCGCGAGAACCTGAAACGTTTGCAGCGCGCCGTGCCGGAAGTGACCGCGAGCCCGGCGATCATCGATTACATCCTGCGGCTGGTAAACCGTACGCGTGAAAGCCAGGTCTGTGCCTGGGGTTTGTCGCCGCGCGCGAGTCTCGGACTGCTGGCGGCAGCCAGGGCCTGGGCCATGCTCGAGCACCGCAGCTACGTGATACCCGAAGACGTACAAGCAGTGCTGCCCTCGGTTGTCAGCCACCGATTGCGCGCTAGCGAAGACCCGGCCGGCCACGGCGGAGGTGGGTTGGCACAGTGGCTGGTCAATGAGGTCGAGGCGGTCTGATGAAGCTGCTGGGTGGGCGCGCAACCGGGTTGTTTAATCGCTGGCTGAAGCGTCGTATTCCGGCGGCATCGCAAGTGCGTTTGAATCACCGGCAGATTTTTATCATACCCACGCGCGCCGGGCTCGGGTTGCTGTTGTTGCTGGGCATCATGCTGATGGGCGCAATCAACTATCAGAATAGCCTGGTGTATGCGGTGACCTTTATCCTTGGCAGTTTGTTCTGGGTATCGCTGCACCATACCTACCGTAACCTCGCGAGCCTGGAACTGCATGCGTCAGGCAGCCACGCGGTCTTTGCCGGGGAGGCGGCACCGCTACATATCCGCTTACGGGCTCCACGTCATGAGCATCAGGGGCTGATACTCAGTTGGCCACACACCCAGCCACAGCGCCTGGATGTGCGCAAGAATAGCGACACCCGTGTTGATCTCTACCATCCGACCGAGCAACGCGGCTGGTTCAGCCCTGGGCGCTTACGTATTGAAACCCGCTATCCGCTAGGCTGGTTTGTGGCCTGGAGTCTGGTCGATCTGGACTGGAAAGTGCTGGTCTATCCCAAACCCTTGAACATACCGCTGCCGGCCAAACGCGGCGCCGCAGATGGGGACGGGGACCAACCGCTGGGCGAAGGCGTGGATGACTTTCAGGGGCTGCGCAACTACCAGCCCGGGGACTCCCGGCGCCGGCTGGACTGGCGTGCTTATTCGCGCGGGCAAGGCTTGCATAGCAAGGTCTTTGCCGAACCCCTGCAGGACACTCTGTGGCTTGACCTGGAACAGGCCCCCGGCCTGGAACTGGAGCAGCGTCTGAGCTGTCTCTGTGGTTGGGTCATGCAGTTGGAGCAGCAGTCGCGGCCTTATGGTTTGCTATTGGCCGGTGTGCACCGGGGCCCGGCGATGGGTGAGATGCATCGTGACCAGTGCCTGCGCGCGCTGGCACTGTACGGGAGGTCGGCATGACAGTGCATGCCTTGATCCCGCGAAATAGTCTGGCCTGGCTGTTGACCGCGCAGATCGTAGTATTGCTGCCGCAGTTGCCACGTTTGCCGATCTGGGTGGCGGCGCTCTGGTTGGGCTGCGCGCTGTGGCGCGTGCAAATTCAACGCATGCGCTGGCGCTACCCCGGGACCCTGTTCAAGGCAGCCGCCATCGGCCTGACGGTGCTCGGCGTATTCACCTCCCAAGGGACTCTGATCGGCCTGGACGCCGCTGTGCTGCTGTTGTTGCTGCTGTTCATGCTCAAGCTGCTGGAAATGCGCAATCCGCGGGATGCCATGGTAGTGATCTACCTGGGTTTTTTTATTGTCGCTACAGCGTTCCTGTTCGATCAAAGCATTCTGTTGGCGCTGTATCAGTGTTTCTCGCTGCTGGTGCTGGTGGCGGCACTGGTGGGTTTGCATCAAACTCCTGGGCGCAACGATCCGGCCCGTGCCTTCAAGACCGGGGCTGTGCTGCTGGTGCAGGCCATCCCCCTGATGTTGGTCCTGTTCTTGCTGTTCCCGCGGATCGGCCCGCTGTGGTCGGTCAATGCGCCGGGGCAGTCCGCCGCCACGGGCTTGGCCGAAAGCATGGCCCCGGCGGATATCGCCAATCTGGCGCGCTCGGGCGAGCTGGCCTTTCGCGCCAGTTTTACTGATGACATTCCCCCGCACTCCGAGCTCTATTGGCGCGCGTTGACGCTCAGCCGTTTCGATGGTCGGCGTTGGAGTCATTCCAGTTTGGCATCCGGTGGCAGTCCTGGAGATTGGACGCCGCAGGGCGAGGCATTGGAGTATCAGGTCATGACGCGCGCGACTCAGCAACCCTGGGTTTTCAGTCTGCGTGGCGCGACGACGGAAGATGACGCACTGGTGTTAACCCGCGATTTCATGTTGCAGTCCAAGCGTCCCATCAGCCAAACCACAACTTATACCGCCATCTCCTATCCTGACAGCGTATTGCAAGCAGAAGAGCTGGACCCGCTGCAATGGCGGCTCTATACCGGTCTGCCCGAAGACGTCGACCCGCGCAGCCGGGCCTGGGCAGCAGAACTGCGTCGCCAATACCCCGACGACGGCGATTTGCTCCAGGCGCTGCTGCGGCACTTCAACCGCGAGCCGTTCCATTACACCTTGCGGCCACCCACGCTTGGCCAGCACAGCAATGACGAATTTCTGTTCGATAGCCAACGTGGTTTTTGCGCGCACTTCGCTGGCGCCATGACCTTCGTGCTACGGGCTGCTGGCATTCCCGCGCGGGTGGTGGCGGGTTACCAGGGCGGCGAACTGAACCCGCGCGGTAACTACGTGCTGGTACATCAGTTTGATGCCCATGCCTGGGTCGAAGCCTGGCTGCCGGGGCAGGGCTGGGTCTCGGTTGATCCGACCTTTCAAGTGGCACCGGAGCGTATCGAGCGCGGCTTGCAAGCGGCGATGCAAGGCGAGGGCAGTTTTTTGGAAGACTCGCTGATGGCGTCAGCGCGCTACCGGAATATCAACTGGGTTAACGCCCTGCGGCTAGGCTGGGATGATCTGAACTACCAATGGCAATTGCGCGTTCTGGGCTTCGAGAGCGAGCGGCAGATGGCGTTCTTTCAGCGCTGGTTGGGCACTACTGACTGGCAGAGAGTAGGCGTTATTCTGCTGCTGGCAGCAGCCGCTGTGATGATCCCGCTGGCGCTGTGGACCCTGCGGCCTGGACGCCAACACCGTGATTCGCGGCAACGGGCCTGGCAGCGACTGGATCGGCGGCTTGCGCGCTTGCATCTGCGAGCGCTGCGTGGCGAAGGGCCGCGGGTCTGGCAAGCTCGACTGGCTATTGCGTTGCCCGCGCAGCGTGAGGTCCTGGCAGCCTTCTTTGACGAGTATGTGCAGCAGATGTACGGACTCGGTGCTGCGCGACCTAATCGTCAGCAGCAGGCAAAATTGAATCGCCATCTCGCTCTGCTGTTACGCCAATTGCCGCGCAAACGTCCGGCTAGCGCGAGTGTCCTGTTGGAATAGAGGGTTTGTCCGGTGACCGGCGCAGCCTATAATGTCTGCAACCGCCGCACGGGCGTCAACAATCAACGCCCGAAGTATACAATGGAGTACCCATGCATCCTTTCAGCGCAATTCGCCCACCTCCTCTGGCCGTCGTTCTCGGTCTGGCCGGGTTAGCGCCCTTCATCGGTGGTGCATTGGGTCTGTGGGTGATCCCCGAGGCGTGGCGGAGCCGCGTGATGGAGGAGCTGCTCAGCTACGCTGCGGTTATTCTCGCCTTTATGGGTGCCATCCACTGGGGCTTGGCTATGCGTGCGGAAGAGTCCAGCGATAAGGCACCCATACAACTGGGGTTGTCGGTCATACCGCCGTTGTTAGGCTGGTTTGCGCTCAGTCTACCGATCAATCTCGCCCTGCCAGTGTTCTTCCTGGCCTTCGGGGCGTTGTATTTCGCCGATCTGTGGGCGGTGAATCACGGTCTTGCGCCTGTATGGTATCCGGCCTTACGCAAGCCGCTGAGCATCGTCGTGACCATCTCGCTGGCAGTAGCCTGGGTGGCCACCTGGGTTGACCATTAAAGCTGACAATTGAAGGTCGAATGCCACTGAGCACGCGGCCACCGGCCCCGTGCTCAAGGCAGCCCTCAGGATTTTTTGACGAATTCTGATTTGAGTTTCATTGCACCAACACCCTCGATCTTGCAATCGATATCATGGTCGCCGTCCACCAGGCGAATGTTCTTGACCTTGGTGCCTACCTTGACCACCAATGACGAGCCCTTGACCTTCAAATCCTTGATCACCGTCACGCTGTCGCCGTCCTGGAGCGGATTGCCGTTGGCATCGGTGATCACTTTTTCTGTGCTGGCGGTCTCGTCGCCGCCAGATTTGGCCCATTCGTTGGCACATTCAGGGCAGACGAACATCTCGCCGTCTTCATAGGTAAATTCGGAGTTGCATTCGGGGCAGTGGGGTAATGTCATAGCGAGACCTTGTTTCGATTACATAAAGGCGAACGGAAAACCTGCGCGGAATGATGACCGCTCAGCGATTCTCTGTCCAATCAAACTCCATCTGCCGCGCAGTCAGCTCTGCCAGTTCGCGGCTGACCAGACGCTCGACTAGGTGCAGGCTCATGTCGATGCCAGCAGAGATGCCGGCAGAAGTCACAATCGCATCCTGATCCACCCAGCGTACGCCTGAAACCACCTTGACCTTGGTAAACAGGCTCTGCAGCTCGGCCGTGTCTTCCCAGTGAGTCGTGGCACTCAGGCGATCCAGCAGGCCAGCCTTGCCCAGCAGCATGGCGCCGGTACAGACCGATGCAGTCAACTGCGTACCATTATTGGTGCGCTGAATCCATTGGATCACCTCCGGGCGCGCCAATTCGGCCGATACCACGCCGCCGGGAATCAGCAGCACATCAACCAACGGCTGATTGGCAAAGCTGTAGGCTGGCTGCACTACCAAGCCGCCCCGTGCTGTGACTGGCTTGCCGTCCCTGCTGATGGTGAATACCTCAAATACTCTGGTATTTTCACCCTGGCTGGCTTTTGCTACGCGAGCGGCCGTGGTGAACACCTCGAAGGGTCCGGCAAAATCGAGCACTTCGACCTTGTCAAACATAAAAATGCCAATACTGATGGTCATGAGGTTTGCCTCTATCGCTCAGGTAACGCCAACGGCGCAATTGATAAGGGCCGGTTAGCCGGCCCTTATTATTTTAAAACCAGACAAACCTACGCCGCGGTCTTACTTGCGGAAAAAGGTCAGGAAAGCACCTGCGGCCAGCGCGGCAGCACCGCCAATAATCATAAACATGGTTCCGTCAGTGAATCGTCCGGTGAAGGTTTCTGTTAGTTGATCGCCCAGTGACTGCGATGACTGTAGACCGAACACCAGCAACAGTATGCCCACCACCAGCAATACAACGCCTACCAACTTCTGACTTCCCATGGTCTTCTCCTTTTTAGTTAACCCTAAGACTAACCTACGCGCGCAAATCCGAATAGTGACGCTAGCGGATGTGGCCGGCCTTCGATGTTGGCCCGTAACAGCCCGGCACCTATCATGCTGTAACTTATCCCATTGCCACCGTAGGCCATGGCGAACTGCACACGTGGTCCGTGCTCGGGATGCTCGCCAAAGAACGGCAGGCCATCTTCAGTTTCAGCAAAGGTGCCGGCCCAGGAGAATGCCGGGTGCAGTGGCAGCTCGGGGAAAAGCTTCTGTACCTTCTTGCTCAGGCCCTTGGCCTTGCCATCAACGCGCTTGTCGCGGCGGGCTGGAATGTCTATATCGTCATCATCGCCACCCACCAGCAACCGGCCGTCGCCGGTCGTGCGCATGTACAGATAGGGTCTGGCCGACTCCCAGACCATGGTCGAGGCCAGCAAGCCCAGGGCAGACTTGTCTATCGGGTCAGTAATAAATGCATAGCTACTGCGGTTCTTGGCTACCGATTGCTTGAGCCATTTCTGCGAAGCGTAACCGGCAGCGATAACCACATGTTTGCAGTGAATCTGCAGGCCCTCCGGCGTGCGCAGGGTCACGCTGTTCTCGGCCGGCTCTATGGTCTCGATCGAGGTACGATCGAAAACGTTGCCGCCGCGCTCTACCAGCCTGGTCAGCAACTTCGAAGCCATACGATAAGGATCGATAACCGCTGCCAGGCGAGTCAGGATCGCGCCGGGCGCCTTGAAACCAAAGCGCTCTTTGATATCAGCGGCTTCCAGCCACTCGGCGTCAAAGCCGTGCTTGACCCGCAGATCAAACTCTTCTCGCAATGCTGCCTTGTCACGACGTCTGCTAGCGTAATAGAGGCTTTCTTGCATATTGAAATCGACGTCGCCCAGCTCTTCAGCCAGAACGCGCAAATCGGTGATCGCATCGGCGCAAGCCTGATAAGCCAATAGCGCATGAAACTCACCGTACTGCTTGGCCAGATCGACCATATGCGTGTCAATCTCATACTGCAGCAATGCCGTGCTGGCCGCTGAGCTGCCCCAGGCCACGTCGCGCTGTTCAACAACGACCACGTCGAAACCGTTATTGCCCAGCTCATCGGCGATCAGCGCGCCGGTAATTCCACCGCCGATAACCGCCACATCACAGCTGACGTCAGACTTGAGCTTGGGAAATACACTCATCAAACCGTTCTTGACCGCCCAGAAGGGATAGCCGCTTTTCAGATCCATGCTCAACTCCTGTTATGAAGGTAGGCCGCGTGCGCATGCTGTGCCGATCATTGGACAGCGCCTTTGTTGAAACCGCTGAGTGAATGTAAAAAAATCTAAACGCTCTAATGATCCACAGGCTGAATCGAGTTGCTTGCGGTTAGGGGGGGTCGTCTTTATTCACGCGCTCAATGTAAGAGGCTGTTGATGGTTGCTTGGTATGCGCCCAGGACGGACGTCTAAGTGACTATTAAGGTAAAGTGTTTTTTCACTCGAAGGTAGGTCCGCATCAGGGTCGAAGTGCAGTAGGCTCGTCGTGTTTTCATTGCGGCAATGAAGAGTGGCTGAGAGGTGCGTTTAAGTTTGAACGTGATGGAGTTGATTATTTAATATCGAGTCAGTACGGCGTCTCCGTTTAGCCTATTCTCTCGGAGTGCCGAGATTCCGTCACTATTGTTTGTTGAGGTGAATGCGTTTCATCGCTATTTTTTAACGTGCAATACCCTATATTCAAGTTCTTTGATTCTCACCTCCAACTCATGCATGCGTAATGCGTCTACCGTTTGTAGGGCGCATCGGTTCTGAGTGTCTGGCGTATTCGTGGCTGCCCCCTCGTCCCTGCCCAGCAAAAGCCAGTCAAGCGATACATCCTTGTCTAACGCAACTTTAACGCAGAGCTCAAAAGGAACCTTGTTGCGGCCTCGCCACGTACTCAGTGTCTGCGGACTCAGGTTGAGCTTTTTGCAAAGATCAATGTGCTTTTTTACCTGATAGATATCCATCAGGCGACCAAGGATCGCATCGAATTCAAAGGGTACGTTTATGTTTTTGCTCATGATCGCATCTGTTGTATTAGTGTCTGCTCAAAAATAGATAGAACCGTTACCTAATTCGTGCGATTCAATTGGTTTTAGGAAGCATCCAAGTCCTGGTTAACTGTTAATCGTTACTCATTTTGAGTACTGTTAAGCGGCACCCATAACAATACTCTAGGCTAAGTTATTGGCTGGGAAAAGAACTTTTCCTTTTAGTGTTGAGACTACTCGGTGCGCCGCTAACAGCCCGGTGCATGGCGTAACAGGGATGAGTCCTTGGTAAGCGTATGAGGGTGAGTTTTTGATCATAGCTCACCATCTCCGGCTTGGATGCAACTGAAAACCGTTCGTACCTCAGGCTTCAATTGCAGTATTTCTCACAGCTGAAAAAATTGTACCGCACAAAAAGCAGCATTTAGTACCCGCAGCATAAGCGGAAATCATGAGTATCCTCCATAAAAACAATGGCTTGCAAGTCAGTACTTAGGATGAGTACTAATTCTGTTGACGTACTCAATATGAGTATAATATCCTCGTTTCGAAGAGTTGATACTGCCTCAGGAAGCGGGTTGATGCGTTGATGCGCGTCACAAATATGGTCGATATAAAAGCTGACGTTTTTAGATATAAGCTCTTTTTATGATGAGTGGAATGCCGACGATTACCGCGTAGATGAGCAATGTTTTGCCCTGCGGTATATATGCAAGATGAGCGTGATTGGCGGGGTTAATGTAAGTCAGAATTGTTTGGGGAAAAGGGATGAGACTCATTAATGAAAAGTGTAGGGCAAGTGGCAGGCAAAAAGGAATGCTGAACGGTGTTAAAGGTGTTGTGCGCAGGCCTGTATTTTCAAGAAATGATCAGGTGGTGGGAGGTTGCTATAAAGAAGTTGATCAAAGCTTTCAGTTTTCTGAGTGGGCCATGCCAAAGCAACGCTGGAAAAATCAAATGGTGTTGACGTCATTTTTAGACTTTCTGAAGGCGGTAGAGTTGGATTGCATTAAGCATCAGCAATTATTGAGCGATAAGCCAAAGCGCGAAAATATTTATTTTTTACATTTGAAGAGTCAGCTGATTTTGTCAGCCTATGTTTGTAGGCAGCTCAGTGCTGCCGCTAACAGGGTGCGTTTGTTGGGGGGGCAGTTAGTGGTGATTTTAGGCCAGTCACAGGATGAATCTAAACGCCTTAAAGCATTCTGCCGGAATGTTGCAGAGTTGCGGGACGACGGGGTGGCGCTGGGTATGCATTATAGTTCGTATGTCAATAATGTAAGTCTGCCTGAGTTCATGCTTCGGGCACTTGGTTACCTTCTTCTCGATCCCTTCGCTATAGGCATGCCTGTCGATCAAGATTCAATAAATTACACCGATTTGATGTATGCGGGTGAGGTCGTTAGAGAGATTCATAATCACCTCGACGTAAAATTGGTGGCAACGGATATTGAAACGGCGTGGCAGGAGCGCGTGGTAAAAGCGCTCCCAGTGCACTATATGCTGGGCGGGTATTATGGGGGATACAAGGAATTGGCCCGTGTGCCGTGAGGTGGCGAATCCAGAGCGTCATTTTAGCTCAGGGAGAGGATTTGGATGGGCTTACAGGAAAGCTCGATCCTATCACGCACCTGTCATAAGTGCGTTCTACCGGGCTTTAAGATATAAGCTCTTTAGCGATACTGGCTGGTTTTACACACACGGAGGCTTCAAGAAGACGAGAATAGTAGTTCAGCCTCGCGATCAGGACTAATTCAAGGTCATGGGAGAGAGCCCCGCGTGGCTAGAATATCGCCAAAGATAGACAGTACCTGCATAAAGCTCGCATCCGGTTCTGCCCGCAGTTTAAGCGTTGTCCCGGTGACCGGGTGGGTGAACACCATCGCCGTTGCTGCCAGCATCAGACGGCTGTGGCCAAAGGTCTGGGCAAAATAGTGATTATGTTTGGTACGCCCATAATTGGTGTCGCCAATAATCGGGTGGCTGATGTGCTGCATATGCCGGCGTAATTGGTGCTTGCGTCCGGTAGCCGGGTGCAGTGCGACCAGACTGTAGCGGCTGACCGGGTAGCCTTCGATCGCCACCGGGATTTCCGTCGTTGCCAGCCGGCGATAGCGGGTAAGTGCATCGCGTATCGGCTGAGGCTCATCCTTGCAGCGACGGTCCGTTGGGTGTTCACGCAGTGGATGATTGATTACGCCCTCTTGCTGCGGCCAGCCGCGGACCATGGCCAGATAGGATTTTTGCACTGCGCCAGCCATCAACGCCTTACCCAGCACGCTGGCGGTATTCGGATCGCGGGCGAAGACCAGCAGCCCCGAGGTGGGGCGGTCCAGTCGGTGCACCGGATACACATGCTCGCCAGCATTCATCGCCCGGGCATATTGCAGGGCAAACTCGGTTTCATGCCGATCAATCGGGCTGCGGTGCACCAACAGGCCAGCGGGCTTATGTACCGCCAGCAGCCACTGGTCGCGATAGACTTCGGTCAACGGGTTGCCATAGAAGGCAGGGCAGGGTGCGGGCAGATCTGAATGTGACACTGGAGCTCCTGAAAATACCTGGGTGTGCCGGACTGCTGGGCCCAGACAGGCTTTATACCAGCTAAGGGCTGCACCAGAGTACCTATAACGCCCAGGGCGGCGACAGCATCCAACGATTTCTCGCGGTGGCCGTCTTTTTCACTGCGTAATCTTTGGCAAAAACCAAGCACAATCCTGTATAGTAGCGGCCTATTTCCAACCCGGCTTATGCAGAGAGCGCTATGACTGACCTTAACCTTTACAGAAACATCGGTATCTTCGCCCACGTTGATGCTGGCAAGACCACCACAACCGAGCGTATCCTCAAGCTGACCGGTCGCATTCACAAGCTCGGCGAGGTTCACGAAGGTGAATCCACCACCGACTTCATGGAACAGGAAGCCGAGCGCGGTATTACCATTCAGTCAGCGGCCGTTAGCTGCTTCTGGAAAGGTCACCGCTTCAACGTCATCGACACCCCCGGCCACGTTGACTTCACCGTAGAAGTTTATCGTTCGTTGAAAGTACTCGACGGTGGCATCGGCGTATTCTGTGGTTCTGGCGGTGTTGAGCCCCAGTCAGAAACCAACTGGCGTTACGCGAACGACTCGAAAGTATCGCGTCTGATCTTCGTCAACAAGTTGGACCGTATCGGTGCCGACTTCTTGCGTGTAACCACTCAGGTAGAGAAAGTACTGGGCGCCAAGCCGCTGATCATGACCCTGCCCATCGGCCGTGAAGATACCTTCTCCGGCGTTGTCGATCTGCTGACCCGTAAAGCCTACATCTGGGACGAAACCGGACAGCCAGAGAACTACACCGTCACTGACGTACCAGCCGATATGGTTGACGACGTAGAGACGTATCGCGATCGTCTGTGCGAGATGGCTCTGGAAATGGACGACGATCTGTTGATGGCTTACATGGAAGGCGAAGAAGCCTCCATCGAAGACATCCAGCGTTGCATCCGTAAAGGTACTCTGGAACTGGCATTCTTCCCGACTTACTGTGGTTCTGCGTTCAAGAACAAAGGCATGCAGCTGCTGCTGGACGCCGTTGTTGATTACTTGCCTGCGCCGCACGAAGTTAACCCGCAGCCGCTGACTGACGAAGAAGGCAACGCCAACGGCGAATTCGCCATTGTGTCCGCTGAAGAGCCCTTCCGCGCCCTGGCGTTCAAGATCATGGACGACCGTTTCGGCGCCCTGACCTTCGTCCGTATCTACTCCGGTACCCTGAGCAAGGGCGACACCATTCTTAACTCGTTCACCGGCAAATCCGAGCGCGTCGGCCGTATGGTTGAGATGCAGGCTAACGAACGTAACGAATTGAGCTTCGCTACCGCAGGCGACATTATCGCCATCGTCGGTATGAAGAACGTGCAGACTGGTCACACCCTGTGTGATCCCAAGCACCCTTGTACTCTGGAAGCGATGGTATTCCCTGAGCCCGTTATCTCCATTTCGGTCACCCCGAAAGACAAGGGCTCCACTGAAAAGATGGGTGTTGCTATCGGCAAGATGGTTGCTGAAGACCCAACTTTCCGCGTTGAAACCGATATCGATTCCGGTGAAACCATTCTGAGAGGCATGGGCGAACTGCACCTGGATATCAAAGTTGACATCCTGCGCCGTACCTACGGTGTTGACCTGCTTGTCGGCCAGCCACAGGTTGCTTACCGCGAAACCATCACCCGTGAAATCGAAGACAGCTACACGCACAAGAAGCAGTCGGGTGGTTCCGGTCAGTACGGTAAGATCGACTACGTCATCAAGCCCGGCGAGCCGAACACTGGCTTCACCTTTACCTCTTCTGTTGTGGGCGGTAACGTTCCCAAGGAATACTTCCCGGCCATCGAAAAAGGTTTCGCTTCGATGATGGGCATTGGTCCTTTGGCCGGCTTCCCGGTACTGGACGTAGTTGTTAAGTTGACAGACGGTGGCTTCCACGCTGTTGACTCCTCGGCCATCGCGTTTGAAATCGCAGCCAAGGGTGCCTTCCGTCAAACCATGCCGAAAGCTGGCCCGCAGCTGCTTGAGCCTATGATGAAGGTTGACGTTTATGCTCCGGAAGATCACGTAGGTGATGTGATCGGTGACCTGAACCGTCGTCGTGGCATTATCCTGGGCCAGGAAATCAGCGCCACTGGCGTGCGCGTCAAGGCCGATGTTCCGCTGGCAGAAATGTTCGGCTACATCAGCACTCTGCGTACCATGACCTCAGGCCGTGGTCAGTTCTCCATGGAGTTCGCCCACTACGCGCCTTGCCCGGCCAACGTGGCTGAAACAGTCATTGCCAAAGAGAAAGAGAAGAAAGCTGCCAAGAACTAATTTGTTCTAGCAGTTGCAAAACCCCGTCAGTGAAAGCTGGCGGGGTTTTTTATTAATCGGGGTACATGATCTGCGGCTAAGTCATCAGCACTGATGAAAGCTGCGGGCAAGCCAGTTGGTGTAACCTCAGACGATAAATACCACGTCAGCTCATCACCTGTTCCCAGGAGTAAAGGAATGGCAACGCCGTCACAGCACGATCTGCGCAAAGATCTGCGCGCATTATTATCTAGCAACCAGTGCTATTACACCGCCTCAACCTTCGACCCCATGTCCGCACGTATCGCCGCCGATATCGGATTTGAAGTTGGCATTCTCGGCGGTTCCGTCGCTTCGCTGCAGGTGCTGGCGGCGCCGGACTTTGCGTTGATCACCCTGAGTGAATTCACCGAGCAGGCCACGCGTATTGGCCGAGTCGCCCGGTTGCCTATTATCGCCGACGCCGATCACGGCTATGGCAACGCCCTGAACGTCATCCGTACGGTGACTGAGCTCGAACGGGCAGGGGTGGCCGGGTTAACCATTGAGGATACGCTGCTGCCGGCCAAATACGGGCATAAATCCACGGACCTGATCTCGCTGGAAGAGGCCGTGGGCAAGATCGAAGCGGCGTTGGATGCGCGCATTGATCCGGTCATGTGTATCTTTGCCCGTACCAACGCCAGCCAGCTCAGCCTTGAGGACACTATAGCGCGGGCCAAAGCCTACCAGGCAACCGGTGCGGACGGCATTTGCATTGTTGGTATCCGCGATTTCGAGCATTTGGAGCAGATCAGCCGGCATGTCTCTATCCCGCTGATGCTGGTTGCCTACGACAACCCCTCGCTGCGCGATCGCGAACGCCTGGCAGCCAATGGCGTGCGCATTGTGGTCAACGGTCACGCCGCCTACTTCGCTGCGATCAAGGCGACCTACGACTGCCTGCGTGAGCAGCGTGGGATTGCCGAGGGCACATTGAACGCGTCAGAGCTGGCGACCAAATATTCCACGCTGGAGGAGAACCGCGTCTGGGCAGTCAGATTTATGGATGTGCACGACTGAAACGGGGCTTTAAGCGCTTGGCCGGGGCCAATGGCGGGGTTGCTCCGTTGCATGCTCATACCGCCAATGTGCCTGGCCGGGCATAATCTTTAAACCACCCACCCAGCGCTCCCCAGGCCCACAGGTGTGCCAGTCATGTTCATTGTGCAGCAGCGCTAACCCGGTCGGTGTCAGTTCCAGAACGCGTTGCGGCCATTGGGCGTCTTCATTGGCAACGATGCGCATCGCTGGCTCTTCGGCGCCCAGTAACGGCTGGATCAGCCACCAGAACATCATATCGCCCAGGTAGGGGAGTGGTTCGCGTTCACGCATCAAGTGGGCGAAGACCTTGCCGGCTGGCATTGCGCCCAGATCGCGCAGAATCTCCAGCGTCAGCTGTTCACTCAGGCTTAAGCCGTTGTTGCTTGCGGGTAACTCCATTAGATGGCGTTTCAATGCAATGCCCAGCATTGGCAGCGGGAGGGTGCCGGAGTTGATTAGAGCCATAAGCCGCTCCGGAGTGTCGGCACAGAGCGCTTCCCAGGCTGCGCCGCCGAGTTGCAGCAGGGCCCAGTTAACCGGTTTGCGCTGCGGCCATAGCCAGGCGAGCACATCCGGCGCCAATTGGCCGATGCCAATAAAGCGTTCAATCCCAGGTACGGCATCAACCGCTACCAGTTCGATGTTTGCACCGGGACGCTGCCGGTTTAAGTGATGCAGCAGGCAGACCAGGATCAACTGATCATAGCTGTCATGCTCAAACCACAGCACCAGACGCTCGTAGTCATCCAGCCGCTCCAGCACCGACCAGGTTTGCTGCAATCGTGCGAGCGAGTCCGCAGGTGTGATGCCGAAGGCGCCAGCAAGAAACTCCGCGCGCACAGGCATCAGCGCAGCGTAATCCGCCACGGTTACCGGACCGATACAGAAAGGGTCGGAGAACTCCAGAAAGTCGCCAGTAAAACCTGCGACCTTGAGGCTATGCTGGATATCGGAGCCGCAGCGGATATGCAAGGTGCGGGCGTCCTGGTCGCCATGCAACCCCGCGTGGCGGCTGGCAAAATCCAACGCGTCGATATGCGCCTTCATTTTCGGCCAACTGGCAAAGCCGTTTTCTCGTGCGATCACCCATTGTGCATCGCTTAGTTTTGGCGGCGCTTCTCGAACGGGCAGATGCGCGAGCAGACGGGCGATAGCGTCGGGTTGCTGGTTGCTGGCGGCCTTGAGCAGCTCCTTGGCGCGCTTGCGTTGTTGCTCAAGATTGAACCGGCCGTGGCCGATGGGGCTGTTTGCAGACATACGAACTCCCTCACAAGCCTGTGTCCGCCCAGCAGGCTGGGATTCGTATGGAACATGAATGGGGTGTTGCCGTGGGCGCAGCCCTTTCCGCGGACGGGACGCCTGGCGGCGCGGGACTTAGATTGGGGTGATTGGGGTTTTCTGTCAAGGCACGCCTGCGATCATGTGAATCATAACAAAAGTGAACGAACGATCATTCATATTCCACATCCTTGTATTTTCCTATGATCACTTCCGTAATATGTCTCTATAGCAAGCCTGAATAGGCGTTTGCTCTTACAATAAATCCAATAACGAGGCATATGATGAACAACAACAGCCCCCGTATCAGCCGCGCTTGGCGTCTGGCTGGTCTCCCTTTGCTTGGCCTGGTCGCGGCGATGAGTGGCGGCTGCTTTTCCGGTTCAGGCTCAGGTTCAGACGACTCTTCCGACGTGCTGCAGGGCACCTTTGTCGACAGCCCTGTGGTCGGTTTGCGCTACGAATCTTCTAGCCTGGAAGGTGAGACTAGTGCATCCGGTAGCTTCCAATATCGCCAGGGCGAGACCGTCAGCTTTCATCTAGGCGAGATCAAGCTGGGCGAAGGCTACGGTGAGCGCATCATGACGCCAGCAAGCCTGGTGGCCGACGCAGCGGATTCTGCCGACCCTGTTGCGCTTAATATTTCCCGCCTGCTGCAGACGCTTGATGCTGATGCTAATCTAAACAACGGCATCCAATTGACCGATGCGATCATCGCACAGATCAACCAATACCTGGCTGATAACCCTGGGACCAGTATCGATTTTGCCGATACAGCAGCGTTTGAAAACGTTACCGCGTTGCTACTGACGGCGTTGAATGAAGCCAACGTTTTCGCTGAGAACGCCGAGGGCAAACACCGCCTAGTCAGAACCCCCCTCCAAGCCTGGCAGCACCTGCAGGACTCGCTCGACGCCCTGAACGGCCGCGACATTGACTACGATCTTCGGCCGGTGGTATTTATCCATGGCGGTGCAGGCTCTGCCTCACAGTTCGAGTCACAGGCCCAACGCTTTATTGCCAACGGCTACCCACGTGACTATCTGGCGACCTTCGAGTACGACACCTCCGCTATTGACAGTGACGAGTACCTGGCGATGACGGACGCGCGCAATGCTGGGATCGAGGCCATCATTGACCGGCTGCTGGCCAGTTCCGGCGCAGACCAGGTCGACCTGATGGGCCACTCCAACGGTACTCGCGTCAGCCTTACTTATCTCAGCGATCCGCAGCGAGCGGCCAAGGTGGCGAGCTACATCAGCATCGACGGCACCCCAGCCGCCAGCCCGCCCGGTGGTGTGCGCACTTTGGCCTTATGGGGTCAATATGTTGATCGTGAGGTGGTGGGCGCCGAGAACGTCTACCCACCAGTGGAGGCTCCCGTCGGGCATGTCGAGGCAGCCACCTCAGCTAGCTCGTTCGAACGCATGTACTCCTTTTTCAATGCGCGGTCGCCAGCTACAACCCAGGTACCGCAGGCGCAAGGCTCAGATGTATGGGTTGCCGGGCGGGCCAACATCTTCCCGCGTAATAGCGGCGCAGAAGGTGCCGAGCTGCGCATCACTGAAATTAGCGCTGACACCGGCGCGCGCTTGAGTGACGCTCCGGTTTACCAGGCCCTGCTCGACAGCGTCGGCGAATGGGGGCCTGTGCGCTTGAGTAAAGGCGGCAGCTATGAATTCGCACTGGTTCGTGAAGGCACCGGCAACGATCATTATTTCTACCGTGAGCCGGTCACCTCAGACAGCTACAACATACGTTTGAATACCTCGTTGCCCGGAGCGGGTCTCGGCGCATTGCTGACCCGCAGCGCCAACCACAGCAACATTGCTATCAGCCGCGACAAGGAGTTCTGGGGGTATCTGCAGGAGGGTAACGATGTGCTTGAGGTGAAGGGCAGCAACGTCATTACCGAGCAGGTTGCGCCACTACTGAAACGTCTCAGCTCACTGTTCCTGCATGATAGAGGCGCGGATGGAGTCAGCAATCTGGACACCCCAGACCCCGTACTAAACAGGTTTCCCTTTATTTCCGGGCTGGACATGTTCTTGCCGGCAGCGGGCGGCCCGAACGGTGTTATCAGTCTTGAGCTTACGCCGCGTGGTGAGCAGGGCAGCGACACCACACAGGTAGTGAATGTGCCCAACTGGCCTTCCGACCAGATCCGCTCCATCTCAGTGCATTTCAAGGACTATGTAGATTGAGGTTTAAGTAACTGCGCACCTGGAAAAGCCGCCTGTGAAGACGGCTTTTTTTGTCCAATGCCCGTGATCAGCATTAACCTCAGAAGCTGAAGACGCGGAAGCTTGGGTTGAGCATTTGCGCAGACATGTCCACCGGTGTGGCAACGTTCACCCCTTCAAGCAGGTCAGTTCTGGTATAGCCGCTATTGGGCAGGTACAACGCACACACGTTAACACTGGCACCTTGCTTGATCAGGCGGCGAAGCATCTGGCCAGGCGTCAGATCATTCGGTTTGAGGCTCTCGCCCTGGTACGCGTTGAGCGCGAGATCACCCGCCTTGTCACATAACAGTACGTGTACATTAGCCCCTTGGTCGGCCATGGTGTTGCCCAATACCATGGCCATTCCCTGCGTTTGCGTTGAGCTGTCGGAGAGGATCACCATGACATCGTCGATGCTGTTCTGATGGTTCTCAGCATGCACTGGTAATGTTAGCGACAGTGCTGCAAAAGCTGGTATCAACAGGCGCTTGGGTAATTTCAACATGAGGGAACTCCTTGTTCTAGATGGATTATTGGGTCTTGCAGGTTTTTATGCCCAACAGCGAGTAGGCTGGGCAATAGCCGATCAATGCGGTCACAATCGGCACAATCCCGATCCAGCCCCAGACAATCTGTGGCCCAACAAAAACCAGAGCGATAAGAACGACACCTACGACGATACGGATGATCCTGTCTGTAGCGCCCATGTTAGTCTTCATGCTGTATCTCCCGACGGTTATGGATGATTGTGTATCAGTCTACGCCCGCGCAGCAGGGAGCTCAGTGACATAGTCACACAGGGCCACACAGGGCCACACAGGAGAAAAAATACATGGGTAATGGACCCTTGATAACACACCCGATTCTTGACGTTCTGCCACTGCCTATACGACGCGAGGCGCAAAATACGCTTGATGTCCTGGCTCTGCCGGTAGGTCAGATCATCTTCCGCGCCGGCGATCCCTGTGCGGGTCTACCCCTGGTGCTCAGCGGATCAATCAAGGTACAGATGACAGGCGTGTCCGGTAACAGCATCGTTTTGTACCGTATGGGCGCCGATGATATCTGCACGCTCTCCATCGGCTGCCTGATGTCAGGGCATGGCTATAGAGCAGAGGCCGTAGTGGAAGAAGCAGGCGAGGCCATTATGGTGCCGCGCCGTCTGTTTGATCAGATGATGGCCGTTTCGGCGGAGTTTCGCAGCGGTGTAATGGCCTCATACGGCCGGCGCCTGGATGATCTCATGCTATTGGTCGAAGAAGTCGCATTCCGTCGCATGGACGAGCGGCTGGAGCAGTGGCTCGCGACCAGAGCAAAGCAGGGGGTGATTACTATCACTCATCAGCAACTGGCAGTGGAGCTGGGCACCGCCAGGGAGGTAGTAAGCAGGCTATTGAAGGAGTTGGAGCGGCAAGGGCGTGTGGCCCTAGGTCGGGGTCATATCGAGTGTCTGTGAGCCAGCTAAGGCTTTGTCAGCGTTGCTGGATTGATGCTTGTTCACGTCCTTGCATGTCCTCGTTGTCGCGCCTTTCCCGTTGGCGGTCTATGACATTGCCGCTGAAATACATCTCCAGTCGCAGGCTAAGTGCCCAGCGCGGCTCAAAGTTGGCCTCCCTAGGGAAGTGCAGCTCAGGGATGATGTCAGCAAACAGTATCTCCTTGTGCAGGTTGCGGCGGTATTGGGTTAGCAGATAATAATCATTGATACGCGGGTTCGAGGCGCTGTTACCAACGATGACGGCGGCATAACGCATGGCGCTGCGGCGGCTGAGTCGTTGATTGATCTCGACCGATTCGGAAAGCTCCAGTGTATCTTCATCTTCCTGCCACTGAATGTTGGTCAGGAATCGCAGATGGCGTGTGTCATCCAGTGGTTTGCCAATATCCCAGCGGCTGCGGGCTGAATAGCCGTCACTGTTGAACCAGGACAGCCGGTTGTAGGACTCCAACTGCCAGGGGCCAGCCCCCAGATTCCACAGGCGTTCGGTGCTCAGGCGCAGATAAGGGTCCAGGGGCAGGCGGAACTTGACCCCCGCACCTACACGAGTATCCCACTGCCGGGTCTTGTCCTTGTCACTGAGCCGGCTAAGGCCAATTACCGTGCTTTCCCTGCTGGTCTGGTCATTGCGCAAACGGGCGGAGCCCTGCTCGCTGAGGGTGCCGCGCGATTCTTCCGGCTCACTTTCAATGATTAGCCGCAGCCGCTCTTTGGTGGTGGGCAGGTCAAGCTTGAAGCGAATGCTGGGGTCGGTGCTGAACCCCTCGGACTCAGCCCACTCAAAATCATTGCCTATACGCAGGTAGGACTTGTTTCTGACTTCACGGCTTTCATCATCACTACCAAAAAATCCATCAAGGTTGCGTGAGCTTGAATCGACCCAGCGCGAGACCCCCTCGTGCATCGGGCGTATGCGTTCCACTGTCCAGTCCGGGAGGTCTGAGTCGTCAGCAATCAGGCTGCCAACGTAGAGCAGTAGCATGGTCTGGAGCAGGGCCAGCAGAGGAGTTTTGCGCATGGAATCCCTTGCATATTATTCGATAGCTTGACTATAGCCTGTTCGAAGGAATCCAGCTTGTTGCCGTTCATGGGCAAGACCACGCAACTACCTGCGGCCTGCGACCCATTTTTTCCCTGTTAAGTTTGTGGGGCGGTGTTTGCGGCCGCATCAGCGGCAGTAAAAAGTGTTTTAGGTGCGCCTGCGGTTGATAATGCATTGGCCTGATGCACCGGTAACACAAGCCCGTTCTGTGCGTCCTCGACAGCCTCAATAGCAATTACCGGTGGTGTAGAGGTTGCCGCGCCAAATATCGTGGCGAAGGACACATCTGCTGCATCCCTGCCGGTGCCAAGTCGCAGCAGCCCCATTGTTGGTGATACGCCACTGGGGTCAAACAGGTACCAGCGGCCACTTAGAAATACCTCAACGTAGGCATGAAAATCCGAAGGTCCCATGGCCGGGTCAGCGCCATAGTCAATGCCCGAGACAAAGCGCGCAGGAATATTCAGGGCCCGGCAAGTGGCAATCATCAAATGGGCAAAATCGCGGCACACACCAACATGGTCGGTGAGCGTATCCAGAGCCGAGGTGCTGCCGCCAGAGCTGCCCGAGGTAAACTTGGTTCTCTGGTATACCCAATTGCGAATGGCGAGCACACGGTTGTATCCCGGTGGCATATTACCGAACTCGTGGTTCGCCAGCGCCTGCAAGCGGTCTGACTGACAATACCGGCTGGGATAGATATAACTAAATAAATCCATCGGCAGATCGGCTACCGCCATCTCCTCCAGAGCCGCAGGCTGAGCTATGGTGTGACGAATTTCCACTACACCCTCATAACGCACCACCAGTGCTCCGCTGTTGCCCCGTATTTTCAGCCACCGTGTACCATCATCCTTCTGAACGAACAGGTGCTGTTGCACGGGTTGGTTGATGGTCACCGTCTCACTAAGGACTTGCTGGCTTTCTGTGATGGCTGGATGAACGTTGAATAAGAAATCACAAGATGCATCCAGCACTCCATATGCCAGCTCAATCGAAATTTTTAATCGAACCATGACAATGTGTTCTCTGTTGGAACGGAGGAAATAGGCAGAGCTGAACCCCGTACAGGACATTACCATCCCGAACGCAGATGGCTGCCTCAAATAGAGGTGGCGTATATAGGACTACAGCAGGCGCTGCGTGTTCAAAAACGTAGGAGAAATCAGTTTGGACGTAGGTGGGTCTTGTATCAGCTCAGAACAGGAAGATAGCCGGGCCGCCGCAACCCATAAAACACATGCTCGGTCGTCTACCGGATGATTTATATAGAGGGTTGGTCCGGAATCAACGCCAGCAGATCGGTCACCCCAATATCTTCGCCTGCCTGAGATAGCAAAGTCGAAACCTGGCCGCGATGGTGAGTCTGGTGATTAAAGAAATGCAGAATCAGGCTGGAAAATTGTCTGCTGAATGGCAGCGCTTTGCTGTTCTGGTAGCTCAGAACGTCATCCAATTTCGCTTCAGGCAGTGCGTCGACCCAGTCGATAATCTGTTGATCCAGCCATGCACGATGTTTCCACAGACTATTGAATTCCTGGAAAAGAATCTGATCCAGGCTGGTAGGGCTTGGCAGAGCGACCACATGTCGCAATGAGTTCTGGCATGAGGGGTGAGTAGCAAAACGCTTGAGCCAAATGGTATCGCCAACAAGAATATGATTGAGTGTGCCCTGAATCGAGGCAAAAAAGGCGCCACGATCTTTGGCGAATTCTGCTGGGCTAAGGTGGCTCGCAGCTATATACACTGTTGAGTTCATAAGCTGGTTGTAGGCAGCGAGCATTTCAAAGTGCTGTTTTAGGCTCATAAGAGAGTATCTCGTCTTTTTTGCGGGGGTACCCAGTCGATTACAAATTCGTATTACGTGCCGTCAAAGATTCGCATTGCTGCATGATATTTTGTTTTTTAGCGCCTGTGGCCGCGATCAGGTGATTGTTCAAAGGCGGTGATGGAGCAAGCTAGGGTCCGTTCCGGTTCGGAGGGTAAGCAGATTGAAATATAGCAAATGTGATCTGGCGCTTGGGCGTCTGGTCGCTGTGAGTTTGGGAGCTGTAGAATTGGTAGGACTTTGCCACCCAATGAACCGAGTGCTTAATGGCCGTAAAACTTACCGAGAACAATCAAGGCATTGCCTACGGCGTCAGCGCATACACGATGTGGGGCTGCTTTCCGTTGTTCTTCGCGTTGTTCCAGGGCGTGCCGGCTTATGAAGTCCTGATTCACCGGATTATCTGGTCCTGCGTGTTTCTTGCGCTGGTCATCACCCTGATGCGCCGTTGGGCGCCGGTGAAGAAGGCGTTGGCGCATCCAGGGCGGCTCGGCAAGGTGCTGGGGTGTGCGGTGTTAATTGCGCTTAACTGGGGCGTGTATATCTACTCGGTTGAAACCCATCATGTGCTGCAGGCCAGCTTGGGCTACTTTTTGACGCCGCTCATCAACGTCGCGCTGGGCATGTTGATTCTGCGTGAGCGCATGGCGCGGTTGCAGGGTGTGGCGGTGGGGCTGGCAGCTGCGGGGATTTTGCTGCAACTAGTGCTACTCGGGACGATGCCTTGGATCACCCTGATTCTGGCATTGAGTTTCGGTACCTATGGACTGCTGCGCAAACAGATACTGCTGGATGGGTTGTCTGGTCTGTTTGTGGAGACGCTGCTGTTGTTGCCCCTGGCCTTGCTGGCACTGGCTGCGCTGGCACAGCTGGAGCTGTCTCACTTCACTCAGGATTCGCGCACGGTATTGCTGCTGATGGCCAGCGGGGTAGTCACCGCGATACCGCTTCTCGCGTTTGCCGGGGCAGCCCGGCGTTTGCGCCTGGCCACCGTGGGCTTTCTTATGTACATCAACCCAAGCATACAGTTTCTGATTGCTGTCTTCGTGTTCAAGGAGGCGATCAGTGCTGTTCAGCTCGCCAGTTTTGCCCTGATCTGGCTGGCGCTGGCACTATATTCCTGGTCGGCCTGGCAAATCCTGAAATCGTCCAGAAGCCGCCAGGCTGCACTATAGCGTGGCACGCCGGCGAATAAAGTCGGCGGTTACCTCGGGCTGGGTGATGGGCAGCATATGCCCGCCATCGATCAGCTCCAGCTCGGCGTTTGCTGCTACATCGGCGAGTCCCTGGCCCTGTTCCATATGATTCAAAATTCGATCCTGGCGGCCATAGAGAACGGCGATTGGCAGCGCGAGGGTAGGGTATTGCTGCTGCATCATCGGCAATGTGTCCGCCAGGGCGTTCATGTCGGCCGAGGCGCTAATGAATTGGCCAGGGCGCAGGCCCAGCAGGCCGCCGCCGCGTACCGGAAAGTCCTCGGGTACACTTTCCGGGCCAAATACGATATCCATCACCTTGTCTTTCTGCAGGATCGATACGGGCGTCGCCAGGGTCCAGGCGACCAGCTTGCGCAGCCAGGGCCAGGTGATGCCCAGGGCGGCGAAGGCTTTTGGAGTGTCTTTGGGCATATGCGTGAGCGGGGCGAGCAGTGCGAGGCCAGCTACTTTGTCCGGATGCCGCAAGGCGGTGGCCAAGGCGACAGCGCCACCAAGGGAGTGGCCGACGATCAACGGCTTGCCCAGGTCAAGTGCGTCGATCACGCCCGCAACCACATCCGCCTGCACTGCCAGTGATGCGGATGAACGCGGGTGGCGCTCAGAATAGCCGCTCCCCGGGCGGTCAATCGCGACCACCCGGTGGGTTTTGGCCAGGTCACCGAGCACGCTGTAGCTGAAGTTCTGTGCCACACCACCGAGGCCGTGGATCATCAGGATGGTGGATGCGCTGTTTTGCTCTTTACCCTGCTCAAGGTAGTGAATGCGGTTGCCCATCACGCTTACGAAGCGGCCTTCGGGTGGCAGACCCATTTGCACGCGCAGGGTGATGAACAGGGTGAACAGAAACAGCCCGCCGAGGAACATCGACAGGCCGATGATAAGTGCACTGAAAAAGTAATTCACCGTGAAATTCCTTTTATGGCGGACAGGTTCAATTGGTTTTCTGGGTAGCAATACCGGGCAACAGGCGCCAGTAATTGACCGGCATCAGGCGCTCCAGCCAAGACACTATACGTGCATCATTACCAACAACCACACGCGGCTTGTCCCGCGCGATTCCGTTTAGAATGATTTCTGCGGCCCTCGGCGGTGGCATACGCAGCAGTTTTTCTGCCTGTTTCAGTTTGTGTGCATGTTCTGCTGCGTCTACGCCTTCAGGTGCGCGCGCGCTGGTGGCTATGGCGGTGGCAACGCCGCCGGGGTGCACTACGGTGACGCCGACCGGGCCGCCGTGCAGTTCCAGACGCAGTGCATTGGAAAATCCGCGAACCGCGAACTTGCTCGCGCAATAGGCGGTTTGCCCGGCCGGCGTGATCAGACCGAACAGACTGGATATATTGACGATGCGCGCTGCCGGGCGCAGTTTAAGCAGCGGCAAGAAGGCGCGGGTCATGCAGACCACTGCGTCGAAGTTGATTGCCATTAGCCAGTCGAAGTCCTCAGTCTTGATCTGGTCGAAATTGCCACCCAGCGCGACGCCGGCGTTGTTAATCAGCAAATCGACCTGGCCATGCTGGGCCATAACAACCTGGGGTAGGGCGGCCACGGAGGCGCGGTTGGCCACATCCAGCGGATGCTCGCTGACGCGTATTCCGTGCGCACGGGCCTGTTCGGCGGTTTCCGCAAGCGCTGCTGCATTTACATCGGCCAGTGCCAGATGGCAGCCGCGCTGCGCCAGAGCCACGGCCAAAGCCCGACCAATACCACTGCCCGCGCCAGTTAGTACCGCAACGCAATCGTTTACTTGCATGGTTTTTATCCTTGTTATTGAAATTGCATTACGCCGTCATCGACCCGGCCGTATTGAATGGTCAGCTTGTCTTGCAGGTAGTTCTGGTGCACCTGCCAGGGTTTGCGGTCGCCCTGTTTGGGCAGCATGCCTTCGCCACGTTGTACGTAGCCAGAGGTGAAGTTGAGAAAGGGCGCATCCTGCACGTCCGCATCCCGGCGTGGCACCGCTACCTTATAGCCCTTGCGGTCCATATAGCGCAGTAGGCGACAGGTGTAGTTGGAGGTCAGTTCGGCCTTCAGCGTCCACGAGGCGTTGGTATAACCAAAGGTGAGGATCAGGTTGGGGATGTCGCTGAGCATCATGCCCTTGTAGGCCATATGCTCGCCAAAGGCGACTGGTTGGCCGTCTACGCTGATATTCACGTCGCCCAAAGCATTCAACTTCAAACCGGTGGCGGTGATGATGATATCTGCCGGCAGCTCTTCGCCGGAGGCCAGGCGAATGCCGTCTGCGGTGAAGGTCTCGATAGTATCGGTCACCACGGACGCGCGCCCGGCGCGGATATCGTGGAACAGATCCCCGTCGGGTACCGCGCAGAGGCGCTGGTCCCATGGCTTATAGGCCGGGGTGAAGTGCTTCATGTCCACCTCGGGGCCGACCTGGGTCTTGACCATGTGCAATAGGCGTTGCGTGAACAGCTCCGGCTTGTTACGGGCGATGCGGAAGAAGAACGAGCCCAGCAGTACGTTTCTCCAGCGGGCCAGGGAATGTGCTGCAGGCATCGGTAACCATTTCTGCAGAGTGCGAGCAAAACCATCTTCCAACGGGCGGGACACCACGTAGCTGGGTGAGCGCTGCAGCATGGTTACATGCGCAGCCATTTGCGCTAGCGCCGGCACCAGCGTCACCGCGGTCGCACCGCTACCGATTACCACCACCCGCTTGCCCGCGTAATCCAGATCCGCCGGCCAGAACTGTGGGTGAATGATCTGGCCTTTGAACTCGGCTTCATTGGGGAAGTCCGGGCGGTAGCCCTCGTCGTAACTGTAGTAACCGGCACAAACTGAGAGCATGCGCGCCTGGGTGACTTCTTCATGCTCCTGGCCCTGCGCGTCTGTGGCGAGCGCGGTCACCGTCCAGAGCGCTTGTTCGCTCGACCAACTGGCGGAAACCACTTTGCGCTGGAAGCGGATATGGCTGGTAATGCCGGATTCCTCGGCGATGTCCTCGATATAGCGCTTGATGTCCGCACCGTCAGCAATCGCCTTGCGGTGGGTCCAGGGTTTATAACTGTAACTCAGGGTGTACATGTCAGAATCCGAGCGGATCCCAGGATACTGGAATAGGTCCCAGGTGCCGCCCATGGCCGCGCGGCGCTCGAGAATCAGGTAGCGTTTGTCCGGGCATTGATCGGTCAGTGCGCGGGCCGCGCCAATACCGGAGAGGCCGGCACCGATGATGAGAACGTCCAGCGGCGCGGGTTGGAATTGTTGTTGTGCTGTGCTCATGCGGATGTCCCGACAATGGGTGGTGGTGACAATCTAAATTGTCATATAAAATTTGGCAATCCCTATTGTCAGAATTCAATTCATGAATACCACTACCTCCAACCCAAGCAGCATCGCGGCTGCTACCGCGGCCACCACCGTGAACAAAAGACACTACCGTGGCTCGGCGGTTGAAGAGCGCCGGGCGCAACGCCGGCAACAACTGATTGATGCAGCGATCCAGGTCTATGGCCAGAACGGCTACCGGCACTCGGGCGTTAAGCAGGTGTGTGATGCAGCGGGGCTGACTCAGCGCTATTTCTATGAGTCCTTCGCCCACAGCGATGAGCTACTGATCGCCTGCTACGAGCAGGCGGCGCGCTGGATGCGTGAAGATAATATGGCGGCGGCCAAGGCCGCGGGGAGGGATCCGGTGGTACGCAGCAGGGCGATGTTACAGGCGTATTTCCAAAGCCTGAAAGACAACCCGACCATCGGCCGTCTGTTGCTGATCGAAATTCGCGGCATCAGCCCGGCAGTGGACGAGGCCATTGAAAAAGCGTTGAAGGCCACCAGCGATGATATCGCCCGCGTGCTCGCGCGCCCCGGTCGGCGCTTTGATGAATTACTGCAGGCCGGCATTCTCGGTGGCGTGATCCATATCGCGCTGCACTGGATGGCTAACGGGTACAGCACACCGGTGGACGTGGTGACCGAGACCGCGCTTAAGTTGGGTGTGTCGTTACTTGACGACAACGGCTGACCGGAGTCTCCATTTGGGCACCCTAGGCTAACGCACTCGTTAGCAACGTCACTGGCATCTACACCTTACTTTCAGACGTTGGCCTTTTATCCTCGGGCGCAACGGAAGAGCTGGGAGACCCTCCGATATTCTTCGCCGCGATGTGAGTCTCAGCGCCGTCAATGCTCTCCTGGTTCTTCTCAAGCCAATACTGACGCAAGCCCTCGTCACCGCGCTTTTCCGCCCAGTTCAGAAGGAGATCGCGATCACCCTCGTATTGGTAGTAAGGAACCGACATTCCGCACGAGACCTGAACCAGATCTACCTGCAGGTCAAATATCTGTCTGGCTCCCGCCAGGGGGCTAAACAGCGGGAACAACTCATCCCACTCCGGGTCATTCCTATGTACCACCTTTGCCTCACCATACAGCCGTAAGATCATTGGCGGCCCCTGGAACGCGCAAAACATGATGGTCATACGGGGGGTCAGCTGAACATGTGTAGCGGTTTCATTTCCGCTTCCAGTAACATTTAACCAAGCAACGCGCTGGCTGCTGAGCACGCGAAGTGAGTCCATTCCTTTCGGCGACACATTGATGCGGCTGTCTTCTGTCGCCGTGCCAACAAAGTAGATCCGCTGCTCGCCAATGAACTGAATGTGACTATCTGACAGTTCTTTGTACCTTTTGCTCATGTATGGTCCTTGTCCTTGCTTTAGGAATGCACACTGACTTTCGCATAAACATTGATCACTACCACACCAGTGACAATCAATGTCATGCCAACAATACTGAATACAGTCTTGTTATAGCTGCACGGCTGTGAGCAACGTTCAGCGGCATCTAACATCCGCCATCAACGGAGCGAGGAGGGTGCGTCCGGCGGTGACATTAGGGAGTGAATTCAAAGGTCTGGTTATGGATTCTTGACCTCAATAAACCACTTGGGCTGCATTTCATTGAAGTCCGTTCGAATATTAGATGGGAGGTAACTTGCTGAATCTAGAACAAAAGCCTGGCCATCTACACGTTTGAAAACAACCCAGTGCCAGAAATTTTTGCCCTCTTCCTGATGATGCTTGATGGACAGCAAGGCCAAATCAGGTAGCGCATTCCACGATTCAAAGGGAATCTCCCCGGCAGACGTCTCTACACCAGCATGAGACAGCATCTTCCTTACATACTGGGTATCAGACCAAAGCGATTTATCTTCAGCATGAATACCCATAGCATTTGCTGTGTCCTTCATTTCCGAGTAGGTCTTGCCCAGAATGTTGGCAACAGACGCAATACCGCAGCCTGTAGTTTCTTCCTGTATGACCGGCTTCAACATCGTTTACTCCTTGATACAGGACAGAGTTTCCGTTACGTAGCGGCGAACCTTCGCCATTTATTCGACATCTGTGATGCGGTGAACGAGGGGTGAGGCCGCATTGGGATGCGTGGTTACGGAGCGAGGGCTGGTGGTTCCAGTGCCGTTTCAATGAGAGCGGTGTCAGTGTACTCAATCAGCTTAACAACCTTGCCGTCACGGAAGTGAAACAGCCAGCAGTAAGTATTGGCGTATTCCTTACCCGACTTGGTGCGATTGTGCCCCTGTGCTTGCGCGACTACAGTATCGCCCTCTGCGACGAGATTGCAGGCCTTGATAATGTTTGGGCCATCAAGTTGTGCGTTCAGCGGTCCGAGCAGCTCCTTGAGTACCGCTTGCTTCCCGCTATAGGTCTTGGACCATGCGGTGGTTCCGATGATGGTCCAAGATACGTTATCGGCGAGCATCTCGACGAACGGGCGTCCATTGCCCTTTGCAGTTTCGGCAAACACATGCTCCAGAGTTGCCCTATTCTTTTCAGTTGACATGGCCTGTACTCAGATGTGGTGAAACAAGTCTTGAGGATGCGACAAACCTGGACATGATGAATGATGTGCTTTCAAACCCCATCTCTGCGTAAAACCATGACCTCAAGCCTTCGAACGCTGTCCGGTGCAATAAAGGGATAGACCCCTATCACTTAAGGTTTAGGCACGGATACGCTTCCAGTACGGCGGCACTTTGAAGTTACCTTGCGAAGCTTCCGCGGTTATTCCGATCCGGTCAATAATGGAACCTATCTGACTCGCATATTTGTCCCGTACAGACGGCGATAGAGAGAGCTCTTCTGACTGTTGGACTAACTCGCGCAAGGCGATGAGCTCGACGTCGATTGGCGTTCCCTCCAAGCCTACCTGGACCAAGTGATGTCGCGCCTGGGTCAATCCGATCGAAATTTCTTTTTGGGGACCCTCCCGGAGAAGTACGTCCGCAGTCCACATCAGATCATGACCTAGCCAGAAGAAGCTCCCAGTCGCCCGCGCAACTAGTGATATGCTCGGGGCGGTGGATGCGGCCTTTATGTGCGACTGATCGTCAATACCTGCTAGGCCATAAGGTATACCCGCCGATCGCACGAAGTTCTCTTCGTTCTTGAAGTCTGCCGGAGCAAAAAGCTTGCCGCTATGCGCACTGACTAACCACGCGAAGACTGCCAGCACTACGATAGGGAAAAGGACTAAAAAGTAGATCAGGGGCAGACGCTCTTCAGGTGTGAAAGATCCTGCGAAGGCAGTGACCAAAGAAGCAAACCCGTACACGAGCACGATAAACAGAGCAATGATGCCGAGCGGATTTCGCGCGAGACCCTTCGCGGCGTCAACAATTCCGATTGAGCTGTCGGCCATAGACGTGCTCCTCTTTATGGGTCTAACGCCCATCCGCGAAGGGCGTCAACGGACAACAGCCGTTTGTTACGTTTCAGCACCACACCAGTCCATTATAAGGCGAGCACCTCAGCTCAGCCAGGCGGGTTGCCAATGTTCCGCAATGAAGCTCAAGGCGATGCCCATTAGGGTCGAGTAAATAAATGGAGTCGCCCTCACTGGTATTTTTCTTCCATTCTTCAATCCCAGCCCGGTTCAGTTTAGCTCGCAGCTCCAAAAGCTCCACTTCGCTGACACTGAAAGCGATATGCGTATAGTCCTTGGCCGGCACTGGCTGAGCGCCTAAGCTCAAACATAGCCACATATCGCCCGCTGTCAGATAAGCGCCGGTGTCCCAGAAAACATGCAACTTCATTCCCAAAAGATCACGATAGAACTCGATCGACAAACTCAGGTCCCGGACCGAAAAGGTGATGTGATTGATGCCGGTAATCATGCGTTTCACCTTGCGAAAACGTAACGCTGCTCAGCACGCGCGGCTACGAAATGGAGGCGAAGCCGCAATGTAGGTCGCCGTGCCTGGCTTGGTTATAGGGCATGTAGCTCCCACTGGCCTCTGTTTATCTTGTACAAAACATGCTCGCGAAGCGGGTCAGAAGGTTCTAGGTCCGGATGCTCAAAATTGCTGGCATAGGACATTCCGACTTTTTCCATGACGGCTTGAGAACGAATGTTGCGCACTGTCGTAAAAGAGACCACCTCATCTAAACCCAAATGAGTAAAAGCATACCGCAATGATTCGTTGGCGGCCTCTGTCGCGTAACCCATGCCCCAATATCGTTTAGCAAGACGCCAGCCAATCTCAACACATGGTGAGAACGGCATGCTTTCTTTGGGGATGTGCAGCCCGACAAATCCAATAAATTTACTTTGACCAGGAATCTCTACAGCCCAAAATCCCCACCCACGCTCAGCAATGAGAGACTTGATTTTTCTCCCCATGCTGTAGCTTTCTTCCTCCGTCAGAAGCTTCGGGAAGAACTCCATCACGCCTTTATCCCTACACATCTGTGAAAAGGGATAGAGGTCTTCGTCATCCCATTGCCGAAGTATTAATCTTTCCGTTCTAATCATACGTCAGGTGATGCCCTATAACATTTATATAGTGGTCGCTCCGACCAATATGTCGGTGATCGTTTTGTCTTTTTTGAATTTAACTTTGACTCGTCTATAAGTCCCATAAAACGCGACTCCTATTTATGTTCTGAGATGTCGGTTATAACGATCATTGTTCTGTGTTGCCCTGTCCTGTTTTTTGATCAATGCTGGTTGTGTATACAGTATTGAGGTGGTCAATGGACTACATCCCGGTTCCTCTCCGTCGAATCCCGTGCGATTCATGGATCGTTTCAAGGCGCATATGCGTGCGAAGCACCTAGCTTATCGCACTGAAAAGATTTACTGCCTCTGGGTGCTTGATTTCATTCGTTTCCATGGGCGCCGACATCCCGAGGATATGGGGGCAGCGTTTGTCTGTGGTGTTTTCCCATGAGGAGGCAATGCAGGTGATTGGTGCCATGAGCGGGGCTCGTCAATGTGTTGCCAGTTTAATGAACAGCTTTCAGGCACGCTACCGCCCATACTGCTCAGCGTAAACCAGCAGGGGCGGGATCATACAAGTAAGGGGTGCAGGCGGGTTTATCGGGCATCCGTGCCGGGAAGGGAAGGGTGCTGACAAGCGGGCTTGCAGTCACCGGATAGTGCCGGAGTTTTGGGGTACTGCCAAGGTTTGTGTGACGCGGGTTGCCTGGTGTTACGGGATAGATTATTGGCCGAGGTGGAATTCGGCCTTCCCGGAATTGATGCATTAGGCTGAGGGGATCGGCCATTTGCAGGTAGACGTTGAAACTGTACGGTGTTGCAGGCCGCTAGCGTTAGTTTAGGCGCAACGCGCCGACGTCAGTAACAACTGACGTCATCAATGCAGCCGTGATGCGTACTAATAATGAATGGCTTTTTGGCGGGCGAAGTGTACGATTTTATTATGACTCTGGATCAATCTCGCCGGGTCTTAATTGAAGTTGAATGCCGAGTAAAAACTTGCGAAGGATCTGATCTTTGCATTCTCGATAATTCTTATTGCCGGGCTTGCGAAAAAAAGCACTTAATTCATGCTTGCTTAAACGAAAGTCGGCTAGCGCTAACACGTGTAAAACGCCTTCAGCCTGCAAATTGAGAGCGATTCGCAATTTTTGCAATACCATATTATTGTTAAGACGCTCTTCTAGCGGTGGTTGCGCTCCGTCGCGCTTGCCACGCTTGAAGTTAATAAAGCCATTTAGAAAAGCGACCATTTCACGGTCATTCATCTTGAGACAGTCGTCGTCTTCCTCTCTTTTTAACCAGGCGGCTACTTGCTCTTCGGTTACGTCAATATCGGCCAAGGCGAGTATGTCGCCCACCGCACTGTCTTTTAAATCAAATGTATAACGTAAGCGGCGTAAAATATCATTGTTAGTCAACATGCAATTCCTGGTTTTCAGATAAGCCAAACGTCTTTAGGCAGTAACTGGGGGTCTTGGTCTTGCTGAATTTAGACGTTGTCGCTAGATGGGCTTGAACGCCCGAAACAGCAAAACACTTAACTGTAAAAGGCTTCAACCGTGCCCTTCAGCGTGATCAGTAGTGGCTGTCCGCGGCGGTCCAATGCTTTAGGGGAAGGGGTTTTTATCCACCCTTCGCTGATGCAATACTCCTCCACGTTGGTACGCTCCTTGCCGTTCAACAGAATGCCAATATTATGGTCGAAAATCGCCTCTACATAATGCGGGCTACGGGGATTGCTCGACAGTCTATCCGGTAAGGGAGGTAGCGATTTAGTATCGTTCATGCGGTGGTCCTGAGTTGGAATACAGCCAGCTATCTTAGACAGTAAAGAACGAGCACTCAAGAACCGCAACACGGGTTTCAGCACAGTTAACGGGCGTTGGGAGGCAATTTGGCTGCAACACCCATATTGGCCAGGAATTTTGCGCTACAATGCGCGGGTCTAGCCAAATCGGGTGCTCTATGAAAGTGTGTGGCGTTGAAATCAACAGTAATGATGTGAATGTATGTTTGTTGTCGCTGACAGACGAAATTTTTGAGCTGCCTGATTTTCGCTCCAGGCGGCTGACGTTGACAGACATCAACAGCACACGCGAGCTGCGCTATCTTCAGCAGACCTTTGCCAAGTTGATGCAGGACTACCAAGTGGACCGGGTGGTTATCCGCCAGCGACCGATGAAGGGCAAATTTGCTGGCGGCGCGGTGGGTTTTAAGCTGGAAGCGGCCATCGAACTGATCAGCGATCTGGACGTGATCATCCTGTCCACGACCGATATCAAGGAATCATTGAAGCGCAACCCGATACAGATTGACTATGCCGAAACTGACCTCAAGGTCTATCAGGAGGTTGCCTTCAATACGGCTTACGCCTATCTGATGAAAGACAAGTACGCTTCCAAGGAAGAGTAGAGGCTGCAAGTCGCGCGGGAGCCAGTCGGCGGCACAGCGGAAAATAAGGTGCTGTTCTGCTTCCGCTTGAAGACGAACTGTAGGGACCCTCATGCTATGGCAGAGCGAAGCGGCTACAAGGCTGTCCGGTGAAGGGCCCTTCGGCCCGGAACAAACTAGAACACTTGGTTACGTGGTGTAGTACGCCAACCGGAATTTCGATTCACCCCTTGTTACCCACCGAAACTGGCTTTTCTAGCTGAAGCAACAGATCGGAAATTTCAGAAACTTTTTCTGAGATCATGGTCTCGGCATCATACAGGCCACGGTTGTAGAAGAAGCCACCCATCTCTTCGGCAAAGAAATCGATAAGAAACTCTGCTTCAAAGTTTCCGACGTCCTGGTTCAACTCTTCTCGAAAATACATCTTGACTTTCTGGATCATTATCTCCTTCTCGTCCTTTGAAAATTCAATTTTGTCCATCGTGAGATCCTTGAATTACATAACATTTATTTAGGCAATAAACAGGTTTTCAAGCTCTTTGGCGCGTTGAGCTGTCATTTCTAGCTCGCAAGAAGCTGCATGAACCGCAGACGCGGTGCCACCATCTGGATATGCATAGACTTTACAATTCGCATCACGATACCGAATCCAAAGTCGTTGCGCGGCAAGTAGTTCTTTCTTTCGATTGCCGGTGAGATTGCCAGTGAGAGTTCTATATGCCTCATTTAGCCTGATGTCTTGTCGACAATGCAGTTATGCATTTCTATGGCTATACCGCCCGAATTGTCCACACAGGAAATGTAGCGTTGGCTGTAAAGGCTAACTTCCGCGCGAGCGGAGAGGCTGATGCAGAAAAGAATAAGCGCTACGAGCGTCCATTTGGTCATGCAGTTACTCCTGATAGTGATGGCTAATGCCGGATCTGGCAGCAGCTGGAGGCAATGCCTTTGGAATAGCCAACAGAATGATCTTCAGCAGGATGGCCGGTCGTAGGCCATGCGGCCGGTGTTGTCATTACGATAGCGCGGGTGAAGTACCGACAGATCCAGCTTGTGGTCGATCAGGTAGTCAACAGCGTACTCGAACGTGCCCGGCTGGAGCTGCTCTTGGTAGTTAATTGTCACCGCCGGAGTAATACTGACCCACCAACGTCGACTTAAAATTGACCCACCTGAAGCAAAATGGCCGCCTAATCAAATGACCAGAGCGGCGGCCGATGTTGACTCAGGAGAGACTCGTGGAAATTCATGTATTACATGGCCAAGGCAACAGCATTCGCGCCATCGCAAAGCAACTCGGAGTGTCATGCAATACCGTACGGCGGTACCTGCGAGATCTGACCGTTGTACCTAGCTATCCAGACCGGAGTCCGCGACCAACGAAGCTGGAGCCCTACAAGCCTTATCTGTTAGGTCGAATCGAAGCTGCCAGGCCGCATTGGATACCCGCAACGGTGTTGCTTAGCGAGATTCAAGCTCGTGGCTACACCGGCGGCATCTCCCAGCTCAAGTACTACGTTGCCGAGCTCAAAACGGTCGAGGTTGATCCGGTGGTTCGCTTCGAGACCCCGCCCGGCAAGCAGATGCAGGTTGATTTCACGACCATTTCTCGCCACCGGCGCACGATTAAAGCCTTCGTCGCCACGCTGGGCTATAGCCGCGCCACCTATGTCCGGTTTTCCGAGCATGAGCGTCAGGATGACTGGCTGCGCGGTATCGAGGAGGCATGCAATTACTTCGGCGGGGTGCCCCAAGAGATCCTGTTCGACAACGCCAAGACCATCATGATTGAGCGCGATGCCTACGGCGAAGGCCATCATCGTTGGAATGCGCAACTGTTGGCGACCGCGCGGGATTACGGCTTTATCGCCCGCGCTTGCAGACCCTACAGAGCACTCACCAAAGGCAAGGTTGAGCGCTTCAATGGCTATCTGAAGAACAGCTTCATCACGCCTCTGGCAGCGACCCTGAACCAGGCCGGCCTGCGGCTGGACGTCCCAACGGCTAACGCCCACATAGGTCCCTGGCTTGAGCGTGTGGCGCATCAACGTATCCACGGCACCACCGGCATCAAGCCCCAGATATTGCTGGATCAGGAGCGCTTCCAGCTCAGTCCTTTGCCACGGCAGGCAAAACGGGGCCTAGAGCAAATACCAGCCACCACTCGGCCTATGCCCAGGGAGAGCTTCCAGCATCCGCTGAGCACCTATGACCGGCTGCTGGAGGCGCGTCCATGAACCTGCAACATCAGCGTATCCAACACGCCTGCGCGAGCCTAAAGCTCGACACGCTCGCTAACGAATGGGCGGCCATGGCAGACCATTGCGCCTCACAAGAAGGCACGCTGGCTGACTTCCTGGAGCAGCTATTGGACTTGGAGCTGGGTGCACGGTCACTGCGCTCCAGGGAGACGTTACTTAAGTTTGCCGGCTTCCCTGGGCGCAAGCTCTTCGAGGACTATGACTTCAAATTCGCCAGCGGCGCACCACGCAAACAGCTGAACGAACTGACAAGTCTGGCCTTCGTGGAGCGAGCGGAGAATGTCGTACTCCTCGGCCCCAGTGGCGTTGGCAAAAGCCATCTCGCCATCAGCCTGGGTCACAAAGCCGTCGCTCAAGGCATCAAGACGCGCTTCATCGCCGCAGCCGATCTGATGCTGCAACTGGCAACAGCCCGCAAACAGGAACGCCTAGATCAGTACTTGAAGCGCAGCGTGCTAGCTCCGCGGCTGCTGATCATCGACGAGATCGGCTATCTGCCGTTTGGCCGCGAAGAAGCCAATCTGTTCTTCAATGTCATCGCCAAGCGATACGAGCAAGGCAGTGTCATCGTAACCAGTAACCTGCCGTTCTCGCAGTGGTCCCATGCCTTCGCCGATGACACAACCTTGACGGCAGCGCTGTTAGACCGGTTGTTACACCATGCGCATATCGTGCAGATCCGGGGCGAAAGCTACCGTCTGAAGGACAAGAACGCTGCGGGTATAGCGCCGGTCTCGGCCAGCAGCCAGGATCTATTAACCAGCAATTAATCGCCAAGGGTGGGTCAGTTTTAAACCGACGATATCGCCGATAAGTGGGTCAGTTTTGAACCGTCGTTGACAGATCAAAACCATCACCAGACAGATCGAGCAGGAAGTTGCCAAAGTCGATCACTGGCAAAGCAAAACCGACATCCTGACCAGCGTCCCAGGTGTAGGCAAAGTCATGGCATTTACGCTACTGAGTGAGCTTCCTGAGCTCGGTGACCTTAACCGACGACAGATCGCAGCCCTGGTTGGTGTTGCACCCATCAACCGAGATAGCGGCAAGCTCACGGGCAAGCGTCGGATCCGTGGTGGTCGTCATAGAGTCCGAACGGTGATGTTCATGGCCATGCTCTCGGCGATCCAATGCAACCCGGTATTCAAGCAATTCTACGAGCGTCTGAAAGCCCAGGGGAAACTGCCAAAAGTCGCTCTTATTGCCTGCATGTGCAAGATGATCGTGATGCTCAATACCATGGTGAAAAACCAAGAGCCGTGGCGTGAAAAAACTGCTTAATTTTGCGCGTTGACACCACAGTCACTTGTTAGAATTTGTTGCCATACTCTCCTCTCTCAACAGGAGCGCTTAGACCATACTTAGCCGAAATAGACTGAACGACTTTGACGAACCAATCTTGGCTATCCGGATGAACCAATATTTTTTCGATAGCATTTACGACGTTTAATTTCATCGATACTCCGAGGGGAGTATCCTTATTCGGGCTGATAGCTGAGTATGTACTTAGTAAAATACGACATTCTTGCTCAAAATTGAAATGTGGCCGTTTTATAAAAAATGGGGCGCTATAGTTAAGCTTACCTTCAACATCTTCAGCTCTAGAATATTGAATATTTTTTAAATGAAACTCTATACCTCCAGAATTTATTGTTGAGATATTCGATTTGAGTTTTCCCACAGTTGTTTGTACGGCAACAGCGTTGCTGTCCCGGCCATAGAGCTCCCACATGACCATGTTTTCATCGACGTTTTTATGCCAACAACTCACATAAGCATTTCTGCATAAATACTCTTGAAAATCATCAGCGCTATTTATCGGTGAGTCATTTTTTTCACAGAAGCTTGCGTAAGCTTTTTCAATGGCAGTTCTCATCTCGCTTGGAAACCGCCCCTCACTTTGATCTCTAAAAGTATCAGACCTAGCAAGCCACAAAGCACCTGAATCCAATAATGATACAAATTTTGCCAGATCGATATATCGCCACAACTTCGTATCCATGGAAAGCGAATCTTCTACTTTGAGTTTCAAGTTACGCAAAATACTCTCTCTCAAAATTCTAACGCCCGCCATAAGCGGCCGAGTGAAACGACGTCCGGTGCACGGAGTGCGCGAACTTAATGGCATGGTTAGGCATCACAGGGGTCCCCCCAAAATAAGACTTCCACTCATCCAAACAGCCCCGCTCTCTGCCGCCGCACTTGGCAGATGTGGTTCATCTTGGTCCAGAGATTCTCCCGCAACTGCTCGCGGTCGGGATCTACGAGCTCATTCAGATAGTCATCGAACGCACTCTCGAGTGCCTCGTGAAATTTCACTACGTCGATAATGTATCCAACGTCGGTGTCTGTTTCCCTCTTTGTTACAAGCAATTCAGCCTGGGAGCGTCGGATGAGCCAGAGCCTCCTTGCCTCCGCTTGATGCAGGAGGCCGCACCTGATGTCCTCATAGAATGCATTTGCAGCTACAGAACAGAAATGAGGCTGGAAGCGTGGACCAGCCAGAAAAGACCTGATGAGCTCCCCTGACTGGCCACGACCATCGACTATTCCTCGCCGAAACTGCTCCAACGCCTCGATTAGCATGCAATCGATGGCGAGGACCACGAATCCCGACGTTTCGGACTGCAGACAGTTGCGAGCGTGATCTAGGAACCTTCCGTCAATGCGATCCCGCAGAATCTCTACCGCTCTCGCCCAATCAGCTTTGGCATCTGGTACAAGCTGAGACCAGTCATCAGCCGTATGCGAAGGTGAGATGCGAAGCGGCCCGACGTCGTGGTAGCCCATTACGACAACTCCATCTTAATGCCTAACGCTTCAATCAGCCGGCGCGTCAGCGGTCGACTGCATTGACTTGTATGGATAATTTCTGCCGTGTTTGGGTAAATTGAGGCCCACCCCCGACGGCCATCGGGGGCCTTCATGCAGCAGCTCGGTGTTGCGACGGCTCCTCTTTCGAGAGACCGATAACAAGTGGGTAGCGCTGCATGACTCTAAAGCGATAACTCGAACAGTCATCGGGGCCTCGAGCCCGTATAGCAAGGCAGAGTCAGCTTATTATGAACAATTCAGAAAACCAAACCCTGATCAACATCGGTGTCGACGTCGGCAAAGCCAAACTCGATATCGCCCTTCATCCTTCCGGACAGTTCTTTACCATTCCTAACAGCGAAGCCCATATCCGCGAGCTTGTGAAAATCCTCAAAGGATTTCCCATTGAGCGGATCGTGGTAGAAGCCACAGGTCGTCATGAGCATGCCCTGGTTCAAGCCTGCAGTCATGCTGGCTTGCCCATCATTGTAGTTAATCCCATCAGTGTTAGGCGCTATGCCCAGGCCATCGGTGTGTTGGCAAAAACTGACCGCATCGACGCTCAGGTCATTGCCAAGTATGCCGCTACACTGAAGCCAGAATTCAAACCTATTCCAGACAAATCCTCTCAGAAAATCAAAGACCTGTTGGCGCGGCGCAGTCAGCTCATGGAGATGTCAACCATGGAGAAAAACCGCCTTCAGATCCTGCCAAAATCGCTTCACAGTTCTATCAAGAGTCTACTCAAAACGCTCCAGACCCAGATCAAGAGCATCACCCGCCAGATCGAGCAGGAAGTCGCCAAGGTCGATCATTGGCAAACCAAAACAGATATCCTGACCAGCGTTCCGGGTGTCGGCAAGGTGCTCGCCTTCACACTACTGAGCGAGCTTCCTGAGCTGGGTGAGCTCAATCGAAAAGAGATTGCGGCATTGGTCGGTGTTGCCCCCATGAACCGTGACAGCGGCAAGCTGACGGGCAAGCGACGGATACGAGGAGGGCGTCATAGAGTCCGGACAGTGATGTTCATGGCCATGCTGTCGGCGATTCAATGCAACCCGGTATTCAAACACTTCTACGAGCGTCTGAAAGCCCAGGGAAAGCTCCCAAAAGTTGCCTTGATTGCCTGCATGCGCAAGATGATTGTGATGCTCAACACCATGGTGAAAAACCAGGAGCCGTGGCGTGAAAAAACAGCCTAATTTGGCTCGTTGACACCACAGTCACTTGTTATGTGCGCTATATTGACACTTCTTTGATAGGTGACATTCGATGCAAAGTGTCTAAGAGATTTGTATATTTATTTTGATTATTTTGTTGATCTTGAATTGCTCGTGCGTAACTGGCTGCTGCACCTAAAAAAGCATTTTCATTACCATCAAGATAACCACCTATCTCCCTGCTTTTCTCTAATGCAGATTCAAGTTGTTTAATAGCACCTACAAGAATCGGATTTTTTGAATAAACAGATCCCCCCCCTACAAGATTTGCTACGTCTAAGGCCAACTGAGCAGCCAACACCACAGGGCTTGTTTCCAACTCCCCATAGCCGCTGCATGAAGGACATACGGTTAACTTGTATTGTGTTACCATTTTCAGAGTTCCATCATTTGAAGTTTAATTGGAGCGGCTTCACATAACGCCCTGCTCGCGCGCCGGTTTGGAGCCGCGAAGCGGCGGAAAATCGGTCGCTGTGCAGCCGATTGTTAGCGCCTTTAATCGCCATTTAAAAGCTTATATTTAATACAAAAACTCTCTACTTCTTTATTTGCTTTCCTTAGACGAGCTTCCTTTTTATGTAGATCCGGAATATTTTCAGGACTGGATAAATCTGTGGCTGCCTCAATACTAAGAAGCGCATAATAGTACAAGTTAGCTAGTCCCTTGTTAAAGTATTCGGGGTCTCTGCACTTAAGATCCGCAGTGCCTTCATTAAAAGTTTTGATCGTTTGATAAAACGTGAAGATCCTTGATCTCTTTTTCCGTGAATAATAAGGTGAAATATCAGAGAAATGTTTGCTATACATTAGCTCGCTAATTTCTCCAGGGGCTGGCTTACCTATCATTCTAGGATCTGCAATCATTCCGGCAATTTCTTCAATTCGAGATCTCTTGTATTGCAGTATGCAAACGATATCCTCAATCTCTACATTAATCGCGGACATTTTCCTCCACACAGTGAAGTAAAACTTTATCCAGTCTGTAGATTGGCCAAGAAAATAACCGATCAAAAGTGTCATTATTGCGATCTGGAAATCAGTCAAATTTTCCCTCTCAGTTTTATGCGCTAACATTTATATAGTGGTCACACCGACCAATATGTCGGTGATCATTTTGTCTTTTTGGAATTTAACTCAAGCGTACCTGGAAGTCCCGTCATACGCAGTTCCCAGCCCCGAATCGGATTTACAGCCACCTGACAAAACGGTCACTGCGACTCATATCCCCGATATCCACTCCGTTTTCAACTCATTGAAATACAATAGTAATTGCGCCGTCTCCGCAATTTTTCTGAGATATGGGTCACAACGATCACTTTTCATGGTTGTTCCGCACTGCTTATTCGTTAATGCTGGTTTTATATACAGCATGGAGGCAGTTTATGGACGACATTCCGGTTCCTCTCCCGTCTCATCCCTTTCGCTTTATGGATCGCTTTCGCGCGCATATGCGTGCCAAACACCTGGCTTATCGTACGGAAAAGACCTATTGCCTTTGGGTGCTTGATTTCATTCGCTTCCATGGGCGGCGCCATCCAGAGGCTATGGGTGCGGAGGAGGTCGATGCCTGGTTGAGCTATCTGGCCAATGAGCGGAACGTAGCGATCAACACCCAGAAAACAGCGCTTAACGCGGTAGTTTATTTGTACCGGCAATTCCTCGGCCGCGACCTGGGTGACTTGCAATTCAGTAAGACCAGTAAAGGGCGTCGTCTGCCGGTGGTGTTTTCTCATGAAGAAGCGATGCAAGTCATTGCCGCTATGCATGGCGCGCATCAGTTGGTTGTCAGCCTGATGTATGGCTCTGGTTTGCGCGTGATGGAAGCTGTGCGTCTGCGTGTGCAGGATGTCGATTTTGCCGAGCAATGTCTCTTCGTGCGCGAGGCCAAGGGCGAGAAGTGGCGGCGTACACTGTTGCCGCAATCCTTGCTGGATCCGTTGCGTGCGCAAATCGATCTGGCCCTGGCTCTGCATCAGCGTGACCTGGGGGAAGGCTTCGGCGCGGTCTATTTGCCGGGAGCTCTGGCCAAGAAATATCCGAAAGCGCCAACCCGCCCACAGTGGCAATACGTTTTTCCTGCGCCGCAAAGGGCAGTCGATCCTCGCAGCCAGGTTGTTCGCCGTCATCATGTAGGTGAGCAGCAGGTGCGCCGCTCTGTGGCTGCGGCCTTGTCCAAGGTGGCCATCCACAAGAAAGCCAGCTGTCATACCTTTCGTCATAGCTTTGCGACCAACCTGCTAAAGGCTGGAACGGATATTCGCAGTATTCAGGAATTGCTGGGTCACACTGATGTGAATACAACGATGATCTACACGCATGTGGTCGGTGCTCACGCCCGTGGAGTGGCGAGTCCGCTGGACAGGGTGTGAACGGTTAGGTCATTTTTGGAGACGCTACCGCCCCACCTGTGCACGTTAATGTCGCGCAGGGTGTAGCCGTGTCGGATTATGGGGTGCAAGAGGGATGTCCGGCGTCCATGCCTGGGAGGGAAGGGGTGCTGACCGTCATCCTTGCTTTGGACTGATATTGCCGTAGTTTTGCAATGATGCCAAGTGGTGTGTGCGGCGAAGCAATGGACGTTTAAGAAGGGGTTGGCCGAGGTGAACTCGGCCATCTCCAGGAGGTGGTGGGCTTAGATCTGTTCGGCCCAGAGGTCGTATTCGTCAGCGTCGGTGACTCTGACGGTGATCATGTCGCCGGGCTGCAGGTCTTGTTCGGTGTCGATGTAAACGTTGCCGTCGATCTCCGGAGCATCAGCCATGGAGCGACCGATGGGGCCGTCCTCGTCTACTTCGTCGATAACGACCTGAATCACGCTGCCGATCTTCTGCTGCAGGCGTGCGCTGCTGATCACTTGCTGGTGGGCCATAAAGCGTTCCCAGCGTTCTTCTTTGACCTCTTCAGGTACGGCGTCGGCCAGCAGGTTAGCGGGGGCGCCGTCGACGGCGGAGTATTTGAAGCAGCCAACGCGGTCAAGCTGGGCTTCGGTCAACCAGTCGAGCAGGTACTGAAAGTCTTCTTCGGTTTCACCGGGGAAGCCGACAATGAACGTCGAGCGGATAGTCAGTTCGGGGCAGATCTCGCGCCATTTCTTGATGCGCGCCAGGGTCTTGTCTTCAAACGCGGGGCGTTTCATGGCCTTGAGCACTTTCGGGCTGGCGTGCTGGAAGGGGATATCCAGATACGGCAGGATTTTGCCCTGGGCCATCAGCGGAATCAGCTCGTCCACGTGCGGGTAGGGGTAGACGTAGTGCAGGCGTACCCAGATGCCCAGTTCGCTGAGCGCTTCGCACATTTCGGTCATGCGTGATTTGACTGGGCGGCCATTCCAGAAGCCGGTGCGGTATTTGATGTCCACGCCATAGGCGCTGGTGTCCTGGGAGATAACCAGCAGTTCCTTCACGCCGGCCTTGGCCAGGCGCTCGGCTTCACCCAGCACATCGCCAATCGGGCGGCTGACCAGTTTGCCGCGCATGCTCGGGATGATGCAGAAGCTGCAGCTGTGGTTACAGCCTTCGGATATTTTCAGGTAGGCGTAGTGGCGGGGCGTGAGTTTGATTCCCTGCGGTGGTACCAGATCGATCAACGGGTTGTGATCAGCGCGGGGCGGCACGACTTCATGTACGGCGTTGACCACCTGCTCGTACTGCTGCGGGCCGGTAACGGCCATCACGCTCGGGTGCACATCGCGGATGACGCTTTCTTCCACGCCCATGCAACCGGTCACGATGACCCGGCCGTTGGCGGCAATGGCTTCGCCGATGGCGTCGAGGGATTCGGCCTTGGCTGTGTCGATAAAGCCGCAGGTGTTGACCACCACCACATCGGCATCTTCATAGGAGCCGACCACGTCATAGCCTTCCATGCGCAGCTGGGTGAGGATGCGTTCCGAGTCGACCAGTGCTTTGGGGCAGCCGAGTGAAACAAACCCGACTTTGGGATTGGTCGATGCAGTAGTAGACATGTGGGTCCTTTTGGGCGCGCGGCCGGAGCCGAAGAATTCGAACGGCGTATTCTATCGACGGCTTTGCGAGCTGACCAGCAGCAAGAACTGCCATTGGTCAGCTATTTAGTGCTGCTACTTAGTTCGGGGCCTAGCGCTCCTTGATTTCCTTCACATCTGACTGTGGGATCTGGTTGACGCGGCCATCCTGGTCTTCGTACATGATCATGCCAGTGTCTTCATCAATCTCGGGCTTGGTTTGGCTTTCTATCAGCCGGCCATCGTTGGTGCTGATGATGTGATCGCTGGCACAACCAACCAGAGTGAGCATGCCCAAAGCGCAGATACTTGCCAAAATGGTTCTTTTCATATCGTGTTCTCTTAAAAATAGATTGTCAAAATGTTCAAAAATAGGACCAGAGCCATTTTAAAACGTTCAATTGAATTGCTCTGTAGACCCTTTGGCCAGGCCTTGTGCGCATAAAAAAACCCCGCACCAGGCGGGGTTTTTAACCTGCTTACTGCTTACAGCTGCGCGACCGGGATGGACGCTGCGGCTTTCTGGTAAGACTCGATTTCGTTGAAGTTCATATAGCGATAGATATCAGCGGACATGCTGTTGAGTTCAGCCGCGTAGCCCATGTATTCCTCAACGGTCGGCAGGCGACCCAGAATCGAAGCAACCGAAGCCAGCTCGGCAGAGGCCAGATACACATTGGCGCCATCACCCAGGCGGTTCGGGAAGTTCCGCGTGGAGGTGGAAACCACGGTGGACTTGGCCGCCACGCGTGCCTGGTTACCCATGCACAGCGAGCAGCCGGGCATTTCCATGCGTGCGCCAGCCTTGCCGTAAATGCCGTAGTAGCCTTCTTCGGTGAGCTGGAACTGATCCATCTTGGTCGGTGGAGCCAGCCACAGACGGGTCGGCAGGGCACCCTTGTTCTTCTCCAGCAGCTTGCCGGCAGCGCGGAAGTGACCGATGTTGGTCATGCAGGAACCGATGAAGACTTCATCAATCTTCTCACCAGCCACCTGGGACAACAGACGGGCATCATCCGGATCGTTCGGCGCACACAGGACCGGCTCTTTTACGTCGGCCAGATCAATCTCGATCACGGCGGCGTATTCGGCATCGGCATCAGCCTGCATCAGCTTGGGATCAGCCAGCCAGGCTTCCATGGCCTGGGCGCGACGCTCCAGGGTACGGGCATCCTGATAACCGTTGGCAATCATCCAGCGCAGCAGGACGATGTTGGATTTCAGGTATTCGGCAATGGACTCTTCGCTCAGCTTGATGGTACAGCCGGCAGCGGACCGCTCTGCGGAAGCGTCGGACAGCTCGAATGCCTGTTCGGCAGTCAGGTTGTCGAGGCCTTCGATTTCCAGAATGCGACCGGAGAAGACGTTCTTCTTGCCTTTCTTCTCAACGGTCAGGTGACCTTCCTGAATCGCGTAGTAGGGGATTGCATGCACCAGATCACGCAGGGTGATACCGGGCTGCATTTCGCCCTTGAAACGCACCAGAACGGATTCCGGCATGTCCAGCGGCATGACGCCAGTGGCTGCAGCAAAAGCGACCAGACCGGAACCGGCCGGGAAGGAAATGCCCATCGGGAAGCGGGTGTGCGAGTCGCCACCGGTACCGACGGTGTCAGGCAGCAGCATGCGGTTCAGCCAGCTGTGGATGATGCCGTCGCCTGGGCGCAGTGCAACACCACCACGGTTGTGGATGAAGTCAGGCAGCGTGTGGTGCGTGGTCACGTCGATCGGCTTGGGGTAAGCCGCAGTGTGGCAGAACGACTGCATCACCAGATCGGCGGAGAAGCCCAGGCAAGCCAGGTCTTTCAGCTCGTCGCGAGTCATCGGGCCAGTGGTGTCCTGGGAGCCAACGGTGGTCATCTTCGGCTCGCAGTAAGTGCCGGGGCGAACGCCCTCAACATTGCAGGCTTTGCCAACCATCTTCTGCGCCAGGGTGAAACCTTTGGTGCTGGCAGCCGGTACGTCGGGCTTGCGGAACAGGTCGGCAGCAGGCAGACCCAGTTCAGCACGGGCCTTGTCGGTCAGGCCGCGGCCAATGATCAGCGGAATACGGCCACCGGCGCGGACTTCGTCGAGCAGCACCTGGGTCTTCAGTTCAAAGGTGGTGATAACGTCGTCGGTACCGTGCTTGCACACCTTGCCGTCATACACATAGACGTCGATGACGTCACCGGTATTGATGTCGTTGACATCGAATTCGATCGGAAGAGCGCCAGCATCTTCCATGGTGTTGTAGAAGATTGGAGCGATCTTGTTACCGAAGCAGAAGCCGCCAGCGCGCTTGTTCGGAACAAAGGGCACGTCGTCACCGAAATACCAGAGTACCGAGTTAGTCGCCGATTTACGCGAAGAACCGGTACCGACCACGTCACCGACGTAGGCGACCGGAAAGCCTTTGGCTTTGACTTCTTCGATCATCTTCAGCGGACCGATGGCCCCTTGCTCGTCCGGCACGATACCGTCACGGGCCATTTTCAGCATGGCCAGGGCGTGTAGCGGGATGTCCGGACGCGACCAGGCATCTGGAGCGGGGGACAGGTCGTCGGTGTTGGTTTCGCCAGGCACCTTGAATACGCTCAGGGTGACTTTTTCGGCAACGGCTGGGCGGTTGGTAAACCACTCGCCATCAGCCCAGGACTGCAGTACTTCCTTGGCGTGGGCATTGCCCTTTTTGGCGCGATCAGCAACGTCGTGGAAGGCATCGAACATCAGCAGGGTGTGCTTGAGTTCCTTGGCGGCGGTAGCAGCCAGTTCGTCGTTGTCGAGCAATTCGACCATGGTGACGATGTTGTAGCCACCCTGCATGGTGCCGAGCAGCTCGACGGCACGCACTTTGGTCAGCAGTGGTGAGGTAACTTCGCCTTTGGCGACGGCAGACAGGAAGCCAGCCTTGACGTAGGCGGCTTCGTCTACGCCTGGCGGTACGCGATTGGTCAGCAGGTCGAGCAGAAACTCTTCTTCGCCAGCCGGTGGATTTTTCAGCAGGTCAACGAGACCGGCGGTTTGTTCGGCGTTCAGCGGCTGGGGCACGATGCCCTGTGCTGCGCGTTCTTCTACGTGTTTGCGATAGGCTTCTAGCACAATTATTACCCTCATCAGTCTGTTCTGCTTGTGGCGGAACGGTCATCCTCACGGACCCAGAGAAGCACTGAATAAGCATCTTGATGAAGGGAGTTATTCAGTGCTTCCCCTTACGTGCCGGATACGGCTGAGTGCAGGCATGCGCCTGGTACGGGTGGCGGGCAACCCGGTAACTGACCTGATGCTGGCGCGGCAGATACGGAGGGGGTTGCGGTTGACGCCTGACACACAGCCCTAACGGCGGGCTGATTCTACAGCAAGCATGAGGTAAAGTTAAGCAGCCAGACACTATGACCTTGGTCTGAGACAGTTCAAGCAGAGCGACCGTTGGTTTACCCTTGGCCGCCTGCTCAGTGGAGAAAAATACGTGTCTGAACTTGCCTATACCGATAAAACCCCCTGCGTCGGCCTCTGTTCCACCGTATACGGCGATCAGGTCTGCCGCGGTTGTAAACGCTTCAGTCATGAGATTATTCAGTGGAACAGCTATGCCTCGGGAGAAAAGGCTGCGGTCTGGCTGCGCCTGGAGCAATTGCTGGCGCAGGTGGTCAGCGCGCGTATTGAAATCGTATCCGGGCTGATGCTGCGCCAGGCGTTGGACCAGCGCAAAATCATCTATCTGGATGAGCAGCCCCTGGCCTGTCACGTACACAGATTACTGGTCCGGGGCGGAGAGGGCGCGCTGCAGGGCGCGGGGGTGCGGGTGCGTCCCGCTTATGCGCAGTTGAGCATAAAGCAGTTGCGCGACGACATTGATCAAACCTTCTTTGGCCTGTCTGAAGCTTATTATCAGCGTCATGCCTCCGCACAGCCGGGCAAGTAGTTACGATACTACTGCTCGACTGGCGGTGCATGGCCTTAAATCGACGACTTTATCTTTGTAATATGCTTTCCAGGTGGGCCATGGTGTCTTCAGGCTTGAGCACCAGAATATCCGAGTCCAACTGGTCGAGTATCACTTCTGCAGTATTGCCTATCAATGCTCCAGCGATCCCCTTGCGGGCGACTGTGCCGATAACAGTTACGCTCGCGCCGATGTGTCGCGCGACCTTGGGTATCAAGGTGTCAGCCGGGCCTTCATCGATGTGCATATGCTCCAGATCCAATCCGTTGGCGGTGGCATAACGCTGTGCCTCGTCGCGGTAGCGGTTGGCAATATTTTCGCGCACCTGGTAGATCGGATCAGCCGCCGAGAGCATGGGTGCGGGGTGTGCGCTGACCAGGTGCAGATCGCCATTGATCATCTCGACGATATCCGCCGCGTGACTGACGATGGTGTCATGCAGTACGTGGTGCTGATCATCATGATTACCCACGTCGACCGCAGCCAGCACGCTGCCTTTCATCCAGGAGGCAGTGGTTTTAACCAGAAGCACAGGGACAGGGCAGTAACGCAGCAGCTTCCAGTCGTCTGGCGTCAGCAGTGCTTTTTTCAGCGGGCTGTCTGGCAGGTGTTGTTTTACTACCAGTTCGCAGCCCTGGCTGCCCAGTACGTGAATCACGGTATCGGTCATGCTGCCGTGCCAAGCTTGACTGCTCGTGGCCTCAATGCCGCTGGCCTTGAGTTCGGAACAGTATTTATCCAGCATCGGTAGGTGATCTTGGCGGTCTTCGCACACTAGCAGGTGCAGATCCGACTCAATAACGCCAGCGATGAGCTTGGCTCGGTTCAGTGCCAATTGATCCGTCTGGGTAGGATCAATGACGACGAGAATTCGTTTTATCGATTGCATGGCTTTCTCCCTTGTTGCGCTTTGGCGCTTATTTGGTTTCTCTGTTAAATGTAGCCGGTTTTCATATACTCGCCGTTGATATGGATCAAGAGCAGTGGGTGCGCTCACTACGCTAGTCATGGATAATCAACCCTTTAGCCCGATAATCCAACTGCCCCGGACCCAGCCCGCCCATGAGCTTGCCGCAAGAATTGATTGATTTTCTACCCTGTCGCACACCCCAGGCCTGGGTAGATCAGGCGCTAAGGCATCCGGAAGAGCTGTTGATCGATCATGCCAATTGCGAGAAAAAAGCGGCCTCTACTGCGTTGAATCTGATGTTCCGGTATATCGACAAGCCGGTTTTACTGCAGAAAATGTCGCGCCTGGCCCGGGAGGAGTTGCGCCACTTTGAGCAAGTGACGGCATTGATGCAGCAGCGCGGCATCGTATACCGAGGCTTGTCGGCCAGCCACTATGCGCAGCGCCTGCGTCAGCATATACGCACGAGCGAGCCAGGCAGGCTGGTGGACACACTGATCGTTGGTGCTTTTATCGAGGCGCGGTCGTGTGAGCGTTTTGCTTGTCTAGCGCCTCATCTGGACCTTGAACTCGGCGATTTCTATCGCTCGCTGCTTAAATCCGAGGCACGGCATTATCAAGATTATCTCGGCCTGGCCAAGCAGTTTGCTGAGCAGCCGATTGAGGATCGCATTGCCTTGTTTGCACAGGTGGAAGGTCAAGCCATCCACGAAAATGACAGCGACTTTCGCTTTCACAGCGGAGCCGCCGAAGGGGACCGCCAGGGAGCGCTGCGCGCTGTCAGATAAACTCGCCATAAATCAGTCAGTAAGCGTCTATACTGAGAGTTGCACAGAGCTGCCAGAACCTAATTCGAGGAGCACTAATGGCGATCAAACAACCTGCCAGAGCTACTATTTATCGCGTGCTGCTGATACCGGCGGCATTGCTTGGGCTGCTTGGTGTAGGCTCGGCGCAGGCGGCCGGTGGGGTGTGTGAGCGTATTGTGGTGACGGGCAATCCCCAGTATCCGCCGATCCTTTGGGTCAATCCGGATGATGATAAACACCTGGTTGGTGCGGGGGTTGAGCTGCTGGAAATGGCCCTGGAAGGTACTGGCGTGAAGGCCGAGGTACTGAATGTCGGCCCCTGGTCGCGGGCACAGGAAGAAGTGCGTAGTGGTCGAGTGGACATGCTCGCGGGTGCCTTCCTGACCCGTGAGCGTCTGGGCTATATGGACTATATTTACCCGCCCTATGTTGAAGTGCCGAGTGTGCTGTTTGTCAAACGTGGGGAAGTGTTTCCCTACAGTGGTTGGGACGACCTGCGCGACAAGACCGGGAGCACACTGCTAAATAACAGTTATGGAATGGCTTTTGATAGGTTCTCGCGTGATCATTTGCGTGTAGAGCAGGTGTCATCGATTGAGCAGTCGTTCCAGACCTTGGTGCGCGGGCGCGTCGATTATGTGATCTATGAGCGCTATCAGGGGATGGCAGTAGCTCAGCAACTGGGTATTGAAGACCAGTTGGAGATTATCGAGGGATCGCTGATTAACGAGCAGTTGTATTACACGCTGTCGCACAATTCGGCCTGCAACTCGCCACAGCTGCGCGCCATACTTGCGCAGAACATGCAGGATCTGGCCAGCAAAGGCGAACCGCGGCGGTTGCTGGAGAAGTACCGCCAGGTGTGGGCGGACCGGTTCGCCCCGGAAGACCCGCAGTTAATCGAACAGCCGTTAGCTGAATAGGTTGGGCCGCATAGGTCCGGCCGCACAGGCTTGATCGAATAGGCTGCTAAGCAGAACAGTTTGTTCTAGGCTGTTTTGAACCTGCACAGTTGTAGGCTTTGCTATTCTGTACAGGTCCATTCTCGGACAACTGTACGGCGATCACTGGATAACCCTGCGTTAGGGTACCCTATGACGCAGGAGAGCTTCGATGACCAGCCTTTTATACCAGCAGATTGCCCGCCAACTGGCTGATGATATCCGCAAGGGATTTTATCAACCGGGCGAGCGTGTACCTTCGGTGCGCAAACTCAGCACCCAAAAGGGCGTAAGCCACGCCACGGTATTGCATGCCTACGCTACCCTGGAAGATCAGGGCTTGATTAGGGCGCGCCCCCAATCCGGTTATTATGTACACCAGACACCGGCTTTGACCGCACCCACCCCACCGATTTCCCGAGTGGAGCCGCCTTACGCGGTCACGCGGAGCGGCATTATCAGCGAGATTCTCAACTTGTCCCGGCGCAGCGATGTGATGCCGCTCGGAGCAGCGGTGCCGTCCAGCGAGTTTCTGCCACTGCGGGCATTGCATCAGCAGATGAGCAAGGTCACGCGCTTTCATGGCAAAAAAGCCTACAGCTATATATTCAGCCCTGGTTACGAACCCTTGCGGCGTCAGGTGGCTATTCGTATGCGCGATGCCGGTGCGGTTGTCGACCCGTCACAGATCGTCATTACCAACGGGTGTGTGGAGGCGCTGCAATTGTGTCTCAGGGCACTCACTAGCCCTGGCGATTTGATTGCGAGCGAATCACCCAGTTATTACGGCTTGGTGCAGTTGTGCCAGTTGCTCGGCTTGAAAGTAATTGAAATACCCACTGACCCGGAGACCGGTCTGAGTCTGGAGTCATTGGAAAAAGCTGCGGATAAGTGGCCAATCAAAGCGCTGGTGGTAACCGCTCGCGCGGGCAATCCGATGGGTGCAACCATGGCCGAAAACCGTCAGCGTAAGCTGGTCGGCATGATGGCGCAGCGGGGCATTCCGATTGTAGAGGACGACATCTATGGTGAGCTGATGTTTGAGCCGGGCAGGTCCAAGGCGCTCAAGGCGTTCGATTGCTCAGATACTGTGCTGTATTGCTCGAGCTTCTCGAAAACCATTTCGCCGGGCTTGCGCACTGGCTGGGTCATTGCTGGCAAGCATCAGGATACCATCGAGAAGCTGCAGACGTTCACCACATTATCGGCCTGCAGCGTCAGTCAGATGGCAGTAGCGGCCTATCTGGAGAACGGCGGGTATGATCGGCATTTGCGTTATATTCGGCAGGAATACCGGCGCAATTTGAGCCATTTCCAGCTGGCAATACAGCAGTATTTTCCCGAGGGCACACAGATTACCCGGCCTAAAGGTGGCTTTATTTTGTGGGTCAGTTTGCCCGGAAATGTGGATGCGCAGCTGCTTTTTACCCAGGCGTTGGAGCATGGTATCAGTATTGCCCCGGGGGCAGTGTTCAGTAATTCGGATCAGTTTAACCACTGTTTCCGGCTGAATTGTGGGGTGCTGTGGAATCAGGAGACTGAGCGGGCGGTGATGACACTGGGGGTTTTGGCTAAAGGTTTATTTAGTAAAAACAGGGAGGTAGAGGAGGTTGGTGAGGAAGTGGCTTAGGTATTTTGGGGGCTGAGGTTGGAGCTCTGTGTGAGCTAAATCCATCGCAGCGAGGCCGCCGCTCCCACCGGCCATCGCGCCTACCGTGCAAGACTCCCCAGGTAGTCACTCTTACCGGGCAGGAACCCCCTCAAGCGGTCGCTTCTACTGTCCTGAGCAAGAACTGCTCAGGCCTCTGCTCCCACTGGGCAGGATCTACTCAGACAGTTGCTCTTACTGAGCAAGATCCCTCAGGCTGTTACTGGACAGGAGCCGTTCAGGCATTTGCTCCCACTGGGCAGGGCTCCCTCAAGGAGTTGCTGCTACTGGGTAGGATTTCCTCAGACAGTTGCTCCCCATAGGACAGGAGCTTCTTCAGATCGGTGGGAGCGGCGGCCTCGCCGCGATAGCAGAGCCCGAACCAACCAGACCCTACCGAGCCGCCAACCGCGCCCGCGCTACCCTCGACCCATTCTCCCGGCCCAATACCTGGCTGATCCGTGCACCCGCATCAACCAGCAGATCCAGATCGATCCCGGTCTCGATGCCTAGCCCAGTGAGCATATAGAGCACATCTTCACTGGCCACATTGCCGGTGGCGCCCTTGGCGTAGGGGCAACCGCCCAGCCCGGCGACGGAGCTGTCAAAGACGCTGACACCTTCCAGCAGGCTGGCGTAAATATTTGCCAAGGCCTGACCGTAGGTGTCATGGAAGTGCCCGGCCAAGCGGTCGCGCGGCACCTGCCCGGCCACCACCTCGATCAGGTGGCGAGTGGCGCCGGGCGTGCCGGTGCCGATGGTGTCACCCAGCGATACTTCATAACAGCCCATGGCAGACAATTCTTGGGCGATCAGCGCGACCTGATCTGCGGTGACGTCGCCCTGGTAGGGGCAACCGAGTACACAGGAAATATAACCGCGTACCCTCACGCCCGCAGCCAGCGCCGCCTCTAATACCGGGGTGAAGCGATTAATGCTGTCGGCAATCGAGCAGTTGATGTTGCGCTGGGAAAAGGCTTCCGAGGCTGCGGCGAATACAGCCACTTCGTGTACGCCAGCCGCCAGTGCGGCTTCAAAGCCCTGAAGGTTAGGCGTCAGCGCTGAATAGGACACACCCGGGCGCTGCTGGATGCCAGCGAAAACCTCCGCCGAGCCAGCCATCTGCGGGACCCACTTGGGTGATACAAAGCTGCCCACTTCAATATGGTTGACGCCGGCGGCGCTCAGGTCATCTACCAGGCGCACCTTGGCCTGTACGCTGATGGGCTGAGCTTCGTTTTGCAGCCCGTCACGCGGGCCAACATCGACCAGTCGCACCTTCTGCGGCAATGTCATTCACTATCCTCCAGTTCCACCAGCACGGTGCCTTCGGCGACCAAGTCGCCTTCGACGCAAAACAAGGCTGTGACCTTGCCATCCTGCGGCGCGCGAATGCTGTGTTCCATTTTCATCGCTTCGAGCACCAGCAGTACGCTACCAGCCTGCACCCGATCACCGACCTGGGCCATTAAGCGCACAATACTGCCATTCATCGGCGCTAGAAGGCCACCACTGTGCTGCTGGGCCTGTTCTGCCTGGCTAATGGGGTCGAAGGCTTGCAGCGGATGCCAATGGCTTTGCCAGAACAGACATACCGCTCCCGCCGCTAGCCGCAAAGGGTAGCGCTGGGTCATGCCGTCACGCTCGATAGTCAGCATCTGTGCGCTTTGATCGAAGCTGCATCCGTGGGTATCCAGCGTATCCAGTTGTCGGCCCTGTTCGCCACTGCGCAAATGCACGCGGCTGGAGGCGGGCAGGCCGCTACGCCAGCCTGATGGCAGTGTTTGCCAGGGGCAGGGTGGTGCGTGCTCGATCAGGCGTTGGCTGATTAGCCAGGCACAGCCTGCCACCGCCCAGAAGTCGTCGGTCAAAATGGGCCGGGGTGGTATTAGCACGGTTTCGTGCCGGGAAATAAAGCCGGTATCCAGCTGCGCGGCAGCAAAAGCCGGGTGCTCGATAATGCCGGTGAGGAAGCTCAGATTGGTCTGCAGCCCTGCTATGGCGGTTTCACGCAACATGCCGAGCAAATTCAGGCGTGCGGCTTCGCGGGTGTCGCCCCAGGCTATCAGTTTAGCCAGCATCGGATCGTAAAAAGGCGATACGTCATCGCCTTCACTCACGCCGCTGTCCATGCGCCGGCCGGGCCCATGGGCGGGTTCACGATACAGGGCCAGGCGCCCACTGGCGGGCAGGAAGCCGTTGGAGGGATCTTCGGCGTACAGCCGCGCTTCTATCGCATGACCATTGAGGGGCACCTGGGCCTGCTCCAATGGCAATGGTTTGCCCTGGGCGATGTTCAGCTGCCAGGCGACCAGATCCTGGCCGGTGATGGCTTCGGTGACCGGATGCTCTACCTGCAGCCGCGTGTTCATTTCCATGAAATAGAAACGCTGCTGCTCGTCGAGCAGAAACTCGACGGTACCGGCACCGACATAACCGATGGCCTTGGCTGCTGTCACGGCGGCATCGCCCATGGCTTCACGCAGGGCGGCGCTAAGACCGGGCGCGGGCGCTTCTTCAATGACTTTCTGATGGCGGCGCTGGATCGAACAATCACGCTCATTCAGATGAATGCAGTGGCCGTGTTGATCGGCGAACACCTGGATTTCGATATGCCGCGGCCTGATTAAATAGCGTTCTACCAGCATGCGGCTGTCGCCAAAGCTGGCCAGCGCTTCGCGCTGCGCCGACGCCAATGCAGCAGCCAATTCGGCGTCGCTTTCGACTACTTTCATACCCTTGCCGCCACCACCTGCCACGGCCTTAAGCAGTACCGGATAGCCCATGGCGGTAATTTCCTGGCGCAAGCAGGTCAGGCTCTGGTCGTCGCCATGGTAGCCGGGCACTAGCGGTACGCCAGCCTGTGCCATCAGCGTCTTGGCAGCAGACTTGCTGCCCATGGCATCGATGGCACTGGCCGGCGGGCCGATAAAGATCAGCCCCTGGTTTTCGCAAGCCCGGGCAAACTCGGCATTTTCCGACAGAAAGCCGTAACCGGGATGCACTGCCTGCGCGCCTGTCGCTTTCGCGGCTGCCAGGATCAGGTCTGTGCGTAGATAGCTGTCAGCCGGCTTGGCGCCGCCGAGATTGATCGCCACATCCGCTTCACGCACATGCTGTGCATGGCGGTCTACCTCACTGTGTACGGCTACGGTGCGTATGCCTAGCGCCTTGGCCGTGCGCATAATGCGGCAGGCAATTTCGCCGCGGTTGGCGACCAGCAAAGTCGTAATGGGTGTGCTCATCGGGGTTTATTCCAGGTTCTGTTGCCAGCTCGGCTTGCGTTTATCGAGGAAGGCTTTCAGTCCTTCCTGGCCCTCGGGGCTGACGCGTACGCGAGCGATAGACGCTTCGGTGTAACGACGCAAGGCGGTGGTGAGTTCGCCGTGTTTGACCTCGTGCATCAGCGCTTTGGTGGCGCGCATCGCGGCAGGCCCGTTGAGCAGCAGATTGGCGGACCAATCGGCTACAGCCTGTGCCAACCTGTCGGCGGGGTAGGCGGCGGCAAGCAGGCCAAGCTGCTCTGCCCGTTGGCCATCGAAGCGTTCGGCGGTCAATGCGTAGCGCCGCGCGGCGCGCTCGCCAATTGCCTTGACCACATAGGGGCTGATCACGGCGGGCAGAATGCCGATGCGCACCTCGGATAGCGAAAACAAGGCGTCTTCGCTGCCGATGGCCATATCACAGCAGCTGATCAGCCCTAGCGCACCGCCAAAGGCGGCGCCTTGCACGACCGCCAGCGTCGGTAACTTCAACTGATAGAGGCTGGCCATTACCTGCGCCAGTTCGCGTGAGTCGTTCAGGTTGGCGTTGTAATCGAGCTCGGCGCTTTCTTGCATCCAGGCCAGATCCGCGCCCGCGGAAAAATGTTTGCCACGCCCGCGCAGCAGCATAAAACGCAACTCTGGCCGCGCTTCAATTGCGTCAAAAGCCAACAGCAGCTCGCGAATCATCTCGGCGTTGAACGCGTTGTTCTTCTCCGGGCGGTTGAGCCAGAGCGTGGCAATGCCGGTGCTGGAGAAGTCGAGTTGCAGCGTATTGAAAGAGGTCATGGCTATCTCGGTTGTCGCGAGCGCTGCCAGCCGCAAGCTGGTCGTGCAGGCGTGTAATCAGGGGGGGCTGAACCTTCCGGTCCAGCGTTGTTCGGTTATCAATACGTATGTCAGACCGCTTACCCCTACATCCTGAATACCCCAAAGCGTGTCTGCCCTATCGGCGCATTCAGTGCGGCGGACAGGGCCAGGCCGAGTATGTCTCGCGTCTGGGCCGGGTCGATGACGCCGTCATCCCAGAGTCTCGCGCTGGAGTAGTAGGGGTGTCCTTGGCGTTCGTACTGCTCTAGGATGGGGTCGCGCAATTGCGCCTGTTGATCTGCGGTGAAGGTGCCGCCACGGCGCTCGGCCTGTTCCTGCTTGACCTGCACCAGCACGCCAGCGGCCTGTTCGGCGCCCATCACCGAAATACGCGCATTCGGCCACATCCATAAAAAGCGCGGGTCATAGGCGCGGCCGCACATCCCATAATTGCCGGCACCAAAACTGCCGCCGATAATGACTGTAAATTTGGGTACCTGAGCACAGGCCACAGCGGTAACCAGTTTGGCGCCGTGTTTGGCGATGCCGCCGGCCTCGTATTTCTGCCCGACCATAAAGCCGGTGATGTTCTGCAGAAAGACCAGTGGAATACCACGCTGACAGGCTAGCTCGATAAAGTGCGCGCCTTTTTGCGCCGACTCGGCAAACAGGATGCCATTATTGGCCAGAATCGCCACCGGGTGGCCGTGCAGATGGGCGAAGCCGCAGACCAGCGTGCTGCCATAGAGTGCCTTGAATTCATCGAACTGGCTGTCGTCGACCAGTCGGGCGATCACCTCGCGCACCTCGAAGGGCTGCTTGGGGTCGGCCGGGATCACGGCGTACAGATCCTCCGCTGGATAGCGCGGCTCGATGGTCGCGCGCAGATTCAGCTCACCCTGTTTGCGCCAGTTCAAATTGGCAATGCAATGCCGCGCCAGCGCCAGCGCGTGTTCGTCATTCTCGGCGTAATGATCCGCCACGCCAGAGATTTTGCAGTGTACATCCGCGCCACCCAGCTGCTCGGCGCTGACCACTTCGCCGGTGGCGGCCTTGACCAGTGGTGGGCCCGCCAGAAAAATCGTCGCCTGATCACGCACCATGATGGCTTCATCGGCCATGGCCGGTACATAGGCGCCGCCAGCGGTACAGGAACCCATGACCACGGCGATCTGGGCAATGCCCTGGGCGCTCATGTTGGCCTGATTGAAAAAGATCCGACCAAAATGCTCGCGATCGGGAAAGACCTCATCTTGCCGCGGTAGGTTAGCGCCGCCGGAGTCCACCAGGTAGATACAGGGCAGACGGTTTTGCTGGGCGATGGTCTGTGCGCGTAAATGCTTTTTGACCGTCAGCGGATAGTAGGAACCGCCTTTGACCGTCGCATCGTTGGCGACAATCATGCACTCCACGCCCTCTACCCGGCCAATCCCGGCAATGATTCCGGCCGCCGGGACGTCTTCGTCATATACCCCATGCGCTGCCAACTGACCGATTTCGAGAAAGGGCGAGCCGGTATCCAGCAAGGTATCGATACGCTGGCGCGGTAGCAGCTTGCCGCGCGACAAATGCCGCTCCTGCGCCGTTGCTCCCCCGCCTTCGGCGACCTTGCACAATAACGTCCGCAAATCCTCGACCAGGTGGCGCATGGCGTCGCGGTTGGCCGCGAACTCGGGGCTGGACGGATGCATCTGCGTAGGCAGGATACTCATGGCATTGCCTCGATACACAGTGGCAAGCCATAAGCTGCCAGCGGCAAGCTGCCCTTTGCTGCACCGGCCTGCTCGCTGGATCCGCACCGCTTGCCACTTGAACCTTGTAGCTTGCCGCTAAGCTCAGCGCGTTTCATTAAACAACTCCCGCCCGATCAGCATCCGCCGAATCTCGCTGGTGCCAGCGCCGATCTCATAGAGTTTGGCGTCGCGCAACAGACGGCCCGTGGGGTAGTCATTGATATAGCCATTGCCGCCGAGAATCTGGATCGCATCCAGCGCCATCTGCGTGGCACGCTCGGCGGTATACAGTATGACCCCCGCAGCGTCCTTGCGGGTGGCTTCGCCGCGATCGCAGGCCTGGGCTACGGCGTACAGGTAGGCGCGGCTGGCGTTGAGTTGGGTGTACATATCCGCGACCTTGCCCTGGATCAGCTGAAACTCACCGATGCTCTGGCCGAACTGCTTGCGGTCATGAATGTAGGGCACCACTTCATCCATACAGGCCTGCATGATGCCAACCGGCCCGCCCGCCAGTACCACGCGCTCATAATCCAGGCCGCTCATCAATACCTTCACGCCGGCATTCAGGTCGCCAAGGATGTTCTCGGCAGGCACTTCTACGTTGTCGAAGATCAGCTCGCAGGTGTTGGAGCCGCGCATGCCGAGTTTGTCGAGCTTGGGTCCGCGGGAGAAGCCGGCCCAGTCGCGCTCGACGATAAAGGCGCTGATGCCATGAGCGCCTTTGTCGGGCTCAGTCTTGGCATAAATCACATAGACGTGGGCATCCGGGCCATTGGTGATCCACATCTTGGTGCCGTTAAGCAGATAGCGGTCGCCCTTTTTCTCGGCGCGCAGCTTCATGCTGACCACGTCGGACCCGGCATTGGGCTCGCTCATCGCCAGCGCACCGATATGTTCGCCACTGATCAGGCCGGGCAGGTAGCGGGCCTTCTGTGCCGGCGTGCCATTACGATTGATCTGGTTCACACAGAGGTTCGAGTGCGCGCCGTAAGAGAGGCCCACAGAGGCCGATGCGCGGCTAATCTCTTCTATGGCGACCACATGCGCGAGGTACCCCAGCCCAGCACCGCCGAATTCTTCGGCAACGGTAATACCCAGCAATCCCATGTCGCCAAAGCGCAGCCACATGTCCTCGGGGAACAGGTTGTCGCGGTCGATCTGCGCTGCGCGCGGTGCCAGCTCGGCGCGGCAAAAACCCTGCAGCTGCTCGCGCAGCATGTTTATCGTATCGCCGTGGGCAAAGTTCAAGGAGCTGTAATGCATGGGGTCACCTGTAGCCAATGGTTCTGGATCGGTCGGTAAGGGCTAATGAATGCGGCCAAAGCGCTATCAGGCGCTAGTTGGGCTGGATACATGGGCGGCTTTGAGCGCCGTGTAGCATCGCTCCTCGGCGCTATCGAGCTCAATCTGCATTTGTTGAATATCCAGCATCTGCTGATCAAGCTGCGCGCGCCGCTCGGCGATTTTGCCGAGCATGCTGTGCAACTGCTTCTGATTGTCGCCCAGTGGGTCGTATAGCTGGATCAATTCCCTGCATTCAGCGAGCGAAAAGCCGATGCGTTTGCCACGCAGGATCAACTTCAAGCTGACCTTGTCTCTGGCTGAATAGATACGTTCTTGACCTCGGCGCTCGGGACTCAGGAGGCCCTGCTCTTCGTAGAAGCGAATAGCGCGGGTGGTGATATCCAGTTCGCGGGCAAGATCGGAGATGGAGTAGGAGGGCATGGAAGACACCTTGGTTAACCTTTACGTTAACGTAAGGCAGTGCGTGGAAACTGTCAATCAAGCTGAGTGCAAAGGGTCCGGATGCTGGAGGGGTGCCATTGGGAATAGGGGGGTAACGGGAGGCAGCAGCGGGCGCGTAACGCCCGCTGCTGGCAACTATTGAGCAGCTTCGGCCTCGCGCTCGCGCATGATTTTACGTTCTAGTTGTTGCGACAGCTCGATGATCTGTTCACGCATCCAGCGGTTGGCCGGGTCCTGATCAGTGCTTTCATGCCAGAACAGGTGTGTTTCGATCGGTGGTACGTCGTCGATAGGCAGCTCTGAATAATGCAACTGGTGGCGGCGGGCGAAGCGCTCGGGCACGGTCATGACCATGTCGGTCGATTCGAGCACCAGCGGCGCCATCTGGTAATGCTGCGAGCGCAACACCACACGGCGCTGCAAGCCGATCTTGCCGAGCGACAGGTCCACATGCCCCAGGCCATTGCGGCGGCTGGAGATGTGAATATGCGACTGGCCAAGGTAGTCATCCAGTGTGATTTTCGTTTTGCTGGTCAACGGGTGATCGCGGCGCATGACGCAGACGTAGCGGTCTTCAAACAGCTTGACGTGACGGACCTGGGTATCGGTATTCAGCGGTGCGTCGATAGCAAAATCCAGACGCCCGGCAGCCAGCTCTTTGGTCGTCTCACGGCGTTTGGTCAAAAAGCTGTCGATATTGATGTTGGCTGCTAGCCGGCGAATACGTGACGCCAGATGCGGCAAAATCACCGCCTCGGTCAAATCGGTCATGCTGATACGATAGGTTTTGGTCGCCTGATCCGGGTTGAAACTGCGGCTTTCCTGCACGGATACGCGCAGCAACTGCAATGCATGGCGCACAGGGGTAATGATGTTTTGCGCCATGGGCGTGGGCACCATGCCCTGGGCCGTTCTGACAAACAGCGGATCATTGAAGGTCTCGCGCAGACGGGCGAGGGCGTTGCTCACTGCAGGTTGGGTGATGCCGACAATCTGTCCGGCGCGGGTCAGATTGGCTTCGGTATAGATGGCATCAAATACAATGAACAGGTTCAAGTCGACTTTACTGAGGTTCATGCCAACATCGTCCTTCGGTAGGGCTTAGGCAAGGTGACTCACATAGAGATATCACCCACTCATAATAAGTGAAGTATATATTGCTTATACGGCTTTATACACGCAGAAAATAGGTTAGATAAATCGGGGAGCCTCATCTAGCATCACCAGGGTCGCTACACCATCGTCATCAAAAAAGGCCCGCAACTATGGATTTTGGATACTCACCCAAGGTTAATGACCTCCGCGAACGCGTTGACGCATTCATGCAGGAGCACGTGTTCCCCGCCGAGCACATCTTTCATCAACAGGTGAATGAAGGTGATCGCTGGCAGCCCACCGCTATCGTCGAAGAACTCAAGGTAAAGGCCCGCGCTGTCGGCCTGTGGAACCTGTTTCTTCCCGAGTCCGAGCTGGGCGCCGGCCTGACCAACCTGGAATACGCACCCCTGGCTGAGCTGATGGGTCGTTCCGGTCTGGCTTCCGAAGCCTTCAATTGCAGCGCGCCGGACACCGGCAATATGGAAACTATCGTTCGTTACGGCAACGAAGAACAGAAAGAGCGCTGGGTCAAGCCGCTGCTGGCTGGCGAAATTCGTTCTTGCTTCGGCATGACCGAGCCGGGCGTGGCGTCTTCCGACGCGACCAATATGCAGGCCAATGCCCGTCGCGAAGGTGACGAATGGGTCATCAACGGTCGCAAATGGTGGACCTCCGGCGCCTGCGATCCGCGCTGCAAGATCATGATCTTCATGGGTCTGACCAATCCGGATGCGCCGCGTCACCAGCAGCACTCGATGATTCTGGTGCCTATGGACTCTCCCGGTCTGAAAGTCATTCGCCCGCTGCCGGTATTCGGTTATGACGATGCACCACACGGCCATGCCGAAGTGCTGTTGGAAAACGTGCGTGTACCCTACGAAAACGTGCTCTTGGGTGAGGGCCGTGGCTTTGAAATCGCTCAGGGTCGTCTTGGGCCAGGCCGTATTCACCACTGCATGCGCTCCATTGGCGCTGCCGAGCGCGCTCTTGAGCTGATGTGCCGTCGCTCGGTTGAGCGTGAAGCCTTCGGCAAGCGTCTGGCTCAGCTGGGCGGCAATATTGACCTGATCGCCGAGTCGCGTATCGAGATCAATCAGGCGCGCCTGTTGACGCTGAATGCGGCCTACATGATGGATACCGTGGGTAACAAGGTCGCGAAAAGTGAAATTGCTCAGATCAAAGTTGCGGCGCCGAACGTTGCGCTGCGAGTAATCGATCGGGCAATCCAGATGCACGGTGGTGCTGGCGTATCGGAAGATACTCCGTTGGCACATATGTATGCCATGCAGCGTACTTTGCGTCTGGCTGATGGCCCGGACGAAGTGCACCGCGCCGCTATTGGCAAGCATGAGCTGGGTAAGTACATGGCGCGCTGATTGTGCAGCTATGCTAAAAACCGCTTGCCGGGCTAGCGCCTGGTGAGCGGTTTTTTTATGCCTGCGGGATTGGGTTCAGGGCTATCCAGTCAAGCTGCGGCTTGGCAAGCGTTAGCCTGGAGGCCAGGCAACACAACGCCCACCCGAATTATCTTCGGATGTGCGAAAAAAGCAGGCGTTGGTATTGGCCGGCGTGGCCAGAGAAACGGCTAGAACGGTTGCCCGAATTAACGAGCGCGGTAGGTGATACGACCCTTGGTCAGGTCATAGGGCGTCAATTCAACACGCACTTTGTCACCGGTCAGGATGCGGATGTAATTTTTGCGCATCTTGCCTGAAATATGGGCAGTAACAACGTGACCGTTCTCCAGTTCAACGCGGAACATGGTATTCGGCAGCGTGTCTACAATGGTGCCTTCCATTTCAATACTTTCTTCTTTCGCCATTAAGGCCTCTCACATGTCGGAAAAAACAGCGGGCAACTGAAGCTGCGCCCGCAAAAAAGGTGAGCAATTGTGCCTGAAAAGCGCACAACAACCAAGTTTCATTGATAAATACTACCAAATAACCCCGATGAGAGGCGTTCTCGCAATGTGAATTCGCTTAACTGAGCTGCACCCAGCGCTGGTTGACCAGCATCTCTAGCGGGCGATATTCGGTCTTGTAGTTCATTTTCCTGCAGCCTTTTATCCAGTAGCCCAGGTAGAGTGCGTGGAGCTGCTGGCGCCGTGCTTCTTCTATCTGCCAGAGTATGGCATAGCGCCCCAGGCTACGCCGGTTATGTTCTGGCGCATAAAAGGTATACACCGCAGACAGACCGTTATGCATGCGGTCGGTCACGGCAATGGCCAACAATTCAGCCCCCAGGCGAAATTCGTAAAACTGGCTGAAAGGCCAGTCGCGTACTAGAAAAGAAGCGAATTGCTCTCGGCTGGGTGGATGCATGTCTCCATCCTGGTGCCGGGCTTCTATATAGCGCGCATACAGATCATAGTTTTCATCCGTCAGAGCCGGAGCCTGCGCGCTGACCCGCAGGTCGCTGTTGCGGCGAATAATGCGCGTTTGCTGTTTGTTCGGTGTAAAAGAGGCAACGGCGATACGCGAGGCAATGCACGCAGAGCAGGCCTGGCAGTGGGGGCGGTACAGGTGATCGCCGCTGCGCCGGAAGCCAAGCTCGGAAAGCTGGCTGTAGGTTTCCAGGTCAATAGGCTGCTGCGGGTCGAGAAACAAGGTTGTCGCTCGCTGCTCCGGCAGGTAGCTGCACGCGTGGGGCTGCGTGGCATAGAACTTGAGATGAGCCAGATTAGCCATGATGACACACTCTAAAAGTCGCTTGATTCATTATAGGAGCAGTTCTTTGCTGGTTGAAGCTCCCCAAGCGCTACTGACGGGTCCCTCCGGGCACAGGGTGTTCAATTGAGCAAGAAAGTCTTCCCTGCTCACGCTGTGAGCGCCGAGACTGAATAAGTGATCGGTCGGCATCTGGCAGTCAATCAACTCAAAGCCCCAGGCCTCAAGCTGGGTTACCAGATGAACGAAGGCTATTTTAGAGGCGTTGGTGCGGCGGCTGAACATGGATTCGCCGAAAAAAACCTTGCCCAGTGCCAGGCCGTAGAGCCCGCCAACCAGTTGTTCTTGCTCCCAGACTTCAACCGAGTGGGCGATGCCCAGTTGATGTAGCTTGCGGTAGGCCTGCTGCATCTCTTCGGTGATCCAGGTCGCGTCGGTGTAATCGCGAGGTTCGGCGCAGCCGCGCAGCACTTCGGCAAAGGCGCTGTCCATACTCAGTCGGAACGGGTTGTGTTTGAGCTGCTTGCGCAGGCTGCGCGAGACATGTAGTTGCCGAGGCAGGAGTACGGTACGCGGGTGCGGGCACCACCAGAGCAAGGGTTGGCCATCCTGATACCAGGGAAATATGCCGCAGCGGTAGGCCTTGATAAGCCGGGCAGGGGACAGGTCGCCGCCAACAGCTAGCAAGCCGGGCGGCTCATCGAGTGCCAGCGCCGCAGGCGGAAACTCCAGATTCTGTTCGTCTAGCCAGGTCAGTTGCAGCATGGGGCGCCTGATAGTAGTGAGCCAAAAGCGTGATTCGCCGGGCACAAGGTTTTAAACGGTTTATCAAGAAGCTGATATAAGCTGTTGTCATCTATGAATATAGTTCCATAATATGATGGAACGCAAACCACTCCATGTGGTCAAGCAATATACTCTCGGCACTCACTTTCCATCAGCATGGTGGCAGTGGTTGTGAATTCCGCGGCAGGACATCGTACAATGACCAGCTGACCAACGATGGAAGCATCCGTTTTGAAGGATAACAAAGCTCGAACAACGCTGCCGGTATGGCGTGAACAGTTGACCTATCGTCTTCGCGAGGGCGCACTGCTGGCGATGATCGCCCTGTGTCTGTACCTGTGTATGGCGCTGTTTACCTATCAGACTTCAGACCCGGGCTGGACCCGCAGCGGTGATGTTGATCAAGTGGGCAACGCGGCCGGTAGCATGGGCGCGTGGATCGCCGATGTGCTGCTGCTGGTACTCGGCTATCTGGCCTACCTGTTTCCGCTGATTGTTATGGTCAAGGTCTGGCAAATGTTCCGCCGGCGGCATTTGCCGTTTATCTGGAACGGTTGGCTGTTTTCCTGGCGGCTTATTGGTTTTCTGTTGACCTTGTTTGCAGGTACCGCACTGGCGGCCCTTCACGGGACAGCCCCTGACTCTTTTCCAGAAGGCGCTGAGGCGGGTGGGGTACTCGGTGAGTTGCTGTCTGATCTGTCAACGCCGGTGCTTAACATGCAAGGCAGCACGCTGCTGTTTCTGACGTTGTTTCTGTTCGGGTTAACCTTGTTTACCAATCTGTCTTGGTTCAAGGTCATGGAGTTGACCGGCCGTATCACGCTGGACTTTCTCGATTTGCTCAAGCGCGCCTGGCAGAGCTGGCGTGCGCGCCGCGCCTCTTCGGAGGTTGAGCGCGACCTACCTGGGCGGCCTAAAAATCCACCGCCGCGTAGCGAACCGGTTTTCAGTCCTGCCGAGCAACGTCAGGCCGAAGCGTCCCGCGCGCAACGCCATGAATCACTGGCCAAGCATGTGGCATCGCGCGAGAACCGCCAGCCACCCGAAATAGTGCCGTTGGACACCAAGCCGGCGGAGCCGAGCATTCGCTTGAACAAGGAAAAGCAATCTAAATTGTTCAGCGATTCGGTAGAGCCTGGTTCGTTGCCACCGATTTCCTTGCTTGACCCTGCGAGCAAGAAGCAGAAGGGGTTTTCCGCCGAGTCGCTGGAGGGAATGTCGCGCCTGTTGGAGCTAAAGCTCAAAGACTTTGGGGTCGAGGCTGAAGTTGAAAAAGTCCAGCCAGGCCCGGTGATTACCCGATTTGAAATCCAGCCTGCGGCCGGGGTGAAGGTTAGCAAAATTTCCAATCTGGCCAAAGATCTGGCTCGTTCGCTGGCGGTGATCAGTGTGCGGGTGGTAGAAGTGATTCCTGGCAAGACTACGGTAGGCATTGAGATACCCAACGAGGACCGCGAGATTGTTCGGCTCTCGGAGGTGTTGCAGACGCGCGAATTTGATGAGGCGACTTCACCCGTCACGCTGGCGCTGGGGCATGATATTGGTGGTCATCCGGTAATGGCCGATTTGGCCAAGATGCCGCACTTGTTGGTGGCGGGCACGACGGGTTCAGGTAAGTCGGTGGGCGTGAACGCCATGCTGCTGAGCATTCTGTTCAAGTCGCCTCCGGAAGAAGTGCGGCTGATCATGATCGACCCGAAAATGCTTGAGCTCTCCATTTACGAGGGTATTCCGCACCTGCTGGCGCCAGTGGTTACCGATATGAAAGAGGCGGCTAACGCACTGCGCTGGTGTGTGGCTGAGATGGAGCGGCGTTACAAGCTGATGGCGGCCATGGGCGTGCGTAACCTCGCGGGTTTCAACCGTAAGGTAAAAGACGCGGAAAAGGCTGGCACGCCGTTGACCGATCCGCTGTTTCGGCGCGAGTCGATGGAAGATGTGCCTCCGGAACTAGAAACGCTGCCGGTGATCGTAGTAGTGATCGATGAATTTGCCGACATGATGATGATTGTGGGCAAGAAGGTTGAAGAGTTGATTGCACGGATCGCCCAGAAAGCGCGGGCAGCGGGTATTCACCTGATTTTGGCTACGCAGCGTCCGTCGGTTGACGTTATTACCGGCCTGATCAAGGCGAATATTCCAACCCGGATGGCCTTCCAGGTATCCAGCAAGATCGATTCGCGCACTATTCTGGATCAGGGTGGTGCGGAGCAACTGTTAGGTCATGGCGATATGCTCTACATGCCACCGGGCACCAGTTTGCCGGTGCGCGTACATGGCGCCTTTGTCTCGGATGAAGAGGTCCACCGCCTGGTGGACGAGTGGAAGAAGCGCGGCGCGCCCAATTACATTCAGGACATCCTTGATGGTGCTGACGATGGGGCTGGCAGTGGCTTTGACACATCTGGTGGTACGGGCGGTGGTGACAGCGAGGAAGATGCGCTGTATAACGAAGCACTGCGGTTTGTCTGTGAAAGCAGAAGAGCGTCGATCTCGGCAGTGCAGCGCAAGCTGAAGATCGGTTATAACCGCGCAGCAAGGATGATCGAAGCCATGGAGATGGCCGGGGTTGTAACCTCGATGAATACTAATGGCTCGCGTGAGGTCATCGCACCGCCACCGGTGCGCGACTGAGCGGGCCGATGCCCAATGACGCTCAATAGAGCTCGGAGAACGCACTCTGCCATGTTGAAAAGCCTTTTTCGTCACAGCCTCGCGGCGCTTTGCCTGTTCAGCCTGCCAGCAATGGTCATGGCTGATGAGGAAGCCGCTGCGCAGCGTCTGAATACATTATTGTCCAACGCCAGCACCATGACTGCGGACTTTTCCCAGATGACGCTCAGCGCCAACGGCGCGAGCATGCAAGAGACTACCGGCACCCTGGCGCTCAAGCGCCCGGGCATGTTCCGCTGGCATACTGATGCACCAGCCGAGCAGGAGCTGGTATCCAATGGCCAGAAAATCTGGCTGTATGACCCGGATCTGGAACAGGTCACCATCCAGGAGATGGATCAGCGTCTGACCCACACCCCGGCACTGTTGTTATCGGGTGATGTCAGCAGCTTGCAGGAAAATTTCACCATTACCTGGCAAGACTCGGGCAATGTGATCGACTTCACCCTGACACCTAAGGTTAATGACACGCTGTTCGATAGCCTGCGTCTGTCCTTCCGTGACGGGGTTATCAACGATATGCAGATGAGTGACGCCGTCGGCCAGCGCACTAACATCCTGTTCCAGGATGTAGAGCTGAATCAACGTTTGGACGATGACCAGTTCACCTTCGCCATTCCTGACGGGATCGACGTCATCAGTGAGTAAGGACGGGCTGTTCCCGGAGCACAAACCCCATCAACCGCTGGCCGCCCGCATGCGGCCGGCCAGCCTGGAAGAGTACTCGGGGCAGGCGCATTTGCTGGGTGCCGGCCGGCCGCTGCGGGTGGCACTGGAGCAGGGCGCGCTGCACTCAATGATCTTCTGGGGTCCGCCGGGGGTGGGCAAGACCACACTGGCGCGCTTGATCGCGACGCTGGCCGATGCGCATTTCGTCACGCTCTCGGCCGTTATGGCTGGGGTCAAGGATATCCGCCAGGCAGTTGATCTGGCGCGCCAACAGGCTTCGCAGAATGGCCGCCAGACCATCCTCTTTGTTGATGAAGTGCATCGCTTTAACAAGGCGCAGCAGGATGCTTTTCTGCCCTACGTGGAAGACGGCACGCTGTTGTTTATCGGCGCAACGACGGAAAACCCCTCCTTCGAATTGAACAACGCGCTGCTCTCGCGGGCGCGGGTCTACGTGCTCAAGTCGCTGGATGCGGAGGCGCTGGGCGGCTTGCTGGACAGGGCGCTAGCGGATAACGAAAGAGGCCTGGGCGGGCACCGGTTAACGATCAGCAGCGAGGCCAAGCAGATCCTGCTTGAGGCTGCCGATGGTGATGCGCGCCGCGTATTGAATCTGCTGGAAATCGCCGCCGACCTGGTCGAAGACGGTGGCATCATCGATACCGCGCTGGTTAGCGATCTGCTCAATGACAGCCGGCGGCGCTTCGACAAGGGCGGCGAAGCCTTTTACGACCAGATATCCGCGCTGCACAAGTCCGTTCGCGGTTCCAACCCCGATGCCTCCTTGTATTGGTTCGCGCGTATACTCGACGGCGGCTGTGACCCTCTGTATATAGCCCGCCGAGTGGTGCGCATGGCCAGTGAAGATATCGGCAATGCCGATCCGCGCGCGCTGACCTTGTGTCTGAATGCCTGGGATGTGCAAGAGCGTCTGGGTAGCCCGGAAGGCGAGTTGGCGGTGGCGCAGGCCATCGTTTATCTGGCCTGCGCGCCCAAGAGCAATGCCGTATATAGCGCATTCAATGCGGCGATGAAGGATGTCGCCAGCCAGACCTCGCACGAGCCGCCGCTGCACCTGCGCAATGCGCCGACCAAACTGATGAAAGAGCTGGGTTACAGCCAGGGCTATCGCTACGCGCACAATGAGCCGGAAGCTTATGCCGCCGGGGAGGATTATTTTCCTGAAGCCTTGGAGCCGAGGCGTTATTATAATCCGGTCAATAGAGGGCTGGAGTTGAAGATCGGGCAGAAGCTGCAGTATCTGCGCAGCCTGGACGCAGCCAGCCCGATGCAAAGGAGGCAGTTACCGGATGTTAAGTAGCGTCTTGGCCATAGCAGTGGGTGGATCCATGGGGGCATTGGCCCGGTTCGGTGTGGCGCACTGGGCCATGGCTACCTGGCCAAAGGCATTTCCGCTAGCCACCTTTGCGGTCAACCTGATCGGTTGCCTGTTGATAGGTATACTCTACGGCTTGTGGCTGCATCGTCCGGAATTTTCGCCGTTGCTGCGCCAGGGCCTGTTTATCGGTTTCCTCGGCGCCTTTACCACGTTTTCGACCTTTTCCCTCGATGCCCTGCGGCTGATGGAAAACGGTGAGGCCTTATTGGCCATTGGATATATTCTGCTCAGCGTGTGCGTTTGCCTGCTCGCCACCTGGGCCGGCCTGGCAGTGACTCGATAGTCAGCCGGGCTGCAACCCGTAACCATAAGATGATGACCCATGCTTGATGCAAAACTGCTTCGTACCCAACCTCAATTGGTCGCTGAACGTCTCGCCACCCGTGGTTTTACCCTGGATGTCGCGCAGCTGGAAGGCCTGGAGACACGTCGCAAGACGGTTCAGACCCGCACGGAAACCCTGCAAGCCGAGCGCAATAGCCGCTCCAAGGCGATTGGCCATGCCAAAGCCAAGGGTGAGGATATTCAACCTCTGCTGGCAGATGTGGAGCGCATGGGTGGCGAGTTGAGCGAGGCCAAGCAGGAGCTGGAGAGCATTCAGGCTGAACTGGATGCGTTGATGTTGACCATGCCCAATCTGCCGGAGGACGATGTGCCGGTGGGCAAGGATGAAGACGATAACGTCGAGATCCGCCGGTGGGGCACGCCGCGTGAATTTGATTTTGCCGTTCAGGATCACGTCGCTCTGGGCGAGCAACATGGTTATCTGGACTTTGAAACCGCTGCCAAACTCTCCGGCGCACGTTTCGCGCTGATGCGCGGGCCGATCGCCCGCCTGCATCGGGCCCTGGCGCAATTTATGCTCGACTTGCACGTCAACGAGCACGGTTATGAAGAATTCTATACGCCCTATCTGGTGCAGGCCGAGGCTTTGCACGGCACCGGGCAGTTGCCGAAATTCGAGGCTGATCTGTTCAAGGTACCGCGTGGAGAGGGTCAGAGTGATCTGTATCTGATCCCCACCGCTGAAGTGACGCTGACCAATATCGTCAGCCAGAGCATTCTGGCCGCCGATCAACTGCCGATGAAGATGACCGCGCACACAGCCTGCTTTCGCAGCGAAGCAGGTTCAGCCGGGCGCGACACGCGCGGGATGATCCGCCAGCACCAGTTCGATAAGGTCGAAATGGTGCAGATAGTGCGCCCGCAAGATTCGGCTGCAGCGCTGGAGGAGCTGACTGGGCATGCGGAAAACATCCTCAAGCTGCTCAATTTGCCTTACCGGGTGCTGGCCCTGTGTACGGGTGATATGGGCTTCGGTGCGACCCGGACCTATGACCTGGAAGTGTGGATTCCCACCCAGGACAAGTACCGGGAAATTTCTTCCTGCTCCAGCTGCGGTGATTTTCAGGCGCGCCGCATGCAGGCGCGCTGGCGCAATCCGGAAACCGGCAAGCCAGAGTTGGTGCATACCTTGAACGGCTCAGGTTTGGCCGTGGGCCGTACTTTGGTAGCCATTCTGGAGAACTACCAGCAGGCCGACGGTAGCATCAGCGTGCCTGAGGTGCTGCGCCCCTACATGGCCGGCCTGGAAACGATCGGCTGATATGGAATATTTGCCGCTGTTTCATAATCTGCAAGGCCGCTGGGTGCTGGTTGTCGGCGGGGGCGAGATTGCCCTGCGCAAATCGCGCTTGTTGGCCGAGTCGGGTGCCGTGTTACGGGTAGTGGCGCCGAAAATCGAGACGCCATTGCGCACATTGGTCGAACAGGGCGGTGGTGAATGTGTGCTGCGTGGTTATCAGTCTGATGACCTGGCCGGGGTTCACCTGGTTATCGCGGCGACCGACGACGAGCCGCTTAACGCGAGGGTATCTGCCGACGCCCAGGCGCGCTTTGTGCCGATCAATGCGGTGGATGCACCGGATTTGTGTACGGTTATTTTTCCGGCCATTGTTGATCGCTCGCCGTTGATCATCGCTGTGTCCAGTGGCAGCCATGCACCGGTGCTGGCGCGTTTGACCCGCGCACGCATCGAGACGTTATTCCCCCATACCTATGGCCAGTTGGCGCAGTTGGCCAAACGCTTTCGCAGTCAGGTCAAGGCGGCGTTTCCGCAAATCAATCAGCGCCGGGTATTCTGGGAAAAGGTGTTTCAGGGGGATATCGCCGAGCGCATTTTCGCCGGCCAGGATCAGGCGGCGGAAAGCCTGTTGGCGAGTCGCCTGACCGAGCAAGCCGGGCAGCAGTATGTGGGCGAGGTCTACCTGGTGGGTGCTGGGCCCGGCGATCCGGATCTGCTGACCTTTCGTGCACTGAGGCTGATGCAGCAGGCTGATGTAGTGCTCTATGATCGCCTGGTGCCGACTGCGATTATTGATCTGTGCCGCCGCGATGCGGAACGAATCTACGTGGGCAAAGCCCGTGCTGAGCATGCAGTACCGCAGGAGCAGATCAACCAACTATTGGTACGCCTTGCCCGCGAGGGTAAGCGGGTACTGCGCTTGAAGGGCGGGGATCCATTTATTTTTGGTCGGGGTGGGGAAGAGATCGAAGAGTTGGCGGCGCACGGTATACCTTTCCAGGTGGTGCCGGGTATTACCGCAGCCAATGGCTGTTCGGCCTACGCTGGTATCCCCCTGACTCACCGTGATTATGCCCAATCCGTGCGCTTCGTTACCGGCCATCTCAAAGATGGCACTACCAACCTGCCATGGGCGGATCTGGTCGCGCCCGGTCAGACGCTGGTGTTCTATATGGGGCTGGTCGGGTTGCCAGACATCTGTCAGCAATTGATCAAGCATGGGCGCGCTGCAGACACGCCTATGGCGCTCATCCAACAGGGTACGACGGCTAATCAGAAAGTGCTGATTGGTTCCTTGAGTAGCCTGCCGGGCCTGGTTGCTAGTGTCGAGATCAAGCCGCCAACCCTGTTGATTGTTGGCGAGGTAGTAAAACTGCACGGCAAGCTGAAATGGTTTGCACCGGAACAGGTGGAAGGCGAGGCTAAGGGTGTGCTGAATCAGACTGCAGAGCAGGGCGACAGAGCAGGCTGAGCGGGAACAAGGCGGCACTAAAGTAGTAGACAGGCGCGCGTGGCTGTTTGATATCATTCCGCGCCCGCTAAGGGCCGGCTATGATGCCATCATTGAAACGGAGTTCTTTCCCTGTCTACTCTTGGCTTGTTGAATCCAATGACGTCCTCCTGTGATGTTCGAATCAGCGACCTTGGGCTTGGCCGCATCATCTGCTGGCTGTGCTGCTTACTCAGCAGCTATTGTCTGGCGGGGCAGGCGGCGGCTGCGGATCTGCGTATTGCAGATGACAGCAGCTATGCGTTATCTGGTCATTTTGTCTCATTAAGAAACGCTGGTCCGGAATTGACTCTGGCGCAAGCGTTGGCACGAAACGATGAATTCAACGGCGCCAATGCTCAATCCCTGTCTGCTACCAACTTTGGCCTGACCCGCGATGAGGTATGGCTGCATCTGGAGTTCACTACTTCGGACTCGGTCCCCGAGCGCTGGTTGCTGGAAGTGGCGCATGCCTCATTGGATCGGGTTGACTTGTATTTTTCCGAGCAGCATGGCGAATATCAGCACCAACATGCGGGTGATCTTTTACCTTTTTCAGCCAAGACGTTACCGCACAGGCACCACCTTTTTGAACTTGATTTGCGCCCCGACCAGCAATATAGCTTGTACCTGCGCGTCACCTCTCAAGGTACGCTCTCAGTTCCGGTGACGCTATGGCAGCCAGATGCGCTCTGGGTCAGTGACCAAATCAGTTATTCATTCCTGAGCTTGTATTACGGGCTGGCGTGCGGGCTGCTGATCTATAACCTGTTTCTTTTCTTCTCGCTGCGCGAAAAACTCTACCTTATCTATGTCGCCTTTGTGGCCTTCCTGGCATTGGGGCAGGCTGGGCTAGCGGGGCTGGTCGGGCAGTTTATTTGGCCGAACAATGCATTGCTGACCCATCTCTCGCCTACCGCCGGCGTTTCGTTGGCGGGGTTATTTGGGGCCATTTTTGTCCAGCGTTTTCTCGGTGGTACGCCGCGCCGCATGAAGATGCATTGGGTCATGCCCTTGATTGGCATAATGTTCACGCTGACGTTTCTGTGTACGTTGTTCGTTTCCTATTTTGCTGGCGCGCTGGCGGTGAATATCACCTCACTGATGTTCGCCTTCACGGCCTTGATCATGAGCGGTGTGAGCTTGTATTGGCGGTGCCCTGGTGCGCGGTTCTTCGTATTGGCGTGGATAGCTTTGCTCGTCAGTATTCTGGTCATGGCGCTGCACAATCTGGGGGCATTGCCGTCCAATGCGTTCACTGCCAATGCCTTGCTATTTGGCTCTGCGGCGGAAATGCTGTTGTTGTCACTGGCGCTGGCCGACCGCATCAATAGTATCCAACATGCGCAAGATATGGCGCAGCAGGAAGCGCTCGCAGTCAACCGCGACATGCTCAGCGCTTTGCGTGACAACGAGCGGCAGTTAGAGACTCGGGTGGCTGAGCGTACGTTGGCGTTGGAGGCGGCCAATGTGCAGTTGCAGCAAAGTAAGAAATTGCTGGAGCAGCAGGCCAACCACGATGCTTTGACCGGCTTGGCAAACCGCAAGTTGCTCAATGACCGGCTGGATGGCGCCCGGTTAAGGGCTAAACGTAACCACAGCAGCTTCGCTCTGATGATGATAGACCTTGACTGGTTCAAGGCGATTAACGATCAGCATGGACATCCTGCCGGGGATCGCGTGCTGATCGAAGTAGCCAATCGACTCAAGGCTGTTCTGCGCGATGTTGATACCGTAGCGCGGGTGGGCGGGGATGAGTTTGTACTGGTTATCGAGTCGGTGGCCAATCATGAAGCCCTGACAATGATTCGCCACAAGGTGTTGCAGACGGTTCTGCAGCCGATTCACCTGAATGCAGATGTTTGGGTGTCGGTAGGCATGAGTATCGGCGCTGCCATGTACCCCGATGATGCCCAGGATATTGATCTGCTATTCAGCGTGGCGGACCGCGCAATGTATTCAGCCAAGCCGATGCGACCGATGAATGCCAGATAAGCTGCGCTCTGTCATGATGGCTCTGAACTCACGGTTGGAGGAAAGCGTATGCGGCGTAAACTGGTGGTCAAGCGTGGTCACAAGGCTGGGTCAGCACCGGGTACGCTGATCCACATCGGGCCTCCGCGCGCAGATCAGCCGGCTATTCGGGTTATCGAGTATAACCAGCACGAAATATCTGATCGGCTGATCCAGACGGCTGGTGATTATATTGTACGTAACGGTGATCACGTCGCCTGGCTGAATGTTGACGGTGTGCACCAGGTAGAGGTCATCGAGGCACTTGGCCGGGCGTTTAATCTGCATCCACTGGTGATGGAGGATATTCTCAGTATTGATCAGCGGCCCAAGGTCGAGGATTACGAAGGATATCTGTATCTGGTCATGCGTGTTCTGCGTTATGACGTGACCAGTCATGAGATCCAGTCCGAGCAACTTAGCCTGATTCTGGGCGACGGTTTCCTACTCTCGCTGCAAGAGCTGCCCGGCAATCTATTCGATGGGATTCGTAGCCGTCTGCAGGAAGGGCGTCAGATCCGCTCTATGCAGGCTGATTATCTCGCCTATGCACTACTTGATGCGGTAGTGGATCAATACTTCCTGGCGCTGGAGCATTTGGGTGATCAGATTGAGGCCCTTGAAGACGAGCTGATTGAGCGGGCTCAGCCTTCTACGCTGACGCGGATTCACCACTACAAGCGCGAGATGCTGATGTTGCGCAAGGCGGTCTGGCCACTGCGCGAGGTGCTCAGCCGCCTATCTCGTGATGAGAGCCCTTTGATCAGTGCCGAAACCCGCCTCTTCTTGCGCGATGTCTATGACCATACGATCCATGTTATGGATACCGTCGATACCTTGCGCGAACTGCTGGTTGGTATGCTCGATTTGTACCTTTCCAGTGTCAGTAACCGCATGAACGAGGTGATGAAGGTGCTGACCATTATCGCCACGCTGTTTATGCCACTGACCTTTATCGCTGGTGTTTATGGGATGAACTTTGAGGTGATGCCAGAGCTGGGTTGGCGCTGGGGTTACCCTGCAGTGATGGTGGCGATGCTGGGAATTTCAGCTGGGCTGCTGGTGGCTTTTCGCCGCCGCGGATGGATATAGGTTGTAGGGTATTTTAAACTGCCGATGCGGATCACTTGACCGCATTCATGAATCTGAAGGGGGGCAGTCATGCGCGCGCATTATCTCCAACATGCTGATTTTGAGCGCTTGGGCAGTATTCGCCCCTGGTTGGAAAGCCGGGGTTACCGCATTACCTGCACGCGCCTGCATCTGGATGAGGCGCTACCGCCGCTGGGTGACATTGACCTGTTGGTGATCATGGGTGGGGTGATGAGTGTGAACGACGAGCAGGAGCACGCCTGGCTTGTTGCCGAGAAGGCGTTCATACGCAGTGCAATAGATCATGGCCTTGCGGTGCTGGGCGTATGCCTGGGGGCGCAGCTGATTGCCAATGTGATGGGCAGCCGGGTCTGGCCCAACAGCATGCGTGAAATTGGCTGGTTTCCAATTCAGGCTATTGATCACGGGCGTGAGGACGTATTTAGTTTTCCGGAACAGATCAAAGTGCTGCATTGGCATGGTGAGACCTTTGAATTGCCGCCTGACGCAATTCACCTGGCCAGCAGTGGCGCTTGCCACCATCAGGCCTTTCAACTCGGTGACCGGATCATTGGTTTGCAATGTCACCTTGAATCTACCCCGTCGCAGGTCAAGGCGTTTGTGGAGGCCACGCCGGTCGCTGAGCTGGAGCCGGAAGAGTGGGTCCAGTCGCCTGAACACTTGCTGAGCATTCCTGATGACGAGCTGGAGCAGGCAACGGTATTAATGGGCGAGGTGCTGGATTATCTGCACCGCCAAAGGAGTGTCTCTTGAACAAAGCAGGATTACTCATCAGCTTATTGGCATTTGTGCTGGTGGGATGCGTGAAGCTACCGGATCGGGTTGAGCCGATCAGCGGGTTCGAGCCCAGTCGCTATCTGGGTACCTGGTATGAAATTGCTCGATTGGATCATTCCTTCGAAGAGGGCCTGAGCAGGGTGACGGCTGAATACAGTCTGCGCGATGACGGCGGTATCAGGGTCCTTAATAGGGGGTATTCGCAAGAGAAAGGCGAGTGGCAAGAGGCCGAGGGCAAGGCGTACTTTGTTGAAAATGAGCAGACCGGTTACCTGAAAGTGTCGTTTTTTGGCCCTTTCTACGGTGCTTACGGCATCTTCGGGCTGGATCAGGAGAACTACCAGCATTCCTGGGTTTCCGGCCCGAATACGGACTATCTATGGCTCCTGGCCCGCGAGCCGCAGATCGCCGAGGAAGACAAGCAGGCTTTCGTCAAGCGCGCGACGGAGCTGGGTTTTAATACCGACAAATTGATCTGGGTAGAACACGAGTAACAGGGCTGTATTGATAGGGCCGGGCCAGACCAGGCGATGCTGTCCTGGCGCAGCCCGGTCAGCAGGCGCTTAGTCGATTAAAGCGCCATTGATGATGGCGCGTAGTTCCTGGCGAATCTGATAGGTTGAAGACGGTATCAACTGTGTCAGGAAAATCATTAGCAGGTCCTCCTGCGGATCGATAAAGAAATTGGTGCTGGCCATGCCGCCCCAACCGTATTCGCCCACGGACCCATTCGTTTGCGATTTGGCCACATCGGTTTTTACCGAGAAGCCCAGGCCAAAGCCGGAGCCTTCATAGGGTGTCTCGCTGAAAGCACCCACGGAAACGCCAGGCAGGTCCTGATTGCCCGGCAAGTGATTCAGACGCATAAATTCCAGGGTCTTGCGTCCGATGATCCGGGCACCCTGATATTCGCCGCCATTGGCTAGCGCCTGCGCAAAACGGTAGTAATCATCCATGCTGCACACCAGGCCGCCGCCGCCAGACAGATACCCGTGTGGGCGGGTAAAGGCGGAATGGGCGGGATCGTCCTGCAAACTGAACCGGTCACCGGGCTGGTACTGATAGCAGGCTGCCAAGCGCTCAATCTTGTCGACAGGGACGGTAAAGGCAGTGTCGATCATGCCCAGCGGCTTGAATACATGCTCGGCCAGGTACTCATCCAGACTCAGGCCAGATAACACCTGAACCAGATAGCCGACCACATCGGTGGAGACCGAGTAGTTCCAGGCCGAGCCCGGAGAAAACTCCAGCGGCAGGCGTGAGAGTTCATCCACCAGCCGCTCCAGCGTGTGTCCGGTGCCACCATCGAGTTTTAAGGCCCGGTAAGCGGCATCCACATTGGTGCGGTTCATAAAGCCGTAGGTCAGGCCGGATTGATGCGTTAGCAGGTCACGAATGCTCATCGGCCGCTGCGCTGCAGTGGTTAAAAACTGCGGGTGAATGCCAGACTTGTAAACGCGCAAATTTGCCCACGAGGGAATATATTTGTGTACCGGCTCGTCGAGCAGGAAACGACCTTGCTCATACAGCTGCATCAGCGCGATGGAGGTGACCGGTTTGGTCATCGAGTAGATGCGGAACAGGGTGTCGCGCTGTAGCGGTTTATTGCGCTCTACATCCATCAAGCCCTGGGCGTGCAGATAGGTGATTTCACCGCGCCGGGCAACCAGGGTCATTGCGCAGGGCAGTTTGCCGGGCTGCAGGTAAGCGCGGTCGAGGTGATCGGCTATGCGCGAGAGTCGCTGAGTGTCCATTCCGGCAATCACGGTAGAGCAGGGCGTATGGCTATTCATGAGCTATCCATTGGCTATGCTGATAAACGTCGATCTTACCGGTTACAGCGCCGTTTGGGTGAGCGCAATGACGCCGAAAATGTTGCCCTATTCAGCCGACGTCGGCGACGACGCTGTGCACCAGATAGAGCTTGCGCAAGCTAGGGGTGGTGAGCACGAAAGGATAAATGTCGGGTTGCCCCATACTACGGGCCAACACATTCAGCACGCTGCTAAGCTGCACCCAGCGATTGATAAAAGCCAGAAACGCCTCCTGATCATCATTGCCCCGCGCGCAGCCTTCCAATTGGCTACGGTGGAACTCATCAATGTGCAGTTTGAGCGTATCCAAGCGAATACCGAAATCCAGCGCCACATTGAGCGTATCGGTCATATGCAGATAGTGCGCCCAAGTCTCTGCCCAGTCTTCCCAGGGATGCGACGCGGCGTAGCTGCTGATAAAGCGCTGATGCCAGTCTGCTGGCGGGCCTTGATAGTAATGCTGCTGTAGCGCTTGCTTGTAGTCCAGACGCTCGTCACCAAACAAATCGCGAAATACCGGCAGCCAGGGCGTATCCATGACCAGGCGATCCCAGTAGTAATGACCTGACTCGTGACGAAAATGTCCGAGCATGGTGCGGTAAGGCTCGTGCATGTTCTGCCGCACCGTTTCGCGATGTGCGGGGTCGGCCTCTTCAATATTGAGCGTAATCACACCGTCCATATGGCCGGTGAGTATGGCTGGCCCACCGGGCAACTGGCGCAGTAGCTCGAAGCCGAGGCCTTGTTTCGGATCCAGTTTTTTCGACACGGTGGGCAGGCCGAGCATGATCAGTTGGGCAATCAGCCGACGTTTGGCCTGTTCGGTGGTCAGCCAGTAATCGGCGTTACGGTCAATGCTCAGATCCGGAATGGTCAGGTTTAACGAACAGGCCACACAAAAAGGTGCAGTTTCCTCATTGCTGACCAACCAGTTGCATTGCGCTGCACTTTGGCGGTGCTGGCACAGCCTGAAAGACTGGCCTGCCAAGGGCCCATCAGAACGGATTACCCATTTGTCGCTATTGGGCTCCTGCTCGATGCTGCAGAGCATGCCCTGTTCTGGATGATAGGCCAGCGCCGAACCGCAGCGCAGGCAGAATTGGTTGTCGAAAAAAACTGCTTGGCCGCACCGGCAACGCTGGACGTGGCCGTTAGGGTGATAATCGAACAACTGACTACCATCACTGCGCTGAACCAATTGATCAAAATAGCTCATGGGTGAATATCCATGAAGGGATGCTCCGACCTGGGTGCCGGAGCGGGCAGGTCATTGCTCCTGTGATTGGGTTGCCTCTTCCGGTTCGGCAAAATAGGTTTTGCGAATGGCGTCGTGCAGTTCGGTGAAGTCGATCTGAATCTCGTCCACAAAGGCATGCAGCAGATCCGGCTCGGCTGCCATACGTATGATCTCCGCTTCGGCAATATGTTTCCTACAGGTTTCAACTTCGTCCAATGCCAGCTCGTGCATAGGCAGATTTTTTAGCGCGATAGCCAGCCTTTCTAGGCTACAGGCCACTGCACGAGGGAACATCCGGTCCTGCAGCAGAAATTGCAACACGTCTGGGCCACGAATGCGCAGACGCACATGTTGACGATACATCTGAAAGCCGCTGAGCGATTTGAGTACACTCATCCATTGCAGGTTTTCAAATGGCGTCAGGTCCTCTGGGCTGCGAGGTAGCAAGTTGGCCGAACGCACGTCGATAATCCGGGTGGTCATATCGGCACGTTCTAGTTGCCGGCCGATCATCAGGAAGGTGCGTGCCGTGGTGTAGCTGAGCATGCCTTCGACCAGGCCGTTCACGGTCTGACAGCTGCGGATCACGCGATTGAGAAAGGCGTCGCGACGCCTGGGCGTAATCCCGGCTTCAACCTGTTCCTGAACACTAAGGTATAACTGGTTGATTTCTTCCCATATTTCCCTCGGAATTACCTCTCGAGTGGTACGCAAGTTTTCCCGCGCGCCAGCCAGGGAACTGATGATTGACCCGGAGTAGCGGCGGTCGCCGCACATGAACGACAGCACGCTGGCCTCATCGCGTGTTTCATAGTGCTCGTCAAACAATTCGCCGTTGCCGGTGATGGCGATGATTTCCGACCAGCCGAGCCTGGTAGAGCTGGGCAGGTCGAGCAATAGGTGGCTATTGACGCTCAGCAGGCGAGCTGTGTCTTCGGCCCTTTCAATGTAGCGAGCCAGCCAGTAGATATTTTCCGCAACTCTTGAAAGCATGATCAGTTCCCCGCCATGTCGACGATCCAGGTGTCTTTACTGCCGCCACCCTGAGACGAGTTGACCACCAGTGAGCCTTTGGTCAACGCAACGCGGGTCAGGCCGCCGGTGGTCACCCACGAGGTCTCGCCGGAGAGGATGAAAGGGCGTAGATCAACATGCCGCGGTTCAACGCCGTTTTCGCACAAGGTAGGTGAGGTAGAGAGCGCTAAAGTAGGCTGAGCCATATAGTTGCGTGGATCGGCCTTGATCAATTCAGCGAACTTGTCCTGCTCCTTTTTCGTCGAGTGTGGCCCTATCAGCATGCCATAGCCACCGGACTCATTAGCCGGTTTGACTACCAGCTTGTCGAGGTTTTCAAGCACATACTTGCGGTCGTCGTCGAACATGCACAGGTAGCTGGGGACGTTCGGCAACAGCGGTTCCTGATCGAGATAGTACTTAATGATCGCGGGAACGAATGCGTAGACCACCTTGTCGTCGGCAACCCCAGCTCCTGGTGCGTTAGCCAGCGCCACAGTACCCTTGCGCCATGCGCGCATCAGGCCTTTGACGCCCAGGGCCGAATCAGGATTAAACACTTCAGGATCGATAAACAGGTCATCAACGCGGCGGTAAATCACGTCCACCCGACTCAAGCCATCAATGCGGCGCATATATACGCAGTCATCGTCACCGACTACCAGATCGCTCCCTTCAACCACTTCCACACCCATTTGTTGGGCCAGATAAGCGTGCTCGTAATAGGCCGAGTTGTAGATGCCTGGCGTCAGAATGACGATGCAGGGGTCGTCGCCAGGACGCGGCGACATGGACGCGAGCATGTCGTACAGCTGCGAGGTGTAATCATCCACCGGCTGAATGCGCCCGGTGGCGAACAAGTCCGGCAGCACCCGCTTGGTGACATTGCGGTTTTCCAGCATGTAGGAAACGCCGGACGGAATGCGCAAATTGTCTTCCAGCACATAGAGGGTGCCGTCACTATCGCGCACCAGATCAGAACCGCAAATATGCGCCCAGACATTGTGGGGTGGGTGGACGCCTACGCATTGCGGTCTGAAGTTGACCGACTTGGCCAAAATCTCGGCAGGAAAAACTTTGTCCTTGATGACTTTCTGGTCGTGGTAGAGGTCATCAATAAACATGTTCAGCGCCTGCACCCGCTGCTTCAAACCCGCTTCGGTCTTCTGCCATTCGGCCAAAGGGATAATGCGCGGCACAATATCGAACGGCCAGGCGCGGTCGATCATATTGCCTTCGGTATACACCGTGAAGGTAATGCCCATCAGTTGGATGGCGACCTCAGCTGCGGTCTTGTGTTCGCTCAGTTCTCGCGCATCCAGATCGGCAAGGTACTGGCATAACATGGCCGCCTCCGGCCTTGCCTGTCCGGAAGCAGTGATGAGTTCGTCAAAAAAACCCTTTGAGGCGTAGTCTTCCCAATTAACTTTGCTCATTAAGCCACTCTTGTGTGCTGGGGTGATGGGTCGAAACGCTGCAATTGCTATACCAGACTAATACGCTATCACCCGTTTAGCCATTGGATTTGATGTTAGAGGATGGGGTATCCACTATGATTGTCATACTGCTTTTAACCAAAAGGGTTATCCTCGCAATAGACCCAATAGCTTCAAAAGAGTTTTATTCAGCGCGCTTGGCACAGGCGTTGCTTCGCTCTTGGGCTCACCTTGACATTGCACCGGGAAACGATTCATGACTATTCGTGTAGCACTGAGACATAGCACTCGTTATGACTTCGACAAGGCGGTAGCGGTGGCAGCACACCATATTCGTTTGAAACCCGCGCCGCATTGCCGTACGCCCATCGACGCCTACAGCTTGAAGATTGAGGGGGGAGAGCACTTTATCAACTGGCAGCAGGACCCTTTCGGCAACCATGTTGCGCGGGTCGTATTCCCGGAAAAGATCGACCATCTTTATGTGGATGTAGAGCTGATAGTCCCGATGACGGTGGTTAATCCCTTTGATTTTTTTGTTGAGGATTATGCCGAGCAGATCCCCTTTGAATACCCCAAGGCCTTGAGCAAGGAATTGGGTCCCTATCTTGAAAAGAATGAGCCGGGTCCGCTGCTCGCGGCCTGGCTGGCAACAGTAAGCAAGGAGCCGCGGTCAGTCGCGGACTTCCTGGTGTCGATTAATCAGCGTTTGTCACAAGATGTCGAGTATTTGATCCGGATGGAGCCGGGGGTGCAGAGTGCCGAAGAGACGCTAACCTTGCAGCGTGGCTCATGCCGCGATACGGCCTGGTTACTGGTGGAAATCTTTCGGCAACTGGGCCTGGCCGCACGTTTTGTGTCGGGCTACTTGATCCAGCTTACGGCTGACGTAAAAGCCCTCGACGGTCCCTCCGGCACCGAAGTGGACTTTACCGATCTGCACGCCTGGACTGAAGTATTCATACCGGGTGCGGGCTGGATCGGGCTGGATCCCACCTCCGGGCTGTTTGCTGGTGAAGGTCATATCCCCCTGGCTGCCACACCAGAACCTTCCAGCGCTGCGCCCATTACCGGCGCTTCAGATCCGTGCAAGGTGGAATTCGATTTCAAGATGAGCGTAACGCGCGTCCATGAAGATCCGCGCGTGACCAAACCCTATACCGAAGAAGAGTGGGCACGAATCGACGCGCTGGGCGATCAGGTAGATAAGCAGCTTGAAGCCTTGGACGTACGCCTGACCATGGGTGGCGAGCCCACTTTTGTGTCGGTTGATGATATGGATGCACCAGAATGGACCATTGCCGCGCAGGGACCGACCAAAAGAGGGCTGGCCGAGAAGCTGCTACGGCGTTTGCGCCCGCATTACGCCCCGCATTCGCTAATGCATTACCAACAGGGCAAATGGTATCCCGGTGAACCGTTGCCGCGCTGGGCGTTGGCCTGTTACTGGCGGCGTGACGGCAAACCCATGTGGCAGGATGACCAGTGGCTGGCCGATGTGGAGAAGGATTATCAGCTTGGTGAGAAGGACGTGCAGCGTTTTGCCGCCGAGCTGGTGAAACGGCTGGAGTTGGACGAGCGTTACCTGATCCCCTGTTTTGAAGACACCTACTATTACCTGTGGCTTGAGCAACAGCAGCCCAGCGACGTCAAGCTGAGCGATGAAGAGCTGCAGGACGATGAAAGCCGCGCCAGACTGGTGCGGCTACTAGAACGCGGGCTGGACAAGATGAGCGGCTTGGCGTTGCCCTTGGCGCGGGATCTGACCACGCAGCGCTGGCAGAGCAGTCGCTGGCCGGTGCGTCGGGAAAACCTCTATCTGGTTCCCGGCGACTCGCCCATGGGCCTGCGTTTGCCTTTGTCGGCACTGCCGCTACGCAAGCTTGATGAGCCCCAGCCCCGTTCGCTTTTTGATGCACCGCCAGCGTTGCCGGATGTGCACGGCGAAGTAGCTAGCCGTTATAGTGAAATTCAGGCGGCGGGTGACAAGGCCGAAGGCCGGCATCACCAGGCAGCCGGTCAGGATTGGCAAGAGCAGTTGCCGGATCTGAGTGAAGAGGGGGTCATAGGTACGGCGCTATGCCTGGAAGAGCGAGATGGAAAATTGTTCATCTTCCTGCCGCCGCTGGCTCAGCTCGAGGAGTATCTTGAGCTGCTGGCGTCTATCGAACATACCGCAGCACACCTGAAAATGCCGGTTTGCATAGAGGGCTATGCACCGCCGTCAGACACGCGCATCGAGAAGTTCATGATCACGCCGGACCCGGGGGTGATCGAAGTTAACGTGATGCCTGCATCCAACTGGCGCGATCTGGTCGACAACACGCATATTCTGTATGAACAGGCTCGCCTGACCAGGCTAGGTACCGAGAAATTCATGCTTGATGGCCGCCATACCGGAACCGGGGGTGGCAACCATGTCACGCTGGGGGGCAAAACACCCGCCGATTCACCGTTCCTGCGTCGCCCTGACTTGCTGGCTAGCATGCTGACCTTCTGGCAGCATCATCCGAGCCTGTCGTATCTGTTTTCCGGCTTATTCATCGGCCCCACCAGCCAAGCGCCAAGGGTGGATGAGGCGCGCCATGAAGCGCTGTACGAACTGGAAATAGCGCTGTCGCAGATGCCCGAAGGCGAGGTGCCCCGGCCCTGGTTAGTGGACCGCCTGCTGCGGCATTTGTTGACCGATATCACCGGTAATACCCACCGTGCAGAATTCTGTATCGACAAACTCTATTCCCCCGATACCGCCACCGGGCGGCTCGGCTTGCTCGAGCTGCGCGGTTTTGAAATGCCGCCGCATGCGCAGATGAGTCTGATGCAGCAATTGTTGATCCGGGCGCTGGTCGCGCGCTTCTACGCCAAACCCTATCGTAAGCCACTGGTACGCTGGGGCACTGCACTACATGATCGCTGGATGATGCCGCATTTTATCTGGCAGGACCTGCGCGATGTGATTGCTGACCTGAATACCCATGGCTTCGCGTTTGAAGCGCAATGGTTTGCGCCATTTCTGGAATTCCGCTTCCCGCATTGCGGCGAAGTGCGCTACGACGGTGTGGGCATGGAGTTGCGTCAGGCGATCGAGCCCTGGCACGTGTTGGGTGAAGAGGTCAGTGGTGGCGGTACTGCCCGCTACGTGGATTCTTCAGTCGAACGCATGGAAGTGAAGGTCAGCGATTTCAATCCGGCGCGCCACGTGCTGACCTGTAACGGCTACAAGGTGCCTTTGCAGTTCACCGGCATCCCGGGGGAGGGCGTGGCTGCGGTACGCTATCGCGCCTGGCAACCGCCGTCGGCCATGCATCCGATGATTGAAGTGCACGCGCCTCTGGTGTTTGATCTGGTCGATAGCTGGAATAATCGCTCTTTGGGTGGCTGTACCTATCACGTGGTGCACCCGGCCGGGCGCAATTATGACACCTTCCCGGTCAATGCCAATGAAGCCGAAGCCCGCCGCATGGCCCGCTTCTGGTCGCATGGTCATACTCAGGGGCCGATTAACCGGATTGAACAGGCGCCCGGCCAGGAGTACCCGCATACTCTCGACCTGCGACGTGCTGCCGTACCTGCCTCTGGTCTATAATGGCTATTTGGTACAGCGCACAGGCGCCCGCTTCGGGCGCCGTTCAGGAATAATCTCATGCAGTTACCAGGTAGTCTGGATCCATCGCTCAAACAATTTCTCGGAGATTATTCGCGGGACCCTTCCACAGGGCGGCCTGGGCATCATAGCCAACACGACGAATTACTCGACCTGGATGGGCAGCCGCGTGCGCAGTGGCAGGCTCTGATGAATGAGTTTTCTGCGCTGGGTGCTGACTTTCTGGTCAGTCGCAGCGAGGAAGCACAGAACCTGTTGCACGAGAACGGCGTCACTTTCAATCCCTATGAGGATGATCCAGGGCAACTGCGCTCCTGGCAGCTCGACTGCCTGCCATGGGTGATCAGCACCCAGGAGTGGCAAGGGCTGGAAGCGGGACTCAAGCAGCGCAGCCGTCTGTTAGAGCACTTGCTTGACGATCTGTATGGCCATCGTAATGTGATCAATGAAGGGCTTCTGCCGCCGGAACTGGTATTCACTCACCCTGCTTACCTGTTCGCCGCCGCTGATTCGCCCTCCCAGCTGGAACGGCCGCTGCTGATTTTTCATGGCACAGATCTGATTCGCGATGAGCAAGGGCAATGGCTGGTACTTGGGGATTGGACCCAGTCGCCATCCGGTGCGGGTTACGCACTGGAGAACCGGATTACGCTGGCGCGCGCGCTGCCAAGCATCTATCGGGAAGCGCCAATCAGTCGTCTGGCCGGCTTTCACCAGGCGCAGCACCGCTGTCTGGCCGGGTTGGCCGGCTCCGGTCGTGAGCAGCCCAATATCGTGTTGTTATCTCCGGGACCAGGCAGCCCCGGCTACTTTGAACATGCGTGGCTGGCCAACTACATGAACTTCTCGTTGGTCGAGGGTGACGACCTGGTAGTGCGTGAAGGCCAGGTGTCAGTGCGTACCCTCGGAGGTTTGACTCAGGTTGATGTGATTGTCCGGCAGATCAATGATCCCTGGTGTGACCCGCTGGAGCTGCGCCCGGACTCGTTATTGGGCGTTCCGGGGCTGTTGCAGGCTGCGCGTAATGGTGAGGTGCGTATTGCTAATGCCCTGGGCGCGGGCATTCTTGAGCACCCGGCACTCGCTGCGTTTCTGCCTGGCCTGTGCCAGCGGCTACTCGGGGAGACTCTGCTGCTACGCTGCCGTGAAACGCTCTGGTGTGGGAATGCCGAAGGCCTGGCGCAGGTCAGTCAATCTCTGGACGAATGGGTGCTGCGCGATATCAGCCAGCCGAACCAGGCTTTCAGGGCCGATCAGATGAGCCTGGAGGCCATTCAGCGATTACGCCTTGACCTGCATCAGCGGCCTTATCTATTCACCGCCCAGAAGCCGCTGGTTTCATCGGTCACTCCCGGCTTCAATCCGCAGACCAAAAAGCTCGAACGCCAACACGCCACGCTACGCTTTTTCAGTCTGGTCGAGCCGGATGATCTCGGCAAACCAGTGCACGAGCGTCACTTTCGCGTGATGCCCGGCGGGTTGGCCTGGGTTGGTGAACCGGGGGCGCCATTGATGCAGAGCCGTACGGTCAAGGATGTGTGGGTCCTGGCGCCGGTCCCGCAGCCACACATCAGCATGTTGCGGCAGGCTCAGGGCCCGATAGTGGTCACCCGTGATGGCAAGGATCTGCCATGCCGAGTTGCGGAGAGCATGTTCTGGATGGGCCGCTACGGCGAACGGCTGGATACCCGCGCCCGACTATTACGCGAGGCGCTGGGGCGTCTATTGCAGGATGACCGGCACGAAGCCACGAACAATATTCTCCAAGACCTGCTTGCAGCGCTGGATATCAGTCTCGATCCGGAAACCTTGGAAGACGAGATTGAAGCCGCGCGCGGGCATGCGCGGTTCTCTCCCGAATATATCCTCACGCGTGATCGCCTGCTATTGCTGTTTGCTGATGATCAGCCGGAAGGGCTGCCAATGCTTTTCAGTCATTTTGTGCGCAACAGCAGGGCCGTGCGCGATCATCTGGGTGATGACAGCTGGCGCGCGATCAACAGCTTGCGTCAGCGCTTTAACAGCATGCCAAGAACCCGCGGGGTGGTCGTCGGCCAACGGCTTCTGGAAGCCATGGTGCTTGACCTGTCGGCGTTTTTCGGGCTCTGCAATGAAACCATGCCACACCATTATGGCTGGCGCTTTCTTGATATAGGGCGCTTTATCGAGCGCACGCTGGGCAGTCTGCAATTGCTCAAGCTGGCCCTGTTGACTGCAACCCACCCTGGCATACCCTTGTGGGAAGTCGTATTGTCGTCCACCGACAATTTTACCGTGTACCGACGCCGCTACCGCTCGCAACTGCATCCCGCAGCGATTCTCGACTTATTGTTGTTCGATGAAACCAACCCGCGCTCGGTGGGTTACATGCTCAAGCGCCTGGAACGTCAGATTACCCGTTTGCCTACCCAGGGTAATTCGCCTTACCGCAATCTGGAAAAGCGCTTAATCATCGAGGCCACCAGCAAGCTGCACCTGGTGGACATCAATATGCTGGCTGACCTGGAGAACTCCGAAGTGGCCCGCGAAGCGCTTACTCAACTGCTGGATCAACTGATAGAGCCGATGTCAGAGCTATCCAATGCGGTATCACACAGTCATTTCAGTCATGTTGAGCCACCCCGTCAGTTGGTCACCATGCAATACAGCAATAACTCCTGAATAGGGCACCGGCAGATGAAATACCAGTTACGCCACAGTACGCTCTATGAGTACAGCGGCCCAGTTAGTCTCAGCCATAACGAGGCGCGCATCTTGCCGCGCAATCTGCCCTGGCAATGGTCTACCAACGCCAAGCTGGATATATCGCCAAATCCAGTCAGGATGCGTGAGCGCATCGACTTTTTTGGCAATCGGGTGGTGTATTTTTCCCTTGAGTCGCTGCATGAAGAGTTGCAGGTCAATGTCACCAGTGATATCGAAACCCGGCCCCGGCCTACTCAAGATTTCTTCTCTACCATTGCCTGGGAACAGGCGGTACGCGAGACCGCAGCCGATATTCGCTACAGTAATCGGGACTGCCTAGAAGCGCGACTTTTCATGCTTGACTCGCCCTTTATTCGCCAAAACGAAAGCTTGGCGACCTACGCTTCCGTCAGTTTTACTGCGGGGCGCAATCTGCTTGATTCAGTGCTCGATCTTAATCTGCGTATATTCAGTGAGTTTGTTTACGACCCGGATTTCACCACGGTCGCCACCCCCTTAAAGGAAGTATTGGCCAGTCGACGGGGTGTCTGTCAGGACTTTGCCCACCTTGCCATTGGCTGTTTGCGCTCGCTGGGACTCGCCGCTCGCTATGTCAGTGGCTATATGGAAACCATGCCCCCTGCAGGCCAGGAGAAGCTCCTTGGGGCCGACGCCACTCATGCCTGGCTCGCCGTATTTATTCCTGGCTGGGGCTGGCTAGAGATCGATCCCACCAACGGCTGTGTACCGGACGAGCGCTATATTGTGCTTGGATGGGGCCGGGATTTTGCCGACGTGACGCCACTCAAGGGCGTCATGACCGGAGGGGGTGAGCATAAGTTGACGGTTGCGGTGGATGTGCTGCCGGTCAGGGAAGAGGAAGGGTTGCTGCTGTAGTGGCAGGCCGGTATTCGGTTGATGGGCCCGGGTTTTGGCGCCTGAAGCCCAAGACCTTCACCTGCCTCCATCGTCATTCCCGCGAAGGCGGAAATTCAAGCGGGTTATCGGCGACCCGCAATCCCTAGGCATCGTGAGCACCCTGACCAGGAGCCGGCCTGAGCCCCCGCCAAACATAAAAACCCGGCTCTTGCGAACCGGGTTTTACTTGCAGCTAAACGCTTGTAGCTGGCCTTTTACATATTAGGGTAATTCGGCCCGCCGGTACCTTCAGGTGCTACCCAGTCGATGTTCTGCGAAGGATCCTTGATGTCACAGGTCTTGCAGTGAACACAGTTCTGGGCATTGATCTGGAAGCGCTTGTCGCCATTATCTGCAGTGACGATCTCGTACACGCCGGCCGGGCAGTAACGCTGCGCAGGCTCATCGTAAAGTGGCAGGTTCTTGTCGATCGGAATGCTCGGGTCCTTGAGTTTCAGGTGAACAGGCTGATCTTCCTCATGGTTGGTATTGGACAGAAATACCGACGACAGCTTGTCGAAGCTGATGACACCGTCCGGTTTTGGATAAGCAATTTTGGGTGCATCGGCTGCTTTTTTCAGGCGCGCATAATCCGGCGTGGTGTCACGCAGGGTCATCGGAATTTTGCCGCCGAACAGGTTCTGGTCAACAAAGTTGAAAGCACCACCGAACAGCGGGCCGAACTTGTGAATCGCTGGGCCGAAGTTGCGTGAGCCAAACAATTCGTCGTACAGCCAACTGGATTTGAAGGCGTCGACGTAACCGGTCAGCTCATCGCCACCTTCACGGCCTGCTTTCAATGCTTCCAACACGGCATCGGCTGCCAGCATGCCGGACTTCATGGCAGTGTGACTGCCCTTTATCTTGGCAAAGTTCAATGTGCCCAGATCGCAACCGATCAGCGCACCACCAGGGAAAACCATCTTCGGCAAGGAGTTCAAGCCACCCTTGCAGATCGCGCGGGCACCGTAGGAGACACGCTTGCCGCCTTCCAGATACTGCTTGATTACCGGGTGATGCTTGTAACGCTGGAACTCATCAAAGGGTGACAGGTGCGGGTTGCTGTAGGACAGATCGATGATCAGGCCGACGACAATCTGGTTGCCTTCAATGTGATAGAGGAAGGAACCACCGGTGTTCTCGCTCTTGTTGATATCCAGCGGCCAGCCGGCAGTGTGCACCACAAGGCCTTCTTCGTGCTTGGCCGGATCGATATCCCAGATCTCCTTGATGCCGATACCGTAATGTTGAGCATCGGCGTCGGAATCGAGATTAAAACGCTTGATCAGTTGCTTGCCAATGTGGCCACGGCAGCCTTCAGCGAACAGGGTGTACTTGGCGCGCAGTTCCATACCAGGAGTGTAGAAACCTTCCTTCGGGTTGCCTTCACGATCGACACCCAGGTCGCCGGTGAGAATCCCGGTGACAACACCGTTCTCGTCAATCAGCGCCTCTTGAGCGGCAAAGCCGGGGTAGACTTCTACGCCCAGGTTTTCAGCCTGCTGAGCCATCCAGCGGCACAGATTGCCTAGAGAGATAATGTAGTTGCCTTCGTTATGCATGGTCTTGGGGACCAGCATGCCAGGCACTTTGGTGGCTTTTTCTTCGCTGGTCAGCATGTAGATGTCGTCACGGGTGACGGGGGTGTTCAGCGGGGCACCCAGCTCTTTCCAGTCAGGGAAGAGCTCTTCCAGAGCGCGTGGCTCGAACACAGCTCCAGAGAGGATGTGGGCGCCGACTTCGGAGCCTTTTTCTACAACGCAAACGCTGACTTCCTGGCCGGTTTCGGCGGCTTGTTTCTTGATGCGACAAGCGGCGGCAAGACCTGAAGGGCCAGCGCCTACGATGACAACGTCAAACTCCATGAATTCGCGTTCCACTATGTATCTCCTGCTCTAGGCCTAATCTGAAATCGATTGTGTGAGTGATCTTCCATGATCGTGTAACCCGCGAGTATAACAGTCTGCAGGGCATGCTCCAATGCATAGATATGTCTCATCAGCTTTGACAATGCGACTTTATGCGCAGTGACATGCATGCTCATATTGACCTGACGCAGCAGGCGCGACAAGATCGCCTCACGTACTCGTGCCAATTCCTTAGTCTAAGCGTGAACGATTATATTAATTTAGTCACGCCTGAATTGCGTCTTGTTTCAGTCGCCCCTTAAAGAGCGAAGCCCTTGGGAAAATCCTCGTTGCCATTAAGTGCGTGGTCGATACAGGGTCAAGGTTTGCGGCAAAGCGGTGAAATTCGCTGTCGACCTCGCCAGCGTCAAGAACTACCGCCAGAGTCAAAATGGAATCACCACAGGAAGGCTAAAGTGGAAAACTCTCCAGTCGCTTGCCGTCCTCATCCACCTCAAGCACCCAGCCCGCCTTGTCCCAATCGCCCAGCACAATCCGCTCGGCCGGCTCGCCATCAATCATCAGTGTGTGCACCGCCGGCCTGTGGGTATGACCGTGGATCAGTGTGCGCACCTGATGTTCACGCATTACTTCGGCTACCTGGCCGAGGTTGACGTCGGTGATGTCGCTGGGTTTCTGGCGGGTTTGGGCCTGGCTTTCCGATCGCAGTTTGCGACCGATCCGGTGGCGCTGTTTGAGCGACAAATTGCGCAAAATGAACAGACTCAGCGGATTACGCAGCAAGCGGCGCATCTTCATGTAGTCCAGATCATCCACGCAGAGGCTATCGCCGTGCATCAGCAGGACAGGTTCACCGTTGAGATCAACCAAGTAAGGATCGGGGAGCAGGGTGCAACGTGCTGCGCGGCAAAACCGCTTACCGATCAGAAAGTCCCGATTGCCATGCATCACGAAGACTTTTACCCCGGACTCGGCCAGATTGGCGAGGACACTGGTTATCTGCACGGCGAGGGGGTTGGGATCGTCGTCTCCGAGCCAGACTTCAAAGAAGTCGCCAAGGATATACAACTCGTCGACGTGGCGGGCCCGATGCTCCAGACAATGCAGAAACGCCCGGGTGATGTCCGGGCGTTCTGTTTCAAGATGCAGGTCTGAAATAAACAGATAGCGCATCAGTAGCGGCTTTACTCGGTCAGTTCGGCGCGTTCGATGATCACATCGTCAGCGGGAACGTCCTGATGGCCGGCACGCATGGTAGTAGGAACGGCTTTGATCTTGTTGACCACGTCCATGCCGTCAACCACCTTGGCAAATACCGTGTAACCCCAGCCCTGCACAGTAGGCGCGCTGTGATTCAGGAAGTCGTTATCAGCTACGTTGATAAAGAACTGGGCGCTGGCGGAATGCGGTTCCATGGTGCGGGCCATGGCAACGGTGCCCAGTGCGTTGGTCAGGCCATTGTTGGCTTCGTTCTTGATCGGAGCGCGGGCTTCCTTCTGCTTCATGCCTGGCTCAAAACCACCGCCTTGGACCATGAAGTTGGAGATCACGCGGTGGAAGATGGTGTTGTCATAGTGACCATCACGCACGTATTGCTTGAAGTTTTCTACGGTTTCCGGCGCCTTGTCGGCAAAGAGTTCCAGGGTGATGACACCGTGGTTGGTATGCAGCTTGACCATGTAAGGCAATCCTCGGACTAATAAAGTTGAATGAATGCAGCGACTGAGGCGCAGACCGCGTTCAGACGCTTGACACTTTGCGGTATGATAAGCGTTTTGGCCACTATGGCCTAGCCAAAATCCGTGATGCCCCATGGCGTCACCCGTAACGAGCCTTGCACACCTTATGAACAAACCGGAAACCACCGCACCCGCCCACTTCCTCAGGCAGATCGTTCGGGCTGACCTGGATAGTGGCAAGCACAGCAAAATAGTGACCCGTTTTCCGCCAGAGCCCAATGGCTATTTGCACATTGGTCACGCCAAGTCGATCTGCCTGAATTTCGGCCTGGCACAGGAGTTTGGTGGTGATTGCCATTTGCGCTTTGACGATACCAACCCGGCCAAGGAAGAGCAGGAGTACATCGATGCGATCAAGCAGGATGTGGAATGGCTGGGTTTTCAGTGGGCCGGCAATGTGCGCTACGCCTCGGATTATTTCGACCAATTACACGCCTGGGCCATCGAGCTGATCAAGACCGGCAAGGCTTACGTTTGTGATCTGACGCCGGAGCAGGCGCGTGAATATCGCGGCAACCTCACCGAGCCCGGCCGTAACAGCCCGTTCCGTGACCGCGCTGTGGATGAGAACCTCGATTTGTTCGCGCGCATGACCGCAGGTGAATTTGCCGACGGCGCCAAGGTGCTGCGGGCGAAGATCGATATGGCTGCGCCGAACATGAACCTGCGCGATCCTATCCTCTATCGCATTCGTCACGCTCATCACCACCAGACCGGTGACAAGTGGTGCGTGTACCCCAGCTATGACTTCACCCATGGTCAATCGGATGCGCTGGAAGGTATCACTCATTCCATCTGCACCCTGGAGTTTGAAGATCACCGCCCGCTGTATGATTGGTGCCTGAGCAATCTGCCGGTACCGGCAACGCCGCGGCAGTACGAGTTTGCTCGCCTAAACCTGAACTACACGGTGACCAGCAAGCGTAAGCTCAAGCAACTGGTTGACGAAGGCCATGTGGATGGCTGGGATGACCCTCGCATGTCGACGCTTAGCGCGTTCCGTCGTCGTGGTTATACGCCGGGCTCGCTACGCGATTTCTGTGAGCGCATTGGAGTCACTCGCTCCGATGCGGTGGTGGATATGGGCGTACTGGAGTTTTGTATTCGCGAGGACCTGGATGCCAGTGCACCGCGTGCCATGTGCGTATTGCGCCCGCTGAAAGTAACCATTACCAACTACCCGGTAGGTCAGACTGAACAGCTGCATCTGCCGCGTCACCCTAAGGATGACATGGGCGTACGCGAGCTACCGTTCAGCCGTGAGCTGTATATCGACCAGGACGATTTCATGGTCGATCCGCCCAAGGGCTATAAGCGTCTATTACCCGGTGGGGAAGTGCGTCTGCGCGGCAGCTATGTAATTCGCGCCGACGAAGCGATAACTGACGAACAGGGCAATATTGTCGAGCTACTGTGCTCCTATGATCCGGACACGCTGGGCAAGAATCCCGAGGGTCGCAAGGTCAAGGGTGTGGTTCACTGGGTGCCGGCAGCAGAAAGCGTGGAGTGTGAAGTGCGTCTGTATGACCGTTTGTTCCGTGCGCCCAATCCCGACAAGAACGAGGAGGGCAATACCTTCCTCGAAAATATCAATCCCGATTCACTTGTGGTGCTAACCGGTTGCCGCGCCGAACCGTCACTGGCTGCCGCAGACGCCGAAGAGCGCTTCCAGTTCGAGCGCGAAGGCTATTTCTGTGTTGATCGCAAGGATTCCAAGCCGGGGCATCCGGTATTCAATCGGACCGTGACACTCAGAGACTCCTGGGGCCAATAATGACGCTGTCGATCTATAACACCCTGAGCAAGACCAAAGCACCACTCAAGCCGCTGGAAGACAACCATGTACGCCTGTACGTGTGCGGCATGACCGTTTATGACTACTGCCATATCGGTCATGCGCGGGTCATGGTGGCCTTTGACGTGGTTGCGCGCTGGCTGCGCTTTCGCGGCTACAAGCTGACCTATGTGCGCAATATCACTGACATTGACGACAAGATCATCCGCCGCGCCAACGAAAACGGCGAAAGCTTTCTCGATCTGACCGGGCGCATGATTGACGCCATGCACGAGGATGAGGCGCGCCTGAACGTATTGCGTCCCGACATGGAGCCCAAGGCCAGCGACCACGTGCCGGGTATGCACGCGATGATCCAGAAGCTGATCGACAAGGGTTATGCCTACGCGCCTGGTAATGGCGACGTTTATTATCGCGTTGCCAAGTTTGTCGGCTATGGCAAGCTGTCGCGCAAGAAAATTGAAGATCTGCGCATCGGGGCCCGAGTGGAAGTTGACGAAGCCAAACAAGATCCGCTGGATTTCGTACTCTGGAAAGGCGTCAAACCGGGCGAGCCGAGCTGGCCGTCGCCCTGGGGTGACGGGCGTCCGGGTTGGCATATCGAGTGTTCGGTGATGTCCAACTGCTGCCTGGGCGATACCTTCGATATTCATGGTGGCGGGCCGGATCTGGTGTTTCCGCACCACGAGAACGAGATTGCTCAAAGCGAAGCGGCCAACGACAAACCCTATGCCATGGCCTGGATGCATGCCGGCGCGGTGCGCGTGGATGGCGAGAAGATGTCCAAATCACTGGGCAATTTTTTCACCATTCGCGAGGTACTGGAAAAGTACCATCCGGAAGTGGTGCGTTACCTGCTGGTCTCCAGCCATTACCGTAGTGCGATCAACTATTCCGAAGACAATCTGAAGGAAGCCAAGGGTGCCCTGGAGCGTTTTTACCATGCGCTCAAGGGTTTGCCGCAGGCGCCTGCGGTGGGTGGCGAAGCTTTTGTTCAACGCTTTGGTGCGGCGATGGACGACGATTTCAATAGCCCGGAAGCCTGTGCCGTCCTGTTCGACATGGTCCGCGAGATCAACCGCCTCAAGGATACCGATATGAATGCGGCGGCGGGCCTGGCGGCACGCTTGCGTGAGCTGGCAGAAAGCCTGGGCCTACTTCAGCTGGAGCCGGATACCTTCCTGCGTGCTGGGGCCGAAGGTAAGGTGGACGCTGAGTCGGTTGAGCTGCTGATCAAACAGCGATTGCAGGCGCGTGCCGATAAGAACTGGGCGGAATCAGACCGCATTCGCGATGAACTGACCGCGTTGGGCGTGGTGCTCGAGGACGGTAAAGCGGGTACCACTTGGCGACTGGCGGATTGACCGTGGCTAGCCGTCATATACAGGGCGACATGCAGGGTAAGGTCGCTCTGGTTACCGGTACGGGCAGTGCAGAGGGGATCGGTTTCGCTACGGCGCGATTGCTGTTCGAGGCCGGCGCCAGCCTGGTACTGACCTCGACCACCAATCGGATTTTTGATCGCCAGCGCACGCTGGATGAAAGCGGCGAGCGCTGCCTCGCGCATGTCGCGGATCTGACCGACGCGGCTCAGGTTGAAGAGCTGGTCGAACGGGCGATCGCGCGCTTCGGCCGCATCGACATCCTTATCAACAATGCCGGCATGACCCAAACCGGGGTCGATACGCCGTTGCCCGAGCTGTTTCACAAGTTGCCGTTTTTGCAATGGCAGCGTGAGTTCGACCTGAACCTCAATACCTGCTTTCACGTTACCCGAACCGTGCTGCCGCATATGCTGCAGGCCGGCTATGGTCGTATCGTGAACATCGCCTCGGTCACCGGGCCGTTGGTGACCTTTCCGGGCACGGCCGGCTATAGCGCGGCGAAATCCGGTATGGTCGGGCTGACGCGTGCAGTGGCGCATGAAGTGGCCGGGCAGGGCGTAACGGTTAACGCGGTAGCGCCAGGCTGGATAGCGACCCATTCGAGCCAACCGGAGGAGATAGCGGCGGGTTTGCATACGCCGGTGGGGCGGCCAGGCACGCCCGAGGAGATCGCGCGGGTGGTGGTGTTTCTGGCGAGTGAAGGTTGTAGTTATCTGACCGGGCAAATGCTGGTCGTGGACGGCGGTAACAGTCTGCAGGAAATCAAGGGCTGAGTTTAGACTCTGCCCTTGATTGCGCTCTTGATACAGTCCAGTTGGCTTACCGCCAGATGTCGTTCTTGATCTTTTCCTTCAGCTCGGGATAGTCGGCAGCCTTGAATTTAGGTACCAATCCCTGCTTGCGCTGACCCAGGTAATCCTTGGTCAGTTTTACGACAGTGCCAGACAGCATCATGATGGCGATCAGGTTGATCGTGGCCATCAACCCCATTGAAGCATCCGCCGCATTGAAGACTGTCGCCACCGCCTGCATCGCCCCCCAGACCACCATGCCCAGCGCAGCAATTCGCAGCACGGTAAGGCCTGCAGTATTGCCGACGCCCAGAAAGGTCAGCGCATTCTCCGCATAGGAATAGTTGGCAACGATGGAGGTAAAGGCGAAAAACAGAATCGCAATAGCGATGAAGTAGGTGCCTGCGACGCCAATATGCGATTCCATTGCTTGCTGGGTCAATTGGGTACCAGTGATGCCGGAGCCAGGCTCAAGCACCCCGGAGAGCAGAATCATCACCGCCGTGGCGGTACAGATGACGATGGTGTCGATAAACACACCCATAGCCTGAACCAGGCCCTGCGAGGACGGATGATGCGGAGCTGGGGTCGCGGTCGCGGCAACGTTGGGCGCCGAACCCATACCTGCTTCGTTGGAGAACAGACCGCGCTTGATGCCGTTGAGCATCGCTGCGGTAACTGAGCCAGCTGCACCACCGGCGGCTTCCTCAAGACCGAAGGCACTCTTGACGATCAGCGCCAGTACACCAGGTACTTCGGTGATGTGCATGACCATCACTACCAGTGCCATCAACACATACACGGCCGCCATAAAGGGCACGATCAGTTCGGCAAAACGGGCGATTGAGCGCAGCCCACCAAAGATCACCAGTCCGGCACAGAAAGCAATCACCAGGCCGACCCACATCTTGGAAAAGCCGAAGGCACCTTCCATGGCATCGGCGATGGAATTGGCCTGGACCGCATTGAACACCAGGCCGAAGGAGATAATCAGGCAGACGGAAAACACGCCGCCAGCCCAAGGCGCTTTTAGGCCTTTGGAAATATAGAAGGCCGGGCCGCCGCGATACTGACCTTTGCCATCACGCACCTTGTACAGCTGCGCCAGGGTACTTTCCGAATAGGCCGTGGCCATACCCACCAATGCGACCATCCACATCCAGAAAATCGCACCCGCACCACCTAGATAGAGCGCTACAGCCACGCCCGCTAGATTGCCGGTACCTACCCTTGAGGCCAGGCTGGTACAGAGCGCCTGAAAAGGGGAAATACCCGATTCGTCGCTTTCTCTCGAGCCACGTATTGCCTTGACCATCTCGCCGAAATGCAGGAACTGTAAAAAGCCCAGTCTGATAGTAAAAAACACACCCACAGCCAGGAGTCCATAAATGAGCACATAGCCCCAGAAAATAGTGTTCAGAAAGTCGATGATCGCTGTCATGTAGCGTCCTGCATGAAATTAAGGAAGGTTTGAAACAATACTAGTTGTACGCGGCTAAAGCGCCAGCCTGAGCAATAGACATCCTCGAATCGGGCCAGAAATGACCTGATAAATGGCTGTATCCGACCTGTTACTCGGCAACGGGTAAGCCTATATTGACGATAGACACTCGTGCGAGGTGTCATATCCAATTAAGCAACCGGAGTTGCCATGTCCAGTCTGACGCCCGAAAACCTGAGCATACGACCGCGCCATATGGATTTTGATCTGCCCAATCCGCTACCACGGCATTGGCACAGCAACGATCCCTTCAAGACGCATTTTTTCAACGCCATGTCGGTGTTATTTCCCGATGGCGAACGGTACTTTATTGACTCGGTGAGGCATTTTCGTGATCAGGTCACCGATCCGGCGTTGAAGGAGCAGATCCGTGGTTTTATCGGTCAGGAAGGCCATCACAGCCGCGAACATACCGAGTATAACAACCGCTTGCGTGATCTGGGGTATGACATTGACCGTCTAGAGCTCAAGGTTAAAAAGCGCGTTAGGTTCATACAGCAGCAGTTCTCCGCCGAGCGGCAGCTGGCGGGTACTGTAGCGATGGAACACTTCACCGCCATCATGGCCAATGCAATGTTGCGCGATCCGCAATGGATTCAAGGCGCGACGCCCGAGTTGCGCCGGCTCTGGCGCTGGCATGCGCTCGAAGAAACAGAGCACAAGGCGGTCGCCTTTGACGTGTATATGCAGGTCTGTGGTGATCGCAGCATTTTGCGTAAAGCGATGCGCCAAGCTACTTTTTTCTTTCTCAAGGACGTGACCGTCGGTACCTGGCACATGCTAAGAAAAGATCGCGCCTTGACGCTTAAGACCTGGTGCAAGGGCATGTACTGGCTCTGGGGCCCGAACGGTTTTTTCTCCCATCTGATCAGCGATTACCGGGATTTTTACAAGGAAGACTTCCATCCCTGGCAGCATGACAATGCCCAATTAATGGCTTCCGTAGCAGAGGAATTTCAGGGTCATCCTGCGTGAGGCTAGCCGCAAACTGCTTTTCACATCCTGGATGCAACGGTGTGTTCCCAACAGTCTAAGCGCTGAAGGGGTCATGCACTGGTAGACTGCGCGCCTGGCGGCGTTGCCTTTTGCAATCCGCCTCTCAGGAGCGCAGCATGGTCGTTGTCAACGCCCTTATTCCCGTTTTTGGTTTGATCCTGCTCGGCTATGTGCTCGGCTGGCGTCGCTGGGTGCCAGGTGACGCAGGAGGATCACTCAACGCCGTCACCTTCAAGCTGTTCATGCCGGTGCTGCTGTTTTCCGGCTTGGCCAAGGCTGATTTGGGTCAGGCGTTATCACCCGTGCTGGTACTGGTGTATTTCCTGCCGGCTCTGCTGGTCTTTGGCGTGATTAATCTGATCATGCATCGCCGCCTGGGTCGTCCGACCAGCATGGGCCTGGCAGCCAGTTATTCGAATAATGTGCTGGTCGGGATACCGGTGGTGACACTGGTGCTAGGGCCAGAGTACCTAGTGTATCTATTCGCCATTCTGGTCTTTCATAGCTTGCTGCTGTTCACCGCCCAAAGTCTTTATAACGCCTTTTGGGCCGAGGGTGACGGCAAAGGCCTAGATCTGCGTGACACGCTGAAGAGCCTGGCCAATCCGTTGATCATCGGCTTACTGCTCGGGGCGTTACTCAATCTGTCTGGCTTGCAGGTACCTTCGTCCCTGTGGAAGGCAGTGGAATGGCTGGCTGCTGCTGCATTACCTTGCGCGCTGTTGGTACTGGGCTTAAGCCTTTCTCACTACCGTTTGCATATGAGTGCGAGCATGGGTGTGCTGACGCTCAGCAAACTAGTGCTGTTTCCCCTGTTGGTGCTGCTCTGCGGGCTCGCCATTCCCGGGCTTGACTCGCAAGCGCGTACCGTACTGGTGATCATGGCCGCGTGCCCCACGGGCGTAAACGTACTGGCTTTTTATATGGGCCAGGAAGATAGCCGCATCATCAGCTCGGTGATCTTTTTATCGACGCTACTCTCAGCAGTCACTCTGCCGTTGTGGTTGCTTTTGCTGGGAGGATAACCGCATGGCTTGGCGCTGCGAGGAGCTATAAAACGAACTGTGGGGTCTTGGTCTATGCTGTGAGAAAACCAGACGTGCCACAGGAGCCTACATGCCAGTCAAGCTGTTTGTCCCCAGAGAAACTCGCCTGCATGAAAAACGCGTTGCGCTGGTTCCCGCCGTAGTCGAAAAGCTTCACAAGCTAGGTATCGAAATCAGCCTGCAGCCAGGCGCGGGGCTGGCTGCGCGCATTCCCGATTCAGCCTATGAAACAATCGGTGTCGCACTGTCCAATCCGCCAGCGGACGTAAGTCTGGTTTTCAGCGTACAGCCCCCGTCGATAGCGGAAATCGAACAGATGAACCCAGGTACCGTACTCTGCTGCTTCGTTTACGCTCACAGGGAGCAGGCCACGGTGCGAGCCCTGCGGGACGGCCAGATCACCTGCTTCGCCATGGAGCTGGTGCCGCGCATCACCCGTGCGCAGGCCATGGATGCGCTATCTTCCCAGGCGGCGCTGGCAGGCTATTACGCAGCGTTATTGGCCGCCACCAGCCTGAATCGCATTTTGCCGATGATGACCACCGCAGTCGGATCTCTGCGTCCGGCGCGCGTCCTGGTGATGGGCGCCGGGGTGGCCGGACTGCAGGCGCTGGCAACAGCCAAGCGGCTGGGCGCAATGGTCGAAGGCTATGACGTGCGGCCCGAGGTCAAGGAACAAGTGGAATCGGTGGGCGGCAAGTTCGTCGATACCGGCGTGTCGGCCAGTGGTCAGGGTGGCTATGCCCGTGAACTGACTGATGAAGAGCAGGCCAAGGTGGCGGAGGTACTGACTCGGCACATTCAAAATGCCGACGCAGTGATCACCACCGCGTCAATTCCCGGCAGGCCCAGCCCCAAAATTATCAGTGAAGCGCAAATCATGGGCATGAAACCAGGCTCGGTGATTATTGACTTGGCAGCGGAGGGTGGCGGTAACACACCACTGACCCAGCCAGGCGATACGGTCGAAATCGGCCCGACCACCATCGTTGCGCCACTGAATATCCCCAGCCATCTGGCCGAACACGCTTCCGAACTCTATGCGCGCAATCTGCTGGCTCTGGTCGGGCTGATGATCAAGGACGGGACACTGGCGCTGGATTGGGAAGACGACATTCTTGCCGGCGCAGTACTCACGCACGATGGGCAGATCAAAAACGAGACAGCCAGAAAGGCTGCCGAATCAGGGGGAGAATAAGCATGGACGTCACCACCACCATTACCGGTTTCGTTGCACTCTACATCTTCATGTTGGCGGCCTTTACCGGCTACGAGATTATCGGCCGGGTGCCGGCTATTTTGCACACGCCACTGATGTCTGGCTCCAACTTCATCCACGGGATCGTCGTGGTGGGGGCAATGTGGGCGCTACTGAATGCGGCGACGCCCCTGGAGCAGACCATCGGCTTCTTTGGTGTGCTGCTCGGTGCAGGCAATGCCGCCGGCGGCTATGTGGTCACCGAACGCATGCTGGACATGTTCAAATCCAGCGATAAGGCTGCGGACAAGTCCTCTTCGACAGACAAGGAGTAGTTATGGATACCAGTCTGATTATCGAAGGGGCGTACTTCATTGCAGCACTGTTGTTTATCTACGGACTGAAGCGCATGGCCAGTCCGAAGACCGCGCGCTCGGGTATTGTGGTCGCGGGCTGGGGCATGGTGCTGGCTGTGGTGGTGGCCTTTCTTTACGGTCTTGATGTAAATGAGCGGGCACAACCGCATGTAGGCTTGAACCTGGGGTTGTTAATGATCGCCCTTGGGCTCGGTGTGGGTTGGGCCTGGTACAGCGGCAAAAAGGTCGCCATGACCGATATGCCACAGATGGTCGCACTTTATAACGGCATGGGCGGGGGTGCAGCAGCCGCAATCGCTGCCATCGAACTGTTCTCGGGCAACGCCCAATCCCATGGCGTCGTGGTTACGATACTGGCAGTGCTGGGCGGTTTGATCGGCGCGGTGGCACTCTCCGGATCGCTGGTCGCCTGGGCCAAACTCGATGGGCGCATCAGCAAAACGCTGCGCTTGCCCGGGCAGCAATTGATCAATGCAGTGCTGTTCTTCGCAGCCCTGGGGCTGGGTGCGGCGATCACCACAGCAGGCGTAACCGGCGTCGAAGTATCCATGCTACTCATCTCGCTGTTCTTTATCCTGGCCCTGGTTCTGGGTGTGCTGCTGACCACGCCCATCGGTGGCGCCGATATGCCAGTAGTGATCTCGTTGTACAACGCCTTCACCGGCCTGGCAGTCGCCTTCGAGGGTTTTGTGCTGCAGAACCCGGCGATGATCATCGCCGGTACTGTGGTCGGCTCGGCCGGCACACTGCTGACCCTGATGATGGCCAAGGCCATGAATCGCCCAGTGTCGAACGTAATCTTCAGTCAATTCGGTGAAAGCGGTGGGGAAGACGACTCGGATATCGAAGGCAGCATGAAGACCGCGGAAGCTTCGGATGCCGCTATTGCCATGTACTACGCCAGCAAGGTCATTATCGTGCCCGGCTATGGCCTGGCCGTGGCCCAGGCGCAGCACAAGCTGTATGAATTCGTGAAGCTGCTGCAGAAGCAGGGCGTGGACGTCAAGTTCGCCATTCATCCCGTGGCCGGGCGCATGCCCGGACATATGAACGTATTGCTGGCTGAGGCCGGCGTGCCCTACGACATCATCCATGACCTGGAAGATATCAATGAGGACTTTGCTCAAGCCGACGTCGCCATCGTGCTTGGCGCCAACGATGTAGTAAACCCCGCCGCACGCACGCGCAAATCCAGCCCGATCTACGGCATGCCGATTCTTAACGTCGACATGGCCCACCAGGCTTACGTGGTCAAACGCGGGCAGGGCAAAGGCTATTCCGGAGTCGAGAATGAACTGTTCTACGCCGAAAACACCTCAATGGTCTATGGCGACGCACAGAAGGTAATGGCGCAGATGATCGAAGCGGTAAAGTCGCTGGGCTAACCCAGCTCAGCGGCGAGCTAAATGCAGAACCAGGACCAAAACCGATCTTGGTTTGTTTTTGACTTTGGGAAAGCGTTTTACGCATCACACTAACGTGCGCTGTGCCTTCGGCGGGTGAGGGGAGAAAATGTATAAAACAGGTCGATAAAGGCTCCTGCAGTATCGACACTTCCGCCATCCGTGGCGATCGGGCTTCGTATCCAAGCCTACAGGACAGTATTCACGGCGTTTTTCGTAACGCTGACCCGCCGAAGGCGACGAAACTCCGAGCTATTAGCGGCAACTCACAAACAAAAAACCCGGCATAGAGCCGGGGTTTTTGTGGTCATTACAGATTCTTACACGCAGCAGCTGAAGTTTAAGCCTGCTTCACGTTATAGCCATAGATAGACTTGACCTCGAGGAAGTCCTCAAAGCCATAGTGACCCCACTCGCGGCCATTGCCTGACTCCTTGTAACCACCGAAGGGCGCTTTGTTGTCCAGCGGCGCACCGTTTAGGTGAACCATGCCGGTACGGATGCGGCGAGCCACATTGCGCGCGCGATCCAGATTGGCCGAAGACACATAGCCAGATAGCCCGTAGTTAGTGTCATTGGCAATGCGCACTGCCTCATCGTCATTCTCATAACCAATGATCACCAATACCGGACCGAAAACTTCTTCCCGGGCGATAGTCATATCGTTGGTCACATGACTGAAAATAGTCGGCTTGACGTAATAGCCTTTGGTCAGACCTTCGGGACGATCCGGACCACCGACAATCAGCTTGGCATTTTCTGCTATACCATCTTGGATCAGACCCTGAATCTTGCTCCACTGCGCCTTGGATACCACCGGACCGATCACGGTATCTTCCGCATTCGGATCGCCAGCCTTGACCTTGGCTGCAACTGCTTTGGCAATTTCAGCGACTTCCTCCATACGGCTGTTGGGCACCAACAAGCGGGTAGGAGCGTTGCAGGATTGACCACTGTTGTTCATGCAGGACATTACTGCGTGACCAACCATCTTCTCGAAGTCAACGTCATCCAGCAGGATATTGGCTGATTTGCCGCCCAACTCCAATGCCACGCGTTTGATGGTGTCAGCACCGGCCTTCATTACCTGACGACCTGCGCCGGTGGAGCCGGTAAAGGACATCATATCGATACCCGGATGCGAAGACATGGCCGCGCCCACCGTTGGGCCGTCGCCGTTGACCAGGTTGAACACGCCAGCCGGCACGCCCGCTTCCTCAAGAATCTCAGCTAGAATCAGCGCGGACAGCGGCGCCACTTCAGATGGCTTCAGCACCATGGTGCAACCGGTAGCCAGCGCCGGTGCGACCTTGCAAGCCATCTGGTTCATCGGCCAGTTCCACGGGGTGATCAGACCGCAGACGCCGATAGGCTCCTTGACCACCAGCGTAGTGCCGATCTCTTCCTCAAATTCGAATTCTTTCAGGGCGTCCAGGGCAGCAGAGAAATGCCCAATGCCTGATGGCGCTTGTGCCGTTTTCGCCAGCTTGGCCGGTGCGCCCATTTCGATGGAAATGGCTTTGGCCAGATCGGGCTGACGCCTGGTCATTACAACGAGGATTTTTTCCAGCAGCGCAATGCGCTCCTCGCGGCTGGTTTGGGAGTAGGTTTCAAATGCCTTCCGCGCGGCTTCGACAGCCAGATCAACATCTTCTTTGTTGCCCAAGGCAATGGTCGCAGCCACTTCTTCGGTGGCCGGATTGATAACGTCCAGGGTCTGCTCGCCCTTGGGCTTGACCCACTGGCCGTTGATAAAGAACTCGGTGTAATGACTCATACTAAATAGACTCCCTAATGTACTGTTCGCAAATCAACCAAAACGATAGCACTACCTGCGCCATACCTGCACGCAAGTATCAGCGATTTTATGTTTTAAGCGATGTCCTCTTTCAAAATAGCCTGTGGCTATCAGGGTGATTGCTGTTCAGCCGCTGGCCAAATGTCTTTATAATGCCCGCGTTTAGCGCCTTCTGTACCCGCCGAATACTTGACTAAATTGCTTGGCTATTGCATTATGCCTAGCATGTTTAACCGGCTCGGGATTGCCAATGCGACTGACCACTAAAGGCCGCTACGCGGTGACAGCCATGCTGGATTTGGCGCTGCATGAAGACCAGGGGCCGATAACCTTGGCGGATATTTCTCAGCGCCAAGGTGTATCTATCTCTTATCTTGAACAGCTATTCGCCAAATTGCGTCGCTGCCGCTTGGTAGAGAGCGTAAGAGGGCCCGGCGGTGGTTATCGACTGGCGGGTGGCCCGGCTGCCATCAGTGTTGCTCAGATTGTCGAAGCGGTGAATGACTCCATGGATGCCACCCGTTGCTTGGGCCGGGGTGACTGTCAACAGGGGGAAGTTTGCTTGACCCATCATCTGTGGTCCGATCTGAGCGACCGGTTGCATCAATTTCTAAGCGATATCAGCTTGGCTGATCTGGTGTCTCGCGAGGATATTCAACGAGTGCGTAGTCGTCAGGACAAGGTGGGCTGTATTAACAGCCCTACAGTGTCTGAGCTGGAGCGCATTATCTGAAGCGGCCTGCAAGAGCCGCTCGATCATTGTTGGCGGACCTGCCTGAGTGCTGGTACATCCACTAACAAGCCTGATTTGACGTAGCAGCCGGGCCGTTTGCCCTGGTTGCCTGATTGAGGTGATACCGTGACTGAACAAGTCGAGAGTCTTATCAAGAAGGACTATGCGGCTGGATTTCATTCAGCTATCGAGTCCGACACTTTGCCGCCCGGCCTGGATGAAAGCGTTGTGCGCTTTATCTCGGCGAAGAAGGGTGAGCCAGAGTGGTTGCTTGAATGGCGGCTGAAGGCCTTCCGCGCCTGGCAGGAAATGGAAGAGCCTACCTGGGCTCACGTGCACTATCCGGAAATTGACTTTCAGGCGGTCTCGTACTTTTCCGCGCCCAAGAGCATGGCTGACAAACCCCAAAGTCTTGCCGAAGTTGACCCCGAACTGATTGCTACCTATGAAAAGCTCGGCATTCCTCTGCACGAACAGGAAATGCTCGCAGGCGTAGCCGTGGATGCCGTGTTCGACTCAGTCTCGGTCGTGACCACCTTCCGCGCCAAGCTCGAAGAAGCCGGAGTGATTTTCTGTCCGATCAGTGAAGCGGTGCACCGTTGCCCCGAGCTGGTGAAAAAATACCTCGGCAGCGTGGTCCCGCCAAAAGACAATTACTACGCGGCGCTGAACTGCGCAGTGTTTTCGGATGGCTCCTTTGTTTATATCCCTAAGGGCGTACGTTGCCCGATGGAGTTGTCGACTTATTTCCGCATCAACGAAATGAACACCGGGCAGTTCGAGCGCACCCTGATCATTGCCGAAGAAGGCTCGCATGTGAGCTATCTCGAGGGCTGTACCGCGCCGATGCGCGACGAGAATCAGCTGCACGCAGCGGTAGTCGAACTGGTGGCGCTGGATAACGCGACCATCAAGTATTCGACCGTGCAGAACTGGTATCCAGGTAACGCGGAAGGTAAGGGCGGCATTTATAACTTTGTCACCAAGCGCGGCATTTGCCATACCAACGCGAAGATTTCCTGGACCCAGGTCGAGACCGGTTCGGCCGTGACCTGGAAGTACCCCAGCTGCATCCTCAAGGGTGACAACAGCGTCGGTGAATTCTACTCGGTGGCGCTGACCAACAACTTTCAGCAGGCCGATACCGGCACCAAGATGATCCATTTGGGCAAGAACACCCGCTCGACCATTATTGCCAAGGGTATCTCCGCAGGGCGCAGCAACAGTGCCTATCGCGGTCTGGTGCGTTTCAACCCAGGTGCGGACGGTGCGCGTAACTTTACCCAGTGCGATTCCCTGCTGATCGGTGATCAGTGCGGCGCTCATACTTTCCCCTATATCGAAAGCCGCAATCCGACGGCGGTGGTCGAGCACGAGGCCACCACCTCAAAGGTCAGTGATGACCAGATGTTCCTCTGCCAGCAGCGCGGCCTGGATGCGGAAAAGGCCATTTCCATGATCGTCAACGGCTTCTGCCGCGAGGTGTTCAAGGAGCTGCCGATGGAGTTCGCGGTGGAAGCAGGCAAGTTGCTGGAAGTCAGTCTCGAAGGCTCGGTGGGTTAACCCGTTGCCACGACTGGCGTCCCTTTAATTCAATAGTTATTAGGCAGTTAATATGTTACATATCAAGGATTTGCACGCGAAAGTTGGTGATAAGGATGAAGATATTCTCAAGGGTTTGAGTATCGACATCAAGCCGGGTGAAGTGCACGCGATCATGGGCCCCAACGGCTCCGGTAAGAGTACCCTGGGCAATGTATTGTCCGGCCGCCCAGGCTATGAAGCCACCGCCGGCATTATCACTTTCAAGGGTCAGAATCTGCTGGAACTGGATACTGAAGAGCGGGCCCGCGAAGGGCTGTTTCTAGCGTTTCAGTACCCGGTCGAGATTCCTGGTGTCAGCAATATGGAATTCCTCAAGGTCTCTCTGGATGCCAAGCGCAAGCACGCCGGCTTGCCGGAATTGTCGTCCGTAGAGTTTATGAAACTAGCGCGTGAAACCAGCAAGCGCGTGGACCTGGATGCCAGCTTCCTCAAGCGCGGTGTCAATGAAGGCTTCTCCGGTGGCGAGAAGAAGCGCAATGAGATCATGCAGATGATGCTGCTTGAGCCGTCTTTGTGCATTCTCGACGAGACCGACTCCGGTTTGGATATCGACGCCTTGCAGGTAGTCGCTGATGGCGTCAACAGCATGCGTGACGGTCAGCGCAGCTTTATCGTTGTTACCCACTACCAGCGTTTGCTTGACTATATCGTGCCGGATTACGTACACGTGCTGGCCGGTGGTCGCATCGTCAAGTCCGGCGACAAGAGCTTGGCTCTGGAGCTGGAAGCCAAAGGCTACGGCTGGCTGGAAAACGAGGTTGCTTGAACCTATGACAGATTTTCAACGACAGGCGCTGACCTTAGCTCAAGAGCAGACTAGCCCCGAGTGGCTTACGCCGCTGCGAGAGCAGGGTGCCGCCCGATGGGCCGCCGCTGCCTGGCCGACGCGCAAGACGGAGTTATGGAAATACACCCCTCTGACGCCGCTGCAGAATACCTGCCCTAGCCAATGGGCGGTAAAGCCGAACGGCGACTGGCAGCAGGGTATTGAGCCGATCGAGGAGCTGGATGCCACGCGACTGGTTTTTATCAATGGCCAGTTTTCTGCTGAGCATTCCAGTGCCCTGCCTGAGGCGGTGGTACGCTTTGCCGACGCCAATGCCGGGCAGAGTGAGCTGATCAAACAGCATCTGGGCAAGGTAGTGGATGCCGAGCGCCATCTGTTTGCCGCGCTGAGCAACGCCTGGGCGGCCGACGGTATTCTGGTGCATGTGGCTGCGGGGCAAAAGCTCGGCAAGCCGCTGTATGTGCTGAATGTGTCTACGCCTGAAGCAGAGCCTGCGGTCAGCAACCAGCGCCTGCTGATGGTGCTGGATGACAATAGTCAGGCCGAGGTGATCGAACACTTTCTCTCCAGTGCAGAGCAGCAGAACGGCTTCGTGAATACCCTGACCGAAGTGGTAGTGGGTGCGAACGCGCAGGTGCAGCACTACCGGATCAACCTGGAGCAGGAAGATTTGCTGCACGTCGGCGGCGTACACGTCGACCTGCATCGCTCTTCACGTTTCTACGGTTTTACCCTGGCGCAGGGTAGCCGCCTGAAACGTATTGACTATCAGGTCAATCACCGCGGCGAGGGTGCGCATCTGGAATTGCATGGCGTCTATCTGCCGCGCAACAAGCAGTTGATCGATTATCACACCAACGTCGAGCACTGCGTACCGCATTGCACCACCAATGAAGTGTTCCGCGGCATCGTTGGCGATGCTTCAAAGGCGGTATTCAACGGGCGGATTCATATCCATCCGCAGGCGCAGAAAACCCTGGCACAGCTAAGCAACAAAAACCTGCTGACCTCGCATCAAGCCGAGATCAATACCAAGCCCGAACTGGAAATCTACGCTGACGATGTACGTTGTGCCCACGGCGCAACCATCAGCCAACTGGATCAGACTTCGCTGTTCTATCTGCAGAGCCGCGGCGTATCCAAGGCCGATGCGATGAGCATGCTGAGTTTCGGCTTTATCAACGAGCTGCTCAACGAGGTGCCAGAGCCAGCAATTCAGCATTATCTGCGTCCGCGTCTGGCTGCACTGTTTGGGCGTGAAGACACTGAACTGGGACAACTGGCCTATGAGTGAGCAGGCGCTGAAAAATCTGCCGACTTTTGATGCCGAGCGTATCCGCGCGGATTTTCCGATTCTGGAGCAACAGGTTAACGGGCATCCGTTGGTGTATCTGGACAATGCCGCGACCACGCAGAAACCCGAAGCGGTGATTCAGGCGATCGTTGATTATTACCGTCATGACAACAGCAATGTGCACCGCGGCGCGCATGCGCTGGCCGAGCGCGCGACCGAGAAATTCGAGAACGCTCGCAGCAAGGTCGCTGCATTCATTAATGCGGCCGAATCGCGTCAGGTGATCTGGACCAAGGGCACTACCGAAGGCGTTAACCTGGTGGCCGCGACCTGGGGTCGGGCGAATCTCAAGCCCGGTGATCGGGTATTGGTATCGGCCATGGAGCACCATTCCAATATAGTGCCCTGGCAAATGGTCGCGGCGGAGAGGGGCGCCACCGTAGAGGCCATCCCGGTCGATGCGACCGGTACCATCGATATGGCGGCTTATGCCGCAATGCTCGATGAGCGGGTAAAGATGGTCGCCTGTGGGCATGTATCCAACGCCTTCGGCACTATTAATCCGATTGAAGACATTATTCGTCTGGCTCATGAAGCAGGCGCTCTGTGTTTGATTGACGGCGCTCAAGCGATCAGCCACTGGGCGGTCGACGTGCAGGCGCTGGATTGTGATTTTTACGTATTCTCTGCGCACAAACTGTTCGGTCCGACTGGCTTGGGCGTGCTCTACGGCAAGGTCGCACTGCTTGAGGCCATGCCGCCGTATCAGGGCGGTGGCGAGATGATCGAGACTGTCAGCTTTGCCGGCACCACCTACAACCAGTTGCCGTATAAATTTGAGGCTGGTACGCCGGATATTGCTGGCGTGATCGCGCTCGGCGCTGCGGTGGACTACGTGAACAGTTATGACCGCGTTGGCGCAGCAGCACATGAGCAGGCTTTGCTGGCTTATGCTGAAGACAAGGCGCGCGCCACACCCGGTTTGACGCTGGTAGGCACGGCGGCGAATAGGACCGCAGTGATGAGCTTCCTGCTGGAAGGTGCGCACCCGCATGATGTCGGCATGCTGCTCGATCAGCAGGGCGTGGCCGTGCGTACGGGCAACCACTGCGCGCAACCGATCATGGATCAATACGGCATTCCGGGTACGGTGCGGGCCAGTTTCAGTATCTACAACACTTTCGCAGACGTTGATCGTTTGTTTGAAGCCCTGACCAAGGTCAGGCAGTTTCTGTGATCAGTCTCTGCAATCCAAGAGGAGTCATGGCATGAGCGTTGAATCCTTCGATCCAGGCAGTCAAGTGGTCACTGTGACCCCTGCGGCGCTGGAGCATTTTCGCCGGCAACTGGTTTCCCAGGTGGGCAAGTCAGTGCGTCTGAGCGTGAAGAAAAGCGGCTGCACGGGCTTTATGTACGTGATTGATATGGTCGAGCAGGGCGCGGAGAGCGATCTGCATTACCATCTCGACGAGCAGGTTGAACTGCTGGTTGATCGCGACAGCTTGGCGGTATTATCCGGCACCGAAATTGACCTGGTTAACGAGGGTATCAACCGTCAAATCAGGTTTATCAATCCCAACGTCAAAGACCAGTGTGGTTGTGGCGAAAGCTTTAGTGTGAGCTGACATGGAAAGACGTATGGTGGTCGCACAGGCTGATTGTCCTGCGCGCCGGGTTCCGGACGGCACACCGCTGACCATTCCCAAGGATACTTTTGTAACCATTACCCAGGCACTGGGTGGTAACTACACGGTGACCTATCACGGGCAGATGGTCCGTGTGGATGGTACTGACGCGGCCAATCTGGGCCTGGAGCCGGAGCTGCTGAGTTTTCCGCCTCCGGTTGATGACCTGATAGACGAGGCGCAGGTTTGGGAAGCTTTACGCACGGTTTACGATCCGGAAATTCCGGTGGATCTGGTGAATCTGGGTTTGATTTATTCGGTGGCGATTGATCAATCGACTAAGCGTGTGGATATCAGTATGACCCTGACAGCACCGGCCTGTGGCATGGGCCCAGTGTTGGTGGGCGATGTTGAGTACCGTGTGCGCCGTGTACCCAACGTGGACCTGGTCAAGGTCGAGCTGGTGTTCGATCCGCCCTGGAGCCGCGACATGATGAGCGAAGAGGCTCAACTGGAAACCGGAATGTTCTTTTAAAGTGGCTCTTTCAAGGTGATTCTTTAAGGTGATAGTTGCATGAGCGAGTTTGGTACCGACATCAGCAGCGAGGACATCGTCGATACGTTGGCCTTCTTCGACAGCTGGGAAGATCGCTATAAGTACATCATCGACTTGGGCCGCGAGCTGCCGCCAATGGATGACAGCCAGCGCACCGAAGCAAACATCGTGCGTGGCTGCCAGAGCCAGGTCTGGCTAGCCAGTGAAGAGCGTGACGGGCGCCTCTATTTCGTCGCAGACAGCGACGCCTTTATCGTCAAGGGCTTGCTCGCTGTGGTCCTGGCGGCTTATAACGGCAAAACGCCCACGGCTATCCTTGAATTCGATATTGAAGACTATTTCGGGCAATTGAATCTGATCAAGCATTTGAGCGTTACCCGAGGGAACGGTTTGCGGGCCATGGTTAAGCGTATTCAGGCTACTGCGGCGGCTTGATTTCCGGACTTTTACGCATTGATGGGCAGGCAATTGTGCCATGCTGGCGTCAGGCTATTGTGGGTAACGGCAGCGGACTATAAAGTGCGGCTTCGGGCGAAAAGCCCTCGGACATAATAATAACAGAGCCACTTGAGAGTTCTATACAGGATTCCATGCAGAGCATCTTGATACGTCTCAGAGAAGACTTTCAGTTATCCATCATTACCCTGGTCGGGCTGTGCTCGCTGATTGGTATTACCCCTTATATCGTCTTTCGGCTATTGGAAGGTAACCTGTGGGTAGGGCTGGTGGACACCTTTCTGGTGGTTGGCACCGGGTTCGCTGTTGTCTATGCCTGGCGTACCGGCGATACCATCAAGCCTGGGCAGTTTCTTGCCCTGATCTATTCTGCCGGTGCGGTGCTGGTTTCGATTAATCTCGGCGTAAACGGGCTGTTCTGGTTCTACACACTCATCCTGTTCAACTTCTTTGTAGTGCCGCCGGTACAGAGTGCGGTGGCCACCGTGGCTGCTCTAACCGTGGTCTGCACCTACGGCTACCTGAATCCTGGGTTAGTGTTCGAAAGCCATTACCAGATGACCTCCTTTGCCGTGACCTGCTTGATTGCCAGCCTGTTTGCCTCGGTATTTGCTTATCGCGGTCGTCGGCAACGCGAACAGCTGATTGAGCTGGCTACGCTGGATCCTTTAACACGCGCTGGCAATCGTAGGGCGATGGACAGCGAGCTGGACATCGCCATGGCTGATTATCAACGTCATGCCAACTCTTACGGCATGTTGGTGCTCGATCTGGACCTGTTCAAGGAAGTAAATGATTTGTACGGGCACAAGGCCGGCGACCTGGTGTTGACCGAGTTTACCCGGATCGTCAAGCAAAGTTGCAGGCAGTCCGATCGACTATTTCGCATGGGCGGTGAGGAGTTCGTGCTCCTGTTGCCGATGGTCGACCGCCAAGGGCTTGAGCAGGCCGCCAGTCACATTCGTTGCAGTGTGGCAGAGCAGTTGCAAACATCCCATGGCCCGGTGACGGTATCTATTGGTGGCTGCATGCTGCATCAGCACGCCAATAGCGATGATTGGATGCATGAAGCTGACCAATGCTTATATCAGGCCAAAGAGCTCGGTCGTAATTGCCATATCATCAGTCCCAAAGACTGAATTCCGGTTATCAGTCATTCGCATGATCTGGGCGCTTTGGTCGTTGCACTGGGCTCGTGTTGCTGTATGTCGACGATGAGATTAAAGAGCGCTCCTGACAAGCCCTGGAACGCTGGTTTGGACCTGTCAGGGGTAGGAATTGAACACCGATGTGGTGTTTTCTTGGTCAACACTGATCACCTGATACGCGTCGGTTCTGTCGCCCATTTCCATACCGGGAGAGCCTGCGGGCATTCCGGGTACGGCCAGGCCGATAATGCTCGGCTGCTTGCGCATATTCAGAATATCAGCAGCTGGCACGTGACCCTCGATAAATCGACCCTCCACGACGCCGGTATGGCATGAAGCTAGTTCTTGGGGAACGCCAAGCTGCCGCTTGACCTCGGTCATGTTTTTCTCAAGGTGGTCTGTTACGCTGAAACCGTTGCCCTGCAGATGCTCAATCCAGGCTTCGCAGCATCCGCAGCTGGGATCGCGATAGACGTCGATCGTCACCACGTCAGCGGCTTGAAGCGTTGAGCCCAGAAGGCTGGCGGTCAGTGCAATCGATGCAACTAGAGGTTTCATTGGGTTACTCCGTAGTTTCCTCTAGATTACGTCGTCTAAGGGCCGCGGGCAATTCCATGCTGGGTAGAATGCCAGTCTCTTGTACTAAATGATCTGCGTTTGGAGTGCGACCGAATGAGCGAGAATGTACTGCATCACTTGCAATCTTCACTGGCGGACCAGTATCGCGCGTTAGATCAGCATATAGGCCAGTTGGCCGACCCTTTGGCAGCGCACGCTTTGCATCAAACACGCATAGCGATGCGCAGTCTGCGCAGCTTGTTGCGGCCTTGGAGAGAGCAGGCAGAATGGTTCGCTGTAGTAGACCATATCGCTGGTGAGCTGGGCCGTAATACTAGCCAGTTACGTGATAGACAGGTTCTGATCCAAGAGCTGGAAAAGCGGGGCCTGCACTACCAGACCTTGGCCCGTAAGGAAGGGATGCTTACTGGATTCGGATTGATCGGTTCCGACCGCCGCTTTGATTTGCTTCTGCTGGCAATTATCACTTTGCAGAATCGACTTGTGGCTGGTGGTGCCGAATACCATATCGATCCGATCAGGCTTGCCGACTACGCGCAGAATATGAGCCGAAAATTAGTTGGAGCACTGCAAAATCCCCATCAGGACATGCATGATATACGTATAAAAATCAAAAGATTACGATATCTATATCAAGCTTATCCTGAATATCTCCAGCCAAGTTCTATAATGACTAAAACGCTGAAAAACGCCCAGGATGAGTTAGGCGAATGGCATGACAATCTGCAGTGGCTGATGGTGTCTGAACACGAGTCCGATCTGCGCTGCTGTAGAGTTTACTGGCAAATGCAGATTGATCGAAGGGCACGTCGTGCGCGTAAGAGATTGAAAAAGCTGCGCAAGTTACTGCGGCGCAGCCTGTGATCGAAGGCTGATTTAACGGCGTGCGATGACCTCTAAGGTATTCACGGCAATTGTTGTTCCCCCTCGGTTGTTGCTTTTGAGTTCATGACTTGGAGGTGTTGGGCAATATGAACAGGGTTAGCGCTCCCGCAATTAGACCCCAGAAAGCAGACCCGATTGAGAAGAGTGTGAAACCGGAGGCCGTCACCATAAAGGCGATCAGCGCTGCCTCACGCTCGCCGGGGCTTTCCATTGCTTTAGTCAAGCCGCCTACAATGGAGCCCAGTAACGCCAGGGCAGCAATAGAGATAACCAGCGCTTCGGGCAACGCCATGAACAGCACCGTCAGGGTGCCTGCAAATAATGCAATGCCGCCGAATAACGCGCCGCAGAATAACGCCGCTGTATAACGTTTCGCCGGATCGGCATGCGCTTCGTGGCCGGTACACACGGCGGCACTGATCGCCGCCAGGTTCAGACCGTGTGAACCAAAAGGCGCCAACAGCACCGACATCAAACCAGTCAGAGACAGTATCGGCGCCGGGTCTACTTCGTACCCGTCGGATTTGAGTATGGCAAGCCCGGGCAGGTTCTGAGAGGTCATGGCAACGATATATAACGGCAATCCGATACTGATCATCGCGCTCAGGGAAAAGCTGGGTGTTGTCCATTCCGGAAGTGTCAGTTGCCACTGCACATCAGGTAGATCCAGCATGCCGTTCAGCCAGGCAATCAGGGTGCCACACAGCAGCGCCAGCAGAACGGCATAGCGTGGTGCCCAACGCTTGGCCAGCAGGTAACTGACGAACATGATCAACACCAGGCCAAGCTGGCTCTGTGCAGCCTGAAGAATCTGGCTGCTGATGCGAAACAGAATCCCGGCTAATAGTGCTGCCGCCAGGGACGCCGGCAGTAGGCGCATCAGCCGGGCAACGGTTGAACTGATCCCGCTGAGCAGCAGCAACAGCCCGCAAAACATGAAAGCGCCGATAGCATCGCTGTAGGTAACGCCCGGCAGGCTGGTTATCAGCAGCGCCGCGCCGGATGTAGACCAGACCACCACGAGCGGGATGCGATAGCGCAGGGAGAGTGCCAGCGTACAGATGGCCATGCCTATGGATAACGCCCATATCCATGAGCTGATTTGCTCGGTGCTCAAGCCTGCGGCTTGGCCAGCTTGTACCATCAGCACCAGGGAGCTGCTGTAACCGGTAAGCATGGCGACAAAGCCGGCCGTCAGGGTAGAAAGGCTGGAGTCGCGCAAGACCCTAGGGGGGCGGAACGAGAGTGGACTGAACGGACGCATGGTAAATGGTGCCGGGTAGGATCGATGCGGTGAAGGATAGCCTAGTCAGAGGATCTGGCTGAGGTACAGCCAGATCCTGAGGTGTCGCAACAGTTGCGAGACGGCACGTGCAGTGGTGGGTTAATCGTGCAGGGAAAAGCGATAGTCATGCCGCTCAAGGGGCGTGTTGCCCGCTCCGGCTTCATAGGTGTCCACTACTACCTGGCCATCGGCGTGCAGCGAAACCACGCGAAACATCGGGTTATGCTGGGTCTCATCAGGGATTTTGGTGCGTTCCAGGGCGGGAATGTGCAGGTAGTGCACATGGCCAATCTTTTTCGAGTGCTCGGTGCGATCCATATCCATGTGCAGGTCGCCGGAAATGATTGCAGCCAGATTCTCCTTGTTGGTAATCCTTTCAAAAGCAGAATTGGTGATCCCCTTGTCTGCATTCTCTGGGAAGACACCGACCTGGGCACCATGCACTACCAGGAACACCGGTTTTGGATGCAGGCGGTCGATCTGTTCAGCCATCCACTGTACGCCACTGTCGTCAAAGTCACGGCCGTGATCTGGCGAAGCAAAGACCAACGCAACCTGTTCCCGCTCCACGACATAACGGGCATTGCCTATATGGGTCTTATCGGCGTTCCAGCGATTGGCATACTGCAGAAAGCGGGCAACACTGGCGTGGTGCTCTTCGTTACCCATGATCGGATAGAAGGGCAGGCTGAGACGCTCCAGTTCCAGGCTGGCATTGTCGTACTGGATCAGCGTGCCCTTGTGAGCAATGTCGCCGACACCAATAACGAAGTCCATGGATTGCTCTGCAGCCAGGGTATTGACGTGATCGACAGCGCTGGCCAGGCCCGGGAACTCAGCCAGCGGCTTGGGTTCGGCGTCGCCCAGCACGGCAAAACGCAATACGGGTTGGGACCCTTCGATTGGGCTGGCCTGCAGTGTGATCGGGGCGATCACCAGCAAAAAGGCGACAAAATAACCTCTAAATAAAGTAAAGATATTCATATAACTCCATGTTTTAATTTGTATTGCTGTAGGTTGTTTAGGCTGGTTAAGTGAGGGCGATTAGCTGAAGTCGGCAATCAGGTGCCTATTACGCCGCCGTCCTCCCGAGTAACCAGCACCGTGGTGCTGCGTGGGCGGGTCTGCCCATCGCTAGCGGGATAACTGATGCCCGGGTGCTGCACATTGATCCACATGCTGCGGTAATCCGGGGTCCAGGTGATGCCAGTGATTTCTGCGCCCCAGGGGCCTACCAGGAAACGTCGAACTTCGCGACTGTGCGGGTCGGCGCAGAGCAACTGGTTGCATCCGGTGTTCGCCGTATGGCTCGCTTGCTCGTCTGAGTCGGTCTGAATCCACAAGCGTCCGCTGGCATCAAACGCCAGGCCGTCAGGCGATGAAAAAATATCGCCATTGATGGTACCGAGCAGGTTCTCGCTGACCGGTTGACCTGCGGCGTCCAGCGCGCCGGGCTGATCCCCGGCCAGCAGGAAAATCTCCCAGGTAAAGGTAGTTGCGGTGGGGTCGGCGGCGGTTTCGTTCCAGCGCAGAATCTGGCCATGCAGATTGTCGGCACGCGGGTTGGCTGCATCCAACGGGAAGCGGGTGCCGCGTTCGCTGTTGTTGGTCAGCGTAACGTAGACCTCACGGGTTTGCGGGTGCACTGCCACCCATTCCGGTCGGTCCATGGGCGTGGCTTGGAGCAGATCAGCAGCGCCGCGCGCGTTAAGCAGCACTGCTTGCTGGTCGGCAAACCCGTTCTCTGCGGTCAGGCCATTTTCACCCCAGACCAGCGGTAGCCATAAACCTGAGCCATCTGCATTAAAACGCGCGGCGTAGAGCGTGCCGGCGTCAAGCAGACGACGGTTGGCGGCCGGCTGAGCGGGATCAAAGCGGCCTTCGGGTACGAATTTGTAAACATATTCGCCGCGGCTGTCGTCCCCGGAGTAATACGCCATACGTCCACCATCTCCAAGCGAGAGCACCGAGCACTCGCGTCCGAGGCGGCCCATTGCCGTGCGCTTTGCCGGGGTGGCCGCCGGATCGAAGGGGTCGATTTCTACCACCCAGCCGAAACGATTGGGCTCATTGCAGTGGCCCAGGTGCGGCTGTTCAGCGTTGGGGGTAGCGTCAAATCGCGCGTCGACCGACTCCCAGGCGTAGTAGCGACTGTTCTTCTCGTTACCTATTCCATAGCGTCGATGTTCCACGCGCTGCTGGTAGTCGGCGGCGTCGCGATTGACAAAATAATTGTGGAAATTTTCTTCGCACGCGAGATAAGTCCCCCAGGGTGTGACGCCCATGGCGCAATTGTTCAGAGTACCTATGACCCGGCTACCGCTGGGATCACTGGCGGTTTTCATGCGCGGATCTGCCCGCAGCGGTCCGGCCAGTTCAATATCTGTCAGGGCGCTGATTCGACGGTTGTAGGCTGACTTAGGCGCTCTTTGCCAGGCGCCATCCCGATCTCTGCGTACTTCGATAATACTCAGGCCGTGGGCTGCTTGTTCCTTGCGCACCTGCTCCAGCGGGCGCTGCTTGAAGCCATTGCCATCGTCGACGAAGGTCAGGCCGCCTGGGTGCAGGGTCGGGTTAATGTACTCGTGATTGATCACCAGCAGCCCATGGCTGTTGGGGGCATCGGCAAAGGGAAAAAAGTGCATGCCGTCATGGTTGTCGCCGGCCTGTTGCAACTGTGCTTGCCAGTTGTCTGATGCATCTGGCTGCCAGGCTGGAGCGCCGTCGAGTACCGCATCGCCCCAACTGAAAAAGGCCCTAGCCGTATAGCCAGGGGGCACAATGACCTGATCAAAACTGGCGGATGTCTGCGCGGTTATGCCGGTGAATCCCAGCAGCGAGCCCTGTTTGGCAAAGGCCTCTGCACCCCAAAGCAGCTTGCCGCCAAAAAAACCACAGGCGGCCATGGCGAGGCTGCCCTTGAGCAGGTTGCGTCGACTCTGATTGACCAGGCTGTTCAGCGAAGGCGCTTGGCTGGGGTTAATGCTGTGATTGTCCGCCGCTTGAAGGTCGGCGTGGTACTGCTGGTGTTCTTGTCGCATGTTTATTGCTCCAAACGAAAGCGGAAGGTGTTGCGCACGCCTGGCACGGCTACTGCCACGCCATCGACCATCCGCGGCTTGTAACGGAAGCTCTTGGCGGACGATAGCGCCGGACGGGCGAACACCGGGTCGTCACAGCCGCCCTCTACCACCACCGGGTTGTGCACCTTGCCTTGGGCGGTCACGGTATATTCCACAGTACAATCGCCTTCCGTGCGCTTATCCAGGGCGCGTTTTGGATAAGCTGGTGGGTTCTTGCTGATCGGCTGGTATTGGCTCAGGCTGGCGGCTTCCGCTTTGCGCCTGTCCTCTGCAACCCGTTGTCGTTGCGTCTCCGCTTCCTGAGCCGCCTGAGCCGCAAGCTGCTGTTGCTCGCGCTGCTTCTGCTCTTGCTCCTGACGCTGTTGCTCGGCTATCCGGCGTTGTTCCTCAGCACGTGCCTGCTCGCGCTGCTCGAGCTCTATGGCGCGCTGGCGGGCGATGGCTGCATGATCAATCGGCGGTTTGACCGGCTCCGGTGGTCGCTCCACTACCGGTGCGGGTGGCGGCAGGGGTGGAGATGTGGTCGGCGGAGTTTCGATCACCAGTGGCGGAACTGGCACAGGGATTGGCTCTGGTGTCGGCGCCACACTGATGGTCACCAGTTGCGTCCTCAGCACTTTCTCGCTCGCCACGGCGGGTGCGCTCGGTGACCAATTGCCCAACAGCAGGGTAATGATTGCCCCGTGCAGCACCAGGGTAGCGGCGGCTGGCCAGAGAAAATGGCCGAGCTTTTCGGCTGGCGGTGCGGACGATTCCAGCGAGGGGGTGGTCGGTGGCAGCATGGCAGTCATTGTCTCAGGGAGCCTCCGTAATCAGGCCGAGCTGGGCTACACCACTTTGCTGTAGCGCAGCCATGCCTGCGACGACCAGCCCGTAACCGGCCTGGCTGTCGGCACGGATAAAGACCTGGGTATCGGGGTTGTCCGCGACCAGGCTGGCTACCCGGGCGGACATGTCCTGCAGGTTGTCGGCGCTGTGGCTGTAACGCTCAGTGTCTACTGTCTCGCCCTGGTTCCAGTGGAAGGTCCCGTCGGCCTCGACCGAGAGCGTGACGATGGACTGCGTATCGTCACTGGGCAGTGCTTCGGCGGCGACTTTCGGCAGTTCAATCTGAATGCCCTGGGTCAGCATCGGTGCGGTCACCATAAAGATCACTAGCAGCACCAACATGACGTCGATATAGGGCACCACGTTCATTTCTGCCTTGGGTTTGCGTTTGTGCCTGACTGGACGCATGCCGGTTACCTCTGGCCAGGGGTGTGCAGGCGACGATGCAGCAGGGTAGCCAGCTCGTCTGCCACGGTGTAGTAGCTGGCGATCAGGTCCTCACTGCCTGCGGCAAAGCGGTTGTAAGCAATGACCGCGGGAATGGCAGCAAACAGGCCAATTGCGGTGGCAATCAGTGCCTCGGCGATCCCTGGAGCGACTGCCGCCAGGGTGGCCTGCTGGACCTGGGACAGGCCGATAAAGGAGTTCATGATCCCCCACACAGTGCCGAACAAGCCGATGTAGGGGCTAACCGAGCCGACAGTGGCGAGAAACGGCAGGTTCTTCTCCAGGCGCTTCTCTTCCCTGGCGATGGCGACGGTCATGGCGCGCTGGGCACCTTCCATAACGGCTGTCGATTCGGTACTGGCATGCTGGCTGAGTTGCTGGTACTCGCTGAAGCCGCTGCGGAATACCTGCTCAGCTGCGCTGGTTTGCCCGCAGGTCTGGTTAAACAGACGATCCAGGCTGCCTTCAGCCCGAAACTGCTCCTCAAAGCGTTGCAGCGAGCGCCTGGCTGAAGCCATCAGGCGGCTACGCTGCACGATGACGAACCAGGACGCGAGGGATGCTGCGACCAGAATCAGCATGACGATCTGTACCAGCACGCTGGCTTCTTCTATTAGTCCCCAAATGGACATACTGTCTACTGCGGTAGGCATATTTTGTTGCTCCTGTGGGGGCCAGTAGTGACCCCAAATAGCTATTGAAAGATGATCGGGTGACGTTTTGAGGGTTGCTTCAATCCAGATTCAGTGCCTCAGCGATGTCTTGCCAGGCCACATACTTGTAGTTCTGGTTGCCCTCCGGCATGCGCTTGCGCCCGTCCTGAACCACCAGCAGGCCGCGACTCCAAGGGCCGCCGAGATCATCTGAACTGATCTCCAGACCGTCTGTTTCAGAGACGCCATCAATGCCGGACTCGGCGTTCAGGCCGACGCGGAAGGCACCGCGCAGGGCATACGGGGCCTGGCCATCAAAGACCACGAAGCTGTCGTTGCCCTGGCTGGAGATCACCAGATAGGGGTGCTCGGCGTGCTGATAGAAAGCCAGGCCTTCGATATCGTCTTTGACCAGGCCACCGATGCCGACCACTTTGTGCAGGGTTGTTGGCGCATCGGCGCTGGCGTCCAGCGCCCATACCGCCACGTCCTCTTCACCGATAAACAGCGTTTGCCGCTGATCATCCGCAACGCAGCCTTCAGGCTGGGTCTGGGTGGCGAACTCGCGCACCAGCTCGCCGCGCACCTGGTCTGCTTCGGCAGTGATGTGGTATTGCTGGAAACGGCCATCCTTGTCGTTGGGGATGGCGTAGATCTCGCCCTGGGGCGACTGACTCATGCACAAGCCGTAAATCTCATCCAGGGACGTCGGAATTTGCCCGATGTCGGTCAACTCGCCACTGGACTGGTCAATGGCGAACAGGTGCAGACTGTTTCCGTCGCGATTGCTGGCGACGGCCAGGTCGACGGTTTGGCCGGCAAAGGCAAAGTCATAGCGCAGATCGACATTGTTCAAGCGCCCCACTGGGAGGAACTGCAACTCCTTGCCCTGCAGGTCATATACCCCGAGCCCGGCGCGTTTATCCGTGCCCAGTACCCGGCTTAGCTCAGGTTGCGCGGGATTGACCCAAATGGCAGGGTCATCAGCCGCATCGCCGGTGGTGGGTACGGGGTCGGTATGCACCAGGGGCAGCAGCACGGGCAACGCGGTGGGCCTGGTCAGCTGTTCTGGTTGCCAGTGCAGCTCGCCTGTATGCAGGGCGATTGCACCATCGTTGACCAGCAGCAGCTCAACGCTCTTGGCGCTTGGCCTAGCACTGATGCGCTCTGGCTCCTCAAGGCCGCTCAAGGCAATGGCGGGCAGGGCAGACCAACCATCTTCAATTTGCTGATAACGGTGCAGCTGCGCACTCTCGGCATCCAGCACCAACAGGCCACCAGGGATGGACGATAAACCTGCTACGCTTCCGGTGATGTCGCCAAAGGGTGCCACCATGTCGATCGGTGTGCGGCTTAACTCGGCTTCCGGATGGGCGCCATAGGCCCAGACACCGACGGATTCTTCATTGACGTACAGCAAGTGCTGCTGATCATCCACCGCACAGAACTCACTTTCTGGCGGCAAACTCAGGCGCCGGACCGGCAAGCCGCTTTCCAGCAGCCGCTGGTTGCTGGCTACCAGCCATTGCTCGCCAATGCCTTCTTCTCCTATCAGAAAAACGAATAGGTTTTGCACCTCGTCACGGTAGAGGCAAAGGTTTTCTACCTTGTAGTCGGTCGTCGGCAAATACAGCGGTTCGCCAAAGCTCAGGTCCTCGCGGTTTAGCCGCACGAGCATGGGCCGCCCGGTGCTGCTGTCTACCGTGGCCAGGGTCAAGCCGTTACTGGAAGGTCGCAGATCCAGAGTGGCAAAACGCCCCGGCAGGTGCGCCTGCACTTCTCCCTGGGCACTCAGTAGCCAAAGCCCGCGGCTATCGGCTGCAGCTCGTTCAATTTGACCGAAGTCGCTGCCGGTAGGCAGCCATTGCCAGCTTTCCGCGCTTTGGCCGGCTTGGGGCTGCCAGCCGCTCAAGATCAGTTGGTTTTTTTCTGCGCTGGCTGGGTGGTTGTCAACGGCGCTGGCGGCAGGTACAGGCGCTTTGCCAGTCTGGCTTTCAGCTGGGCCGCAGCCACTGAGCAATAATCCGCAGGCCACCAGAGAGGCAGCCAGGGTGAATGTAAAGCGGTGAGTCATGGGTATCTCTCGGCAAAATAGGGTTGGGCCCCGGCCGGTGAGGGCTGGGGCCGCTGGTCAGAATCGGCTGAGGGTCAGTCCGACCTTGTAAGTCGGGCCGTATTCTTCGTATTGGGCATTGAAGCGGCGGCTGCCGGTATAGACGTAGTAGGACTCGTCTGTCAGATTCTGCGCTTCAAAGAACACCTGCAGGTTGTCGGTCAGGAAATAGCTGGCGCTGAAATCGACGAACAACTGATCATCAACCTGATAGTCGTAGCGCTTGTCGAGCACATCGCCCACCTCATCGAGGTAATCGGACTTGTAGTTGCTGGACAGACGCAGACTGAGCTTGTCGTTTTCCCAGCCAAGGGTCAGGTTGCCGGTAATATCGGACTGTCCGGGCAGGCTGATATTGCGGCCCCGTTCAGTGCCCAGATCCTGATCAAATTGTTCGATGCGTGCCTTGGAGCGCGTGAAGGTCGAATTGGCGCTGACCAGCAGTCCGCTCCACGGGCCCGGCAGCCAATTGAATTTTTGCGAATAGGCTAACTCCAGACCGTATACCTTGGCCTTGTCGCCATTGACCGAAGTAAAGGCCTCATCAAAACCGACATACTCGCCCGTGCCGGCGACGTCAGCGGCATAGATAAAGTTCTCGATGTCTTTGTAGAACACAAAGGCAGACACGGCTCCAGCACGGCCCATGTAGTGCTCGATACCCAGGTCAAAGTTGCTGGATTCCAGCGGGTCGAGTTGCGGATTGCCGAACTCTGCTTCGTCACCGTCAAGCACAAAGCCCGGGAACAGCTGGCCAAAGGTGGGGCGAACCACGGTGTTGGTCCAGGCAGCGCGAATTTGGGTGTCCGCATTCAACTGATAAATGCCGTGCAGCCCGGGCAGCCAGTGATGGTAATCGTTGGTGGTTCTGCTGGCTTCAAACTCGCCTTCGTTCAAACCGGTTCCGCGCGCATCGAGTTTGGTACCTTCGTAGCGCACACCTGCGATGATACGTAGGGCATCAATATCCAACGTATTCATGATGTAGGCGGCGTTGATGTCTTCCTTTATTTCAAAGTCGTTGATGCGCGACTCTTCTTCGTCGTAGAAGCTGTCACGGTCCAACCCGCCAATTAAATCATGTACGGCCTGCGCAGACGCCCCGGGCCCGAAGCGCCCGAGACCACTGCTGACATCCCCGCGAGTGAAGTTGGTCATGTTCAGTTGGTCGTCGGTGAAACCGAGGTCAGCGAAGTCCTCATAGACCCAGACATCCAGATCATTATCTTTTTTGCGCCGGCTGACCTTGCCGCCAAATTGCAGCTGAGAAGGCATTGCGTTGATATAGAAGTCACGCGTCAGATCAAGGCGAATGTTGCGCTCGGTATCGGTGGTGGTCTGTTTTTCCAGCTCCACCTCTTCCAGGGTAAAGTTGGAGGGATTATAAAAACCCTCTTCAATATTCAAGCGGGGTTTACGTGTGCTGCTGAATCCAGCATCAATAAAGTCGTCATTGCCAACAAAGGCAGCATTGGCCAGCCCTTCAGGGCTTTTTTCGCTGGCTTGGCTATATCCGCCCTGGGCGCTGAGAGTCCAATCGCCCAAGCGGCGCTTGCCGCCGAGTACCAGGCTTTTGACTTCCTGGGTCTCCTCACGCGCCTTCAGTTCCCGTGCTGCCTCGGCTTCACCCAATTGACCCGGCTGTTGGGCGTCAGCAAATTCAACCACGCTGGCCTGGCGAACTTCATCATCCTTGTAGCGGCTGTAGAGCGTGCGCAGATAGACCTCGCTGTCTTCATCCGGGCGATAGTCGAAGTTGAGACCCACACCGGACCGCTCGCGGGTAATGTCGTAGCGGCGTTGCTCCATCTCTTCCAGCGCTGGGCCGTTATCAAAGTCCCAGGCACCACCGGTTTCAACGTTGTCCGAACCGAAATCCCGTTCCTGCCAACTGACGGCTGCAGCCACGGCAAAGTTGTCAATCCCGTCGCCAAGGCTGAAACGATTACTAAACGACCCTGATAGCTTGGGGCTGGTTTGGCTGGTATTGTCGTCGTAGCTGCCTTCAGCGTTCAGGCTATAGAACAGCTCGTCATGGTCAAAGCCGGACAGGCTCTCCACCTCGATGGTGCCACCCAGCGAGTTGGCATCCATGTCAGGGGTCAGCGTCTTGACTACGGAAAGTGACTGGATAAGCTCGCTGGGCAACACGTCCAGCGCAACAGCTCGGCGGTCATCTTCAGGAGCCGGTACCAGTGTGCCGTTGATGGTCACGCTGTTGAGGTCAGAGCTCAGTCCGCGCACTCGCACGAAACGTCCTTCGCCCTGGTCACGTTCAACTGAAAGGCCTGGCACGCGTTGCAGGGCTTCGGCTGCATTGTCATCGGGTAACTGACCAATGGCATCGGCATGCACGACGCTCTTGATCGAACTGGATTGGCGCTGCTCTTCGAGGGCCTGTTCCAGTTGTGCTGCCTGGCCAATGACCTCAACAATCTCCGGTTGGCTATCGGCCGCCCAAGACTGGCTACACGCACTGATGGCAATCGCCATCAGGCTGACTCTGAATCCGTTTCTGCTAATCGCATACCTGTGTTCTGACATGGTCCTTTCCCCTGGTGGCTTGCCACTGAACCTGTGGTGTTCAGCTTGCTGCCAACGGACCTTAGGGGCCGTTCATGTCACTTTGGTGACAGATATCCCGCAAGACCCCGGTTTCAGCGGTATTTGGCCGACCTTGTCAGCGGTTTTGAGCTTATTTGACCCGCAGAGGGGAGCTGCGCAGCACGTTTTTATGCGCCTTGACGGTATTGTTGTTCAGTAATTGCCCTGTTTCAGCAAAAGTCGTTCAATTCGCCTGAGCCAAATTGACCCCGGCACTGCCATCTCACTGTCATCTGCATCTGTTGTTCTGTGTCACATCTTCCGGTCGGAGACCACTATGCCCTCCCTGTTTGTGCTGCACCGTGTGAAACTGCTGGTCCTGCTATTAGCGTCGAACTTCGGTTTGATGCTGCACCTGTCCGCTGGCGATATGAAGTCGCAAGCTGAATGGGATTGGCTGGATGTGGCGGGTGAGGGCGGCTCTGCCGTGCTGATTTTGGCCTGGATATTTCTGCTGCTGAAAAGTCGCCCCGCAGGGCGGGTAACGGACCTGCTTTTCACCGGTCTTGCCTGCCTTTTTTTCTCTCTGTGGATGGATGTCACTGATGAATTTGTGAGGTTGCCGGACAGCGTTAAATGGGACGCCTGGCTGGAATCAGGACCCATGCCGGTCGGTTTTATCCTGCTTACGCTGGGTATCTATCACTGGCATAGGGAACAGTTGGCAATCAGTGCGCAGATGCGCAATCGGGAGCGGTTGTATCGTGACCACCTTCACTTTGACACGCTGACGTCCCTGGGCGGGGCAACTTACCTGAAAAACCAGATTGAAATGCACATCAGTCAGGCGACGGCAGAGCGACAACCTCTGTCGCTGATCATGCTGGATATGGATGCTTTCAGTACGATCAATCGCGATCACGGCCAAGCCGAGGGTGACCGGTTGCTGCAAGTGGTCACCCAATTGGTGCTGTTGAACCTGCGCGAACACGATCTACTGTGCCGTCTGGCAGGTGACCGCTTCGTTATCGTGCTACCTAATACGCTGGAATCCCAAGCTACGGTGATTGCCAATGAATTGGCTCTGTCAGTAGCGCATCTGGCCTATAGAACGACCCAGCAGGGTGAACGATTGATGTTGAGCGCCACTACCGTCGCCGTCATGGCCAGGCAGGAAGGTGCGGAGCGTTTGCTGGAAAGGCTGAACATGAGCTTGGCGCGGGCCAAGCAAGCGCCCCTGGCTCACAGCGCATGAGCATTGGTGGAGGCCGGCCAAGGGCGTGGTACGAGCGGGAAGCGCGCTTTATTTCGGCGCATTATCAACCTGCCAGCCTGATAGATCAGGCTCTAGCGCGAGGGCTAGAGAGTCATCGAGTGTTGCGCGGTACGGGCTTGTTTTATCAGGATATTCTCGGCGGTCGGCAATTGATCAGTGCCGAGCAGTTCCTGCGATTGATCGACAACGTTCGGCAACTGCAGGGCGGTGACGACTGCAGTTTTCTCTTTGGTCAGCAGTTGCTGCCGGGCCACTACGGTCATGCCAGTCATGCACTGCGCCACGCACAGAATCTGCACCAGGCGCTGGAACGCTTGGTTTTGCTGCGGCGGCGCCTGACGCCCTTGCTGACGCCACGCATCAGGCTTGATGACAGATTCGTATACCTGCACTGGTTTGACAGCTGTGGCGCGGGCGGGCGGGAAGTGTTCTTGATGGAAGCATCGATGACCGCCGTGACCGCAATGTGTCGCTGGCTGTCTGGCGGCCCTTTGCCCTGGCAATACCAGCTGCGGCATCAACAACCCGGTTATATCGAACAGTACTGGGTGCACCTGAGTGAGGAGGTGCGTTTCGGCTGCCCGCAGAACCTGATGCGCTTACCGCGTGAATATCTGGTCAAGCCGTGGCCACATGCATCACAGACTGTGGGTCAGGTAGCAGAGCAAGCCAGTCTCGATGAGCTGGCCGGCGCAAACGAGATGGTTCCCAGCCTGCTTGAAGCGCTATTTGACTACATTCACAAGCATGTTCGCCAGCCGCTGGGGCTTGAACGCCTAGCTGAAGCACAGGGTATGAGTGCGGCCACGCTCAAGCGCAAGCTGAAACTCCACGAGACCAATTTCCAGCAGCAACTGGATCAGGTAAGAACCTATGTGGCGCTGGATCTGTACCTGAGCAAAGGCTTCAGCAGCGACGAAGTAGCGGCCTATCTGAACTTTAATGACAAGGCCAACTTCCGCCGGTCCTTCAAACGCTGGACTGGCCTATTACCCAGCGAGGTTCCAGGTCGGCTGGCCTGAACGAAAAACACCCCGCTTAACCAGGTTAAGCGGGGTGTTGCCAGGACTTGCAGTTTAGAACTGATAGGTAGCTGACAACCAGAGGCGACGGCCTTCTTCCAGAGTGCCTGCGGTTGACTGCGCGGACTGGACATAGTCCGAGGCCCAGCCGGTAGCGCCCGTGTTAGTGGTGTAGTAGGTCCCTTCGGTGAAATCCTTCCCAAGCACATTATAAATCGTGGCATTGAAGGTCAGATCGTCGGTCGCCTGCAGGGAGCCGCCAAGATGGAAAACTTCATAGGCTTTCAAGTCGCCCGCTGAATCTTGCAATGCCTGATTGGCAGCGCTGAGGTTTTCGTACCTGTCAGTAAAGCGTGCTCGCTCGCTACGGTACTCGCCCTTGAACCAGAGGTTGATCCGTTGCGTGGCGGCCCAGTTCAAGCGCGCGAATAGCAGGTGGTCCGGTGTATTGGTCAGCGGCGCACCCTTGTTTTCACCGCTCTTTTGCTCGCTGTCGGTATAGGTGTAATTGGCACTCAGGCTCCAGGCCGGGGCGAACTGCCAGCGGCTGCCCAGTTCGATACCTTGAGTCTCTGCCTTGCCGATGTTGGTGCTCTGGGCGAAGCTGCCTTGGGTAAATCCGGGGCCGAATTCAATACACCCAGGCTGGCCTGCGGGTACACCTGCGTCCGCCGAAAAGCAGTTGGGTATGGCCGTACCGTCGTCGATCTTATCCTCGAATTTGTTATGAAATACGGTAGCATTAGCGCTGAAATTGTTTAGATTGTCGTAATACACCCCGAATTCAGTATTGGTAGTGGTTTCCGGCTCCAGGTCGGGGGTGCCAATGGTTAGCGTGGCACCTTGGCCTGTCACACCACTGATCCCGTCGTGCAACTGGTTCAGAGTAGGGGTCTTGTAGCCTTTACTGACGCCACCCTTAAGGGTCCAGCTGTCGGTGGTATTCCATACCAGGTACGCGCGCGGGCTGAAGTTGCCACCGAATGCTTCATGATCTTCGTAACGGCCACCCAGCGTCAGCGCCAAGTCATTGCGAATACGCCACTCATCTTCAGCAAAAAACGCCCAAGAGGTCTGCTGGAAAGTATCATCGGCAATACCGTCAGTGACTTCAGCATCCCACCACTGGGCACCCAGGGTAGCGATATGCGCTTGACCGAGCGGGGCGACGAGCTTGGTATCGAAGACCAGGTCGCGGGACTCCAGCTCACGGTCGTCACCAACCACGATCTGCGGATACCCGTCATAGCTATCACCGATGGGGGTACCAGGAATGGTCCGGCCGAGTGTTTCGGTCGTGCTATGCGTCAAGCTGCTGGTGGTGGTGCCAAAACTCAGACGGCCCTGGTGACTGAGGGCGATTTGTTCGCGCTCAAAGCGTAGCTCATCACGGTAACCATTGGCGCGGGTTGGTGCCGCGGCGCTACACCCGGTAACAGCGCTGCCGCCACTTCGCCCGTCCAGAGTTCCAAGCTGACAATCGTCATTTTCATAGCGCTGCACACTACGATCCAAATCCAGCGAGAGATCGTGGTCGGCGGTTGGCGTCAGGTTCAAGCGCACACCCGCGGTATAGTTGCGACCTTCAACAGGGGAGGCGCCGCGTTTGCTGACGTTGCTGTCATCGTCAAAGGTCAGGTCCGATTCCTTCCGGTCATAAATGCTGCCGCGTAGTGCAACACCCAGCAGGCCTTCAATCAACGGGCCGCTGGAGTAAAGGCTGGCATTGCTGCTGGCGCCGTAATCGCTGTCTTCCTGGATGGTGTGATCGACAGTGATCGAGCTGCCCCATTGCGTCCCGACCTTTTTGGTAATGATGTTGACTACGCCGCCCATCGCATCAGAACCATATAATGTGGACATCGGTCCGCGGATGACTTCGATGCGCTCGATGGCCGACAGGGGTGGCATGAAGCTGGTGGCGGTTTCATTGAAACCGTTTGGCGTAACGTTGCCAGCTGAATTCTGACGGCGTCCATCGATCAGGATCAGCGTGTATTCGCTGGGCAAACCGCGAATACTGATGTTCAGCCCACCGGTTTTACCTGTGCCCTGACGGATGTCCACACCCTCAATCCCATCCAGCGCCTGGGCCAGATTGGCGTAACGGTTCTGCTGCAAGTCCTGATTGCTGATTACGCTGATGCTCGCAGGCGCGTCGGTAATCTTTTGTTCAAAACCCGACGCGGTTACCACCGTATCGGCCAGCCGGACGCGGTCCTCATTGGCGACCACTATGCTGCTGGCCAATAGCGACAAACCGGTAACGATTCCGGTTGGCAGCCCTGATTTAAAAAAGGTTCGGCTGGCTTTGCAGATCATGCTGTTTGCTCTCCTGGCTGCGCCATTAGCGCGCTTTTACAATTTACCCTTGAATGCGATCAAGAATAATTATCATTTGACGGGCGTGGATTTTATTCAGCGAGTGGCAAAAGTTCCACAATCTTTAGCGCAACGCGAGGTTGAGAAAAACGCAACGGATGCTATTGTTTCGCAATTGACAACGCTTCCCATTGTCTGCACGATTGATAGGCTAGATCGTCGTAGTGCTGCGCACTAGTCGACAATCGTCCGTTGCACGTATTGATGGTCAGGAGTGGTTAGCCAGTGGTAAATCACGATTTCAGCGAGTTGACTGTATTTGCAGCAGTGGTTGAGCAGGGTGGTCTAACGCCGGTAGCGGCTAATATGGGCTTGCCGAAATCGACATTAAGCCGACGTATCAGTCAACTTGAGAGCCGCGTAGGCCAGCGTCTGCTACTCAGGCATTCCAACCGTCTGACCCCTACCGAAGCAGGTAATCTCTTCTATAAGTACTGCAAGCAGTTGATCGACTTAGCCGAGCAAAGCCAGCAAGCCCTTGACGAATTGCGTGAGGAGGCCAGTGGTCGGCTGGTATTGCATGTTCACAATGCATTTGAAAGGGGTTGGCTGCCAACCGTGCTGGATGCCTTTCTGCAGCGCTATTCCGACATCCTGCTTGATGTGCAGGTCAGCTCCAGGGCGCCTGTTTTCGAGCAGGAAAGTGCCGGAGATCTGTGGTTGTGGTTGGGTGAGGTTGAGGCGAGCGGGTTGCGTTCCGAGGTTATTGGTACCTGGCAAGCGGGCTTATATACCAGCCCGGGCTACGCCCTCGAGCACGGATCGCCGACCCATCCGTCCGACCTCAAGCATCGTTCTTGGGTAGATGTTCTCGAGGCAGGACGCCAGCCTGTAGTGCTTCTACATGATCAGGAGGGCGAGTATGTGTTTCAACCGCCGGCCTCACGAATGAAAGTCGATAGCCTGGTATTGCAGGCTGATGCGGTGGTGCGCGGTAAGGGTGTGGGGGTGATGCCTAGCTGGTATGCGCAACGTTATGAGCAAGCGCATCCAGGTAGTTTTGAGGCGTGCCTGAAAGACTGGCAACCAGCAAGCCTGCCGGTCACCTTGCTGTGCAATTATGGTCACCCAGCGAAAAAAGTCTCGGCCTTGCAGAGCTGGTTACTTGACGCGGTACCTGATGCCTGGCGAGAGCCCGCTTAAAGTGGCCCGTTGACAGCTCATTTGAGCCGGCGCTCGATCCCCATCTGCACCAGTATTTTTGCCGATATCTCTTCCACAGAGAAGGTGGTGGAGTTGACGAAGGAAATGTTCTCCCGACGAAACAGGTTTTCTACCTCGCGTACTTCAAACTCGCACTGAGCGAAACTGGCGTACCGGCTATTAGGCCGACGCTGGTCGCGAATGCTGGCTAGTCGCTCGGGTTCGATGGTCAAACCAAACAGCTTTTCTTTGTGCTGTTTGAGTGCGGGCGGCAGCTGCAGGCGCTCCATATCGTCTTCGGTCAGCGGGTAATTGGCCGCGCGGATGCCATATTGCAATGCCAGATAAATGCAGGTGGGCGTTTTGCCGCAGCGCGACACGCCAACCAGAATGATATCGGCATTGTCATATTGCTGAGTGCGCGCACCGTCGTCGTTATCCATCGCAAAATGCACTGCATCAATACGATCTTGGTAGTGATGGTTGTGCTGGATAGAGTGGGATTTGCCGACCGAGTAAGACGATCCATCTCCCAATTCCTGCTCAAGGGGGGCGAGAAACGTCGAAAAGATGTCAATCATGTACCCGTTGCAACTGGCGAGCTCGGAGCGAATTTCACGGTTGACCACGGTATCAAAAATGATCGGGCGCTCACCGTCGCGCTCGGCAGCTGCATTGATTTGTTGTACCATGTCTCGCGCTTTTTCGACGGTATCAACATAGGGTCTGATGAGCTTGGAGAACTCGATGTTCTCAAACTGCGAAAGTAGGCTCTGACCCAATGTTTCGGCAGTGATGCCCGTGCCGTCGGAAATGAAAAAAGCGGTGCGTTTCATGCGTGAAGCCTTAATATGTCGGTGGCTGAGGCGGCTGGCAGTTGGAATGCCCCGCTGGCCTCTGTGGCCGCATTGTCGCGCATTTGTCTCATACAGGCCAGATATCCGCCCTGCGGCGGACCTAAATTCATTGATTTACGGAGAGATCACCTTGTTAGAGTACGTAGTGTCCTTCGAGCATCTGGGCGTTGATGACGTCGAGCGGGTAGGCGGCAAGAACGCTTCCCTTGGCGAAATGATCAGCAACCTGGCCCACGCCGGTGTTTCCGTCCCCGGCGGTTTTGCTACCACGGCAGAAGCCTACCGCGAATTTCTGGAACAAAGTGGTCTAAACGAACGTATCCATGCAGCGCTCGACGCCTTGGATGTGGAGGATGTGAATGCGCTGGCCCGCACCGGCGCACAGATCCGCGAATGGGTTATGGATGCGCCGTTCCCTGAGGCGCTGGATCAGGCGATCCGTACAGCATTTGCCGAGCTCTCCAACGGTAATGACAACCTGGCTGTAGCGGTGCGGTCCTCCGCAACTGCCGAAGATCTCCCAGACGCCTCGTTTGCCGGCCAGCAGGAAACCTTTCTGAATATTCGTGGGGTGGATAACGTCATCCGCGCCGCCAAGGAAGTGTTCGCGTCCTTGTTTAATGACCGGGCCATTGCTTATCGCGTGCATCAGGGGTTTGATCACAAACTGGTTGCCCTGTCTGCTGGTGTGCAGCGCATGGTGCGTTCCGAAACGGGCACCGCTGGCGTCATGTTTACCCTGGATACCGAATCGGGCTTCCGCGATGTGGTGTTTATCACCGGTGCGTACGGCTTGGGTGAGACGGTTGTGCAAGGCGCGGTCAATCCTGACGAATTCTATGTACACAAACCCACCCTGGAAGCAGGCCGCCCGGCGATTCTGCGCCGCAATCTGGGTAGCAAGGCGATCAAAATGGTGTATGGCGAAGTGGCCAGCGCCGGGCGCTCGGTTAAAACTGTGGATGTCGACAAGGAAGAACGTTCGCGCTTTTGCCTGAGTGACGACGAGGTTACCAATCTGTCCCGCCAGGCGCTGATCATCGAAAAGCATTACGGCCGGCCGATGGATATCGAGTGGGCCAAGGACGGTGATGACGGCCAGCTGTATATCGTTCAAGCCCGCCCCGAAACAGTAAAGAGCCGCAACAACGTCAATGTGATGGAACGCTACCTGCTCAAGGAAAAGGGCGAAGTACTGGTAGAAGGCCGGGCGATCGGTCAGCGTATTGGGGCAGGGCGGGTGCGCATCATTCACAACGTGACTGAAATGGACAAGGTTCAGCCGGGTGATGTGCTGGTCTCAGATATGACCGATCCGGATTGGGAACCGGTTATGAAACGCGCCAGCGCCATCGTCACCAACCGCGGCGGGCGTACCTGCCATGCTGCGATTATTGCTCGAGAACTGGGTATTCCCGCGGTAGTCGGCACCGGCAACGCCACCTCAGAGCTACGCGACGGCCAGGAAGTAACGGTGTCCTGTGCCGAAGGCGATACGGGCACGATTTACGCCGGACAACTGTCCTTCGATATTCGTACCAATAGTGTTGATGCAATGCCCGCCCTGCCGTTCAAGATCATGATGAACGTCGGCAATCCGGATCGCGCCTTCGATTTTGCCAATTTGCCCAACGAAGGTGTTGGCCTGGCGCGTCTGGAATTCATCATCAATCGGATGATTGGTGTGCATCCCAAGGCGCTGCTGAATTTTGACAGCCTGCCTGCAGACGTGCGTGACAGCGTCGAGAAGCGTATCGCCGGCTATGATGACCCGGTTGGCTTCTACATCGAGAAGCTGGTTGAAGGCATAAGCACCTTGGCGGCCGCGTTCTGGCCTAAGAAGGTGATTGTTCGGCTATCTGACTTTAAGTCCAATGAGTACGCCAACTTGATCGGCGGTCGATTGTACGAGCCGGAAGAAGAAAATCCGATGCTCGGTTTCCGCGGCGCATCACGCTATATCAGCGACTCCTTCCGTGACTGTTTCGAGCTGGAATGCCGCGCAATGAAATATGTGCGCGATGTTATGGGGCTGACCAATGTCGAGATAATGGTGCCCTTCGTGCGTACCGTGGGTGAGGCCAAACAGGTTGTAGAGCTGCTCGGCGAGAATGGGCTCAAGCGTGGTGACAATGGACTACGCCTGATTATGATGTGTGAGCTGCCGGCCAACGCCCTGCTGGCCGAGGAGTTTCTCGAGCACTTTGATGGGTTCTCTATTGGCTCCAACGATTTGACTCAGTTGACGCTCGGTCTGGATCGGGATTCCGGGATCATCGCGCATCTATTCGACGAACGTAACGCGGCGGTCAAGAAGTTGCTGGCTATGGCCATTTCGGCCTGTCAGGCTGCCGACAAGTACATCGGTATTTGCGGCCAGGGCCCGTCCGATCACCCCGACCTGGCTCGCTGGCTTATGCAGCAGGGTATCGAGAGTGTGTCCTTGAACCCGGACTCGGTAATGGATACCTGGTTTTTCCTGTCTGAAAATGTCGTGGAGGAGAGCTGATATGCACTATGTTACCCCCGATCTATGTGATGCCTACCCGGATGTGTCCGTTTTGGAGCCGATGTTCAGCAACTTCGGCGGCCACGATTCCTTCGGTGGTCAGATTGTCACGGTCAAGTGTTTTGAAGACAACTCCGTAGTCAAGGAGCATGTCGAGCAGGATGGCCGCGGCAAGGTGATGGTCGTCGATGGTGGCGGCTCATTGCGCTGCGCTCTGTTGGGCGACATGCTGGCAGAGAAAGCGGCCAAGAATGGCTGGGAAGGAATCATCGTCTACGGATGTGTTCGTGACGTCGATATACTGGCGCAGACGCCGCTCGGGATTCAGGCCTTAGCTAGTCATCCGATGAAGAGCAACAGGCGCGGCAGAGGCGATCTGAACGTTGTTGTCGCCTTTGCTGGAGTCACCTTCCGGCCCGGTGAGTTTGTCTTTGCTGATAACAACGGCATTATCGTTTCTGCCCAGGCGCTGGAAATGCCTGCCTGAGTGCTTTTGTCGCCTGCCGTGGTGGTAGGTGACATTCAGCCGCCTCCGTGCGTCCAATCCAGGTAACTCGACCTTGCGGAGGTGATGATGGAAGACCCTATCGAAAGCCGGCTGCGTGAATTGATGCGCGCTGAAACCAACCAATCGACCCCGGTCGAGGATCATCGCCTCGATCGGGTGCTGCACAAGGCGCATATGCACGCAGGCGTTTTTGATCTGATTAACCTGTTTGCGCGCTGGGGCTGGGTCTTGTCCGAGGGCGGGTCGCGGGCACTGAAGCATTCCCGCCCGGTTAGCCGCAGGTCGACGCATGAATCCCTTTCTGTTAGCCCTGAATCAAAAGAGATGAACTAAGCATGGAACTGGATATCTGGAGTCAGAGCTTTGTAGGCGCAATGGCGACGTTATGGAATAAGGTTGCCGCCTTCATTCCCAATCTGGTTGCGGCTTTGTTTATCGTGCTGCTCGGGCTGGTAATTGCCAAAGTCGTTGACACGTTGCTGAGCAAAGGCCTGGCCAAGCTTGGTCTTGATCGACTGATGGCTGGCGCCGGCGTCAACAAGATGCTCAAGCGCATTGGTATCAATGCGCCGATGTCGACTGTCATTGGTAAAGTCGTCTATTGGTTTGTCGTGCTGACCTTTATTGTCTCTGCGGCCGAGTCCCTCGGGCTGGGTCGAGTGTCGGCCACGCTGGACGCTTTTACGTTGTATCTGCCCAAGGTCCTGGGTGCTGCCCTTATTCTGCTGGCAGGCTTGTTGCTGTCTCATCTGGTTAACGGTGTGGTGCGCGGCGCAGCTGAAAGTATCGGCGCAGATTACGCCAGCGGTCTGGGCCGCTTCGTACAGGGCCTTCTGGTTATTATTACGGTATCCCTGGCTATTGGTCAGTTGCAGATCGAGACAGCGTTGCTCAATACGGTGATAGCCATCGTACTGGTGTCCTTTGGCGCGGCGGCTGCCTTGGCGCTAGGCCTGGGGAGCCGGGAAATGGTTAGCCAGATTATTGCCGGCATATATGTGCGCGAGCTCTATCAGGTAGGGGACCGTATCAGAGTGGATGAGCTGGAAGGTGTGATTGAGGAGATCGGCACGGTCAAGACCCAGCTGTTGGATGATCAGGGCCAGATCGTCTCCATATCGAACCGCACCCTGATAGCCAGCCGCGTTTCCCGCTGAAGGTGCCAGTCTCTGCTTATTTCGGTGATCCCGTACCTTGACTAGCCCACATCAGACGACCCGTTACAATCCTGCCGAGCTGTCGGACGAGGAGTTGGTGGCCAGAGCCAATCGGGAGTTGTTTCATACCACTGTTGCTTACGAAGAATTGATGCGCCGCTACCAACGCACGCTCTTCAATGTCTGTGCGCGCTATCTGGGCAACGACCGCGATGCCGATGACGTATGTCAGGAAGTGATGCTTAAGGTATTACACGGCTTGCGGCAGTTTGAAGGTAAAGCCAAGTTCAAGACTTGGCTTTACAGCATTACTTACAATGAATGTATAACCCAGTACCGCAAAGAGAAGCGCAAGCGGCGTTTAATGGACGCATTAAGTCTGGACCAAGACGAGACCGAAGAAGTTGTAGATAGTTCCACCAATATTGTCGCTGATCGGCCCAGTCTTGATCGCTGGCTGGTGCATGTAAATCAGGTGGACCGCGAGATTCTAGTACTGCGCTTTGTGGCGGAGCTGGAGTTTCAAGAGATAGCCGACATTATGCATATGGGTCTTAGCGCTACGAAAATGCGTTATAAGAGGGCGCTCGAGAAATTACGTAAAAGCATAGACAACCCCTTCTAGCGGATTTTTTAAATACCTATGCTTGCATTTCAGGTTTTCTGTTATACTTACCCGGAGTTTTGCGCAAGTTAACGTCCTAATATGGATTTGATGGGGATTTACAGATGAAATTGAAAAACACTTTGGGTATTGTTGTCGGTGCCGTTGTCGCTGCTTCTGCCTTGCCAGTCATGGCTCAGAGCGCCGGTTCCGTTGAAGTTGAAGCGTTTGCAGATCGCTACTTCACAGACAGCTACCGCGACATGAACGACGGTGCTCTGGTGGGTGGCGGTATTGGTTACTTCCTGACCGATGATGTGCTGCTGAACGTTAACCTGGGCAAATACACGAATCTTGAAGACGACGCCACTGGCGAAGACATCGACGGTCGCCTGATGGCTATCGAAGCTGTTTATCACTTTGGTCAGAGCAACATCCGTCCTTACGTTTCCGGCGGCTTCGGTCACCAGGAATTGGATCAGGTTGGCACCAGCCAGCGCGATCGTACCACCATGGCTATGGCCGGCGTTGGTATCAAGAACTACCTGAGCGATAACTTCTTTGTTAAAGCTGGCGTTGATGCGCTGTACGGCATCGATAGCAAGAACACCGAGTGGTCCGCTGGCGTTGGCCTGGGTCTGAACTTCGGTGGCGCTGCTGCCCCAGTTGCTCAAGCTGCTCCCGCACCGGCCCCTGCACCTGCTCCAGCTCCCCAGCCAGAGCCAGAAATGCAGTCAGTCCGTGTTGAGCTGGATGTCAAGTTCGATTTCGATCGTGACACCATCCGCCCTGAGTTCCGTCAGGACATTCAGAGCCTGGCCGAGTTCATGAAGACCTACCCTTCAGTAACTACTACTGTTGAAGGTCACACTGACTCCGTCGGCAGCGACAGCTACAACCAGAACCTGTCCGAGCGTCGTGCCAATTCGGTACGTGAAGCTCTGATCAGCGAAGGTGTAGACTCCTCGCGCGTTAGCTCTGCCGGTTATGGCGAGTCTCGCCCGATCGCTGATAACGAGACTGATAGTGGCCGTGCCATGAACCGTCGCGTTGAAGCTGAAGTAGAAGCTGAAGTAGAAGTTCGTTAATAGCGACTGCTTAGCTTAAAAAACCCGGCTTCGGCCGGGTTTTTTATGTCTGCTATTCAGAAAATACGCTGTTATATCAGCTGCTGTGGATGTAATTCACCCCGGGGAAGCGCAAGCGAAAATCGTCCGGCATGGGCGTCACCTTGGACGTGGTGAAGTCGTAAAAAACAAAGCCCGACTTGGCCAGCGCGACCAGCTCGCCACCGATTGCCTTGCTGATCCTGAAGATAATATCCCCGCCGTACTTGTTCAGATCCATCATACCTACCTCAAACACTAGGGCGTCCCGTGCGAAAGCCTCCCGCTTGTAGGTGGTGGCGAGATCGGTAACGATGATGCCTGTGTCCTTATCGCTGACTTCTTCGATACCGAATTGATACAGGAAGCGGGCGCGTGCTTCGGAGATCATCGAGACCATGGAATCATTGGCTAGATGTTTGCCCGCATTGATATCGGTAATTCGCACAGTAAGTTGGGTGGTGAAGTAAAACTGGTTTTCAGGGAACTCAAGGGTAAGGCGTGCCATGCTAATAAACCTGTTGCGACGTTAAAGCTGCCCTATATCTCCCGTAACAATAAAAAAGGTGGGGGCAGGCGTGAGGGAGGGCGCATTGTACTTGAGACAGCCGCAGGCAGACAGTAAGAGCCAATAATTGGAGCAAAAAAAAGGGCCGCCCGAAGGTGGCCCTTTTCAAACACCAGCCTACTCAGCTATCAGCTGAACTGATTCATGGTGTTGTCTTTACCGCCAGCTTTCAGAGCGGCTTCACCAGCGAAGTACTCTTTATGGTTGTCACCGATGTCGGAGCCAGCCATGTTCTGGTGCTTAACGCAGGCGATGCCTTGACGTAGCTCCTGGCGCTGAACACCCTTGACATAAGCCAGCATGCCTTGCTCTGCGAAGTAACCTTTGGCCAGGTTGTCGGTAGACAGCGCGGCAGTGTGGTAAGTCGGCAGAGTGATCAGGTGGTGGAAAATGCCCGCTTCACGTGAACCGTCGGCCTGGAAGGTGCGAATTTTCTCATCAGCAATCTGAGCCAGTTCGGTTTCGTCGTAATCAACGCTCATCAACTTGGCGCGATCGTAGGCGGACATGTCCTTGCCTTCAGCCGTCATGGTATCGAATATTTGCTGACGGAAGCTGAGTGTCCAGTTAAAGGACGGGCTGTTATTGTAAACCAGCTTGGCGGTCGGAATGACTTCGCGGATGCGGTTAACCATAGCCGCGATCTGACCAACGTGGGGCTTCTCGGTCTCGATCCACAGCATGTCGGCGCCGTTCTGCAGGGAAGTGATGCAGTCCAGGATGACGCGATCTTCGCCCGTGCCAGCACGGAACTGGAACAGGTTGCTTGGCAGGCGCTTGGGACGCAGCAGTTTGCCGCCGCGGTTAAGAACAACATCACCGTTCTTCATGTCAGCAGGAGACACTTCTTCACAATCAAGGAAGGAGTTGTACTGGTCGCCCAGGTCGCCTGGCTCTTTGGTTACGGCGATTTGTTTGGTCAGGCCGGCACCCAGGGAGTCGGTACGGGCAACAATCACGCCATCGTCAACACCCAGCTCAAGGAACGCGTAGCGAACAGCGTTGATCTTGGCGAGGAAGTCTTCGTGAGGAACGGTAACCTTGCCATCCTGGTGACCACACTGCTTCTCGTCGGATACCTGGTTCTCGATCTGGATGCAGCAAGCACCCGCTTCGATCATTTTCTTGGCCAGCAGGTAAGTGGCTTCAGGGTTACCAAAGCCAGCATCGATATCGGCAATGATCGGCACAACGTGAGTTTCAAAGTTGTCGATCTTGGCCTGAACTTCATCCTGCTTGGACTTGTCGCCAGCATCGCGGGCCGCATCCAGATCGCTGAACAGCAGATCCAGTTCACGGGCATCGGCTTGGCGCAGGAAGGTGTACAGCTCTTCGATCAGACCGGAAACAGCAGTCTTCTCGTGCATGGATTGGTCAGGCAGCGGGCCGAAATCGGAACGCAGCGCAGCAACCATCCAGCCGGACAGGTACAGGTAACGCTTGTTGGTGGTCTTCAGGTGCTTCTTGATGGAAATCAGCTTTTGCTGACCGATGAAGCCGTGCCAGCAACCCAGTGATTGGGTATAGACAGAGGAGTCGGCATCGTACTCGGCCATGTCTTTACGCATGATGGCAGCAGTGTACTTGGCGATATCCAGGCCGGTCTTGAAACGGTTCTGAGCGCGCATGCGGGCGACGGACTCGGGGTTGATAGCGCTCCAGCTGTTGCCGGCAGATTCTTTCAGAGCGGCGACGGCTTTGATGTCGTTTTGATAAGCTGACATGGTCAATCCTTCAAGGTTTGCGTTTGGTTGAGCACGAATTTCCAGCCAAAACCCAGTTGCTAAAGGTTATGCATGGACGGTGCACCGCAGCGTGTCTTAACAGGACTGGAAGAAAGGAATCCACAGGGGGAGGGGGCATGAGCAGGTGAATGACCGAAACTGCCGAGCATGATCTGTGTCATGCGTACCCTGGACATAGATATATCCGCAGGTAGAGCAGTGAATCTAGCAATCATTCAGACTGACGTTAAATCGCTTCCCCGTCCCTCAGGACAACTTCGTTCCAGTCGCAACCTCGTCGAACGGCCTTATGAGCTGTTGAGACACTGATCGATCCAATGGTTCATGGATCCGATCCGGAGAGCCCTTTCGGACCCCCTGGCTAGCGGGAGCGACGCAATAATGCGACTTGATCGGCAATAAGTCAATGCGCATGTAGTGTTTTTTTGATGCCACTACACTTTCCGCCCGGGACAGTTTGGCTAGCTCGATTGCGCTAGTTTGCCCGCTCCACCTTGAGCCGGATGCTGCTGTCATTTTGGCTGCGGGTACTGGTGCTGCGGCCGATATCAGTACCGCTACTGCGTGCGCTATCGCCGATACCGCCCACTGTGATCCACTCTCCGAGGCGTGCGGTAACCACGGTGTCGGTCTGCTGGACATCAATGACCCGGCTATCATTACGATTGACGCTGTCATGGTTAGCGCTGAGGGTGATAGTTGCCAAGTCACCATTCAAACGCACCGTGGCGTAGAAGCCCTGGGTCACATCCCGGTACTGAGTCCCTTCTATTACCCGGCCGTAAACATCAGTAGTGTAAGACTGCAGCGGGACCGACTGACCCGTTTGAATCAGCACCGGGTAGCCTTCATTGGCGGTTATCTGGCGCATGCCATCATTCTGGCCGCGCGTGCTGCGCTGAATGACGCGCGCCTGGTTGCCGTTGCGAGGGTCACCTATGACGATATCAGCAGGGTCAGTCTTTAAACGTCCGTCCACTTGATAACCGCGTTCACTGCTAAGAACCTCTCCCGAGCTGGCAACGCTGATGCGCAACTGTGCTGGCTGGCGATCCAGTTCGGCCAGTAGCGCGCGTATCTCTTCCAGGCGCTCCGGCTCTGCGCGTACGATCAGTTGGCTACCATAAGCAGACACACGCTCGTCATCCCTGAGCATGGGCTCAATAGCGGGAATCATGTTCTCAGCCATACCGTAGCCGAGATGGAAAATCTCGGTGGTCGGTGCGGCCTGTGCCGAACCGCCATAACCAAGCACCAGCAACAGTAACAACTTGGCTAGCCAGGGCCTGTTCATAGTAGAAATCTCCGAATGGCAGAATCGCTTTGGCTAGTGGCCCAGAGCTCGTCAAAATGCCTGCCCCAGCGCCTGACCTGATCGGGGCTATGATAGCGGGCGAAGCCTTGGCGATGCGCTGCCTTGGGCAGCATCAGCACGCCGCTGTTGTCCACCAGCATATAGACATGTGGCTCCTTTTCTCGATCCGGGTGCTGCTTGCGGATATCCACGAGACTCGGGAAGCGATGCATCAGGTTAACCAGGCTGTGCCCCTGGAGGAAAGGTGTTCCGGCTTCCTGCAAAAGCACTCTGATCCGGCATTTGGGCTGGCGGCCTATGAGTTGCTCGAGTGCGTTGAGTACGTCGCGGCGATTGAACATCCAGACCGCCTGATCTGCAGCGTAGACGATCACTTGGCGCTGCGCCTGGGAAAGCATGAGGCACACATGATCAAGTGCGGTGCTTTCATTGACTTCAACCAACTCACGCTGATCGCCGAGTTGATAGGGCAGGTCAATTGCTCGATTCGTACGCGGCTCGGCCGGTGGGTTGTGGATAGGATAGGTGCCCGGAGAGCTGAATTCTATGGCTGGCAGTTCTGAAATGGCGAGTGTTTCGGCCTGCCAACGCATCGCTATATGGGGAATTCCTGCTTCCATGTAAAGTTGCGAGCAGTTGATAAAGCCCAAGCGCTGGTAGAGTCCCTGAGCCTGAACCTGGGCGGACAGCAGCAGGGTGTCCATGCCGCGGCCCTGTGCATATGCCATGACTTCCCGCATCAGGCGCTCACCCAAGCCTTTTCCTCGCCAGGCAGGTAGAACAGCCACCCGGCCGATATGCCCGTCATCGAGCAGTCTGGCAGTACCCAGCGGCTCACCCTCGGCGCACATCAGAAAATGCGTGGCAGACTGATCGTCGGCATCCCACTCCAGGGCTTCGGGTACGCCCTGTTCATCTATAAACACCTGAGTGCGGATATCCCGCAATGCTGCAGTAGTTAGCCAGTCAACCACGCTGACGTCGATTTCATTCATCTTCTCCCTCCAGCAGAAGGTCTCCCTTGGCCAGGAGTTGCTCCAGCAGTGTCCAGGCTTCTGGATTTTGCCGCCAGCTCAGTAGCGTTTCAGGCTCCAGATACTCCTGTTCACAGATTAGCTGAACCTGGGGCAACAAAGTAGCAGGCAGCAAACAGTGCTCACCAGTGGCAAAAAGCATCACATGCTCCTCACCCTCCTCACGGTAAGCCAGGCGCGCATTGGGGTTGCGCGTCAGCCCGTAACCGTTATCCAGCTCTTCTTGCAGCAAATGCGACTCAAACTCCTGAGCCTGAAGCATCTCAGGGTAGCGCGGCTCGGTCATGAAACGGCCGAACCAGGTCGCTAACGCTGCCTTGTCTTGAACCAGCTCCAGCACAATACCTTGCAGGCGCTCAATACTCGCATCATCAATGGCTGCAGGGTGGGCCGGCACCGGCATGCCGGCATCGCTATAACGATCCTGATCATTGAGATACTGACCAAGAAAATCGGTGAAGTGCAGCAATATTTCCTGATGACTGGGGGCACGAAAACCAACGGAATAGGTCATGCACTCGTCTTCAGCAATGCCGTAGTGAGCCACGCCAGGCGGTATGTAAAGCATGTCGCCTGGCTCCAGCACCCATTCTTGCTGCTGTTCAAAGTCCTGCAGTATGCGCAGGTCCGGATGTGCCAGTAACGGGCTTTCTGGGGTGCAATGCTGGCCAATTTTCCAGCGCCGGCGGCCGTGGGCCTGCAGCAGAAAAACATCGTAATTATCGAAATGCGGACCTACGCTACCACCCGGCGCAGCATAACTGATCATGATGTCGTCAATACGCCAACTCGGCAAAAAGCGGAAGGCAGACTTTAGCTCGGCTACCTCTGGCACGAACTGGTCTACCGCCTGGACTAACAGCGTCCAATCCTGCTCGGGTAGAGTCTTAAAATCGTCCTCGCCAAAGGGGCCCTGGCGAAGCTCCCAGGGCGTCTTTCCGTGAGTAAGGATAATCCGCGATTCAACCTCCTCTTCCAATGCCAGGCCAGCTAGCTCGTCGGGAGAAAGGGGGCTTTCATATCCCGCAAAGGCCTGCCTAATCAGCAGCGGCTTTTTCTGCCAGTAATCACGCAGGAATACCTCGGGGGAGAGATCGCCAAGCGCAGACGCTGGGGTATCGGACATGAGAGCCTCTGAAAGGGTGCGGGCTGCTTCATTCAGCCCGGAATGAAAGATAAGAACGTAGTGGGTTTACCTGTAGCGACTTGTTGCCTGCCAATGAATGGGCGCTATAAGGCAGCAGAGTCGCTCAGGAGGTAGCCCGTATCAGACCCGTTGGGCCTGCTGCGAGGCGTTACCGATATAGTTGGCTGGTGTGAGCGCTTTGAGTTCCTGCTTGGCTTCTGCGGGAATCTCCAGGGTATCAACAAAGGCCTGCAGGGCTTGAGGCGTTATGCCCTTTCCGCGGGTCAGCTCTTTAAGCTTCTCGTAGGCATCTGGCACCGCGTAACGGCGCATGACTGTTTGGATCGGCTCCGCCAAGACTTCCCAGCAGTTGTCCAGATCTTCAGCAATACGTTGAGAATTAAGCTCTAACTTGCTGATTCCTTTCAGAGTGGACTCGTAAGCAATAACACTGTGCGCGAAGCCAACGCCGAGGTTGCGCAATACAGTGGAATCGGTAAGGTCCCGCTGCCAACGGGAGACCGGCAGTTTGCTGGCCAGGTGCTGGAGCAGAGCATTGGCAATACCAAGATTGCCTTCAGAGTTCTCGAAATCGATAGGGTTAACTTTATGCGGCATGGTCGAGGAACCAATTTCGCCAGCGATGGTTTTTTGTTTGAAATAGCCTAGGGAAATGTAGCCCCAGATATCCCGATCAAAGTCGATCAGAATGGTGTTGAATCTGGCTACCGCGTCGAACAGCTCGGCAATATAGTCATGCGGTTCGATCTGGGTGGTGTACGGGTTGAAATCGAGGCCGAGAATTTGCTCGATAAAGGTTTGCGCATTGGCTTCCCAATCAACATCCGGGTAGGCAGACAAATGCGCGTTGTAGTTGCCCACGGCGCCATTGATCTTGCCCAGTAGAGGCACGGCGCTGATCTGGCTGATCTGCCGCTCTAGCCGGTAAACCACGTTGGCCAGTTCCTTGCCCATAGTGGTGGGGGAGGCGGGTTGGCCATGGGTACGGGATAGCAAGGGTACATCGGCATGGGCTACGGCCAGTGCGCGCAACGCTGCTACCACGCGATGCATCAGTGGCAGCATCACCCGATCACGCCCGGCGCTCAGCATCAGGGCATGGGACAAGTTATTGATGTCCTCGGAAGTACAGGCAAAATGAATGAACTCATTGACCGCCTGTAGCTCAGGGAGCCCGGCAACTTGCTCTTTCAGCAGGTACTCCACTGCCTTGACGTCGTGATTGGTGGTGCGTTCAATCTCCTTGATGCGTTCGGCGTGCTCAAGCTGAAAATCATCAACCAGCCGGTTAAGCAGCGCGTTCGCTTCATCAGAAAAGGGTCCGATCTCGGGTATCCCAGGATGTGCAGCGAGACACTGCAGCCAGCGCACCTCGACCTGAACGCGGCAACGGATCAATCCGTACTCGCTGAAAATAGGGCGCAGGCTGGCGGTTTTGCTGCCGTAACGGCCATCAACCGGGGATACGGCGGTCAGAGAAGACAGTTGCATAGGCGGTCTCGTCAAAGAAGTAGGGCGGAAAAGGGTGAAATCATACACCAGATTGGCGCGGCTTTACCTGCGTGCCGGGCATTGCAATGCTGATCAATGTGGATGCGAAAATCAGGCCGGCGCCGATCCAGGAGGAAATATCCGGTACTTCATCCCACAAAAACCAGGCGAATAGACCCGAGAAGACGATCGCCAGATAGCTAAGTGGCCCGATTTTGCCTGGAGGTGCCACGGTATACGCCTTGGACATGATCAGCTGGCTGACGGTGGCGATCAAGCCAATACTGACCAGCATGCCGAGCTGCTCTGCCGTCAACGGTTGCCAGGCCCACAACAGCGGTATGGAGGAAAGTAGTGTGGAAAAAAAGGCGAAATAGAACACCATGCGCGTCGCAGGCTCCGTGCTGCTCATGACGCGAATCGACACAAACGCACAGGCCGCCAGCAAACTCGCCGCGATGCCGACGACACCGATAGGATCAAACAATGCGCCGCTGGGCTTGGCGACCAGTAACACCCCGGCAAACCCGAGCAGCACCATAAACATCATGCGTGGCGTCAGCGATTCGCGCAGCCACCACCATGCCAGTAGCGGGGTAAATACCGGGGCCGCATAGGTGAAAACCATGGCATCAGCCAGGGGTAAATGAGCAATGGCATAGAAAAAACAATACATCGCTCCCAGGCCATAAAAGGTGCGCATGAAGTGCCGCCCAAGACGCTGGGTGCGGAAGGGGGCCAGGCCCTTGACCATGATCATCGGCAGGAAAAAAACGACCCCGAGCAGGTTACGAAAAAACACTACATTCTCGTTATTGACACCCACTGACACTTCGCGGATCAGGATGCCCATCAGCGCAAAGAGCAATGCCGAGGTCGCCAGCAGCAGCGCACCCTTGCGCGGCTGGTCCAGCCGGACCAACTCAACCATTGAGTACGGACCGGGTTGCATCCAGCAGTTTTTTCCGGGATATCAGCAGTTGCCAGCGGTGCCCACCCAATTGACGCCACAGGCGCGCTGAACGAATGCCGGCAAGCAGTAGGGCGCGTATGCGGTTAGCGGTATCCGGCTGTTGCAGATAGCGCATATCGCCGTGCACTTGAATCCGCATGCGCAGCGTGCTGAGCGTATCCTGATAAATGCTGCCTAAGGAGGCAGTCACATTGTCATGCAGTATGCCGAAATGCTCGACCTGGTTACTGGCTTGTTCCAGGCGCTGGCCCAGTACGCTGAGCATATCGTCGCGCTTGGCCAGTTGCCGCTCCAGCGTCAGCAGATTCATGCTGTAGCGCAGGGCATCACGCTGAAGGCTGGCGGTATCCCGTTCCAACATCGCCTGTAGCGCCTGAACGCCCTGGCGAATGGAGTAGACCGAGCCACCATAAATTTGCAGCACGTCGTCGGGTGAGCGCTCCAGGATACTGTTCAATAGGCAAGAGGCCGGAGCCTCACTCATTTGTCCTGTGCGCGCCAATTTGTCGACCAGGATCGCCGCTTGAAATATCGCACCGAGCGCTATTACTTGTTCTTCAGCCTGAGTCACGCAGGATCCTCGTCAAATGCGGGAATAGCCGTTTCAATTACGCCGCCACCCAGACAGATCTCGCCCTGGTAGAGCACGACCGATTGGCCGGGGGTAACGGCTCGCTGGGGCTGCTCGAAACGAATCAGGTAGCCTTCGGAGCTGGGTTCAATCGTACAGGTCTGATCGGACTGCCGGTAGCGTACCTTGGCCGTAAGAGGGATGGCCCGGGTCACTTCAAAGGGATTGACCCAATAGAGCGACGAGCAGGTCAAGGCACTCGCATACAGCCAAGGGTGTTCATTGCCCTGGCCCACCACCAGTACGTTGCGTGCAAGATCCTTGCGCAGTACATACCAGGGTGTGTCGCTGGCATCTTTCATGCCGCCGATCCCCAGGCCCTGACGCTGGCCGATGGTGTGGTACATCAGGCCATGATGGCGCCCGATCACCTGGCCATCGGTGGTTTCCATATCGCCAGGCTGGGCGGGTAAATATTGTTTGAGAAAGTCGCTGAAGCGCCGTTCGCCAATAAAGCAGATTCCGGTGGAATCCTTTTTCTTGGCAGTGGCCAGTTGATATTTCTCGGCGATCTGGCGAACTGCCGGCTTTTCCAGCTCGCCCACAGGAAATAGCGTGCGCGCAATCTGAGGCGCAGCCACAGCATGCAAAAAGTAGCTCTGATCTTTATTGGTATCCAGGCCGCGCAATAGCACTGTCTGGCCCTCGTGTTCGGCTCTGCGTACATAATGCCCCGTGGCTATCAGGTCAGCGCCGAGCATGAGTGCGTAATCAAGAAATGCCTTGAATTTGATCTCGCGGTTGCAGAGGATGTCCGGGTTCGGCGTGCGGCCAGCCTTGTATTCATCAAGAAAATGCTCGAACACGTTATCCCAGTATTCCGCTGCAAAGTTGGCCGTATGCAGCGTGATGCCCAGGCGGTCGCTGACAGCCTGGGCGTCGGCCAGGTCGTCCATCGCGGTGCAGTAATCAGTGCCGTCGTCCTCGTCCCAGTTCTTCATGAACAGACCTTCGACCTGATAACCCTGCTCTAGCAACAGGGCCGCCGATACGGAGGAATCAACACCGCCGGACATACCAACGATGACTCGGGTCTGGTCCGGCGCTTTGTTGTTCGAGAATGTCATGTCAGCGAATCAAATCCAGTGAATAGTGGGGTTTGCTCAGGTAGTCCTCAATGCAAGCGAGGACGAGAGGGCTGCGTAGATCCTGACGGCGTTGTTTGAGCTCATCCAGCGTCAACCATATGGCGCGGGCTATGCCATCATCCAGTTGCCGCTGTGGGTGGTGCTGTATCGCCTTTCCGGCAAAACAACTGCGCTGATAGCTGACGCCATTATCGGCCTTGAACAGGTAGATACCGACCACCGAAGACAGTTTCACGCTATAGCCAGTCTCTTCCAGCGCTTCGCGCAGGGCGGCCTGGATAAGACTTTCGTCTTCTTCCACATGACCCGCTGGCTGATTTAAAACTAGGCGGTTGTCACGGTACTCTTCCACCATCAAGAAGCGGCCTTGCTCTTCGATAATAGTGGCGACAGTGACATGGGGCAAAAAACGCATGGATGGCTCCTGGGCAGGGTGCATAGGGTAGCTCAAAGCGCCTGCCGGGTGAACTCTATCCGTCGCAATTGGCCCTATCCGCAGTGGATTTGGTGTTAAAACAGGCTAGGATTCTTTAGGGCGCTTATTTAGTGGCTGTTTTAGTAACTACCTAGTACCTATGTAGTGCCTATGTAGTGATACTACATAATGAGTTATAGACAGATTTTGAAACGAAGTTGATCGGTATAGATCTAGGCAAAACAGCCTGCAATAGATGAAAGCGCGTGACATTTTGTAGGAAAACTACAACAATACGCACACCAGCATTAACGTATTTCTGGTTACGGATTACCATCCGTAGCCATTCATGACAACGACAACGTAAACGGAGTCAATAATGGGATACCAAAAGATTCAGGTGCCGGCTAACGGCGACAAAATTACTGTAAATGCCGACCTGTCCCTCAATGTGCCGCACAACCCGATCATTCCCTATATCGAAGGTGATGGTATTGGCGTGGACATTTCGCCAGTGATGATGAAGGTGGTTGATGCAGCAGTAGAAAAAGCTTACGGCGGCAAGCGCAAGATTTCCTGGATGGAAGTGTTCGCTGGTGAAAAGGCGACCCAGGTATATGACCAGGACACCTGGCTGCCAGAAGAAACCCTGCATGCGGTCAAAGAATATGTGGTCTCCATCAAGGGCCCTCTGACTACCCCCGTCGGTGGCGGAATTCGCTCCTTGAACGTAGCCCTGCGTCAGCAGCTCGACCTTTACGTGTGCCAGCGCCCCGTGCGTTGGTTTACCGGTGTACCTAGCCCCGTCAAGAAGCCGGGTGATGTGGACATGGTGATCTTCCGTGAGAACTCCGAAGACATCTATGCCGGTGTGGAATTCAAAGCCGGCTCGCCGGAAGCGATCAAGGTGATCAAGTTCCTGCAGGAAGAAATGGGTGTTACCAAGATCCGCTTTAGCGACATGTGCGGTATTGGTGTGAAGCCAGTTTCCCTTGAAGGTACCAAGCGCCTGGTACAAAAAGCGCTGCAGTACGCCGTGGATAACGATCGCGAATCGGTCACCATCGTGCACAAGGGCAACATCATGAAGTTCACCGAAGGTGCCTTCAAGGAATGGGGCTACGAAGTTGCACGTGACGATTTCGGTGCTGAGCTGCTGGATGGCGGCCCTTGGATGCAGTTCAAGAACCCGAAGACTGGCAAAAACATTGTCGTCAAGGATGTGATCGCTGACGCTATGTTGCAGCAGATCCTGCTGCGCCCGGCTGATTATGATGTGATCGCAACTCTGAATCTGAACGGTGACTACCTGTCCGATGCGCTGGCGGCAGAAGTGGGCGGTATCGGTATCGCTCCCGGCGCTAACCTGTCGGATTCCATTGCCATGTTTGAAGCGACCCATGGCACGGCACCCAAGTATGCAGGTCAGGACAAGGTGAACCCCGGTTCGCTGATTCTGTCCGCAGAAATGATGCTGCGTCACATGGGTTGGTTGGAAGCAGCTGATCTGATCATCAAAGGGACTGAAGGCGCTATTGCCAACAAGACCGTAACCTATGACTTCGAGCGTTTGATGGAAGGTGCAAGCCTGCGCAAATGTTCCGAGTTTGGTGATGACCTGATTGCCAGCATGAGCTGAGTATCAAGCCAGAACTGACAAGGCCGGCTAATGCCGGCCTTGTTATATCTGCACATCGAGTAGGGCGCGATCAGTGGTGGCTTTCCTCTATTTCGCCCACGTTGAGGTGAACTGGCTGAGCAGCAGCTGTCTGATCGGCAGACTGGATATTCACTGCGTGCAAACCCTTGGGGCCCTGAATGATATCGAACTTGACCGCTTGCCCTGCTTTAAGCGTACGGTATCCGTCCATCTGGATAGCCGAGTAATGTGCAAAGAGGTCTTCATCCCTTCCCTCAGCCACGACGAAACCGTAGCCTTTGGCATTGTTGAACCATTTGACTTTGCCGTTTTGCATACTACATCCCTCTTAGTTTCCAACCCGGGGGTGTTCCGGTGGTTAGTAAATTAGCCCGGCATGTGCTTAAACAGATGACCGCCATGCAACGCTCGTTTACACTTTTTAACACTGAATCAAAGTAAGTCAAGTTAGCCTCTGGCAAGCTGTGCTGTAGCGCACATTTTGTCAGTTCAATCTTCTGACACCCTGAAAGCAGCGATGTTTCCCATGTTTGCACTAAAGCGTTTTCAACTAACCTTGAACCAGCGGCCTGACGAGCCCGAATTTGACGATGACGCCGGCCTGGCCGTCGAGACCAGCAAGCCGGAATTAAAGCCGCCGTCGCGTTACAAGGTCGTCATGATGAATGACGACTACACGCCGATGGATTTCGTCGTGGAAGTTCTCGAAAGCATTTTCTTTTTAAATCGGGAAGCCGCTACACAGATCATGTTAAAGGTCCATACTGAAGGAAGGGCAGTATGCGGTGTCTTTACCAGAGACATTGCGGAAACCAAGGCCGCACAGGCCAATGACTATGCCAGGGAATGCCAGCACCCGTTAATGTGTCAAATCGAACGGGAAGCGTAATCAAGCGACTCAAGTCGCACGACGAGGTGGCACCATGCTCAATAGAGATCTCGAGATCACCCTGAACCTGGCGTTCAAGGAAGCCCGCAACAAACGTCACGAATTCATGACCGTTGAACACCTTTTGCTGGCTCTGCTGGACAACCATGCAGCCATCGATGTGTTACGTGCGTGCGGTGCCGACATGGAGCGCCTGCGGCGTGAGTTGACCGAATTTATCGACTCCACAACACCGCTTATCCCCAAGCAGGATCACGAACGTGAGACGCAGCCGACGCTGGGTTTTCAGCGCGTATTGCAACGTGCGGTATTCCATGTACAGAGTTCTGGCAAGGGCGAGGTCAGCGGTGCCAACGTCCTGGTAGCCATATTTAGTGAGCAGGAAAGCCAGGCGGTGTTCTTTCTTAAGCAGCAGCAAATAGTGCGGATTGATATCGTCAACTTCATCTCCCACGGCATTTCCAAAGTAGGCGGTGATGCTGAGCAGGTGCAGCCGGATCAGGATAGCATCGACGAAGAAAGCGGCGAAGCTGTGGGGTCCACCAACCCCTTGGATGCTTATGCCAGCAATCTTAACGAGCAAGCCAGATTGGGCCGTATTGATCCGCTTGTGGGTCGCGCGCAAGAAGTCGAACGGGTGGCACAGATACTGATGCGGCGTCGCAAGAACAACCCGCTGCTGGTGGGCGAGGCTGGGGTGGGTAAAACCGCTATAGCCGAAGGCCTGGCCAAGCGCATTGTCGATGGTGAAGTCCCGGATATCCTCTCAGAAGCCGTGGTCTATTCGCTTGATCTGGGCGCACTGCTGGCAGGGACCAAATACCGCGGTGATTTCGAGAAGCGCTTCAAGGCACTGCTAAAAGCCCTGCGCAAACGCCCACATGCCATTCTATTTATCGACGAAATTCATACCATTATCGGCGCTGGTGCAGCCTCCGGCGGGGTGATGGATGCCTCCAATTTGCTCAAGCCACTGCTGACATCCGGTGAGATGCGCTGTATCGGTTCAACCACGTTTCAGGAGTTTCGTGGCATATTTGAGAAAGACCGCGCGCTGGCCAGACGTTTCCAGAAGGTCGATATTGTCGAGCCGTCAGTGGAAGACACTATCCTGATCCTCAAGGGTCTGAAAAGCCGCTTTGAGGACCACCACGGCATCGGCTATACCGATGAAGCGCTCAAGGCTGCTGCAGAGCTTGCCTCGCGCTATATCAATGATCGGCATATGCCAGATAAGGCGATTGATGTGATTGATGAGGCTGGTGCCTACCAGCGGCTCAAGCCTATCGCCGAGCGTGCACCCATTATCGATGTGGCCGAAGTTGAAGCCATTGTTGCCAAGATTGCGCGCATACCTCCCAAGCACGTATCAACCAGCGACAAAGAGTTGCTGAAGAACCTGGAACGCGATCTACGACTGGTGGTATTTGGCCAGGACGACGCGATCAATGCGCTGGCCACCGCCATCAAGCTCTCACGTGCAGGGCTGAAGTCGGCCGACAAGCCGGTCGGGTCTTTCCTGTTCTCTGGGCCGACCGGTGTCGGCAAGACCGAGGTTACTCGCCAACTGGCTAAGAGCTTGGGTGTAGAGCTGCTGCGTTTTGATATGTCCGAGTATATGGAGCGCCATACGGTGTCACGCCTGATTGGGGCGCCTCCTGGTTATGTGGGCTTTGACCAGGGCGGTCTGCTCACCGAGGCTGTGACCAAAAATCCCCATTGCGTGCTGCTGCTTGACGAGATCGAGAAGGCACATCCGGAGGTTTTCAACCTGCTGCTGCAGGTAATGGATCACGGCACCTTGACCGACAACAATGGCCGCAAGGCAGACTTTCGCAATGTGATTATTGTGCTCACCACGAACGCTGGTGCTGAATCCATGGCGCGGTCCTCGATTGGCTTTACCCAACAGGATCACAGTACCGATGCGATGGAGGTGATCAAGAAAACCTTCACCCCGGAATTCCGCAATCGCCTGGATACTATTATCCAGTTCGGCCGCCTGAGTCACGACAGCATCAAGTTTGTGGTCGACAAGTTCCTTACCGAACTGCAGGCCCAGCTCGAGGACAAACACGTGCTGTTGGATGTCGATGAGGACGCGCGGGACTGGTTAGCCGAGCACGGATACGACCCGTTGATGGGTGCACGACCAATGGCACGATTGATCCAAGAGAAACTCAAGCGTCCGCTGGCGGAACAGATTCTTTTCGGCGATCTGGCCGAACACGGGGGTACCGCGCATATCAGCCTGCGTGACAATGAGTTGGTATTGGAAGTGCTTGAGGAAGAGATGGCCTGACAGGTAGGCGCGGCAGAGCAGGGGTTGCCCGCTCTGTCGCTGTTTCAGTCAAATCAGCTGTTCAAGCATCGGCTGATCAGAGCTTGAATTGTGCCCAGACCGGTGCGTGGTCTGAGGGCTTTTCCATGCCGCGAATGTCATAGTCGATCCCGCTGCCCGTGCACTGGTCAATCAGGCCCTTGCTGGCCATCACCAGATCGATCCGCAGCCCCCGTTTTGGATTGTCTTCGAAGCCACGGCTTCGATAATCAAACCAACTGAAACAGTCATCCACATCCGGGTTCAGGTGCCTGAAGGTATCGGTCAGCCCCCATCCCTTGAGTTTGCCCATCCATTCGCGCTCCTCGGGCAGGAAGCTGCATTTGCCTGTGCGCAACCAGCGTTTGGCATTTTCAGCGCCAATACCGATATCCAGGTCCTCTGGTGAAATATTCACATCGCCCATGACCACCAGTCTTTGCTCGGGACGGTAGTCATCCTGCAGATGACGCTGAAGATCTGCGTAGAAACGTGTTTTGGCAGGGAACTTGATCGGATGGTCACGGCTCTCACCTTGTGGAAAGTAACCATTAAAAACAATCAGCGGCTCTCCACTAGCCACAGGGATGGCCGCACAGATCATGCGCTTTTGTGATTCGTCAGTATCGTTTGGCAATCCTTTGCGCACCCACAGTGGCTCGGCGCGCGTTAGCAAGGCGACACCATAATGGCCCTTTTGACCATGATAGTGCACGTGATAACCCAGAGCCTGAACATCGGCAAGTGGAAACATCAGGTCATCAACTTTAGTCTCCTGGAGACCAATAACATCAGGATCGTGTTTTTCCACGATCTGTTTAAGTTGGTGAGGTCTTGCTCTTAATCCATTGATATTAAAAGAGACGATTTTCATTTCTTGTCCTGTCTTGCGGTCATTTTCTGCCGCTGCGTCTGTAAGCAAATGTATTTTTTGCCGGACTGGCTGATGGGACATGTTAGCATTCTCAATGCCAATTTAACCCCGGAAGGATCACATGGGCCGTTTTTTTATATTGATTTGCCTGTTGTTCATTCCCGCGGCAGTCATGGCTCAATTACAGGTGATCGTAGAGCCCCGCAACAACCGGGTGAAAGACAACATCGAGGCTTTTATCGGGCCGCTGCAGGCGAACACTCGTCGGGACATGTGGCGCCTGGCACGGCATAGTAGCGACCAGGCCAATAAAGCTGCTCAGGCGCTGGGATTCTACCAAGCCCGTATTCGCCCCGACGTGACAGGCCCCCGTGATGCGCCGGTCCTGGTGCTGAACGTGACTCTCGGCGAGCCGGTACTACTCAATAAGGTGGACATTCGGGTTGAAGGGCCGGGGCAGGGCAGCGAAGCATTTCAATTGCCCTCCAGCGCAAGGTTAAGACAAGGCGCCGTTCTCAATCATGGCCACTACGAGAACTACAAAACGCTGATCACCAATCAGGCTTTGCGTTACGGCTATTTCGCTGGCCGCTTCGAGCAACAGCAATTGCGGGTTGACGTGAACAACTACCAGGCAGACATCACCCTGGTGTATCAGTCAGGAGACCGGTTCCGGCTCGGTGATGTTGCGTTCTCCGATACGCCCTTCAATGAAAATCTGTTGCAGCGGATGGTGCGTTTTCGTACCGGCGTGCCCTACGATGCGGATCTTCTGGCGGAGCTCAATCGGGATTTGCTGTCTAGCGGCTACTTCGAAACGGTTCAGGTATCTGCCCCCGCAAACAGCGCAGAAGACGGACTGATACCCGTTAGCGTAGAAATACGCGAGCGTAACAAGCATTCTTTGGGTTTTGGTGGCGGGTTCTCGACCGATGTGGGGCCGCGGGCAAAGGCCAACTGGACACAGCACTGGATCAACCCGCAGGGGCACTCCCGCGGAGCCGATCTGGAGATTTCGGCTCCGCGCCAGCAGCTTAGCGCCTGGTATCAGATCCCCCTGGACCCACCCCAAAGTCATTCTTTGCGGTTTTTTACCGGCTTTCAGGATGAAGAAATAGACGATGTTGAGACCCGCAGTCTGACCGTAGGTGCACAGCTACTGCGCACCCTGGACAGTGGCTGGGACCGGGTAATCGGGCTACGGCTGGAGCAGGAGCGCTTTTCGGTGGGCACCGAATCGGGCCGCAGTACGCTGCTGATTCCCAGCCTGTCGCTGCAGCGCACCATCAGCGACAACAGCATCGACCCGGCCAAAGGCTATAGCTTGATGCTGGAGCTGCAAGGTGCGAAGGAAGGCGTCATTGCCGATTTTGATTTTTTCAGAGCTAATGCCAGCGCGAAAGGCTTGTATACGATTTTTGAGCGGCATCGTTTTCTGTCGCGCGCCAATGTCGGCGCTATTGCCAGCGAAAGCTTCGAGAAACTGCCACCTTCGCTGCGGTTTTTCGCCGGTGGGGATCAAAGCGTGCGAGGTTATGACTTCCGCACATTGGCGCCTACCGACGACTCTGGCGAGCGAATCGGTGGCCGTTACCTGGTGGCGACCAGCCTGGAATACCAATACGAGTTTATCGACAAATGGCGTGGCGCTGCTTTCGTCGATCACGGTAACGCGATGGATTCTCTGACGGATGCGCGTGAAACCAGTCTTGGCTTGGGGGTGCGCTGGGTCTCTCCGGTAGGACCGATCCGTGTGGATCTGGCCCGGTCTATTACCGAACCCGATGAAGGTTTTCGCGTTCACTTCTCCATGGGGCCTGAACTGTGATCAGGCCCGTTCTCAAGTATCTGCTGCTGGGGTTGTTGGTTCTTCTGTGCCTGCCGGTAATCCTCGGCTTTCTGCTTGCCAGCGAGACTGTCAACCGTTGGCTTTTCCAGAAGGTAATGGACCAGGAGCCGCGTTTGCATCTGGAGCTGTCTGAAGGGCAACTGTGGCGCGGCTGGCAGTTCGAGCAGGTTGTCTGGCGTGATGAGGGTATTGAGGTGGTTATCGATCAGGTGCGCGTTGCCTGGTCGCCGGACTGCCTGTTCAAGACGCGTCTGTGCATAGATGAATTGGATATCGAGAGCATTCATATTCAGTCCAAACCCAGTGAGGACCCAGCCCCTGAGCGCCAAGCGGTGACGCTTCCGGAACTGAACCTGCCGATCGACATTCAGCTTGAGCGCATCCGTATTGGCAGCCTGTGGCTAAATAATGAACAGCCGCTGCTGACCGATATGTATCTGTCAGCTTATAGCCGCGGCGATCAATTGGTTATTCAACGCTTTACCGGCAATGGCCCTGATCTGGATTGGCAGTTGGATGGCGACCTGCGGATGACCGGTGATTGGCCGTTGCAGATTAATGCCGCAGTGACCTTGCCGCCCGTGGATGAGCGGGACTGGTCTGCTGACATTCGACTGGATGGTAGTCTGAACGATCTGGAAATCAAGGCGTTCAGCCGCGGCTATCTGGAGGGCATCTTGAGTGCCAGGGGGAACCCTCTGGAAGCGGAACTGCCCCTCATGTTGGCCTGGCAAGGCGAAGCTTTCCTGCCGCTTCAAGAGTGGCCGGAGACCTTAACTCTGAACGATCTGCGCCTACAGCTCAGCGGCAACCTGGACAGCGGTTTTGTGCTGCAAGGAAATGCCCATTTTCCCGGCTCAGGCGGGCGCATCGATCTCGACTTGGACGCTCAGGCCGGCCTGAGCGGCATCAGCGAGCTGGTGTTGCAGCTCAGCGTCGCGGCGGCTCCAGATCGGCGCTTGCGGCTCGCCGCAGATGCGAGTTGGGAAGAGCAGCTATTGGCCGACGCGACATTGGATTTGCAGCACTTCCCCTGGCAATGGTTGTACCCGCAGGACGTCGGAGCCATCCAGCTTGAGGAGTTGGCAATGACTGCCAGCCTCCGTGATCTGGAGGTCAGCAGCGAGTTGGTTGCGCGGTTATCTGGCGTGGCCGGGCAAACGGTCGAGCTGGCGATGACCGCCAATGGCAATCAAGAATCAGTGCGTATTGCCCCATTCGAGCTGCAAACCGAGGCAGGCAAAGCCTCTGGCGAAGCGGTTATCGATATGGGTGAAACTCTGGCATGGAACGTCAGCTTGCTTCTCGAAAAGCTCAATCCCGGCGTATTCGTCGCTCAGTTGCCTGGTGAACTGAACGGGCCAATTAGCAGCCAAGGGAGTCTCGGTGACAGCCTGCAAATGACCGCAGAGTGGGCGTTGGATGGATCATTGCGGGCACAGCCACTGGCTGTTTCTGGCTCCCTGGACAAACAGACTGACACCTGGCTGGTCAACGATTTACTGCTGCGCCAGGGCGAGAATCGCATTGCGGGCGGGCTGCAATGGGGCGAGCAGATTGCTGCCAAGATGGATATCAACTTGCCCCGTCTGAATACCCTATGGCCAGGATTGGCTGGCGAGATAAAAGGCGCAGTTAACGCCAGCGGCAACCCCTCTGCCCCGGTAATTGCCCTTAATCTGACCGGCCGTCGCGTTGGGCTGGAAGAGCTGAGCATCGCCGAGCTGAATTTGCAGGGCAGGGTGAGCCTGACCGACAGCCTGCCGGGTGAGCTGACACTCAGCACCACACGCATACGCAATGGTGAAACGCGACTGGGTGACCTGGAGCTGAGCTTAGGTGGCAACAAAGCCAAGCATAATCTGACACTGACGCTTGACCGGGGCATCATCGACCTGCGGGCGCAATTGACCGGCCAGTTGTCTGCGGATAACTGGCAGGGGCAACTCAACGCGGCCGAGCTTGCCTATGAAGAAATGATTTGGCGACTGGTTAATCAAGCCGCCTTTAATTATCGTCTGGAGCCTGCGAGATTGCGCATGGCAGCGCATTGCTGGCAACAGCAAGGCGCCCGCCTGTGTTTTACCGGAGAGCAGCATTTACTGCCAGATCGGCGACTTAGCCTGGCGCTGAACGACTTTGCGCTGGAGACACTCGATGGCGTATTGCCTGAGGATTTCACCTGGGACGGCATACTTAATGCTGATATCGAATTCACTCAAGCGGTGGGTGGCGAGCCCGTCGCTCGGGTAGATATTTCCAGCCTGAACGGGGTCATCAACGTCCGCAACCTCGACCAGACCTTGGCATTCCCTTATGAAAGCCTGCAGCTCAATACATTACTTGAAGCAGGTCAGGCTAATACGCGTTTGTTGCTCGCCAGTGAAGGTCTGGGGAGGCTGGACGTGCAGGCGCGTATCGATGACCCCGCCGGCGAGCGAAATCTCACTGGCGAGTACCGCATCGAACAATTGAAGCTGGATATTTTACGACCCTTCCTGACCCAGGTGGAGGAATTACGCGGTGAGGTGGGCGGGCGAGGCAGCCTGAGCGGCACCTTGGCAGAACCAAGGGTGACTGGCGACCTCCGCCTAAGAGAAGGGCATGTCAGCGGGCCCACGTTACCCATCAGCCTGGAACAGTTGAGCATTGATATTCTGGTCGCCGGCCAGCGCGCGGAGATAGACGGCAAATGGCGTAGTGGCGAGCAAGGGCAGGGCAGTTTGCGAGGTGCTGTTATCTGGGCACCTGAACTCGACCTTGATCTGACACTGCAAGGTGATGCGCTGCCCGTAACGGTAGAGCCTTACGCTGCATTGAGCGTCAGCCCGAACCTGAATATCGCTCTGGCCGACAATCGTCTTCAAGTGACGGGGCAAATAGCGATCCCCGAAGGGGATATTACGGTACGCGAGCTACCAGAGCAGGCCGTCAGACTCTCTCCTGATGTTGTCATCGTCGGTGAGGAGATGAAGGAAGAGCAAATACCCTTGGATATTCGTGCCCGCGTGCAGCTATTGATTGGTGACCAATTACGATTCTCCGGCTTTGGCCTTACCGGCCGCTTGAGCGGGCGGATTGAAGTGGAGGAGAACATGAACGCCAGCGGCAACCTGAATATTCTTGATGGCCGCTTCAACCGTTATGGCCAACGCCTAAGCCTGCGTCGCGCTCAAATCCTGTTTGCCGGTCCGATATCGCAGCCCTTTCTGGATATTGAAGCCATCCGTCGTGTGGATTACGTGGTAGCTGGTCTACGCCTTACCGGGCGAGCGGAGGCACCGCAGTCAGAAGTATTTTCCGAGCCGGGCATGGCGCAGGAACAAGCGTTGTCTTATCTGATCCTCGGCCGCCCACTTGGCGGTGACGGTGGCGATAACAATATGGTCGGGCAGGCTGCCCTGGCACTTGGGCTGGCAGGCAGTGCCCCTATTGCGGGTAATATCGCTAGCAGCTTGGGTATTGAAGGTTTTCAGCTTGAAACAGAAGGGGTGGGCGTAGGCACCCAAGTGGTGGCTGCAGGTTATATTACGGACAAAATCAGCTTGAGGTATGGTGTTAGCGTATTTGAGCCCGCTAACCAATTGGCCCTTCGTTACGATTTAACGCGAAGATTATATCTGGAGGCCGTCAGCGGCTTTGCCAGTTCGTTGGATTTCTTCTACCGTATTGATTTCTGACTGCATTATGTTGTCCCGCGCAAAGACTGCGCGTTTCCCTGCAATGATTTAAGGAGTTTCCATGTCCAGCGTTAATCTAGGCGGTAATCCCATCACCATCGGTGGCGAGCTGCCACAAAAAGGCAACAAGGCGCCGGCTTTCAAGCTTGTTGGCAAAGACTTGTCTGACGTGAGCCTTGCCAGTTTTAGCGGCAAGCGCAAGGTTCTGAACATATTCCCGAGCATCGATACGCCTACCTGTGCGACTTCCGTGCGAACCTTCAACAGTAAGGCCAGCGCTATGGATAACACCGTTGTGCTGTGCATTTCTGCCGACCTGCCATTTGCCCAGGCACGCTTTTGCGGTGCTGAAGGCTTGGATAACGTGATCAACCTGTCCACCATGCGCGGCAGCGAGTTCCTCAAGGACTACGGAGTAGCCATCGAAAGCGGTCCGCTGGCAGGCGTTACCGCACGTGCGGTAGTCGTATTGGACGAAAATGACACCGTGCTGCACAGTGAGTTGGTTGGCGAGATTGGCGATGAGCCAAATTACGACCAGGCGTTGGCAGCGCTTTCCTGATAGTCGATAGCTCAACCGACAGCAAGAAGGCGCCGGTTGGCGCCTTCTTCGTTTCCGATACTGAGTGAGTCAGAACATGCGAACCAGGCCCGATATCAGCCTTTGAGGCTAGCGGTGATCTTGGCCACATGCTCACCCTGAAAGCGGGCGATAGCCAGCTCGCGCTCGTCCGGCTGCCGCGACCCATCGCCGCCTGCCAGGGTCGTTGCGCCATAAGGCGTACCACCGCTGACCTGGGATATATCAAACAGTTCGGGAGTGCCGTAACCGATCGGCACTATGGTCATGCCGTGATGGGCCAGGCTCGTCCAGGTGGAAGTGATAGTCATTTCCTGGCCACCGCCGGTACCGGTTGATGCGAAGACACTGGCCACCTTGCCAAACAATGCACCCTTGGCCCACAGACCGCCAGTCTGATCCAGGAAGTTACGCATCTGGCCGGACATGTTACCGAAACGCGTAGGTACGCCAAAAATAATCGCGTCGTAGTCAGCCAGCTCAGCTGGCGCAGCAATGGCGGCATCCTGTTCAGCCTTGCCGCCAGCGGCCGTGAAAGCCTCGGTGTTCATGGTTTCCGGAACACGCTTGATGGCAACCTCGACCCCGGCCACTTTTGCGGCGCCGTCCGCGACGGCCTTTGCCATGGTTTCTACGTGACCGTACATGGAGTGATAAAGCACAAGTACCTTGACCATGAGTAAGACTCCTTACTATTGGGTGATGAAGGGAAAGTTGGTGCTAAGCCCAAATGAAGAGTCATCATGCATCAGATTTATGCGATAAAAAAATCAAAATACCGCGCGAACATATCGGGAAAAACGATATTTAGGATATGTCTGGCGGCATCAAAAGAGCCGGTTTCAGTTAACAGGCTGGCAGTGACCCGATCATCACACGGCACCATGACGCACAATCTCGATGCAAAAGTCTTTTTCATAGGGCGGTACGTTGCATTCGACTATGTCATTGTCAGCAACTTGCAGATGCACGCCGACAATGTCGGCGTGGATCGGCTGCTGACTGACATGCCGATCAACCAAAACGGCAGTACAAACCCTACGCGCGCCGAGTTGAGCCAGATACGCACAGGCACGTAACAGCGAATGGCCTTCAAAAAGCACATCATCGACAATTAGCACTGTGGTGTTGGCCAGACGCAAATCGCCTAAAATGGGGTTCTCAGTCAACTCTGTGAGCGTATGCAACACTTTGAGGTCGTCGGCATAGCGCTTGACCTTCAGCGGATAGAGCGGTAGTTCTGGCTTACCGGTTTGAAGCGCCAGGTATTGCTGTAAACGCTGTGCCAGAGGTTCGCCGCGGCGTTGGACGCCAATTAGCGCCACGTGCTCGGACGGCAAAAGCGCGGCGGCCTGGCGCGCCATGGCTTGCAGCACCTGGTCGAGTTCATCACTGTCGTACAGGCGCAACCGCTGACTTTGGAGCCGTATCGGCATAGATATCTCCCATTGATGCTGGAGAGCAATGTCGGGCATAACATCAACAGGTCACCGGCGAGTATTAAACTCTTTAGCCTGACGCTTTAGCCCTGCCCACCTAGCCCAACATACCCAGTTAGTGCCCGGCCTGATTGATATTGATCAACTGCAGTAGCGGAAATCACCAAGGTGTGCGTGGTTAACACGCTCGGCGCAGGGTTTATCCATGCATTTGACATAAATCAACGCCAAATAATGCCAATGGAGCAGTCTGAAAGAGCGCTGACAGCCAGCAATCTTTCCGGAGGCAGAACATGAGCCAGTATCAACGCCTGTTACTTATCATCAACCCGCTTTTGCGCGACTCCCACGCAATACATCATGCTGCAGCCCTGGCCAAGGTGAGCGGAGCAAGCTTGCATATTGCCGCCTTGATGAAACCGTTGGGGGTTCTCTCCGTGCTGAACCCGGCTGATCGGGGAAAGGCCCTCGATAGTTACTGGCAGGAGCATCGAGATTGGTTAAACAATCTGGTTAAAACGATCCGTATTCAAGGCTTGGAGGTGACGGCGGAAGTGTCGTGGGCCGATGATCTGCAGCAGGAGATCCTTGATCACGTTGCGGAGCTGCATCCTGATCTGCTGATCAAGCAAGTTCAGCATGAGTCAGCGTTAAAGCGCGCCTTTTTTACGCCACTGGATTGGCAACTGTTACGCCGCTGCCCGGTACCGGTCTATATGGTCGGCGCCAGTGGCCATGCCCTGCCACGCAAGGTCCTGGCGGCGGTTGATGTGTCGGATACCGGACCTTATAGTTGCAAACTTAATGACCGTATCATCCAGCAGGCCTCCAGCCTGGCCTTGCAGTGTGATGCCGAATTGCACTTGCTGCATGTTTGCAATACGTCGGCCGCCTATCTGGCCGATATCGATGGACAAACACTCTCCGCATTGACTGAGCAGGTGCGCAAAGAGAGGGGGAAATCGTTTCTTGAGCTAGCCGGTCGGTTCGGTGTGTCCTCTGATCGCCGGCACTTCGTCACAGGGCATCCCGTTTCGGCACTCAGCGAGTTCGCCGAAGAGCACGACGTGGATGTGATCGTGATGGGCAGGGTGCAATACCATGGTGTGGAAAAGTTTCTTGGCAGTACCATCGAACACACTCTGTACCAGGTGCCTTGCAATGTACTGGCAGTTCAGTTCGAGGAGGGATAAATGGATCGCAACCCGTCAACGTACACTATGTTGCGCGACCGGGTTGATGCCGGTCAACGCTTGGTAGAACCGCTACAAAAGTACGCCAATAGATCGGAGGTGATTGTCCTGGCGCTGCCCCGGGGCGGGGTTCCGGTAGCCTATGAGGTAGCGACTGCACTGGATGTGCGTTTGGATCTGATGCTGGTACGCAAGCTTGGCGTGCCGGGCCACGAAGAGTTTGCTATGGGCGCCATTGCTAGTGGGGGCATACAAGTCTGCAATGACGAGGTGTTACGTGCTCACCCGATTGATAAGGCCACATTCGACAGTGTGGTGGCACGAGAGACACGAGAACTACAGCGGCGTGAGCAGGTGTACCGGGGAAGCCGCGGGCCCTTAATGCTTAAGGATCAGGTGGTGATACTGGTAGACGACGGCCTCGCAACAGGCGCCTCGATGATGGCTGCAATTCGGGCGGTGCGCGAGTACTCACCGTCGCGCATTGTCGTAGCCGTTCCGGTGGCAGCACGCGACACGATGGAGCAATTGCAGTTCGAAGTTGATGAGATAATCTGCCCGCTGGCTCCGCAGTGGTTGATGTCGATTGGTTACTGGTACGAGAATTTTTCCCAGACCTCGGATGGACAGGTCATCGATCTATTGCAGCGGGCCTGGCAGCGAGAAGCCCGCAGCCGGGATAAGGATGACTGAAGCCCACTTGGCTTGCCTCACAGACCAAACGGAAAGGTATCGTCTTCTGATTCCAGCTTCCTGAGATGTGGCGCTTGCACACTGAGGGCACCAGACTGCGGACATACCGGTCAACGTGCCCTGCATCAGGCCAGTCAGCTTCAACCGCGACAATAATGAATCCGTGCTGTTCGATCAGTCTTTGGGTGATCGCTACCTGAGTCCGATAAAAGTCGCTGGTACCGTGACTAGCTTCCCCAATCACGACCACTTGAGCATCTGCGTAGCGGTCGAACATTTCACCAAATGCTGGTGAATTGAGTTTTGGCAGAGGCTCAGCGAACTGCCTTAGCAGTGCATCGATGGAAGCCACGTGAGCAGGTGTGTGCATAAGCATCATCCGATTCTGAGCAATGGACACACCTACATTTCTAGCCAACGGCGATGACGCTCGATATAGCTCAGGCGTATCTGCTCCAGTGCGGGAAAGTTAACCAGCCGCGGGGTGGCCAGGCTTTCCAGGTAATCAAACGCGACCCTATGCAGGGTCTCGTCCAGCGCCCTGGCCATCGCTGTGGCTCGATCGAAAGCGCAACTGCAGTCCATTAAGGGCGAGGCAACCAACAAGAAACGCGACTGTGCCGACATGACAAACCTCCAATAGAGAATCGTTCAAGTGCACCAAGCAATGGCAGCGGTACAAGGGGCGTGAAATTCAGCTTCCTATTGTGCTAGCAACCGGGAAGGAGGGCTTGATATTTGTCAAAGAGAAAGGCGAGTGCGCCACACCTCCATCACGGTAAGAATGGCGACTATCAGGGTGGCTGGGTATTAGCCGAGCCGCAGGCGATGACAGCCTGCAACTAATTGGTTAAGCCCTTTCAGGTTATGAATTTCAACGTCTCGGCCTGATATTTCAACCAGTCCACGATCCCGCAGGTGCGCAATGCTGCGGCAAATGGTTTCCAAGCGCAGCCCCAGGTAGGAGCCGATTTCTTCCCTACGCATTTTCAATAAGAAATGAGTGGGCGAGTAACCACGCATGCTCAAGCGTTGCGATAGGTTCAGCAGGAAGGCCGCCAGGCGTTCTTCCGAGTTCATGTTACCCAGCGTCATCAGCATGTCGTGATCGCGAACGATCTCCCTGCTGAGTATTTTGTTCAAATTATGCTGCAATGATGGTAACTCCCCAGCGAGCTTCTCCAGGTGCGCGAAATGGATCGGGCACACCTCGCTGTCCTCCAGGGCAAAGGCATTGCAGCCATGGATTTCGGTGCTGATGGCGTCAAGACCGAGCAGCTCGCCAGGCATCTGGAACCCGGTAACCTGTTCACGACCATTGACTGAGATCACATTGGTTTTGAATGAGCCGATACGGACCGCGTACAGCGAGCGCAACGGATCGCCCGTGCGGTAAAGGGCGAGGTTTTTTTTCACCTTGAAACGTTGCACGATCAGTTTGTCCAGCTGCTGGATTTCCGGACCGGTCAGACCGAATGGCAGGCATAACTCCGAGACGCTGCAGTTGGAACAGGCAGTCCTGAGATGTTGGCTCTGATACAATCCTGTATACGACATGCCACGCGCCCTGTTGGTTGATTACTTTCCTAGTCCACAACCGATCGACCACAATTGTTCATGTTAGTGCCAACGAGCCGACAAAAAGCCGCAGACACGCCTAAAGACCTGGTCAATGAATTTGCAGAGCTCTAAAGCCAGTGAGGGCAGGGGGCTTATCCTGTCAATCCACGTATCAATCAGCCTTGATGTACAGTTTGTTTTCTCAGTGTAGCTCATGGGGGAGTAGGGGCGGAAAAGACCTGGATTACGCTGAGCCCCGCCAAAGTGGGTCAGGTTGTATTATTTGACAAAAATCAGAGCGCAAGCGCGAGGGGCATGGATACTTATCGTGTTTACAGCAAGACAGGTCAGCATTGTCAGGCCGAGGCTAGTGAGATGTCGAAATTCAACCGCCTTCTATTAATCGCTCCCATCGAGATGACCCGTACCCCAGCCTTTGATCGGGCGGATGCACTGGCCAGCGCTACCGGTGCGATGTTGCACATCATGGCATTAGATAATACCCACACGCAGGCGGGATCCGAACGGTTTCGCAGCGAGGCGCAGACTCAAGCGCAGCCGCGTTCGTCCCCATTCGTGCAATTGCACAGGCACTGGCTGGAGCAGCAAGCGCGGCATCAACAAGGCTTCGGGTTACAGCCTACGGTGGAAGTGATAGAACCCAGATCTACCCTAGATTGTGTGCCCAAGCGCGTGCGTGATTTTCCTGCCGACATGGTGATTAAGGACAGTCAATATGTTCCTGCGCCCGAGCGCGACTTCCATCTCACCTTAGACTGGCTGTTATTGCGCGACTGTCCCGCTCACTTGCATCTAGTTACCGATGGCAAAAACCCGAAACCGCTGAAGATCCTCGCGGCTATTGATCTGTCTCACCTGGAAGAGCTTTCTCAAGGGTTGAATGATCGAATTCTTGATGTGGCTTCGACGCTGGCGGCCAGCTGTGGCGCAGCATTGCACCTGCTCAACGTCAGCGCCTGGGCCGTATTGGGCGGTAACGGAACGAGTGTGCCAACATCGACACTACAGACCAGTTTGAGAGACGCGGTCAATGACGTACAGGACGAGGCGCTCGGTGTGCTTGCCGAACGCTATGAAATCGAGAAAAAGCGTCGACATCACCTGGTCGGCGTTCCGCACCAGGTGCTAATCCATTTCGCACGACAGCAGGCTTTCGACATATTGGTGTTGGGCACGGCTTACCAGCATGCGGCCGGCAGGTACCTTGGTAGTACCACCGAGCAGGTGTTGAATCAAGCGCCTTGCAGTCTGATTATCGTCAAGCCACTCCCCTAAAGCCCCGGCCGGTTATCGGCCTGGGGCAGGGTGGCGGGCCATCAATCAGCTTTGATTGGTACAACTTTATCCGCTTTCATGGCCTCGGGTTTTTTCGGCAACGAGATGCTGAGCACGCCATTGCTGAAGCCAGCTTCAATCTTCTCTGCGTCGACCCCTTTAGGCAGGGTGAATACCCGCTCGAAGGAACCATAGTGACGCTCGCTCAGGAAATAGCCTTTTCTTTTTTCCTCCTTGTCTTCCTTCTTTTCGGCCTTGATGATCAGGCTGCCGTTGGACAGTTTGACCTCGATGTTCTTTTTCTCGATACCGGGCAGTTCGGCCGTAATTTCGTAGCCTTTGTCTTTTTCGGCGATATCCACGGCAGGCATGCCGCGACTCTTCAGCTCCCGGCCCCACAGTGGCTCAACATCGAACAGCCCTCGGCTGAAGGGTGAAAGCCCTGAGCCGCGATTGAACTCATCGAACAGGTGATCGACCTGTTGCCGCAATTTTTCAAAGGGACGCCAAATGTCAGCGACGGCCGGATGCTGGTTGGTTTTCTCTTCGGTAGTTACCGACACTTTTTTCTCAGAGTTGCTCATCTCATTACTCCTCCTAGGTAGAGTGCAAACTACGAACGCACACCATCAACGATTCGATGGTGCGAAGGTTGACTGTTACTTTGTACGGGAGCGACCACGCAGGTTGTTTGATTTAGATCAGAAACAGAGCACATGCGGTTGGATGTTGTCTGGCACATAAGTTCGCATAATCTATATTATGTTAAATAGGATGGATGTTTACAGTATAGCCTGCCCTGACATGGCAGCTTTGGGAACATGGCTGACGCGACACCAACTAGCCTGCAACAACAGGTTGCTTGACTTTGATCAATGCGATAACGGTAGCCCAAGTTAGTTTAGATCCTGAGCGGTATACACCCACGAGGACTTACAGATGAAAAAGATGACCCTGACTCTTGCTTTCGGTGCGCTGCTGCTGTCTAGCGTAGCCTTGGCACAACCGGCCGAAGACAACAACGAGCCCGTCTACGGTTCGCAGATCATGACCCAGCAGGAACGCACGGAGTTTCGCAGCCGCATGCGCCAGGCGACCACCCAGCAGGAGCGAGAGCAAATACGCAGTCAGCATCATGAACAGATGCGTGAGCGAGCTCTCGAACGAGGCATCACCCTGCCGGAAGAACTGCCTGCGCGCGGCGGCATGGGGCAAGGCCAGGGAGGTGGCATGGGCCAAGGAAGCGGGATGGGCCAAGGAGGTATGCCAGGCGATGGTAAGGGCAGCAACCGCTGATCAATGAACTTGGCTTTAGGCTGACTAGAAACCATGACCTTAGAATCACCTAGTCAGCCCCGCCTGCCATGCACACTGAAAACAAATGGCATTAATTGATCACTAATTGACGTGATATGGCAGTCGCAGTGCAGAATTAAACAGGCAGTCTACAGGTGTGCAGAAAGCTCACCTGAAGAGAATAATAAAATGCCTGCAGAACACCTAGACGTTATCGTTATCGGCGCTGGCCTTTCCGGCATCGGCATGGCCTGCCATATGTCCCAAACTTGTCCTGACCACAGCTTCGCTATTCTTGAACGGCGTGACGCCATTGGCGGGACCTGGGATCTGTTCCGTTACCCCGGTGTGCGCTCTGACTCCGACATGTTCAGCTTCGGTTACCAGTTCCGGCCCTGGAACGATCTGCAGGTACTGGCTGATGGCGAGTCCATTCGGCGTTACATCAGTGATACCGCTGCCGAGTACCGGATCAACGAGAAGATTCGCTTCGGTTTGGACATTACCCAGGCCAATTGGTCGAGTACAGACAAACGCTGGACGCTGACAGCTACGCAGCTCAGTTCAGGCGAGACTCGGCAGTTTACTTGCCGGTTCCTGATCAGCTGTACAGGGTACTATAGCTATCATCAGGGTTACTTGCCGGAGTTCCCCGGCGCAGAACGGTTCAAGGGGCGCTGTATTCATCCGCAATCCTGGCCTGAAAACCTGGATTACCGTGGCAAAAAAGTGGTGATCATCGGCAGCGGTGCAACGGCTATTTCCCTGGTGCCGGCGATGGCCGATACGGCGGCGCATGTCACCATGGTCCAGCGCTCACCCTCCTACATTTTCTCGGTGCCTTCTCGTGACGCACTGGCCGGATTTCTGAAGAAACTAATGCCGGACAGCTGGGTCTATCACCTCACACGGCAGCGCAATATTCGCATCCAACGCTGGATGTACCGCGCGGCAAAACGCTGGCCCAATCGCACGCGTGATTTTCTGCTCAAGCAAGTACGTAAACAGCTGAACAATCCAGATGATATGCGTCACTTTACCCCGGACTACATGCCCTGGGACCAGCGCCTGTGTGCGGTTCCGGATGCGGATTTGTTCCATGCCATCAATGCGGGAAAGGCCTCGGTAGAAACCGATCAGATCGAGACTTTTACCGAGAAAGGTCTGCTATTGCGCTCGGGAAAGGAAATAGAAGCGGACATCATCGTCACCGCTACCGGCCTGCAGGTACAAGTGCTAGGTGGCATGCAACTGGCGCTGGATGGAACACCTTTTGCCATACAGAAACAGATGACCTACAAAGCAGTGATGGTGCAGAACCTGCCGAACTTGGGCTGGATTCTCGGCTATACCAACGCCTCCTGGACGCTCAAGGCGGACATTGCAGCGCAGTATCTATGCCGCCTGCTAAAACACATGGATCAGCACAACTATCAGGTAGCCGTTCCCCTTGGCGACGATGAGAGTGCGCTGCCCTCCTCTATTATGGGCTCGCTGGAGGCTGGATATGTGCAACGAGCCAACAGCGTTTTGCCGCGCCAGGGCAAGACCCGCCCTTGGCAGGTGTTGAACGATTACCTCAAGGATTCACAAATGCTGAAGGAAAGCCTGGAGGACGGCATTCTGGCGTTCGACCCGCCTGACCTTGCGGCCAAGCCAGCTAATACCAAGCAGACCGCACCCGTAGCGGCCTAACATCACTCTCCCCCTCACACCCAATCATAGGCAAGGTTGGTTTTTTTTGGCACTATTGCTGGCCTTACCCATACGTCGCCAGGGGAGTCCCCCACCGGACTGAGAATCGCCTGCTGTTTTCAGCGGGCGTAAACCCTGGAACCTGATCCGGATAATACCGGCGGAGGAAGCGCGACATGCTTTACCTGACTCTGGCCGTGCTGGCGGCTGCGCTGTTGCTGTTTGCCTGGCTTGGGCTGCGTGAACGCCAGTCGGCTACTGGCCTGGACGATTATTGCACGGCACGTAACAGTCAAGGTGCTCAGGCGCTTGGGCTGTCTTTTCTGGCCTCGGGCATGGGTGGCTGGATCCTCTTTGCGCCGCCAGAAATAGGCGCATTTGCCGGCCCCGTAGCGCTTGTCGGCTACGCGCTAGGGGCTGCCTTGCCGTTCATGGTATTTGCCTGGTGTGGCCCGGCCATACGCCGCCATCTGCCGCAAGGTCGCAGTATCGGTGAGTTTGCCCAGGCCTGTTACGGCGTGGCTGTACGCCGGTGGGTGGCGTTGATATCGCTGCTCTACATGCTCTGCTTTTTAATTGCCGAATTGACCGCAATTGGCGCCATCACCAGCATGCTGTCTGATGTTAATGGCAACATGGTGATCATCGCCGTAGCCCTGACCACCCTGCTATACACCGCCTGGGGCGGGCTCAGAGCCAGCCTGATCACGGATCGGTGGCAGGCATGGCTGTTACTGGTGCTGCTCATTGTGGTGGGCTGGGTGGCGCTGCAGCGGTTGCCGAATCTGGCTACCCATAGCCAGCCAATGCCCTCTATGCCTCTGGGCAGCTCGCTGTCCATCGCCTTGACACTGATCATTGCGGTGACCGCTGCCAACTTGTTCCATCAGGGCTATTGGCAACGTATTTGGGCTGCGCGCGACGGTCAGGCCCTCGGGCGTGGCGCAATGTTCGGCGGGCTGATTACTATTCTGGTGGTAGCGGTGGTTGGCGGTCTGGGAATCATTGCAGCCATGAGTGGAACGAATCTGGGTAGCCCACCCATTCCCTTTTTTGCCCTACTCGCCGACGCCCCCGCGTGGCTGACTATTCCTGCACTGGTACTGGCGATGACGCTGGTGGCGTCGTCTGTAGATACGCTGCAGAACGCGCTTGCCTCCCTGGCAGTCACCGAAAGCAGCAGTCTTTCTTTGTCAGCCGCACGCTGGATAACCTGCCTGTTGATGATCCCGGTCATCTTCGTAGCCTTGCAAGGCATTTCGGTGCTGCGTCTGTTTCTAATTGCCGACCTGCTCTGCGCTACAGCGATTGTGCCGGTCTTGTTGGGTTTGTGGTCGCGCATGGGTACCGGCGCCGCCATCGGCGGCTCTTTGGCAGGTATCTTCGGCGCGATACTGCCCGGTTGGTGGGCTACCGGGAGTTTGTCCGGTGGCGTCCTAGCTGCGTCGTTCCCTGGCAGCATTCCGACTCTGGCCCCGTTTGCCGGTGCACTGCTAGCGTCCACCCTGGTCTGTCTGTTGATTGCCGCGGTCAGGCCTCGGCGCTATTGAGCTTTAAACTATTGACCCGCGTGATTCTGCTGCTCAGCCTGTGTGTTTCACCTGGATCGAGCACGCGGGCGTCCGGGCCAGCGTTTGCGGACTCAAGACAGAGCATGGTCTGGTAGCCATCAGCCGGAAAGTGGCCCAACGTGCGTGACTTTTCAATCCAGGGATTCCACACCACCAACGACTCGCTACCCTCCCGACGGAGTATCAGCGCTGCCTCGGTGCCGTCCAGCAGGCTGACTTTGCCTGGGTGGTTGAAATAGATTCGGTCTGTTTCCATAGTGAAGCGCAGCGGGCCGTGCTGTCGCTGCTGCCGGCCGGTTAGCTGATCAAAATAACTGCAATTTTCCAGCCCTTTAATCACCGTTTCATCAATATTCGACACCGGCAGGTAGCTATGCAACGCCTGGCTCAACGCTTGGGGTCTGGTACCGATATTACGGGTGATTAATGTCACCAGCAGATCGGTGCCCATGACAAACTCCACATCCAGCTGCCACTTTTCGCCTGGCAGGGCCTGCTCGAGCACCAAGGCAGTTAGGCTCATAAAAACACTTACCTGAGCTCCTTCACTGGTTACCGCTGTTAGCTCCCACAGACTGGTGCGTGCTATTCCATGTACTGGCCTGGTGTCTTTGCTGCCAAACCAGGGCCAACATATTGGAATGCCTCCACGCAATGCCTTGCCAGGTAGTTCTGGTTCATCGGGGCTCATCCACAATAACGGCCCCTGCCCCGCTGGTTGGCAGTGGGTAATATGCGCGCCCTCCAGGGCAATTCGGGCGCTGACGGCAGGGTGTTCAATTTGCAGAAATGCGCGGCCATGCTGGTTTCTGATCAGGCAAATGCCTTCCGGTAGCAGCACCGGGCTAGCTAATAAGGAATGTTCCTTTTGCACGTTCTTGCGCTCCGGTTAGTCATGGCTTCGGTAGCCAAGACGGCTGCCTGACTGGTATTCACAATAAGATAGCAGACACGCGATCCAGCAGGCTGCCGGATAGGGTTCAGACTTTAAGGGGGGCGCGAGGCGATATTCATCAATGGCAGGCTTGGCATGCGTTTAGCGACGTGGAGGCCACGCTGGCCCCCAGTCTGGTCGCGACGGCTAGGACCTGTCAGTTGCTTTCAATACGAAAACCGACCTTCAAGACCACTTGGTAATGCGCAACTTTGCCCTCTACCACATGGCCACGAGTCTCTTGCACTTCAAACCATTCAACGTTCTTGACGGTTTTTGCGCACTCGGCAATAGCGTTATTGATCGCATCTTCGATCCCGACGGTAGACGATCCAACCAATTCAACCTTCTTGTACACATGCTGATCCGACATGTCGTGCTCCTTTTTATGAACGTTATTCATAAGGCACAAGATGGCCTGCTAAGTTCCACCGCCATCTGGGCGTTGCAATATCTCGATACAAGCCTATAATCGTGAACGCAAATCAGTATCATTACATTCTTCTACGGTAATCAGGAGTTCAACTACATGGTCGTTCACTTCCCTCTCAAGGCGTTGACCCTTGCGCTATCCGCTGCTTTATTTCTGACTGCTTGCGATAACAGTGACGAGGTGCAAACCCAAGCGCCTGCAGAACAGGCTGCTGGCGAGGCCGTGGTTGAAGCCGTAGAAAATGACAACGAAAGTCAGGCTAGCGCTGCAGCCAGCGTGGACAGCGCGGCGGTCGCTAAGCATTATGCCGATCTTGCGCATGCTACTTATAAGGATGCGGCGACAACAGCCCAAGCGCTGAATGAGGCTGTCGATGCGCTGATTAGCGAGCCCACCGAAGCCAATCTGGCAGCCGCCAAACAGGCTTGGTTGGATGCGCGTGTTGCGTACCAGCAGTCTGAGGTGTTTCGCTTCGGCAATGCGGTAGTTGATGATTGGGAAGGTCAACTTAACGCCTGGCCTCTGGATGAAGGCATGATCGATTACGTGGCTGCCGACGATTACCAGCACGAAATGGGTAACGAAGGCGCCACCGCGAATATTATTGCCAATACCAGTATCAATATCGGTGGCGAGACCTTGGATGTGTCTGATCTGACCCCGGAGCTGCTGGCCGACTTGAATGAAATAGGTGGTTCGGAGGCCAACGTAGCGACCGGTTATCACGCCATCGAATTCCTGCTATGGGGCCAGGATTTGAACGGCTACGCTGCGGGCAGCGGTGAACGCCCAGTTACTGATTATGCAAGCAATGACGCGTGCACTAATGGACATTGTGATCGACGCGCCGAATATCTGGATGCGGTGACGGACCTGCTGGTCACTGATCTGCAATGGATGACCGAGCAGTGGGCGGAAGATCAGTCCGGTAACTCTGCTGGTAACTACCGTGCCGAACTACTGGCCATGCCCAGCGAGGACGTCATGCAAAAAATGCTATTCGGTATGGGCTCGTTGTCGTTGGGTGAGTTGGCAGGCGAGCGCATGAAGGTTGCGCTGGAAGCCAACTCCTACGAAGACGAGCATGACTGCTTCAGTGACAACACGCATAACTCGCACTTTTATAACGCCAAGGGCATTCAGAATGTTTACCTCGGTGAATATCAGCCCACCGGTGGCAACGTGATGACTGGCCCTTCCCTCTCGGCCTTGGTTGCCCAGAGCAATCCCGAACTGGATCAGCAACTACGCGCCGAGCTGGAAAGCACTATGGCTGCGGTACAAGCGATGAAGGATGCCGCTGAAGCTGAGGACAATCCGATGGCTTTCGATATGATGATCGCGCCGGACAACCAGCAAGGACACGAGATCATCAATGCAGCAATCAACGCGCTGGTTATCCAGACGGGCTCCATCGAGAAAGTAGCTGGCGAGTTAGGCCTCGCGTCACTGGAACCTGATGATGCTGGCCATGCGTTCTAAGCGGTAAACACAGGACTACCAGCAACCGATGGTTACTGGTAACTAATACGCTGAAAGCCCGCCCGCCAGGTCGGGCTTTCGTTGGTTTCACCCGTGACATAAACAGGCGTTCATGAAGCCATTCACTTGCCCCGGCGCTATTTGCTTGTTGCTGGCAATACAGCTATTGCTGACTGCTTGCGATTCATCGGTCGAATACCCATTGCAAACTACGCCCGATACGGGAGGCGAAGGCACGGTTGAACAGGCCGACCACAACGCCTACTCCCTGCCCCAATCGAATTTGCCCATGACCAGCCGCCTGGATTTTAGCGTAGGCAATAGTTTTTTCCGCAATCCCTGGGTAATAGCGCCTTCCAGTACTGATGCGCGCGATGGTCTCGGCCCGCTGTTCAATACCAACTCCTGCCAAGGCTGCCATATCAAGGATGGCCGCGGCCATCCACCTGCCCGCGGTGAAACGGCCGTGTCACTGTTCTTGCGCTTGTCGGTACCTGCCGACGCCAAAGCGGATGCATTGATTCTCAAGCAACATGGCTTCCTGCCGGCCCCTGTCTATGGCAGCCAATTGCAAACCGCCGCTATTCCCGGCATGCAGCCTGAGGCAGATCTGATTATCGAATGGGCTGAACGTGAAAAAATGCTAGCTGATGGCACTAGCGTCAGCTTACGCGAGCCCACCTACCGTATCGAAAACCCAGCCTACGGACCTCTGCCCGCGAACTTGTTGGTGTCACCCCGGGTCGCGCCGCCCATGATTGGTCTTGGCCTGCTTGAGGCGATCCCCGAGGCAGACATTCTTGCTGCTGTTGATCCGGATGACAGCAACGCAGACGGGATATCCGGACGCGCAAACTATGTCTGGAACAGAGCAACAGAAACCACCGTGCTGGGCCGCTTTGGCTGGAAAGCCGCGGAGCCTAATGTCATGCAGCAAAGCATGGGGGCCTTCGCTGGCGATATGGGCCTGACGTCCACATTGGTCCCGCACACCGACTGCACCGCAGTGCAGGACTGCGGGCGCTTTGCCCACGGTGGTGAGCCGGAAGTCAGCGATACGGTGGCCAACTTTGTTGCGTTCTATGCCCGCAGTCTTGCGGTTCCGGCGCGCCGGGACCTGGATAACGCAGACGTAACCCGGGGGGCGCAGCTGTTCAATCAGAGCGGCTGCGCTGGATGCCATACGCCACGCCATGTGACCGGCGAGGTGGCCGGCCGCGCGGATCTGAGCAACCAGACCATCTGGCCCTACACTGATCTGCTACTGCACAACATGGGCCCCGAACTGGCCGATGGCCGGCCCGAATTCCTGGCCGACGGCAATGAATGGCGTACTCCGCCACTCTGGGGTATCGGGCTGGCACAACAGATCAATCCTCGGGCGGGATTTCTACACGATGGTCGGGCTGAGACGCTGGAGCAAGCCATTCTCTGGCACGGCGGTGAAGCTGAGCAAGCTGTCGAGCATTATCGGCAGCTGTCCAACGAGCAACGCGGGGCATTGATTCTTTTCCTGGAATCCCTATGAGCGGAGAGTATTGATGCCTTTTTTAAATCGGTATAGGTGGCGTGCGCTGTTGCAGTCCGGCGGACTGCTCTTGCTGTTGTGCGCCAATGCAGCCCAGGCAGACTCGCCGCGCGAGCAATGGCATGCGCAGCTGACCCAGGGTTATGACGCGTTGGCGCAGACCAGCAGCGCGCTGCACCAACAGGTTGTACAGCACTGCACTGCCGACAATGCGGACAAAGGGCCGGCGTTAAAGGCATTGCGGAACGACTGGCTGACCGCGTTTCTGGCCTGGCAAAGGATCCGGTTTATCGACTTTGGACCGATCGAACAGAACAGCATGGCCTGGCAGTTTCAATTCTGGCCTGACAGCAAAAACTTGATTGCTCGCCAGGTCGATGGCCTGCTGAAGGATACGGGTTCACTGTCGGCTCAAACGCTCGCTACTGCTAGCGTCGCCGTGAAGGGTTTTCCGGCGATGGAATATCTGCTCTTTGATGAGAACGCCACCAGCGCTGCCCCGCGGGTGTGCGACCTGCTGGTGGCCATCAGCGGCCAGATCAGCGCCAATGCAACCGCTGTGGCCAGCCAATGGGCTGCTTTCAAACCGCATTACCTCACCGAGGCTAGTTACGACTTCACTACGATCAGTGCAGCAATGCACGCTCTGGATATTCTGCGTAACGCACGGCTGGGTGCGCCGATGGGATTGCAGGGCAAGAAGCGTCGTAATCCCTACTTGGCTGATGCATGGCGAAGCGAACAATCGCTGACCACCCTCAAGGCATCGTTGCAGGGATTGCAGAGCGATTTTCTTCCTGGCTTTGCAACACTGATGCATGCGGCCGGTCAGGATCAGTTACTGACTCAGTTCGAGCACGCGCTGGCCGCGAGCCTGGATAGACTGGAGCAGTTGCCTGCTGGCATGTCAGAGTCGCTGAACAACGATTCGGGTTACAGGAGTCTGCAGTTGTTATTCGTCGATATTGATCGTCTCGCCAGCCTGCTCGAAGGCCCGATTGCCAGCGAGCTTGGGATCGTTAAGGGCTTCAATTCCAGCGACGGTGACTGATGGACAGGCGTCACTTCATCAAGCTTAGTCTCGCTGGCCTGGTATTAACTAGCCCGCTGGTGGGCTGTGCTGTCTTGCCAGCAGGAAATCAGCCTCAGCGTTTTCTCAGCGCTGTCGACACGGTAGATGGTCGGCACTTCATTATGCTGGCCGATAATCAAGGACGCATTCTCGCTAGCGTGCCAGTAGCCGAGCGCTGCCATGGCGGCTGCATCCGGCCGGGCTCCACTCAGGTGGCGGTGTTCGCAAGACGTCCCGGCCGTGCGTTGTACATCCTGGATAGCCAGGATGGCACCCTGCAACATCAACTGAGCTCCGGCGAGCAACACCACTTTTACGGCCATGGCGTGTTCAGTCAGGATGGGCAGTACCTGTATGCCACCGCCAATCATTTCAGTGATGGACAGGGGCATATTCGGGTTTATGACGCCCAGCAGCAATATCGCTGGATTGCGGACTTTTCGGTGGGCGGTATGGATCCGCACGAACTGCGACTGCACCCTGACGGCACAACGCTGGTGATCGCCATGGGCGGCATCCTCACCCACCCTGATTATGATCGAATCAAGCTGAATCTGGACAGCATGCGCCCTGCTCTGGTGCTAATGAATAGCCAGACGGGGGCGTTAGAGCAGAAGCACGAACCGTCGCACCATCAACTGAGCTGCCACCACCTGGCAATCAGCTCTGACGGCATCGTAATAGCGGGTTATCAGTTTGAAGGGCCTGCCTGGGAGCATCCGCCATTGATTGCACGGCTGGACACGACGTCAGGACGGTTCAGCGAAATTGAGTTGCCGCTAGATCGTCAGGCTGCGATGAGAAATTACGTAGCCAGTGTGGCTATCAGCCCTGGTGGGTCGCTGGCAGCCATCACCGCGCCGCGTGGAAACCGTGTAGTGATAGTCGATTATGTGCAGGGGCGCTATGTGCAAGATATAGAACTGCCTGATGCCGCAGGTGTACTGGCGGCTGACCAGGGCGGATTTTTGGTCACCTCCGGTGTCGGTGGCATCTATCATATTGATGAGCGCACATTGGCTGTTACTCATCTCAGTGCAGAGAAACTGCGTTGGGATAACCACCTAACGGCGCTCAGCTGCTGATTAGGCTTCAGCGGCTGGCAACCATCTTGTCAATGCACTGCTTCGCCTCATCCGGCAACCGCACAAAATGCAGACCGGTCCAATGTTGGCCGCCAGCAATGCTTTCACGTTGCCACAAGCTTTCGGCGTCAACGAAAAATTCTGTCATGCCATTCAGGATCATCGGTAGGCTTACCTGCAGCGCATAACGTCTGAACAGCTCCATAGGCTGTTCACTCAATAACATCAGACCCTCAGCATGCAGGTCCACTACCCGGCCCAGATGCTGGCCACTATCCAGATCATAGACTTCAAGGCTGGTAGTTATTTTGTGCCGTTCCAGCCGCCGCTTTTCATACATAGTTGGCTCATTAACTGAAGGATGCATCCCTAACGTCTTATGACATGTCCGTCCTGACAGTCTGCTGAAAATACATGTTGGTTTACAGCCATTACTGACGCGGTTACAGGATCACTGTTACTGCTTCAATCGATAGTATCGTTTTAATATCACCGGTAGCCGGACCATTATCTACCTTTGCTGCCATTACCGCTATGGCACGCGGTCCTGCCGCAAGGTAATCTGGCTGCTTTGTAATCAGGAGCATTGATATGACGCTGAAACCACGGACCTTAGCTCTCTGCGCTACCCTACTGGGCACATTATTCGCCGGCCAGAGCTTTGCCCACGAGTATGATATTGCCGACCTGCATATCATCCATCCCTGGGCTCGCGCCCTCCCCCCCGTGGCGCCGACCGGCGCGGCTTACATGATAATTGAAAATCGCGGCGAACGGGCTGACACACTGACAGATGTGCGCACCCCTGTTGCAGGTCATGCGGAAATCCATGAGCACATTCACCAAGATGGTCTGATGAAAATGCAGCAGGTCGAAAACCTGATTTTGCCTGCGGGTGAGAGTGTTAGCTTCAAGCCTGGCGGCTATCACATCATGCTATTCAATCTGAAGCAGCCCTTGACAGCTGGCGAACGCTTTCCGCTGACGCTTTACTTCCAGCAGGCTGGACAGGTAGATGTGGAAATAGCCATTGAAGAAGATGCGCCCGCGGTGGAAAAGAGCGGGCACCATCATTAATCGCGGTCAGGCGGCTCCCGGTCCAGAAGATGGAATCGGGGCAACCCGAGATGCCAGCGAATGGCGGCAAGACGAATGACCAGCACCGTTAACACCGCGACAGTGACGTCCAGATTGGGCGTCGTGTTCAATTGATGCAAAACGATATAGACCAGTGATCCCGCAATACAGGCTGTGGCGTAGATTTCTTTGTGAAAAATCAGCGGAATCTCATTACAGATGACATCCCGCATCACGCCACCGGCCACGCCCGTCATCATCCCCATAATCACCGCTGCACTGATTGGCACTTCATGTTGCATGGCAACCTGAGTGCCAATGACGGTAAAAATCGCCAGACCAAAAGCGTCGGCCACCAGTAGACCTGTTTCATGAATCGGCCGAGTAAAACGAACCCAGACGATGGTCGCTATCGCAGCCAGTACCGCGACCAGAATATAGATATCATTTCTGATCCAACTGACCGGATGGTGACCTAGAATCGTGTCACGCAGCGTACCGCCGCCCAATGAGGTGATGATGGCAATGACCAGGACACCAAACAGATCCATGGATTTACGACCCGCCACCAACGCACCAGAAATGGCGAAGACCGCCACACCAAACAGATCAAAAGCATAAAACCAGGTCATGCCGTCCCTCTCCGAGCTGCTGCGGAATCAGTCGGTCCGCGTTGGGGTACGCATGGTAACAAACTCTTCAGCGGCAGTGGGATGAATGCCTAGGGTTGCGTCGAACATGGCCTTGATCGCTCCGGCCTTTAGCGCGACGGCCAACCCCTGGATGATTTCGCCGGCATCCGGGCCAATCATGTGCACGCCGAGCACTCGGTCGCTGACCTTGTCGACAATCATTTTCATCAAGCTTTCTTCGCCCCGCCCTGCGAGGGTATTGCGCATGGGTCTGAAACGACTTTCGTAGACCTTCAAGCCATAACCCGCTTCCCGAGCCTGTTCTTCGGTTAGCCCCAGTGTAGCGATATTCGGAATACAGAAAACGGCTGTAGCTATGTCGCGGTAATCCACGGGTACATAGTCATCTGGCCGGAATAACCGGCGGGCCAACGCCATACCTTCAGCCAGCGCAACCGGCGTCAACTGCAGCGTATCGGTGACGTCGCCAATGGCGTAGATACTGGGATCCTGGGTTTCGTAGTCGCCATTAACCGCTACAAAGCCTTTGTCATCCAGCGTCACAGCCGTGTTCTCCAACCCAAGCCCCCTGAGGTTGGGCTTGCGGCCAGTAGCGTAGAGCACCAGATCGGTTTCCAGCGCAGTACCGTCCGTCAGGTTTACCTGCAAGCTGCCGTCCGCCTGGCGTTGGATATCCTTGACGTTGGCATTGAAGCGCAGGTCAATGCCCTTCTGCTTGATGGTCGCCGCCATATGCTCGCGCAGGCTGCTATCAAACCCGCGCAGGAACATCTCGCCGCGATAGAGCAAGCTCACCTCACGTTGCATGCCATGGAAAATACTGGCGAACTCAATCGCAATATACCCACCGCCCACCACTAACGTTCGCTTGGGTAAGCTCTCGAGGTGAAAAACCTCATTTGAGCTGATCACGTGCTCGTTGCCGGGGAAATCGGGGATATGTGGCCAGCCACCGGTCGCAATCAGAATACGTTCAGCCGTGACCTGCTTGTCGCCGACCTGAAGTGTATGAGAATCAATAAATTGCGCGCGCGCATCGATGATGGTGACATCCGATGCTTTGAGCATATTGCGGTAGATGCCGTTGAGACGCTCGATTTCCTGGTTCTTGTTGCGTACCAGCGTAGGCCAATCAAAAACAGCTTCGGGCAGCTTCCAGCCGAAGCCCTTGGCGTCCTCGAAGTCCTCTGAGTAGTGTGCAGAATAGGCAAATAGCTTTTTCGGTACACAGCCCACATTCACGCAGGTGCCACCCAGATAAAGATCCTCAGCCACACCTACGCGGGCCCCGAAGCCCGCTGCCATACGGCTGGCCCGTACGCCCCCTGATCCGGCGCCAATAACAAAAAGATCAAAATCGTACTGACTCATCGTATGTATGCCTTACGCGAATATTAGCCTTAAGCATACCGCATCGCCGCCCTGGATTGGGGCCTGGCAAGTTGCTGAATATGCCAGTGTTGATTTAGATGGTCTTGTCGCCCGGATCCTTGCCCTCGGTGGAGGCATGCTCAATTACCGCGTTGAGCTCGGCGCCGAACAGCAGTACAGACGCTGAAATGTAGAAGTACAGAAGCAGAATGATGACCGCGCCGATGCTGCCATAGAACAGCTGAAAGTTGCCGAAGTTGCGCACATACAGACCGAAGCCCAACGAGGCCGCCACCCAGACGATCACGGCAAGCACCGATCCGGGTGTTATGAAGCGGAACGTCTGCTCCACGTTAGGCGTTACGTAGTAAATCATCGCCACCACAAACATCAGCAGCAGTACCACTACCGGCCAGCGCAACCAGTCCCAGGAAAGGTCTGCCAGCCCACTCATACCTACGGTGTTTGCCAGCCATTGTAATGTTGTTGGCCCTAGCAGCATGAGACCTGCAGCCGCAATCAACATCAGTGCGATACCCAGCGTATACAGGATGGACAGCGGGAACAGCTTCCATGCAGGTCGCGACTCGCGGACATCGTAGGCATTGTTCATGGCATTCATCAGTGAGCGCATGCCGGTAGCCGACACCCAAATGGCCAGCACGATACTGACCGAGAGAACGCTGTTGTCGTCCTCCTGCAACTGATCAATGATCGGATTGATCATCTCAACAACCATGGGCGGCAGAGCCAGCGCCGCCTGTTGACGCAGCCAACCGAAGAATTCGGGCATGTTGAAAAAGGTCAGCGTGGCTGTGAGAAACAGCAGGAACGGGAATAGTGACAACAGCGCACGAAACGCCAGCGCTGCGGCGTAGGTAGACATGTCGTCTTCGTCAAACTCTTTGACGGTTCGTTTTGCAATCGTTAACGGCTTTACACCACGCAACCCCAGATACTTCATACCTCATCCTTTTTGACGGATCAGTCGCTTTTGAGCGATGCGCTACATGCTGAGTTCAACGGACAGCCCAGCACTCGTTATCAAAAGGTTACGTTAACAGGAGCTCAGATGCGAGATAGAGCAGGTTTTGCGCTGCGCGGGCCGGGATCACAGAACGCTCCGGCATGATCTGCCAAGCATTCTTTGCAGAACTATCTGATAAGCATTAACATTCGTATCCTGTAAGTTGATATTACCGCCATAAGGCAGTTCGCCCTCTCCCCTGTGGCTCTGCAGGGAGCTGTTTGAATTGAAGGATCGTTACTGATGAAAGAAGGTTTTCGCCAGAGTATGGCCTGGCTGCACACCTGGTGCGGCCTGGTCGTGGGGTGGGTACTGTTCTTCGTGTTCGTCACCGGCACGGCAGGCTACTTTACCTTCGAGATCACCCGCTGGATGGAGCCGGAACGCCCATTTCTGGGGGCTGCACCCGAGTACGACAATGGGGCGCTGGCCGACATGGCCCTGCAGCGGTTGGAACAGGTTGCGCCTGGCGCCAGGTCATGGAACATCACCCTGCCCCACCATTCGCAAGCCTCGCGGAGCTGGGAGAACTTCGAGATTAGCTGGGAAACCATGCCGCTGGAACGTCATGAGCGCGGTGTTCGGGGTAGTGAAAAAGTGGACCCGCATACCGGCGGCCTGCGCACCGAAATAGAGCCTCGTGAAACGGGCGGTGGCAGGCTGCTGTACCGCATGCACTACTCACTGCATTACATCGACCGTCAGTTGGCGTTCTACTTGGTCGGCATCTGCACCATGCTGATGCTGGTGGCTCTGGTCAGTGGGGTGATCACCCATAAAAAGATCTTCAAGGACTTTTTTACTTTTAGGCCGGGCAAGGGCCAGCGCTCCTGGCTGGATGCCCATAACCTGATCAGTGTGATGGCGCTCCCCTTCTTCTTGATGATTACCTACAGCGGACTGGTGTTCTTCGCCGCGTCCTACATGCCCGCCGGTATCGCCACCCTTTACGGTGTCGATAGGCCAAGCCAGATGCGCTTTTTCAACGAGCTATTGGGTGACCCTAAGCATGAGCCGGTCAGCCGCCCCGAGGCATCCGTACCCACAATGCTTGCCAACGCTGAAGACGTCTGGGGCAAGGGCCAGGTTCGCTCGCTGATGCTGGAGCACGAAGTGGGCCAGGAGCCCCTTGTCGAGATCGGCAAGGTAAGCAGCACCAAGTTGCGAGTGCGTGAAGGTGAAACAATGCGCTTTCACGCCCACACCGGCGAGCTCCTGCCGCCCAAACCAGGCGATCACGCCGTGGTCGAGACTTACCAGACGCTGCTTGCCCTGCACGAGGGACACTTTGCCGATCCATGGCTACGCTGGTTGTACTTCATAGCTGGAATCCTCGGCTGCGGAATGATCGGCACCGGTCTGGTGCTCTGGACGATCAAGCGTCGTAGAAACCATGATGCGACGGGTGGGCACTTCGGTCTGAGGCTGGTCGAGGCCCTGAATGTGGCGACTATTGTCGGTCTACCGGCAGCGGTGGCGGCCTACTTCTGGGCCAACCGTCTGCTACCACTGGACATTGCCGACCGTGCTAACTGGGAAGCCAATGTCCTCTTTCTGGTCTGGGGCGAAACCCTGATCTATGCCTTTTTCCGCGACATCCGCAAGGCCTGGGTAGAGCTTTCATGGCTTGCCGCCGCCGCTTTTCTATTACTGCCCATACTTAACGCCCTCACCACCGACAAACATCTCGGTGCCAGCCTGGCCGTCGGCGACTGGGTGCTGGCGGGATTTGATCTTAGCATGCTGGCTCTGGGGCTGGCTTTTGCCTATCTGGCCCTCAGGATCAAAAGAATCTGGTTGAAAAAAGCCGCAGAGGAATCGCCGGCACATGCCGGCAGCCCCAGTGGAGAGATGGCATGATCGCGCTGCTCAAGGATCCTGCACGCTACCGTTGGATGGTGGCATCCCGGATAGCGGCTGCAGCGCTAGGCGGTTACCTCCTTACCTCGGCCCTGACAGTATTGCTGGCGCTGACCTGGCCTCTGCCCCAAGCCTACGCGCTGGCGGCCAGTACCATGCTGAGCTTTGCTTTGTATGCTGCGATTATCGTATGGGTCTTTGCCGCACGGCGGCTGTGGGTAGTGTGGCTGGGCCTGATTTTGACAACGGCTGTATGCACGGCACTATGCTGGCTTTTGCTGCCGGGCGCGGTCCCCGGGGGCACGCTATGACCTGGATGAGTCTCTCGGTTTTCACCACCAGCCTCGCAGGGTTTGTCGCCTTGGCGCTGGCCATGCCTAAGCACAGCAAACATTTGATAAGCAAAGCGCTGCCCGACTCCAGACGGTTTCTGCTTCGTATTCTGGGCTGGTGCTTGCTAGCAGTGGCTCTGGGCCTGGCGATAGCGCAATGGCAGTTTGCTATGGGCTCTGTTGTCTGGTTTGGCTGGCTAAGCGTGGCCGGCCTGGGACTGGTCTTCTATCTGCCCAAATGGCCTTGGCAACCGCAAACTCGGCCGAGCAGCCCGCGCAGGGAAAAGCTCCGCAACGGCGATGCTGTAGCAGCACCACCGGCAATCCGATCACGCCGCGCCACTCTGCTCCGTGCCGGGTTCACCGCTGCGGCCCTGCTTTTACCGCTGTCTGCCTTTACCTGGCAGCTGCTTGGCGCTCCGCAAGCACCCTTGTTACGCGAGGACGCCATTCACGGCCAGATAGGGCCCTGGGCATTTTCCCTGGCAGAAAAGGATCAGAAGCCGCCAGAGATTGTCGCCATGGGCGTCCCACTCAAAGCCTTCGTCATTCGTTTTTGCGAAGGCTGTGATCAGGATATTCGTACCGCCTATCTTAAAGTAAGAAAGCCCCGTTCTCTGCGCGCCGCAGGAACGTCCTTTGACGGCAGGGGGCGGGAGAAGACCGCTATCATTTCGCTACCCGACGCCATCAGTCTCAACGACGGCATCTGGCTAACAGTGGAAAGCAAGAACGGTGAGGTGCATTACCAGCAATTTGATATACAGCGGGTGTCGCCGGCCATCGCCAGCTTTCTACTGGCGCGGCCATGAGGCGGGGGCTTAAGCCAACCTCCGCGTAGCTTTATGACTGACCTGGATGCGGCAGGATCAATGCATGCCATGACCGTGCTGTGAGGACGCGGCCTGCTGTAATAGTTCCTGATCAATGTCCTCAAAGCGCAACACTCGTCCACCGTGCTCGTCGGCGAGCGCCTGCGCTGCGGCCTCATCTTTGAAGCTGGCCAAACTCGCTCCCATAGCGCTCTTCAGCGAAATGCCGGTGACATAATAAGCAGTGGTCGCGTCGATCAGGTGCGCGTCATCCGGTGCGCTCCATTCGCTTTGTCCCATATCATGGACGAACAGCGAAACGTCGCTGATACGGTTCTCCGGCTGCAACCACCAACCGAGCATTTCGGCAGTTGAGCAAAACTTGCGCACGCCAGCATTACCGACGCTTTGGCCTTTAGGACCGTCAAACTCCGTGATTGCCATCCCGCAGACATGGCATTCGTCATCAGGATGGAAGGCCACCGGCTCACGCACTACCTGCGTCTCTTGCTCTTTGCCGCAGGCCAACAGACCCAAGCTCATCAGGGTGATTGCGACCAGACGCACGCCGCGCTCTTGAAAACAATTCATCATCTAAACATCCTTAGGATCACACGACCCGTCGACGGAACAACCAATAAGCCAGAAGCAAGGAAATACTCGCCCAGACAACCAGACACACCCATAACAGCCAGCCCGATATCGGCAGATCATCTCCCAACGTCAGTACGCCGACGGCGCTGCTGCCAACATCAAAGCCTGAAAGGTTAATCAGGCGGTAGATATCGGTGGGGTTGAAGAGCAATACCCAGGGTAGAAGGTCAGGGTTGAACTTGCCCTCGCTGATGACCAGCACAGCCAGCAACGCCAGATCGAAGACCAGCACAAACAGAAACCACAGACCAAGCGCCAACCCGGCTGCGGTGGATTTCTCCCGAGCCAGGCTGCTCAGTACATAGGCCAGCGCCAGAAACACCCAACCCAGTAGCGTCGAAGAGAGCATGAAACGTCCGAACGCCCATACCAACAGACTCAGCTCGACGTCTTCGACCAGCGCTGCGATGGCCAGCGCGGCGCTGCCGAACCCGATCAGTGTGGCCAGAGCCAGAATCAGCCCATGGCCAAAGAACTTGCCCAGCAGGATCTGCCCGCGACCCAACGGATAGGTCAGCAGCAACATCAGCGTACCGCCCTCCTCCTCGCCGACGATCGCATCGTAGGCCAGCATCAACGCGATTAGCGGCATGAGGAAGGTTGCCAGACTGGCGAGACTGGCGATGGTCGCCGGAATCGAGGTAAAGCCAACCTGCCCCGACGCGGCAGCGCCAAACCAGGCTATGCCGACGGCCAACAGTGCGAACACCAGGCTGATCGCCAGCAACCAGCGATTGCGCAGGCCGTCGCTGAGCTCCTTGCGGGCAATATTCCAGATCTGCTTCATGCCGGTACCTCGCTGGCCTGGTCCATGTAGTGGCGATACAGGTCGGTAAGCGAGGGCTGGTGGATTTCGATGTCAGTCAGTCTTTCTCCGGCCAGCAACTCGCGCAATAGATCAAGCTTCTGATCACCCCGTGCGACCACTTCGATACCGTCTTTGCCGAGCGGCGTGGCGCTATGCCCGGCAGCGTTCCAACGTTGCATCCAGGACTCCCGGTCGACCACGCCGCTGACTCGGATACGCTCGGGGAGTGCCGCCTCGTTTCGCAAGCTGGTCAGCGTGCCCACCGCTTGCAAGCGCCCCCCGGCAAGGATGGCGCCACGGTCGATAAGCCGCTCGACCCCCGGCAGTACGTGGGAACAAAGGATCACACTGCAACCCTGCTGGCGCAGCCCATCGATCAGGCTATACAGGTCCTCAGTGGCGACCGGGTCCAGGCCCACCGTGGGCTCATCCAGCAGCAGCAGTCGGGGCTCGCCCAGCAGTGCCTGCGCCAACCCCAGACGTTGGCGCATACCTTTTGAGTAGGTACGCACCTTGCGATCTGCCGCATGGCTCAAACCGACCTGTTCCAATAACTGTTCGGTCTGGCTGACCGCGGCGCCCTTCAAGCGCGCGAAGTGCCGGAGTGTTTCGCGGCCGCTAAGCTGTGCATAAAAGGTCACGTTCTCCGGCAGATAGCCGAGCGTGCGGCGCACCTGCGGATCATTCGGCTCACGACCCAGTACGCGCACCTGGCCTTCAGTCGCATTGAGCAAGCCGAGGATAAGTTTCATCGTGGTGGTCTTGCCGGCACCGTTGTGACCGAACAAGCCAAGCACTTCGCCCTTACCCAGAGTAAGGCTAAGGTCTTCGAGTACGGTCAAGGCGCCGTAGCGCTGGGTGAGGTGGTGGATTTCTACTGCATTCATCGGGTGGTTTCCTGAGCCAGCGCCGGACTGTCGGCCGGTAGTTTCATTAACGGATGACTGTCCTGTACACCCGGCGATTTGATCACTGGGAAAACACGTTGCACCCAGCGCAGCAATTCAATCGCGGGACTGTTCATCAGCAAGCGCACCTGCGGGTAAAGCCAAAGCAAGCGGTCGATATTGTCGTTTGGTTCGTAGGAAACGTCGCCGACTCCGTCGTTATCGCGGTCCCAACCCAGGTAATCACTCCAATAATTACCCTGCCCATCCACCGACCATTCCTGGGTGCGCGTGGCGACGTATTTGACCTGCTGCTGGTTGCCGACAAAGGCGTTACGGCTGATCTTGTTATCCTCAGAACCAGCAGTAAGATGAATACCCAAGCCACTGTTTTCAAAATGATTATTTTCAATGGTATTGAACAGGGAATTATAGATAAAGAGCGCCTTGCCTTCAGCGCCGGAGATCATGGCGTCACCAGTGGACCCCTGATGTGCATCGGTAACGAAGTTATCGCTGACCGTTGAATAGGTGATGTAATTCATCAGAATGCCGTAGTTCTGATCGTGCTCGGAGCGGTTGCCCGTCACCGTCAACTGGCGGCTTTGCATCAATGCATAGCCGGTACGGGTGTTACGCGTGATATTGCCGATGACCGTGTTGTCATGGGAAAACATGTAGTGCACGCCATAGCGCAGATCTTCTAGTGTGTTGCCCTCGATCTGGTTGCCATTGGCATTGCCGATGTAGATGCCGTCCCGGGTATGACGCACATGGTTGTCGACAATCCGCGCGCCTTTGGTACTGAATACATGAATGCCGTTGCCTCGGTTTTGCGAGCGGAGATTCTCATCGCCCTGGATGTTGTTGCCGATCACGCTGACATCACTGGCGCGATCGATCCAGATTCCGAAACCCGGTCCCTGCAGACTGTTGCCGCGCAGCGTCGCCCGTTCGGCTTGCGGGTGAATGAAAATCCCTGAATCCAGATCTGTCAGGTTCTGTCCCCAATCAAGCAAGCTACAGTTCTCGAGGGTAACGTCTGGCGCTTTTATCTCAACAACGTGACCTGTGCCCTGCGCACTCAATATCGCGCCGTCTTCGCAGCGCAGATGGATAGGCTGGTCAATGAGAAACTGGCCCTGATATTCCCCTGCGGGGATAGACCAACGGTTGTCACTCTCGGCAGACAATGGCAGCTCGGTGATGTTCTGCGGAGCCGCCTGGGCAACTCCTGAAAAATACAGTAAGGCACAGGCTGCACTAAGGCGCGATACCGCTCTCGCCGGTCTTTTAAGCACTGCTGTTACCTTCTTCGGATACTTATGGAAGACAACCCGGCGAGATTCACCGGGTTGTCACAAGGACTGACAACACTTCTATCAGGCAGGCTCGACCATCATCCGGCCGGTCATTTCCATGTGTAATGCGTGGCAGAACCAGCTGCAGTAGTACCAATACACACCGGGTTTGTCGGCCGTGAAGGTAATGGAAGAGGTCTGTTGCGGGCTGATCTCCATGCTCACACCATGGTTAACCATAACGAAGCCGTGGGTTACGTCCTCGATCTGGTCGATGTTGGTGATGGTCACAGTGACTTCATCACCCTGCTTGACGGTAAACTCGGTCAGACCGAAAGCCGGTGCGAAGGAAGTCATATAGACGCGCACTTTGTTGCCGTCGCGGATCACCTTGTTATCCGCAGTCAGATTAATGCCATCCTTGTCCGCCCTCTTGACCGTTTCGGCAAAGAATAGATCATCGCGGTCCCAGACTTTCTTCGTACGGATCTGATCACGGCGCACCAGAATGCAGTCGTGAGGTTCGGCGAACGCAGGACCGTCGTGCACCAGCTTCATTTCATCGCCGGAGATGTCAAACAACTGGTCATTCTCAGGGTGTAGCGGTCCGGTCGGCAGGAAGCGATCTTTGGAGAACTTACTGAGTACTACCATCCACTGGCCATCCGCTTCGGATGATTCAGCCAACGATGCATGGTTGTGTCCGGGCTGGTAATGCACATCAATCTTCTGCTTGATGTAGTTGACGTCTTCGCCGTTATAAGCACGAATTGCATCTGCCATGTTCCACTTGACCACCTGGCTATCGATAAACAGGGTGGTATAGGCATTACCACGGCCATCAAAGGTTGTGTGCAGCGGTCCCAGGCCCAGTTCAACTTCAGCAATAACCGCTTCACGTGGATCCTCGAACTTGTCGTCGAACAAATCATCGAGCCGGTCGATAGCGATCATGCTGGCCGTAGGCGACAGCTTGCCGGCCACGACGAAGTATTTGCCATCGGGGGAAGTGTTACAGCCGTGGGGATTCTTCGGAATGGGGATGTAACGTGTCAACTTTGAGCCAGCACGGCCATTAACAACCGGCACTTTGGAGTCGCCCAGGGTGGTGAATTCGCCCTTTTTGACCGCTGCTTCGATGCGAGCGATATTGAAAACCACAACCCAGTCGCGCTCGGCACGCATCATGCCGCCCAGATCCGTCGCTTCTTCGGAGTTGTAGCAGGTAGACGCTGCGTACTTGCCCGTGTAGTCCGCATCGGTGTTGTCCAGGTTGCCGTCCACGATCACCTGGAAAGCGACTTCCATGCTTTCAGCATCAATCACGTTGAACATAGTGAAGACGTCATCGCCGGTCAAACCGAAGCTGGTGCCGTCGTTCGGGTGCGGAATAAAGAATTCAGCGTTGGCAAAGATGTATTTCGTGTGCGGCACTTTCTGCAGGCGCAGACCGTGAATCGACTGAACGTTGGGAATCGTGGTGATTTTGTCGCACTTCATGATATCCAGGCGAATCCGCGCCACGCGGCTATTGGCCTTGTCGTTGATAAACAGATACTTGCCGTCGTATTTACCATCGGTCATGGAGATGTGCGGGTGGTGGCAATCGCCGTTCAGAAACTTGGCGCTCTCACCCATGACATGCCGGCTTTCGTTGGTCAAGCCCCAGCCGGTTGCCGAATCGACGTTGAACACGGGGATGCGCATCAGCTCGCGCATGGACGGAACCCCCATTACCCGGACCTCACCCTGGTGCCCGCCGCTCCAGAAACCGTAGTAGGAATCCAGTTCGCCCGGCCCGACATGAATCTTGGACTTGGTTTCCTTGGCGGCCTGGGCAAAGGCTTCACGGCTCATGATCGAACTACCCAGCGCCGTAGCCCCCATGACCGCTGCACCCGTCATGGCGCTCGCGCCGAGGAAGCCGCGACGGCTTAGCCCTTTGGCCTCGAGTATTTCGGTGGTTTTCTTTTCTTTGTCGCTCATATTCTAGCTCCTTGGATACGGCTTCAACTTCTGACTCGGATATTGAACGTGCCGGTATACGGTCGTTCAGGGTTCAACCACGTGTACTGGGATCAACTCGGGAACGGGCTCCCTTTTGCTTTTTCGGGCGCGCTTGTTCTTGAGAATCAAGGGCGGGCATTTTTCGTCGTTGTGATAAGTCATCTGGCAGTCCAGGCAGTAATGGCATTCGTTGTGATTGATATGGCCATCTGGATGAATAGCCTGAATTTCACATTCCTTGGCGCATAGCTGGCAGGGGTCGCCACATTCTTTACGGCGCTTCAGCCAGTCGAACAGGCGAAATTTTGAGGGAATAGCCAGCGCGGCGCCGAGTGGGCAGATGTAGCGGCAGTAGACTTTGCGCGTAAAGATACTGATCACTAACAAGATCACCGCATACAACACAAACCACCACTGACGATCGAATTTCAGGGTGATGGCCGTCTTAAACGGCTCTACCTCAGCCGCCTGCTCGGCGACAGACATGGATTCCAGCGATATGGCAAAGAGCACCATGAGCACTATGTACTTGACCGCCCACAGACGCTCGTGGACCGCAAAAGGTAGCTCGTACTGCGGCACTTTCAACTTACGTGCTGCTTCGTTGATCAACTCCTGTAGAGCGCCGAAGGGGCATAGCCAGCCGCAGAACACCCCTCGCCCCCAAAGCAGAATGCTGGCTGCTGTAAAGACCCACAGGATGAAGATGATTGGATCGGTTAGAAACAGCTCCCAGCGAAAGTCGTCGAACACCGCGTGCACGAAGGTCAGTACGTTGACTATCGACAGCTGCCCCAGCGCATACCAGCCGAGAAATACCACGGTGAAGATCAGATAGCCGCGACGCAGCCAGTGCAACAGGGTCGGATGCTTGGTGAGCTTGTCCTGGAAGAACAGGATGCCGAGCAGCACCAGCAGTGCTGTTACGACAACGCCGATCTTCCAGCTTTGCTGATACCAGATATTCACCCACATTGGCCGGTTGGCTTCTTCGATGGCGGCCAACTCTTGCGCAGTAGGCTCTGGCCGCTCAAGGTAATCCTCAGGCAGTTGGTATGGCAGCTCAAAGCTGGTGAACATGCTGCTGACCGGACCGGTCTGACGGCGAACCAGCAGTTCCAGGGTCCAGGGTGTACCCGGATCGAAACGATGGTTTTCGCGCACAATGAAGATCGACATTTCATTAAAGGCGGGCATGCCGGCTGCGAACACGTCCGACAACCGATCATGGTCCATATCCCGGAAGCTGATCATCTCGCCAAACTGCCGCAACTGCACCCGATCGAAGATGCCGCCGCGTACATAGCCGGAACCTTTGTACGAATAGTCTCCACTGCCCATTACCGCGATGGCGTGCTCGCCAGGTTCGAGGTCTTCCATCAGAAATCGGTATTGGTTGTCACCCATCAGGTTGCGACCAATGGTCGGCGGGTTGAGATGTGCTGCATACAAGTCGATAAACGTTGCGTCGACCTGATCAGGGGCCGCCTCGTCTATTCCCTCTGCCTCGGTACCGAGGAAGGCTTCATCGATCTGCCCATGGGTGAGGTGTAGGCGGCGAATTGAACCATTCCCGGTCAGAGTCGCCCAGTCTGCCTCCTGGTATACATCATCCCGTACGATAGCCGGCCTGGTTCCAACACCACTTGTTTCTTCGACCAGCCCCAGCGATACCGCCACAGTATGAGCAGTACCCATGACGATTTCATTGACCACCATGACGGTCACAGTCGCGCCGCTCACCGCATCCACAGTGACCGCGTTCTCATCCCTCGACCGGCCGACCACAACACGCTGATTGACGGAGATGCCGTCATACTTGGCGGTGAAGTCATGCAGTTTATGCTCAGGAATACCGATCAGCAGGATGGGTTCATGATGCTCCAGCACATAGGCATCACGGATCACGCCTCGCGGATCCAGGATCACATGGAGGTTGATGGGTTTGCCTGAATAGGCAGGAATGGTAGTGACGTCAATGCTCTCGTAGGCATAACCGACCACCTCTTCGCCTGCATACAAAGTACTGACGTTGTACTCGCCCTCAGGCTCGGAAACGCTATCAGCAGCAGGCAATGCGGCGTCAATTCGCTGCTGCACAAGCTCAGCATGATCTTGAGCCTGCACCGTCTGCATAGCGCCCAGCGCTAGGACAATGCAGAAAATAGCTCTGCAGACCCATACAGCACTGATTGGGTTTGTCATCTAACGGGGCTCCGGGTGCTAAAGAGATGGCTTGCGGGGTTTGGGCTTAGTGTAGGCCTCAATTGAGCTGGCGGATTTGACGAGCGTCAAATCCGGCCGGCTACAGGATGGCGTGTGTTGACGTTATTTCGCGGACAATTCTGCCTATTTTTCGACTTTGATTCGAAAATAAAAGCAAATTGTCGTTTTAATGTTTTCCATCCGCAGTTAGCGCAACCTGGGGCTGCAGACTCCTTGCAGTGATATCTGGTCAAAAGGCTTCAGGCCTATGGTCGCGGCTGAAACGAAAACGCCCCGGAGCACAAGGTGCCGGGGCGATTTTTTTGCCGCTTGGAGTTAGTGACCGTTGCATCACTGCCTGATCCAGTCACGGCATGGAAATTAACCGAGTGGATGGGCACACTTTCAATGGGGGTGTTCATTTTGCGCATGGCAAAAAAATAGGGGAAGCGAAGAAGCGAGAAATCTGCGAAATGCGCTGATGAAATGAAGCGGAGCTCGCTACTCGAATGGTGCCCGGAGCCTAACCCATATTCCCGTCTCACCCTGTCGCAATCCTTCGCCAAACGCCCGTTATTACTGGGCTTCAGCACAATTACCTTGCCTTAACCTGTCGCACGCCTTAACATCCAATGACATTGTTTATGTTGGGTAGGATGTTATGCCGAAGAAAGCCAAAGAGCTAAGCGCCACCGAGGTTCGCAACTTGAGCAAGCCCGGCTTGCACGCGGTAGGAGGAACCGCTGGGCTTTTGCTGCAAGTATCAGCGGCTGGAGCGCGTTCCTGGATCTTGCGCACAATGGTGGGCGCGAAACGCCGAGATATTGGCCTTGGTGGCTTTCCTGATGTGCCATTGAAGGCAGCCCGCGAAAAAGCTCGCGAGATCAAGGAACAGATTCAGCAGGGAGTTGATCCGGTATTGCAGCGCAAAGCCAACCGCTCGGCATTGATCCGCGAACAGAGTAAAGCCGTTACTTTTGCGGATCTGGCGCAGGTTTATACTCAGCGCAAAAGCAAAGAATTCAAGACCGCAAAGCAGACTCAAAAGCTGGCCGGACACCTGGAACGCTACGCCCTGCCCTACCTTGGCAAAATGCTGGTCTCTGACATTGAAATGGCACACGTTGTCGCGATGCTTGAGCCTATATGGGAAACCAAGACCGAGACCGCCACCCGCGTTCGGCTCAGTGTCGAGAAGATCCTAGACATAGCCATTGCTGACAAAAAGCGTAGCGGGAACAACCCGGCAAAGTGGAAAGGAGTGCTAGAACACAGCAGCTTGCCAGCGCCGGGCAAGGTGTCCAAGGTTACGCATCATGCCGCTCTGGCTGTGGACGATATGCCCACCTTTTGGGCCAAGCTGCAAAAGGCCAGAGGCATGGGTGCCAGAACGCTACAATTCATCATCCTGACCGCTTGCCGTTCTGGTGAAGCACGGGGCGCAACATGGGATGAAATCGACTTCACCAAAAAGACCTGGACCGTCCCCGCCGAGCGCATGAAGGGGAAAAAAGTTCATGTCGTACCCCTGACCGCTGATGCTATCAATCTACTAGAGCAAACACCGCGCCTTGGTAAATACCTGTTCACTGGTGGCCGTGGTGGGCAAATATCGGATGTGATGGTTTCCAAGGTGCCCAAGGCATTGGGCCACAACGTAACCGCGCACGGCTTCAGATCCACGTTCAAAGACTGGGCCAGGCTGCATACCGCCTACCCAGACGAGGTGTCGGAGCTAGCTATTGCGCACGTCAACAGCGACAAGACCCGCGCCGCCTATGCGCGTGATGGTCTGCTGAACAAGCGCCGTCTGTTGATGAATGATTGGGCCGACTACTGCAACGGCAAGGGCGCAAAAGTAAGCGGTGACAACGTTGTCAGCATTGGAGGTGCCAGCCAATGAAAACGCCAGAGCAAGCCTTGCGAGAAGACCCGATAACCAAACACGCGATGAAATTAACCGGGCTGAGCTTTGATGAAATAATGAAGGTTCGGCTAGACCTGCCCGAGAACCCGTTAGATATCGGCGGGGCGCTTTTAGGCTGGACCGGCACCATTGCCCCGGAGCACATAGCGCCCCTAATCGACTTTGCCATTTTGCGCTGGTATTACTCGCCCGAGTCTCACTTGCCAGAGTTCGAGGATATGAGGCAAGCGGCCAGCATGCATATACACAGAGCAAGCCTAGAGCCTTATGTGCCGCATGGGATCGCAGTTCAGCATGGCCGCAGAAAGGCGGCAGAAAAACGCAATATAGAATCAAAGGCAAGCGCGAGCGCCAATATTGAAGCGGCCAAAACTATTTGGGTGGAACTAGCGGCTAATGGTAGGCCCGAGCGTGAGCGTGTGGCGGTTATTGCCCAGCGTATGGGTTTCGAGGAAAGCACAGTGCGAGGCTGGATAAGAAAAGCGGGATTGCGCTAACCGCAACTAATACCGCGTGTGAAAAATGGGTTGTGTCATTCAATTGCAAGAGGCACAACCAATGAACAAGCAAGCAACACTAGTAACACCCTCCGCAGTATGCGCGAGACTGATGCACACGTCAGATAACTCCGAACCGTCGCAATCAAGTACAGGACGGTTCAGCATGAATAAGGCAAGCGCAGTTAGTCACGCCGATGGCAAAGGCCAAGGATGTGCCCAAGCTCAAGTTGGCATTACACCTCGTTGCACTGGAGTAATGTCATGAAAATCACAACCGATATGGTCGCTCAATACATTTCAGACGTTCAACTGGCTGAGATATTCAGCGTTTCCCGCGCAACCATTTGGCGCTGGGCCGCTTCCGGGATTCTGCCTCAACCCCTAAAACTTTCCCCCGGCTGCACCCGCTGGCGCTTGGATCAAATCAAGCAATTGCAGGGGGCCGCATAACATGAAAAAAGAAAAGGCCACCCCGAAGAGCAGCCCCAAAACATCACACGGCAAGTTTAACCCACATTTGGATCAACTGAAAGTTGCTATCTATCAAGATATGCAGCATCGGGGAAATGCGATTCTCTTTGCCACTTTGCAAGATATTTTTCGCAATCAAGGATACACCCGGCAGGAAGTTATCACCCACATAAACGAGTTAGTGGCTGATGGTCTGCTGGAATATCAGAATCGGGAAATGCCGGGTAATACTGCGCGTTCGGCATCTGTTCGCGTACTGGTGAAGTTGGCAGGGGGTAAAATATGAACACTCTGACCCTTACTCTTTTCCTAGTTGCATATTGTGTCTGCCGCATTCGTGCGGAGGTGAAATTATGAGCGCCGCATTCCGTTTGCCCCTGTACGCCTCGCACAATGAGAACAGCCCGGCTAAACACATTAGCCTGACTACACTTCTCACGATGGCGATGAACCCCACCACCAGGCCAAAGGACAAGGCCGCTTGCTTGACGCCGTTTGATGCAGAAGGCAAGACCAAGCCCTATGCACTCGAATCGTCGTATTGGGCTTTAGTCTGTGATCATGACGATGACAGCCGCGACCGCGAAGAAATCAGCGCGATATATGACAGCTATGGCTGTGCATGGCTGGCTTTCACCACAAGCAGTCACCAGCAAAACAAAAAAGGCGTCACAGCGAACCGCTGGAAAGTAGTCATTCCGTTGCTGACACCCATTGACTCAAGCAGGTACGGCACAATCTGCAACGGGCTTGCGATGCTTGGGAATGCCGATAGAGCGCAGGCCAGAGTACAGCAGGTTTTTTATGCGCCCAACGTCATAGAGGCTGGCGCAGCCTATGAATATATAGACCGTACCGATAGCCCTTTGCTTGATGCAAGCGATGACAATGCACCCCTCACCAAAGCGGCCTTGACGGCGCTGGAGGACGCGCAAGCAACAGCCGAAGCAGAGGCACGCCCAGCGATGCCAAAGCCCCGCAGCGTTAGAGCAGAGGATGCTGGCGTCATTGATAAAGCTGTTGCCGCCTATGACATCGACAGCGTAATCGAGGCTGAAGGTTATCGCCGTATCGGTCGCGCATGGCTGTCACCAAACAGCACAACCGGGAGTGCTGGCGTTCATATCCTGACAGGCCCAGACGGCAAAAAGCGACTGTATAGCCACCACGGGGAATCGGACCCTTTATCGAACCTCAATCACGACGGTCATTCGCTTGATTTGTTTGATGTTCTGGTAGCCCTGAAATACGGCGGAGATTTTAGCCGGGCTGTGCGTGCTTTCGCTGATGATCTAGATCCAGATGGCCAGAAGCGCAGGCGACAAGAGTACGCAAAGGAGAAGGCGCGAGAAGAAACCATTGACCAGTTCGGCGCATCGGTCACGCCTGAAGCGCAGAAAATTGCTGACTATATCCACCAGCAATTGCTGGAGCGCTTTGGCATTGATCCCGCAGATGACCCAGACGCAGCCGAAAGCCTTCTACCTAATGGCGAGAACATCACCAGGATGATCAATGGCGCGTTCTGGTCTGGGACCAAGAGCAAGATTTTTTTGCTCAACCATGACGAGTCATTGGTGCAGTTCAAGGAAACTGATGCTTATAAGTTCCTGTGCCGCACCTTTGGCACCATTATCGACAAACAGGCAGTCACGGATCTGGCTAAATCGCTGGCGTTTGGATGCACTTCAGACGCTGCCGAGGAAAGCGCCAGAGCCAAGTTTATAAGCGGCTGCATGGCTATTGCCCTGACAGCTATCCTCGACCACTTGAAATATGCAAACCAGCGCGAAAGCGTGGAGTGGCGCGTGGATATGTTCGCCAAGTTCAGCCGCCTGGAGCTTCAAGAGGATAAGGCGCGAATCGTACTCACTCACAAGCCGCTGAAGCTGCCGCGACGGCCTGCCGATCATGCCGCAATCGTCGCGGACTACCTTCAGCACTTCCCAAAGCTAGACGCATTTATTGAACTGCTAGTTGCGGCCCGCTTTGCAGGGGATCGGAAAAAGGCTTATTTGTGGCTGTTCGCTTCGACCGATTGGGGCAAAGGTTTATTGCTGGGGGCATTGTCACAGATCGGCCTAGTCGTGAACCTAAGCGTTAAAGAAGTCGAGGCCATGTTCGAGGGCAAGCCGGTAGGACGTTCGCCGCTGGACTTCAAGCGCGCATTTGTATTGGCCATTGACGAGTTCAAAACGGTCAAAGCAGAGCTAAAGCAACTGCAATCAGTCATCGAGCTAGCGCCAAAGAACCAATTGACCTCAAGCGTGGAAGTGTTTGCGTATTCCGGCGAACGTG
>NZ_AROI01000010.1 GCF_000410875.1 Halopseudomonas pelagia CL-AP6
AAATTAATGGCCATTGACAGTGCCGAACTGTCGTTGTTCGTGAATAAGCTTCGACTAGTTTCGTCGCCACCGTCGACAAATCGAACCCAGGCCCCTGTGCATTTAAAATGCTGCCCACATGGAAGGCCAAGTGACCTGAGTGCATTACTCAATGCAAAGACGGCTCTGCCACCGCCGTAGCGTTGAGCACATAGTTCGCTCAACGCTGTGAAGGCCGGTGCAGACAATTGATTGTCAGGCCCTGGTGACGGGATACGCCATAAAGCGGCCAAGGCATCGAGAAGTTGCTGATCTACGATCATTATTAGGCACGACCATCTACGGCCTGTGGTCGCCAACTTCGCTCAGCACGCTCCCGCACAAGCCTGGCTTGGAGGCTGGGATGCTTTCTCTCAATACTCTCGTTGTAGATATATTCCGCGTCATCCCAGAAGGTGACGATTGCAGCGACAAATGCCTGAAGGCGATTGATGGATATATCCATCAATGCGACAGGCGGATGCGCAACTTCATGCGAGACATCATCTAACGAAATTGGCGAATAGTCGCGCCACAAGTCGGGGCAACGTGTAGCTAGCTCAATGGCAGATCGACCATCACCGTGCCGACAAGCGTTGCCGAGCAGATGAAGCGTATCCAACTCATCAAAACTCGGAAAAGCTTCGAGGCTTATTCCACGCAGATCAAGGAACAGTTCGCAAAGCCTATTCCAGTCCCCACGCTCCACCTTGGAGGCCAAGTTGTCGTTCGGCCGCAGTTCCTTGACACATCCACATAGGTAGCCGCGCAATTGGCGTTCCCAGACGGACTGAATAGACAGAGCAAAAGCCATCTTGGTTACCTGGAGCACATCTTCCGCGTCTGATTGGGCGAAAGCATCGCCGGGATCACCGCTACGACCAAGGACAACAATTTTATCTTCAAGGGTTTGGATTGCCGGGACGACTACATCATCAAAGAATGATTGCGCACTGATTCCATGCTTCGATGCCGCAACATCGGCGTAGCAGTTCTTCCAGCGAAATACGCTCATACACTCACTCCACGGCTATGCTCCGCGATGAAGTGGCGGTACGCGAAGGTAATCAGATCACGCACTAGTTCAAGAAGGCCAGCAAACGGAAGCCCGTCGAATGGGTCGCCATGGGCCATCGAATTTCGGATTTGGGCTAATGTGGGGATGGTAGCTCCAGTAAGCTGGCCGATGGCAGTGCTGCCGCAGCGAACCGCAAGCGGTATTTGCGCATCGTCCAGGTCATCGCCAGTTGCTAAATGCCGGAGCAAGCCAGCGAAATTTCGGTCATTCTTCTTGAAATATCCGCCATAGCGGTCAACCAACGTCAACTCCAGCGCAGTCAAAGCAACTAGCTCACCAGCTTTGATTAAATCTGCGTCTATCCATCCAAGCAAGTAGAGCTTCTGTGCACGAGCATATTTTTTGCGCACCACCAGAGGAATGCGAAGGTCAAGGCCAAGATTGACAATAAAGGAACGCCATTGCTCTGCGTGGTCGAACCGAATAAATCCACTTGGATTTCCCTGTACAGGCCAAGGAATCAAGAGTGGTTCATCGCGACGGGGCAATGGAATATCCAAAAGATCCACGATCAAGCAGCCCTCTGTTCCTACTGACCAACCGCCAACCGCCAACCGGACAGGCTTGCCGATGCGGCTCAACACCCGGCGTGGCTAGTAACCTTATAGAAGCACATCATCCGTTACGACAGCAAGAAAACAATCATCTAAGTGCATCCTGAACCACCCTAGTCACTTTATGGATATTATTGCTGAAGACGGCTTCCACGGGTGATTTCCCCCGCAACTGCTCGCAGGGCCGAAGCAACGCACGATAAAGATGCCACGAATTAGATTCACAACCACCCTCCACCATCGTTGCTTGTGTCAGCCTGAGCTTGACTGGATCGAGTTGCCAGTCGGGAATACGCTGGCCACGGTTACCCACGCTTAAAGTCAGCAGCTTCCCGGCCTTGATCTCGCGATTGACCTGGTCTCGAGACTTACCTGCCAGCTTGGCGAATTGGACCACTTGAAGATTATGAGGAGCCTCATAGGCTTCGAGCATTTCCAATCGTTCCCGCTGGATATCCGAAACAGGTACCTCCCCCACTGAAACTGACCCGTGCTGGGCGGAGACCGCTGAAAGGTGCTTGCTAGAGTTCTCCGTAACAGACGACAACAGAATCTGAGACGCATCTGGCCTTGCCATGGCCGCAGAAGCTACTGCCCCTTCATCCACTATCGGAATCCCATCGATACGAATAGTCAAATGTGTACTGGCTGCTTGCACATCGCCCTGCTCCAACAAGTCGAGCCGATCAGCCCAATCCTGCATCATTCTACGGCGAGGCTCTACATACAGGGCGTGATTATAGGTAGCACTGACTTTATTGGGATCCGCATGCGAAAGCTGGGCATCCACCCATGTCCTGGGGTAGCCGATCTCGTTGAGTGCTGTTGAAAGGGTGCCTCGGATACCATGAGCGGTAAGGAGGTTTTTGTAACCCATGCGGATCAAGGCAGCGTTCAGCGTGTTCTCGCTGATACGTCTTTTCAAATCGCTGCATTGTGCAAGCAAATTTCGCTGTGCAGGTTTGACCTGCTCAAGTAGATAGCGAACGATCTCAATCGCCTGAACAGGAAGTGGCACGATGTAGGGAGGGATATCCTTGGGCCGCCTCTTCTTCTTACGCATGTCATTTTGAAGCTGCTTGACCGCCTCGGGCGGAATAATCCACAGCCCCTGCTCCAAATCAAACTGCTCAGGGGTCGCTTGGCGCAACTCGCCGGTTCGTACTCCCGTTAACAACAGTAACCGAACACCGAGCTGTGTGGTTGTTCTGCCACTATAATGACGCAGCCTACGTAACAACTCGGGTATTTCAGGCAATCGCAAAAAGGGGTTATTGGCCACCGGCGGTTTGGGAATAGCAACCGCCTCCAGGTCGGATGCAGGATTACTTTCCACCCCTTCAAGCTTGACCATTGCATAGCGGAATAACTGCCTTAACCAGGTGCGCACCTTTTCGGCAATCGAGAATGCTCTGCGCCGCTCTATCCTGGCCAATACATCCAGCAAGTCTGGACGACGGATATCAAAAATGGAAATGGTGCCCAGGCGAGGCAGTACGTCCTTGGCGAAGACCCGCTGAATCTGAGAAAGAGTGCTTTGCCTCCCCTCCTTGAGCTCCAGCTTGCGGTGTGCCAACCACAACAAATAGACAGCCTTGAAACTGTTCTTCTCCGCCAGGATCGTGTTTTGAAGTCTCAGTTTGCGGTCGGTTTTGGGGTTGATACCTTTTGCTACGAGGGCGCGTGCTTCATCACGTAGTGAGCGAGCCTCTCGGAGGCTGATCTCTGGATAGCTGCCCAGAGACATGCGTTTTTGTCTGGAAACCCAGTAGTATCGGAAATGCCAGGATTTGCCGCCCACGACGGATATGGCCAATGAAAGACCATCAAAATCAGGAAGGGTATAGTCTTTGCCCGTCGTCCGGGCTTGGCGAATAGTGAGATCAGAGAGTGCCATGATTCCAGCTCCTATGTAGAGTCAGAACCCGATCATCACCACATCCCCCATTTCCTCCCAGCAACTAACCGCAACCACCGATACCCGTATAAATGGACTTAAAAAAGGACTTAAAAGCCTTATACAGGGGTAGAATTCGATGGATTTCACTGGAATGAAAAAACAAGCTTTCGCTATTTTTTCAATGACTTACAGACCTCTATGGAAGTCTGTAGATCATAATATGGAGCGGGAAACGAGACTCGAACTCGCGACCCCGACCTTGGCAAGGTCGTGCTCTACCAACTGAGCTATTCCCGCTTTGGAACGGCGCCTATTCTATCGCCCTGCGCGGGCCTGTCAAGTCATTGATTCGGAAAAAGTTATTTGTCGCTCTTTTGCACAGCATGCATGCTCATATACGGCCAGGCAGCCCGCAGATAAACATACATTGACCAGAACGTCAGCACCGCAGATATCATCAGCAGCACGTAGCCAAGGACCACCCAGTTGCTGATTAGCGGCGGATTGGCCAGCAATACGATCAACGCGACCATCTGCGCCGCGGTCTTGTATTTGCCTAACTGCGATACCGCCACGTGCGCGCGCTTACCCAGCTCGGCCATCCATTCCCGTAACGCCGAGATAACGATCTCGCGTCCGATGATGACCATCGCCGGGGCGGTTACCCAGAAGTTGGCATGACTCTGCACCAGCAGCACCAGTGCGACCGCAACCATGAGTTTGTCCGCCACCGGGTCCAGGAAAGCACCAAAAGGCGTGCTCTGCTCCCATTTGCGTGCCAGGTAGCCGTCCAGCCAGTCAGTCACGCTGGCCACGGTGAATACAATCGCGGCGGCCAGATAACACCAGTGAAAAGGTAAGTAGTAAAACAATATAAAGATAGGGATCAGCGCGACCCGTAGCAATGTCAGAATATTCGGTATGTTCATGAGTAATTAGCGACCTCTGTCTAATGACGCATTCTAGTCGCTATGCAGCGCAGCATAAATCTGTTCTGCAAGTTTTTTGCTGATGCCGGGCGCCTTACCTATTTCCGCCGCGCTGGCACGCTTTAATTCTTGCAAGCCACCAAAGTGCTTCAGCAGTTCCCGGCGGCGCTTGGGACCTACGCCCGCTATGCCTTCAAGGGGCGAGGTGTTACGCGCTTTGCCGCGCCTGGCGCGGTGCCCGGTAATGGCAAAGCGGTGCGCCTCATCGCGTATATGCTGAATCAAATGCAGTGCGGGAGAATGGCCCGGAAGGACCAATTCATTGTGCGGATCATTCAGATACAACGTCTCCATACCGGCCTTGCGTGTAACCCCTTTGGCAACACCGACCAACGTCAGGCCGTGAATGGCCAATTCTTGCAGCACTTCCAGGGCCATCGACATCTGTCCCTTGCCGCCATCAACCAGAAGAATATCAGGCATCTTGCCCTCCCCTTCCTTGATACGGCTGAAGCGCCGAGTCAAAGCCTGGCGCATCGCGGCATAGTCGTCACCGGCGGTCACGCCTTCGATATTGAAGCGTCGGTAGTCGCTTTTGAGTGGCCCCTCAGGGCCGAATACCACACAGGAGGCGACAGTAGCTTCACCGCTGGAATGGCTGATGTCATAACACTCCAGGCGTGTTGGCCGCTCGGCAAGCTGCAGGGCTTCCTGCAAGGCGTCAAAGCGGATTTGCACGTTCTGACGGTTCGCCAGCATGCCCGCCAGAGCCAGATCGGCATTATTGACCGCTAGACTTTGCCAGCGGCTGCGTGTGCCTCTGACGCGATGGCTTATGCTCAGATTATGCCCGCGCGCCTGGGCCAAGGCCTGGGCGATAACGGGCATATCCTCGTGCTCGGCGTTGACGATAATCTCCCCAGGGAGCTCACGCTCTGCGCCGCCCAAATAGTACTGGGGCAGAAACGCTGCCAGCACCTCGCCCGGCGTCTGCTCGATAGGTACGCGCGGAAAGTGATTCTTGCTGCCGAGCACTCGGCCCTGGCGCACCATTACTACGTGAACACAAGCGCCGCCGGGTGAGACTGCCGCAGCTACGATATCCACGTTGCCCTGCTCGGTGTCCATGCTTTGCTGATCCTGCACCCGACGTAGCAGCGCCATCTGGTCGCGTAGTTCCGCGGCGCGTTCGAAATCAAGCTGTTCTGCGGCTAACTCCATAGTCTTGCCGAGTTCGTCGGCTAGCGCATTGCTGCGACCCTCGAGAAACATGATCGAGTGGCGCACATCTTCGGCATACTCCTGCTCGTCAACCAATCCGACGCAAGGAGCCTTGCAACGATGGATCTGGTGCTGCAGGCAAGGCCTTGTGCGGTTGCGGTAATAGCTGTCCTCGCACTGGCGGACCTTGAAAGTTTTTTGCAGCAGACTCAGGCTTTCACGAATCGCGCCAGCGCTGGGATAGGGCCCGAAATAACGTCCCTTGAGCTTCTTCGTACCCCGGTGCAGCCCGAGTCTGGGGAAGCTGTCCTGGCTGGACAAGAACACATAAGGGTAGGACTTATCGTCGCGTAACAGAATGTTGTAAGGTGGCCTGGACGCCTTGATCAGGCTCTGCTCAAGCAAAAGCGCTTCAGTTTCATTAGCCGTAATGGTGGTGTCGATCTGCTGGATACGGGCTACCAGCGCGGCAGTCTTGGGGCTCAGCCCGGTTTTGCGAAAATAGCTGGAAAGACGTTTTTTCAGGTGTTTGGCTTTGCCGACATACAACAGCTCGCCTTGAGCATCGAACATGCGGTATACGCCAGGCTTGTTGCTGGCAGTCGAAAGAAAGGCGCTGGGATCGAAAGCAGGCAGGCTCATGCTCAACGGGGGATGGCGTCAACCATGCCGTGGCGCACGGCCAACAGCGTCAGCTCGACGTCACTGCTGATGTTCAACTTATCGAACAACCGGTAGCGGTATGTATTGACCGTCTTCGGGCTCAGGCATAGCTTATCGGCGATATTCTGAACCTTCTCACAGCTGACAATCATGTAAGCGATCTGCATCTCGCGTTCGGAAAGATTGTCGAAGGGCGAGTTGCAGGCGGGGGCAAATGCCTTGAGGGCCAATTGCTGGGCTATTTCTGGGCTGATGTAGCGCTGCCCGTTCGCCACTTGGCGAATGGCCGTGACCATTTCATCCAGGGCCGCGCCCTTGGTCACATATCCGGCGGCGCCAGCCTGCATCAAACGCGTAGGAAAAGGCTCCTCGTCACAAACAGTAACGGCAATGATGCGCAGATGCTTGTCGTGCAGCAGGAGTTTGCGAGTGGCCTCAAGACCCCCGATGCCCGGCATGCGAACGTCCATTAACACTACGTCGGGTTTCAATAGGCGGGCTTGGGTGACTGCTGCCTCTCCGGAATCGGCTTCACCTACAACGCTAAGACCGGGCACATCACTGAGCATTCGGCTGATGCCCATGCGTACCAGATCATGGTCATCTACTACCAATACCTTGATCAAATCCGACCCCTTGTGCGTTGAGCGAGCGGCATTTCAAAAACTGCCCGGTATCCAGTTCAGGCAGATTGGCCGGCACAAGCTCGGCCTATATTCAATAGGGCGTACCATAGCAAATCAGCGGGTCAAGGGGAACGGCTGATCTTGGTATCGGCGCTGCCCAGTTGCGCAGTCAGTTCGTCCAGACAAGCCGGGTCGTCGATGGTTGAGGGCACCGCGAAAGGCTCTCCTGCCGCCATCTGGCGCATGATTCGCCGCAGTATCTTGCCTGATCGGGTTTTCGGTAAACGCTTGACGATTAATGCCCCTTTAAAGCAAGCCAACGCGCCAATGTCGCGGCGGACCATCGCCACCAATTCCGCACTGAGCGTGCCCGGGTCAATATCCACATCGTTTTTCAACACTACCAACCCTAGAGGCAGCTCACCTTTGAGCTCATCAGGGATACCAATGACCGCGCATTCTGCCACCGCGCTATGGGCGCCTAGCACCTCTTCCATTTCACCTGTCGATAACCGGTGCCCTGCCACGTTGATAATGTCATCGGTACGGCCCATGACGAACAGATACCCCTCACTGTCCAGGTAACCGGCATCGCCGGATTGGTAGTACCCAGGGAAGGTATTGAGATAGCCTTCGCGAAAGCGTGCTGGGTTGCCCCATATTCCGGTCAGACACCCGGGTGGCAATGGCATCTTCAATGCAATATTGCCTTGGACTCCGGCGCCAAGCGGTTGCCCCTCATCGTCGAGTATCGCCACCTCAAAGCCTGGCATTGGCCAGGTGGCAGAACCCATTTTCGGAGTTTGAAGCCCATAACCTGCAGGGTTGGAAGCGATTGCCCAACCGGTTTCGGTTTGCCACCAATGGTCGATCACCGGGCGCTGGAAATGTTCCTCAAGCCAGGCCCAAGTAGGCGGATCCAAACGCTCGCCAGCCAGGTAAAGCCGCTCAAGCTTGGATAAATCAGCAGCATGGGCCAGAAGAGCCTGCGGATCTTCCTTGCGGATAGCGCGGAACGCCGTTGGCGCGGCAAACAGTGCCTTGACGCCGTATTCGGCGCACACGCGCCAGAAAGCCCCTGCATCAGGCGTGCGAACCGGTTTGCCCTCGTAAAGCACAGTGGTGCAGCCAGCCAGCAGCGGCCCGTAAACAATATAGGAATGGCCAACCACCCAGCCTACGTCTGACGCAGCCCAGAACACGTCGCCGGGCTGCATGTCATAAACCCTTTGCATGCTGTAGCGCATGGCGACTGCGTGCCCGCCGTGATCGCGCACCACCCCTTTGGGTTTGCCGGTAGTGCCTGAGGTGTAAAGTATGTAGAGCGGATCGCCGGCCAGCACCGGCACCGCGTCAGCGGGCTCGGCATTGGCCAAGGCGCGCTGCCATTCCAGGTCGCGATCGCTGTAAAGCTCCGCACGGCATTGTGGCCGCTGATAGACCACGCAGTGCCTAATGGGATGGGTTGCCTCATTGATCGCGGCATCCACCAACGGCTTGTAGGGGATGATACGATCGACTTCTACCCCACAGGATGCGGTGAGAATAATATCCGCTTGTGCATCATCAATACGCACGGCCAGCTCGTGCGCGGCAAAGCCGCCGAATACCACGCAATGCACCGCACCCAGGCGTGCGCAAGCCAGCATCGCGACTACCGCTTCAGGGATCATCGGCATATAGATGATGACTCGGTCGCCTTTCGCCACACCCAGACCACGCAACATCCCGGCACACTGTGCTACCCGCCCGGCCAAGTCACGGTAGCTGATGCGCGCCTTGCTTTGGGTCACCGGAGAGTCGTAAATCAGCGCCGTCTGTTCGCCTTGCCCCGCCAGTACATGGGCATCTACCGCCAACCACGCGGTATTCAGCCGGCCGTCAGCGAACCACTGATAGTTGCCTTCAGCATCTTGCTGCACAATGGCGGTTGGTGGCGTGTGCCAGGCAATACCTGCCGCCTGCTCAGCCCAAAAAACGTTTGGTTCTTGACTGGCCTGCGTATAGGCCTGACGGTAAGTTGCCGGGTGCACGTTTGACGAAGGCATTAGTAATCTATCCTCTTATTTTGCCGTCAGACTAAACCACAGCGTTTATAAGGGAACTAGACTTACGTCGGATGGGTGCTCGGCAGCAGCCTAGCCATACTTACCACACATACAAAAAGGTCATGCTCATGAGTAAGGATGATTCCTTCGCCGCGGTAGGCAAAACAGCAGTGATGCAGAATGTGCACGGCACCATGACCTTTCTGCTGAACTATCCGCCATTCAATCTCATGGAAACGCATCATTTGGCCTTTTTGGTCGAGCATTGCCAGCTACGCTTTTTCGCCAACGGCGAAGCCATCATCCGCCCCCAGGATGGGACGGTAAAGCACTTTTATATCGTCAAACAGGGCTTGGTTAGAGGTGAACGCCTGTTGTCGGGGCAGGACACCCCAGAGACCACCTTTGAGATTTCCCAGGGCGAATGCTTCCCGCTTGCCGCACTGATCGGTGAGCGTGGTACCCGTACTGAGCACCTAGCTGGCAGCGACACTTTCTGCCTGGCATTACCCAGAGCAGATTTTGCCAGGCTGTTTTCCATGTCCGCGTCTTTTCGCGACTTTGCCCTGCGCGGCGTTAGCAGCCTGCTTGACCAGGTGAATCAACAGGTGCAAATGCAGGCCGCGGAAAATCTAGGGTCACAATACTCGCTGGATACCCGGCTTGGTGATCTTGCGGTGCGCAGCCCTATCAGTTGCACAGCTGAGTTACCCATCCGTGATGCTGTCAGAAACATGCATTTGGCCAACGTCGGCAGTATTGTCATCGTTAACGAACAGGAAAAACCGCTGGGCATTTTTACCCTGCGAGATCTGCGCAAGGTCGTAGCGCTCGGTGAAGTCGACATGGAAGACCCCATAAACAAGGTCATGTCGTCCCCGCCCTTTTATCTGTCCCCTGGCGCGTCCGCATTCGACGCAGCCATCGCGATGACGGGTCGACACATAGCCCACATTTGCGTAGTGGATCAGGATCGGCTGGTCGGCGTGGTGTCCGAGCGCGACCTGTTCTCACTGCAGCGCGTCGACCTGGTCCATCTGGCGCGGACCATCCGCCAATCCAGCAGGATCAGTACATTGGCGGCATTACGCACCGATATCCGCCAACTGGTCGAAAGCATGATGGCCCATGGCGCGTCTTCCACTCAGATTACCCACATCATCACCCTGCTCAACGACCATACTGTATGTCGGGTGATTGAGCTGTGCATCCAGGAACACGGCGACCCCGGTGTCCCCTTTACCTGGCTGTGCTTTGGCAGTGAAGGACGCCGCGAGCAGACATTACACACCGACCAGGACAACGGCATTCTGTTCGAGGCTGACGATGCCGCCGACGCTTCCCGAATGCGCGGTCTGTTGCTACCCCTGGCCGAGAAAATCACCCAAGGCCTGGCCGAATGTGGTTTTACCCTGTGCCAGGGCAATATCATGGCCAGTAACCCCGAGCTGTGTCTGTCGAGGCAAGAATGGGACAAGCGATTCGATCAGTTTATTCACACAACGACGCCCATAAACCTGATGTCTTCCTCCATTTTTTTCGACTGTCGTGTGGTGTGGGGCGACGATGACGGCGCACGAAAACTGTTCGCCGGGGTGCTCACCAAAGTGAGCAGCAATGAGTTGTTCCAGCACATGCTTGCCCACAACGCACTGGAACAGCGACCGCCCATTGGGCGCTTCCGTGACTTTGTGGTAGCGCGCAGCGGTGCGGAAAAAGATACGCTGGATTTGAAGAAACAGGGTCTGATGCCCTTTGTCGACGGCGCGCGACTGCTAGCGCTTGCCCACGGTATTGCAGAGTGCAATACGCTGGAGCGCTTTCGCCAGCTCAGCGAACGCGGCGTCATTGACGCCAAGGATGCCGCCGCTTACGAGGAGGCTTATCACTTTATTCAACTGATTCGCATGCAACAACATCAATTGCAAGACCGGCAGGGCCTGCCTTTCAGCAATCGTATTGACCCGGACACGCTCAACCACCTAGACCGCCGTATTTTGCGCGAATCATTCCGCCAGGCGAAAAGACTGCAGGCGAGTCTAGCCCTGAGGTATCAACTATGAGTCCGTTAAGCTGGTTGCCGGGACGCCGAACCGTCCATGTCAGTGATGCACAGCGTGACCGCCGCGACCACCTGCCATTACCGCAACCGCTGGACGATACGCCATTGCACGAAACCAAGCTGGTCGTTGTGGATCTTGAAACCAGCGGCCTGGATACCCAGCGTGACAAGGTGCTGTCGATTGGTGCGGTGGTAATCGAGCGTGGCGCCGTTGACATGGGCACCCAGTACGAGTGCACGCTGTACCGGGCTAACCACAAGGTGACCGAGGCTATTCTTATCCACGGCATACCACCGAGCGAGGTGGCTCAAGGCATGGAGCCTCAGGACGCGCTGCTCGATTTTATGGAGTTCGCCGGAGAGTGCGTCTTTCTCGCCTTTCACGCAGCCTTTGACCAACGCATGCTAGGGCGAAGTCTGCGTCAGGATTTGGGTTATCGGCTGCAACACAAGTTTATCGACGTAGCGGAAATGGCACCGATGCTCTGCCCTGATGCCAAAGTTGGGCGCGGTGGTCTGGATGACTGGCAGACCCATTTCCAGCTCAATAACAGTCAGCGTCACAACGCCGCAGCCGATGCCTTGGCCACGGCCGAAATCACGCTGATACTGCTGAGCAAAGCTCGCTCCCAGGGCATTCATGACCTGGCCACGCTTTATACCCGCCTTGGTCATTGGCGAAAACTCAAGCGCGCGCGTCTCGGCGGCATCTAATATTCCTCCAGCAATCCGCTATTCATCTTGATAAACCGTTGTTTTAGAAAAAAAAGTTGAACACTGGGGTTTGCTTTGTGTCCGAGGCGTCGGTAGCCTCCGCGACCCAAACAACCCCGGAGTTTTAAATGATTAAAAGAACAACCTATAGAGCAGCACTTGCGTTTGCTGTTGCCGCGGCCTCTACTCAGGCCGCAGCCAACGGCGTAGCCATCAATGAACAGAGTGCCAGCAGCATGGGTACGGGCTTTGCTGGACGCTCCTCCTCCGCGCAAGATGCCAGCACTGTATTCGGCAACCCGGCCGGCATGTCCAAACTGGATCGTGTCGAGGTCAGCGGTGGTTTTGCTGTTATTCACGCCAATACCGACATCAGCAATGCCAGCAGTATTGCGTCAGGTAGCAACGACGGCGACATGGTGCCCTTTGCGGCCATCCCCTTCGGCTATTACGTCAGACCGTTGAATGAAGACTGGCATTTCGGTCTGGGCGTATATGTGCCCTTTGGTGTGATCAGCGACTACGAAGACCGCTTTCAGGGCCGTTATCACGGACTGAAAAGCGAAGTGCAGGTGGTGACCCTGCAGCCTACCCTCAGCTACCGCATTAACGACCGTATTTCGGTCGGCTTTGGCCCTACCATCAATCATCTCGAGGGTACTCTGACCAGCGCAGTAGCGCTCGGCGCGAGCGATGGCAATGTGAATATTCAAGGTGATGACATCGGTTACGGCTTCAATGCCGGCGTGCTGGTTGACCTGTCTGACCGCGTGGCACTAGGTGTCACCTACCACTCGAGTGTTGACTACACACTCGAAGGAAGAACCCGGATCTCGGACGCCCCGGCATCGCTCAGTGGCAAATACGACGCCACTCTGGACGTCACCACGCCGGAATCGGTCGATGTCTCTCTGACCTATGCCCACGATGCACGCTTGACTCTGTACGCCGGCACCACATGGACACGCTGGAGCCAGTTCGACCAACTGGTCATTGAGAATCAAGGCGGCCCCGGGCCGTTCGGCACCATTGAGGAAGAGCTTAACTGGTCGGATACCTGGGCCTTCGCCTTCGGTGCTGCCTACCAGATCACACCGAAAGTGGTGCTACGCACGGGCCTTGCGTTCGACCGCTCCCCCACTACCGATGCCGATCGCACCGTACGTATCCCGGTGGGGAACCGCAAGGTGCTGTCACTGGGCGCCGGCTGGGAAGCTACCGACAACCTGACGCTGGACGTCGCGTACGCTTATCTGCGTGAAGACAAGGCAAGCGTCAGCTATGCGGACTACAGCTCGGACTACCGTAACAGTGCCCACGGTCTGGCTACACAGGTGACCTACCGCTATTGATGATCTGTTGATCTGTGCCTGAACAAAAGCGTCTCGTCTTCGTGGAGGCGCTTTTTTGACTTTTACTGTGCAAAGCCGATAGAGCAACCGGTATAAAGCGGTTGTCCGCGCGGCCTCCTCACTTCGGAATCAATTCCGTCAAAGCCTCAAGATTGTTCTTGAACGCTTTGGCAAACGCATCGCGGTGCTGGGCCATGAACAGGCTCACTTCTTCTGCGGTCTTTTCACCCAACGACGGCACTGCCTTCTGCAGGACATCGCCCAAGGTTTCTGCCAGCTCAAGCATCTTATCGTGGCGGTCGGCTTCGGCTTTATCCATGAACAACTGCTCCGGGTCTCTGCTACTGCGGTAAACAACTTCAACGGCCATAGTGGTACCTTCAGGCTGAATGGATGCCTCGACACCTATCGCAAGGTGCCGGGTTACAGCACTATACTGTATATCAATACAGTATTAAAGGCTGATGGGAGAATCGAATTGGCGAAAACAGTGCCCCGTCCGTAGGCGCTCTATAGCGCACGCCAAAAGATGAAACCTCTGGAGGCTGTCACGAGCAGCCATGAATGATAGCCACATTGAGTGACACGCCGATGAGCGGCCAATCCATCGCGCCTGACAGCGCCGCGCTCGCGCCGGCCAGTCGCTCTGCCTTCTTAGCCTGCCTTACAGGGCCTAGTCGTACCGCATGCCGCCTTGTGATTCGGCGATAGGGCCCTGCTGCCGGTGATGGTAAGGCGCTGCAGTATTTCGCAGTACGCCGCTTCTCGGCCTTCGGTACAGCTCTTTCTCAAGGCGCTCAGCTGCTTCTTCAGAGCCTGCAGCGCAGCAATCTTGCTTGCCACATGCTCAATATGCTGGTCGATCAACTCGTTCACGCCGCCACAATCATCCGCCGGATGATCCCGAAAGCTCAACAACTGCCGCACCTCATCCAGCGTCATATCAAGGGCTCGACAGTTGCGGATGAACGCCAGACGCTCGACATGTACAGCGTCATAGACGCGATAATTTGCCTCGCTGCGCCTAGGTGGCGGTAGCAGGCCTGCGCTTTCATAGTAGCGAATCGTCACAACCTGACAGCGGGTCATTTTTGCCAGCTCACCGATTTTCATCATCGTCTCCCGCAAAAGGCTTGACCCTATAGTGGCTATAGGGTGTTCACTACGCAAGAGCAAAGGAGACCCCGACTATGGCAGATTGTTGCAACAACACAGCTGAAACCCGTTCCGCCTGCAGTGAGCCTGCGGCCAGTGACGGCAACAGCGCAGACTCCGCAGCTGCGGAGCAAGGCGCCCACGCCAGCAAATTTCGCATTGAGCAGATGGATTGCCCAACCGAGCAAAGCTTGATTACCGACAGCCTGTCGGGAATGCCGGGCATTACCGGCCTCCAGTTCAACTTGTTACAGCGCACCCTGACTATCAAGCATGAGCCTGACTCCCTGGCTCCGGCCCTGGGCGCTATTCGGGAGCTTGGGTTCACCCCTGTAGCTGCAGCAGACGCGACAGATGCCAGCCAGCCTACCCCGTCGGGAAATATCCAGTGGTGGCGGCTGGGTCTGTCGGGGGTGGCCGCAGTCGCGGCCGAAATACTGCACTTCACCGAACTGGCGCCTGAATGGGTAGTGGCACTGATCTCCATTGCCGCCGTACTGATCTGCGGATTGGCTGTGTACAAAAAAGGCTGGATCGCCCTCAAACATCGCAACCTCAATATCAATGCGCTGATGAGCATCGCCGTTACCGGAGCGATTCTCATCGGACAATGGCCAGAAGCAGCCATGGTGATGGTCCTCTTTGCTATCGCCGAGCTGATCGAAGCCCGATCCCTGGACCGTGCACGCAATGCCATTCGCGGACTGATGAGCCTGACGCCGGAAAGAGCGACAGTGCAGCAGGCTGACGGTAGCTGGTCCGAAACAGACGTGGCAGACGTGTCGATAGACCGTAGAGTCCGGGCGCGCCCAGGCGAACGCATCAGTCTCGATGGCGAGGTAGTCAAAGGCAGCTCAACGATCAACCAAGCCCCGATTACCGGTGAAAGCCTTCCAGTGGACAAAGTCGTTGGCGACCCGGTTTTCGCAGGCACCATCAACCAGGCAGGAGAACTGGAATACCGCGTTACCGCACCAGCCAGCCATTCCACCCTGGCCCGTATCATCCATGCGGTTGAAGAAGCCCAGGGAGCGCGGGCACCGACGCAGCGCTTCGTCGACCGCTTCGCCATCATCTACACACCCGCCGTACTGCTACTCTCGATAGCTGTAGCCATAGTGCCGCCGCTGCTTATGGGCGGCAACTGGTTTGATTGGGTTTATCGCGCCTTGGTGCTGCTAGTGGTGGCCTGCCCTTGCGCGCTGGTGATTTCAACGCCGGTGACCATCGTCAGCGGGCTGGCCGCAGCGGCCCGTAAAGGCATTCTGATCAAGGGCGGCGTGTACCTGGAAACGGGCGGCAAAATCACCCATCTGGCCCTGGATAAAACCGGGACCATCACCCATGGTACGCCGGTGCAAACCGACTTCCTGAAGTTAGGCAAAGGCGCGCCTGAAGACTATCAGGCAACCGCAGCCAGCCTAGCACAGCGCTCGGACCATCCCGTATCGCAGGCCATCGCCACCCAGGCCGCCGAGCAGGCGGTAGCCATGCTGGAAGTCGACGATTTTGCCGCACTGGCCGGGCTCGGCGTACACGGCAGCATTGATGGGCATCGCTACCAATTGGGCAACCATCGGCTGCTGGAAGAGCTGGGCATGTGTTCGGCAGCAATAGAAACGAGACTCTTGCAGCTGGAGCGACAGGGGAAAACGGTCGTCATCCTCTCCGATGAGACCCAAGCGCTGGCATTGTTCGCCGTAGCCGATACGGTCAAGCACAGCAGCCAGACCGCCATTGCCGAGCTTCATCAACTGGGCGTGAAAACCCTGATGTTGACTGGCGACAACATCCATACCGCCCAAGCCATTGCCGCCCAGGTTGGCATCGACGACGCCCAGGGTGACCTACTGCCCACCGACAAGCTCAAGGCTATTGAGACCCTGATCAACCATCAGGGTACGGTGGGCATGGTAGGGGACGGCATCAATGATGCACCAGCGCTGGCACGCGCCGACGTAGGCTTCGCCATGGGCGCCGCAGGCACCGACACCGCGATGGACATTGCCGATGTCGCGATCATGGACGATGACTTACGCAAAATCCCTGCATTTATACGTATTTCCCGTCAAACCAGTGCGGTGCTCAAGCAGAATATTGGCCTGGCTATCGGTATCAAGGCCGTGTTTCTGCTGATCACCCTGACCGGTCACGCCACCATGTGGATGGCGGTGTTTGCCGATATGGGAGTGAGCCTACTGGTGGTGTTGAATGGGCTGCGCTTGTTGCGCAAATGAGCGTGCTCACGCACTTCACTGCTGAGAGTGAGCTTTAAGCCGCTAGCAAAACCTGCCATACCGGTTCAAAAGCCCCGGCGCTGGTCCGTCAGGATACGGCGTCCAAGACTTATAAATGCCGCCTGAGCGTAAGAAAAAATCCACAAAAGAGTCACCGCTGCGACGCTATAGATTCACAGCATTTCAAGAGCATATTGCGCTCCGACTATTTCATATCGAGAGCAAAAATGACATTACGGTATAGCTGTATTGGTTTACTTCTTGGCAGTAGCTTGCTTGGCGGCTGCTTATCCAGCGGCAGCAGTAGTTCTGACGATGCGCCGACTACCCCGCCGGTCACGCCTCCTCCCGTAGCCGAGGTAACAAGCCTGAAGGTAGGGGTTTTGCCCGATACCCAGGGCGGCGGTTTTAATACTTCCATCCATCCCATGCGCGCATTGCTGGAGTTTTATCGGGAGCAGGATGTGGACGTGGTACTGGTGGTTGGCGACCTGTCTGAATCTGGCACCCCTGCCGAATACGCACAATGGCGTAGCGTGGCAGAAGATTATAAAAATGACTTTACTCTGCTGCCGGTGCAGGGCAACCACGATATCAAAGGTACCGACCTGGACTGGGTCGATAACGTTTCAGATCTGGTGCCTGCGGATGCCATGCATATGCCCGGGCAGGAATACAAAACCTATGCCTTGGTGCGCGACAATGTTCTGATCATCAATATTTCCTATGGCCATATGCCGTTCACCTACGACTTTGTTCGGCAGATGATCGAGACGCATCGTGCCGATGTCGACCACATCATCGTATCAACGCATAACACCATGGTTGGCTCGCGCTACGGTTACATCCGCGAAAAAGCAGTAGAAGCCTATGACACCTCAGCTTCAGATCAGCAATTCCTGCAGGTTCACGAAGATTATCGTCAGCTATTTGCTGATAACGACGTTATCTACATTGCCGGCCATGAGCACAGTTATACACGCAGCCTGATATCCGGCAATTTCGGTGGACACTACACCGAAATTGTCAGTGGCAGCGCGTCCTACAAGGGCTATGACAGCCGTTTCGGTGAAAGTGAACAGATCCAGAACGTGGTAATGGTCAAGGTTAATGACTCCGGCGCCACCGGCGAACTGGATGTGAACGCCTCCATCCTCAACTTTAGCGGTGACCGGGTCGACTACGCGTCTTATTTCGAAAACCACACCATCACTGCCAACGAAGATGGCATGAAAGAACTGGCAAGCCCGGACTGGAAGCTGGTCGACCGTTTCAGCCGCACAACTGAGCGCTGTGACAAGATCGTGTTTCCATCCAGCATCCCGGCAGGCAATCAGTTGAATATGACCCATGACAAACGCTATAAAACCAACGCCTGCGTCTCGGCGAACGGGTTTGAAGCGAAGATCATTGACGGCGAGAACAATATCTTCAATCGCTACGAAACGCGTACCCGGACAACGGACGTCGAACCGGGCATCAACACAGCTACCAGCAATACGGCGCTGGCCGCGCGTTACTACCGTTGGTTGCATATTCCCCACGCCAGTTACAGTCCGAACCTGAACAACAGCCAGCGTGTTCGACTGATTAATGCGGGTACAGCGGACGAAGAAGTGCAGATTCGCGAGACCACCATCGACCTGAAAAAACAACTGTCGCTCAGTTGGGTTGATACCTTTGCCGGAGCCCTTTCAGATAGTTTGATCATCAGCGGTATCCAGGGACAGGATGGTACCTATATCAACGCCCGTGGTGTGCCAAAGAACCTTGAAACCGACACCGGCTTGCCGGGTAGTTATGGCGATGGCAGTGAACTGGGTAAGCAACCGGTGGTTTTGCCTGCCGAACGGGTTAACAGCAACTGGATTCTGGATGATGATGCCCGTGGCGATGACTATGTGCTGCAGTTTAATCTGGCGGCCAATATGAACCCCGAGCACATCACACTCGGGCGCTGGAATGCTCAGTCTGAACAATGGGCACCAGTGGTAACGGCTGAATGCATTAGCCAACAGAGCTACGACGCCAGCTACCTGACGGGGCTGCCCAACGACGTGGATGCCAGCTGTGCTGCGGCCATGGGGCTAGTGACGGTGGGTGTTCAGCATGTCTGGGCCAAACTGGACCAGGACGGCGTCTATGCTTTGATTGAGCGCTAAGGCTGTTTCAGCTCTTCTCAGCTTATTTTATTGGCGCTACTCCCGCACCTGCTTTGGCAGGTGCGGTCTGCTGCTTCTAAGTGCCTGCGCTACTCCAGCACTGCCACCCACCAACGCACTAAAAGGTGTGGAATCGGCTATCAGTAATGCGGAAAGGGCTCAAGTTGCAGATTACGCCTCCCCCGCGAGCACTGGCAGAACCCCGGCAACTTGAAGAACAACGTACACAACTCAGTAGCCAGCGAGAAACCGCGACGGTGGAGATGACGTTAACCTCATGCATTCTCCAGACTCGAAGCTAGCTGGTCTTGCAAGGCAATACCAGGACGATAGGACATCAGGCGATCTGTTTCCTTTTTCACAACGGCATAGCACTCACAACTGAGCTGCTCAAGCTTGGGACGATCAAGCACCCGAATATTGCCGCGCCGGTACTCGATCACACCCAGCTTCTGCAACTTGCCCGCGGCCTCGGTGACGCCTTCACGGCGTACGCCAAGCATGTTCGCAATCAGCTCCTGGGTCATGGATACCTGATTACTTGGCAGACGATCCAGAGACAGCAATAACCAGCGACACAACTGCTGATCAATTGAATGATGACGGTTGCAAACCGCCGTTTGCGACATCTGCGTGATTAGGGCCTGTGTGTAGCGCAACATCAGCACCAGCATCTCGCCGTGGCGATTAAACTCATCCTTTAGCCGTTGCGCCAAAAGCCGAAAAGCAAAGCCACCACTTTGCACTACAGCGCGGCTCGGCGTGCTCTCACCTCCCATGAATAAAGCGATGCCTACCAGCCCTTCATTACCCACTACAGATATTTCCGCAGAGGCACCACTTTCCATTACATAGAGCAGGGAAATGATCGAATCAGTAGGAAAGTACACATAACGCATCGTCTCGCCAGGCTCGTACATAACCTGACCCAGGGGCAGTGAAACCAGCTCAAGATGGTCGAACAAGCGCTGTTGAGACTCGATAGGTAGGGCCGCCAGCAAACGATTTGTTTGCGGTCGTGATAACTCGGGCATAGCGGAATCCATCCGAAAAAATCAACTTAATTGAGGTGTATACGCCGGACACCCCCAGGCTACGTTCGGTAGCGTACAGAGTGAGCTGTCCATACTGAACCTGTTGGGCTTCTTATGCGAATAACCTTTATCCAGCGCCTGTCGAAGCTGCCGCGGGCAATCCACCCCCACGCAAACGCTTACTCCGCGACTGTGTGTTAACGCACCGACGCCCTGTATCGAAAGGATTAAGCTCTGACCAAGATCAGCAATAGCCAAATACGGATCGAGCGTCAGCACCGCTGACCACACCCATCATCTGGAGCGTTGCATCATGAGCTATCAAAGCGTTAACCCCTACAATGGCAAGACTCAACAGACGTTTGACACCCTGACGGATCAGCAACTTGAAGCGAAAGTAGCGGCGGCTACCGAGTGCTATAAAGTCTGGCGGCAAAAAAGTTACGCTGAACGCGCCGTCATTATGGCCAGGGCTGCCGAGCTGCTACACGCGCGCGTCGACGAATTCGCTAAAATTGCCACCCTTGAAATGGGTAAGCGCATCGACGAAGCCCGCGCCGAAGTGGATTTTAGCGCCCGTATTCTTACCTACTACGCGCAAAACGCAGAGCGCTTCCTGGCACCGGTAAAACTCGACCCAACTCAAGGCGAAGCGCATATGGAGAGCAGCCCAATTGGGCTGGTCTTCTGTGTTGAACCTTGGAATTTCCCCTTTTATCAATTAGCCCGTGTCGCCGGTCCGCATCTGATGGCCGGTAACGTCTTGCTGATCAAACATGCTAGCTGTGTGCCCCAGTGCGCCATCGCCTTTGATGAGCTTTTCGCGGACGCTGGCGCCCCTGCTGGTCTGTATACCAATTTATTCATCTCCCACGAACAATCCAACAAGCTCGTCAGTGACGCCAGGATCAAAGGAGTGGCCTTGACCGGCAGTCTTGAGGCCGGCAGCGCCATTGCCGCTAAAGCAGGACAAAACCTCAAGGTATCGTCGATGGAACTTGGCGGCAGCGATGCATTCATCGTTCTCGAAGACGCCGACCTGGATAACGCTGTTAAGTGGGCAGTTTGGGGCCGCATGTATAACGCCGGCCAGACCTGCTGTGCGGCCAAACGCTTTATCGTGGTCGAGGAACTAGCAGATCAGTTTCTTGATCAGTTTCAGACAGCCCTCAGCGCCCTTGAAGCCGGCGATCCCATGGACGAGAAAACCACGCTCGGCCCGCTGTCAACCGAATCGTCACTGACCGATTTGCTCAAACAGGTCGATACTGCAGTCGCTCACGGCGCCAAGGTACTGATCGGCGGCAAACGCATTGATCGCCCCGGTGCCTTTATGCAACCCACCATCCTCACCGGCGTGACCCCGGACAATCCTGCTTTTCGCGGCGAGTTCTTCGGCCCGGTTGCGATGTTTTTCCGTGTTGAAAATGAAGATCAGGCTATCGCACTGGCAAACGATTCCGACTTTGGTTTGGGCGGTTCGGTCTACACTCAAGACATCGAACGTGGCAAGCGTGTCGCCAGCCAAGTCGAAACTGGCATGATGTTCATCAACAACATCGACTGGACGGATCCAGAACTGCCCTTCGGCGGCATAAAGAACTCTGGCTATGGCCGCGAACTCGGCAACATGGGCATTCAAGAATTCGTCAACAAGAAGTTAGTGCGTGTGGCCAGCCTCAGCGCACCACAGTAAGGGTTGGACTCATCATAGAACAGCCAGGCAATTCTGACTGAAACAGTCTTTTACGAAGGAATTAAATCATGAGCAAAAAAATGCGAGCGGCCGTTGTCGAGGAATTCGGACAAGGCCTTGTCCTGCAAGACGTTGACATTCCTACTCCAGGCCCCGGCCAGATCCTGGTTAAAACAGAGGCCTGTGGCGTCTGCCATACTGATCTACATGCCGCACGCGGTGACTGGCCCTTGAAACCCACACCGCCGTTTATTCCAGGTCACGAAGGCATCGGTATTGTGGTTGCACTGGGAACGGGCGTCACTGCGGTAAAAGAAGGCGACCGGGTTGGCGTCCCATGGCTCTATTCAGCTTGCGGACACTGTGAGCACTGCCTTGCCGCTTGGGAAACCGTGTGCGGCGAAGCCGAGTTCGGCGGCTATACCAAGAATGGTGGCTTTGCCGAATACATCCTCGCTGACCCTAACTATGTAGCCCACATACCCGCCGGACTATCTGCCACAGAGGCCGCGCCCCTCATTTGTGCTGGCATCACCACCTACAAAGGCATCAAGGAAACTGGCGCAAGACCCGGCGAGTGGATTGTCATCTCAGGCGTAGGTGGTCTCGGTCATCTCGGCGTTCAATACGCCAAGGCGCTGGGCCTGCATGTTTGCGCTGTCGACATAGACGACAGCAAACTGACTCACGCTACCCAACTCGGCGCTGATGCCACGGTTAACGTCAAGCATCCAGGCGCCGTCGAAGCGGTTATTAAGGTAACTGGCGGCGGCGCACACGGCGTATTAATCACCGCCCCCTCGCTCACGGCCTTCAATCAAGGCATTGCCATGGTGCGCAAACGTGGAACCTGTGTATTGGTAGGCCTACCACCAGGAGAATTCCCGACGCCCTTGTTTGACGTCGTCGCCAACTGCATCACCATTCGAGGTTCCTTTGTTGGCACTCGCCAAGACATGGCTGAAGCGCTGGCGTTTGCCGCCGAAGGGAAGGTCAAGGCCGACATAGAGTTGCAACCACTGTCGGCCATCAACCACGTCTTCGAGCGTCTGGAACAGGGCGATGTACCCTCACGAGTAGTGATCGACTTTTCGAATTAAGCTATAACGAGCTTATCTTGATGGCCATCCCATTTGGCTGGCTGATCACTAAAAAGAAAAAGGGGAGCCAATGGGCTCCCCTTTTTGTCTTGCGGCGTCTAGCAGTAAACCTAAAGCGTTTTCTGTTAGACGGGTATTTAAACGGGTAAAGCGACAATTCTTCGCTGCACCCCATTTAATACGCTATATGTGGCGGAGGGACAGGGATTCGAACCCTGGGTAGGCTATTAACCTACGCCGGTTTTCAAGACCGGTGCATTCAACCGCTCTGCCATCCCTCCACGGCCGGCAATACTACCGGAAAGTTCTGGCTAGTCAATGGCTAAGGTCGCAAATTGACATGATTCATCACACGTAAAACCTTGATTTGACGCATTGAACAGGTATTATCGGGTCAATAGTGAGGGATCATCCTTTTTGTTATTACCGGAGCGTCAAAGATGAACATGCAAAACCGCGAGACTACGCTGCAACACGCAGGCGTGAATGAGGCTGAAGTCAGCAAGCTTTTTCGCAACACTTATAGCCTGTTGGCGCTAACACTGGCGTTCAGCGCTGTAGTTGCGTTCATTTCCATGAGTTTGAACCTACCGCACCCCGGCCTGATCATCACGCTGGTGGGCTTTTACGGGTTGTTGTTCCTGACATCCAAGATGCGTAATTCTGGCTGGGGCCTGCTGCTGACCTTCGCATTTACCGGTTTCCTGGGTTACACCACAGGCCCGATCCTGAACGCCTACCTGTCACTGCCTAACGGCGGATCTCTGGTTGCCATGGCGCTTGGCATGACGGCGATGGTGTTTTTTGCCCTCTCTGCTTACGCGATTCTGACTCGCAAAGACTTCAGCTTCCTGTCCGGCTTTATCATGGCGGGCTTTGTTGTCTTATTGTGTGCTGTGGTCGCCAGCTTCTTCCTGAATATCAGCGGGCTCTCGCTGGCCATTTCTGCCGGCTTTGTACTGTTCTCTTCGGCTATCATCCTGTACCAGACCAGCTCGATTATTCACGGTGGTGAAGACAACTACATCATGGCAACGATCACGTTATTCGTTTCCATCTACAATCTCTTCCTCAGCCTGCTGCACCTGCTGGGCATCTTCGGCGAAGATTGATCCTTGATGGGTTTATAATAAAGGCCCGCTGATTGCGGGCCTTTTTCATGACCGGGTATCCACCATGAACTTTGCTATCACTTTGCTAGCCGGCCCCCAGGACCCAGCTGCCCGTAGTGCGCTGGAATTTGCACGTGCCGTCATCCAGGCGGGCCACCAGATCACGCGGCTATTTCTCTATCGCGATGCGGTGCAGATTGCTTCTGCCCTGAGCGTGCAGCCGCAGGATGAACAGGATATCTCCGCGCAATGGCGTGAGTTCATCCTCAGCCAACAACTTGATGCCGTGGTGTGCATCGCGGCCGCTCTGCGCCGTGGGGTGCTAAACGACGCAGAAGCGACGCGCTGGCAGAAGCCTGCAGCCAGTACCGGCACGCCCTATGACCTGTCCGGCCTCGGCCAGTGGGTTGATGTTCTGCAGACGGCTGATCGGGCCGTCACCTTTGGTACCTGACATGAAAAGCCTGCTGGTTATCAGCTGCCACCCCCCTGCCCGCCTGGCGGCCCGTGAAGCGCTGGACCTGGTGTTGGCTGCTACGGCCTTTGGCGTGCCCACCGGACTGCTGTTTATGGACGATGGTGTGCTCCAACTGCTCAAAGGTCAGGATGCAAAAGCCGCAGGTCAAAAATCCCTGTCGGCTAATCTGCAGGCGCTTGAGCTTTACGGCGTCGAAGATGTGATGGTTTGCCAGCATTCGCTGGCTGCGCGCGGTCTCAAGGCCCGGCAATGCCTGCTGGACAGCCGCGTGGTAGACAGCGCCGAAATCGCCAGCCTGCTTGAGCATTACGATCAGGTAGTATCGTTGTGAACCCCTGTATCGGAGTCAGGTAGACCGCATGCTGCATATTCTCAGGCACCCCCCCCAAACGGATCATCGCTTTGCCACCTGTTTGCGCGTACTCGCCAGCCAGCAGGGACTGCTGTTGATAGAGGAAGCCATTTACGCGCTACTGCCTAACTCCCCCTCGGTCGGTCGCCTTGGGCTACTGCCTGCCTCTGTGCAACTCTATGTGCTGGAATCCGACATGCTGGCCCGCGGGCTGGCTTTGGACGATCTGCCGGCCCGCGTAAAGGTGGTCGATTACAACGGTATGGTTAGGCTCTGTAGCGAGTATCCCAAGGTGGTCAGCTGGTGAACCACAGCATTCAGCTCGCCGAGCGCTGTATAGCGCTGGACCCAGAGGGTTTTCTACTTGATCTAGACGATTGGTCAGAGCCCGTCGCAGTCATTCTCGCCGAGCGCGAAGGTCTTGAACTCAGTCCTGAACATCTTGAAGTCGTTCGGCTGCTGCGGCAGTTTTATCAGCAGTACCAGCTATCGCCAGCCATGCGCCCGTTGGTTAAATATATTGGCCAGCAACTAGGTGTCGACAAAGGCAGCAGTCTTTATCTGCTACGCCTGTTCCCCGGCAGCCCGGCCAAACTGGCGAGCAAGATCGCCGGTTTGCCCAAGCCGGATAACTGTCTTTAACCTCAACCGTGAACGGCTGCAATAGTGGTGAGTATGACCAGTTGATCGCCCTGTTTGAGCTTCAGCGGGACGTCTCTTGCCGGGTTGAGCTGTAATCGACGGCCCGCGTCATCGGGCTCATGGCGATAGACCCCCATGGCTGTTTCACCTTGCAGCGCAGCCACCGCCTCCAGGTCGGCAAAATTGTTCACGCTGTGCATCGGATAATCCGCTTGGGAGCGATAGAGTATTTCCGGCCCGCCAGCGGTAAACAACTCCTCAATGACCAGGCTCAACTCTCTGCGCTGAGCGATCTGCGCCATCAGATGACTGAGGATCATGGGGCTGATGATGCACTCGCCTCGATTGCGTGCTACCAGCGCCTCGTTGGAGGGGTCGCTTAGCTCAAGCAATAATTGTGGCTTCTTCTCAAGGCCCTTGAGCAGCTCATCGACCACCATGTACCCGACCATGGCCCGCGCATCGGCCTCCTCTCCAGAGCCAAGCTGGTCACTTGAAATCAGCAGAATGCTGTCCCAGTCCCGCGTCAACACCGGTTTGAGCAGGCTCTCCAACATGAAGTCACCCTGCATGTGCTCACAGCCTATCAATGCCGTCCGCTCGCTATAACGGCTCATGGCCTCGCGTTGCTTCGTTTCATCAAGCGTAGAGAGCAACTGCACGCGAAAGCGCTGTGGGCTGTAAGAGGCCAGTTCGTCGATCAGCGCCGGCAGCCGGTTGTTCCAGCCGAGAATCAGCACCCTCACTTCCCGGTTGACGCCCGCGGTGACGGAGGGATAGCTGATCGCTGGACGTTCCAGCAGACGCAGCTTGTCGCCACGTTTTTGAACCGGATTGGCATCAGCGTACTCCCTTGCCAGCATGACCAGTTTGTCCCCCGGGCCAACAGTCTCGCTTGAGGGTGCATTGAGCATTGATACCCACTCATCGTCATCAGGGCGCATTAGCCCGCACACAATGGCTGCTGGGCAAGCAGCAGCCACCTCTGCCAGGCTCATGCCCTGGCAGCCGTCGCTGGAGCGTACATAGAACTCGTTGCCTTCATGCACCGACATGACTTCACCGAAAAACTCGGGCAACCCCGGATGAATAATGGATTGCGCCATCAGTCTACTGACGATCGCATCACTGGCCAGAATTTCCAGCGGCCCCTTGTAGGCCCGGCGCATGATGTTGACCTTGCGCACATCATCTACTTCGGCGACCACATAAGGCGGGGGTTGTTTGGTCAGGTGAGCGTGGGCCTGCAAGGTCAGCAAAGCCTTGATGGTTTCCATATCGCCGGTAACCAGATCGCTGCCGCCTTGGGAGCGGCCAGGGATCATCACGACTGCAGCTTGCATACAGGCGACGCGGTGCAGCGCCTCAGGCTGCAGAGCGGTGCCGGAACGCAATATGATGTGCTTGCCGTGACGGCCGATACCTGGTTCATCACGCAATTCCTGCATGCGTTCGGTGTTCACCTCATCGGCGAGAATCACCAGGCGCACGCGCTTGGTTTCCTTGGCCAGCAGCAGACGCTGAATCCCACCTGAGGTGTCTAGGATCTCTCTGATCAATGGAATGGTCCGGTTGGTCCAGCCGAGGATCACCACATGATTGCGAATGGTCACTGGCGTCAGACCCTGCTCCAGCGTGGTCATACTACTGATCAACCAGCGGGTCATAATGGCCACGAGCGTACCCATGAATACCACGTAACCCATGACGGTCAGCGCGGTAGACACAATACGTCGCCAGATGCCCTCATCATCGCCCAGATAACCGGGATCAGTCAGGCGCAAAAACGCCCACCAGACCGAATCAGCCAGGGGCATATCCGCAGCGGCCGAGGGCCAGGCCAACCAACCGCCGATCAACGAAATGAGGCCGATAAAAATCGCCACCACCATCAGCTGATAATGAGCGCCCTTGACCAATTGCCGCTCTAGAATGTAGCGCAGGCGACCCACAAGGGTAAAAGGCAGCATGGATGTTCTCTCTCAGGATCAGATACTTACAAGCCTACCGAAAGCCTGTTAGATTGGCCATCCGATAACACTGGGCAAGGCACCAACACGGATCCCGATGGACAATTTGCATAATATTATCGGCCTTACTCTTGCCGTGCTCTACTGGCTTTTAACGGCAGCCGTCACCATACGGGTGGTCATCTTCCGGCGGCCCGTCAGTGGCACGCTAGCCTGGCTACTGGTGATCTACATACTGCCGGTGTTTGGGGCAATATTGTATCTGCTGCTTGGCGAATTGAACCTGGGCCGCAAACGCGCGGCACGCGCCCAGGCTATGATTGAACCCTACCTGGACAATCTCAACAGCCGTTTCGATGTCGATAGCATACCTATGCCTGGCGGCCACCTGGCGCTAGCGGTACACCAGCTGTTGGCATCCAGAATGGGGTTGGGCACCCTCGGCTATTCACGCATGCAGGTACTGAAGTCGCCAGACGCTATTTTCATGCAGGTTATCGAGGATATCCGCCAATCGCGCGAGAGCATTCGCGTGGAGACCTACATCTGGCATGCCGGTGGCCGGGTCGATGATGTAGCCAATGAGCTGATCGCCGCCAGTCGTCGTGGCGTCAAGGTCAGCGTGCTGATCGATCACGCCGGTAGCCGGCCGTTTTTTCGTTCGAAATGGCGCAAGGCAATGGTCGACGCCGGCATTGAAGTGGTTCCCGCCCTGCCGGTTAAATTGCTGCGCGCATTAGTCCACCGTATTGATCTGCGCATGCACCGCAAGCTATTGATTATCGATGACCGCATCGCCTTTACCGGCTCCATGAATATGGCAGACCCGTTAGTATTCAAGCGCAAATCCAAATCTGGCCCTTGGGTAGACATCATGCTGCGGCTGGACGGTCAGGCAGCCTCGGGATTGGCCAAGGTGTTCGCCTGGGACTGGGAGGTAGAAACCGGTCAACGTTGCCTGCCTGACTACTATCCGGCGCCGGATCAATGTAACCAATGGCTGTCGATTATCCCCTCCGGCCCTGGGGTGGGTGAAGATCTTATTGGTCAGGCGGTGTTATCGAGCATTTATCGGGCGAACCACCGCATTGTGATCAGCACCCCCTATTTCGTGCCGTCAGAAGCGATCTTCGACGCTCTCTGTCAGGCGGCGCGTCGCGGGGTGGAAGTCATCCTGCTGCTTCCCAAGCGGAATGATTCGGTCATGGTCGGCTGGGCCAGCCGATCCTATTTCGAGCTGCTGCTTGAGGCGGGCGTGACTATCCAGCAGTTTGAGGGCGGCTTGTTGCACACTAAAGCCATGCTGATGGACGACGAGCTGGCGCTGGTAGGCAGCCTTAATCTGGATATTCGCAGCCTGCAATTGAATTTCGAATTGACGGTGGCACTGTTTGGGCACGACAGCTGTACCGGGATCAAGGCGCTTTTGGAATCCTACATGAGCAGCTGTACACCGTTAGATCTAGCGCACTGGAAGCAACGCAGCCGCCCTGCCCGTATGCTGGAAAGACTGATGTTTTTCATGAGCCCGCTGCTATAACTGCCCCTGGGCTATAGCTATAACGCCTCAGCCAGTAAATACAAATAATTCTTAAATGCTTATTGTTATCGAATCTAGCCAGTGCTAGTCTGCCAATGAGATTGATTCTTGTTTAAGACCGCGAGGCTACTCCATGCGCATCTACATGCTGCCACTGACCATCACTGCCACTCTCATGTCCGCCAATGCGGTGCAGGCTGAGCGGATATATCATTACAAAGCCCACTCTTCAGCGCAGGCGCAGAGCCACAACACGTTAGAGCGCACCGGCACTGCCAAGACGCGTGCTGATGGCCCCGCAACCGCGCTATAACTGATCTTCAATGGGTAGCCAGTTAAGCATCCAGGCCATAAATCGGCGGGCTCTGCTCGCCTCGGGCTCGCTATTCCATTGCCGGCCTTCGGCATGCCATTGCAATCGATCGCCTTCGCCAAGACGCAATTCGAAGGCGTAATCATCAGCGGTCCAGGCCTGAAATAAATCCGCCATACGGATCGCCAGATCTTTCTGATACACCATTACGCCCGCTTCGGTGTTCAGCGTAATGGATCGAGGGTCAAGGTTGATCGAACCAACAAACAGCTTGTAACGATCAAACACAAAGCTTTTGGCGTGCAGGCTCGCTACCGACTCACCGATGAAGGTATTGGGACGCTCCTGCTTGGCCGCCATGGGTTGCAGTTCCCATAGCCGGATACCTTTTTTTAACATGGGGATGCGATACGCAGCATAGCTGCTATGCACCGCCAGTACGTCGGTAGTGGCCAGCGAGTTGGTGAGCATGGACACATCAGCCCCCTGTTCGACGACACGCCCGAGTAGTTCGACCCCGCGGTCGCCGGGGATCAAATAGGCTGACTTGATCAGCAGTTCGGATTGCACGTCACGTAGGTGGTTCGCCAATATCCGCGCCAGATAGGGTACTTCATTATGCTCCGACTGGGCATCAGCCTTGACCGGCGGATCAGCCAGCCAGTCTGCATGGCCCCAATACAGTTTTAACCGACCCTCAATCAGATCCCGGCTGAAGCTTTCTTTTTCCATTGCCTGGATATAAGGCCGTTGGGCCTGCTTGTCGCGATGGAAAGCCAAGCCTTTGCGCATACGATTAAGGGTACCCTGCTTGGCATTCGCATAGATCACACTGGCGGGTATGGCGTTAGGGCTATTCCAGAACGCATCAAAGCTGGCGGAGGCTTCCCGGCTGATCGGCCCAATTCCCAGCAGATCGACATCCTGAAAGTCCAGTTCGCTCAGGGCGTAATATTCATCGCCAATATTCCGCCCGCCGGTGATCATCGCCAGATTATCGGAGACCATCAGCTTGTTGTGCATGCGGTTGTTAATACGCCCGAACTCAACGATTTTGCTGGGCAATTTGAACCACTTGTTACGAACACTAACGGGGTTGAATAGACGCAGTTCGATATTGGTGTGCCGATCCAACGTCGCCACTGCCTTATCGGACATGCTGTTGCCAATATCATCAAGCAGTATGCGTACCCGTACACCTCGATCTGCTGCCGCCAAGAGTCGATCTGCAATCAGGCCACCGGTGACATCTCCGCTGTAAATATAGTATTGAAGATCAATACTGGTTTGGGCCATGTCGATCAGCTGCAACCTGGCGGATAAAGCATCGACTCCGCGATCAAGCAGGTGAAACCCTGACATTTGCAAGTCATCCACTGGCTGTTGGCGCATATAGGCGCTCAACGAACCCTGGTCCGGCACTTCAACGGCGTAACTGGCCGGCATATCATGCTTGGGCAGTGGGGTTGCGCAAGCAGTCAGCCCGCCCAGCAGCGCGCACACACTACCCACCACTACGTATTTTGTCAGGCGCATGGCGCTCTCGTTATATTCAGGAAAGGGCTGCTTGGATGCTCATACTAGCAGCCGCTCGCGCGAACCACTATTCAGAGACCACCAGTTGGTATTCGGTACGCCGGACACCCTGTGTGTGCATCACCACGTAGCCTTGCTGAGAAGGAGTAAAGCCCTGGGTCAATGCAGCACTGAACAGTGCCCGCCAGGTGCTCTCCACATCAGCCTGCTGCGGATCAAAGTTAACACTCAAGACCTGCTGCTGCGGCGTTCGTTCCAAAACGTAATTGGCCACATTAGCGCCGCCGAGGGCATTTACCGGAAAGCTCACCAGCATCGGCAGCTGGGTATCAGTCATTGCGCTCATATCTTGAATAGCAAGTGTCAGCGGGCCAGCAATCTTCATCTTGCCGCGCCGCACAGCCGCCATGCCAACCTGGCGAGCGATACTGCCCATGTCGTTACGCAAACGTTCTGGTGTCAGTTGCATGTTGCGACCAAACAAGACCATTGCTGGCCGCTCCAGCAGTCGGATTCGATAGTCCACTCCGGTATCACGAAGGATCAAAGTATCGCCAGCGCGGATATCAGCTACCGTCTGCTGCGAAGGTGGTGGCGCGGTGTATACGCTGGTGCACAGCGGTCCTTTTACCCGGCTTCGCTCTGCATCTGAGAGTCGGCCGTTGACATCCAGAGCCACGCAGACCTGCTGATGGTAACCATCCCAGGCTTGTGCGGCGGCGCCGGCGTTGATCAGCAGATCAATCAAGGGCGCTTCGGCCTGCCTGGCGGCGATCAACAATGCGGTGCTGCGGCCTGCTTCGGCTTCCTGCCGGTCCGGCCCACCGACCCCAGCAAAAGCGACTTGTCTGGTTTGTGCATGCACGTTCGCACCGGCGTCAATCAAGCGGCGCGCGGCGGGCAGCAGATTGAGTTCGGCGGCGCTCATCAACGGCGTTTTGCCCCATGCGTTGGCGGCATCAGGATCAAAACCTCTTTGCAGTAACAGCTCCAGGCTGGCCGGGCTGGCTACCGCAGCCATCAGCGCCGGGCTCTGGTCTGGCCCCAAGCCGCGTCGGGCACCGAAGGTGTCGGTTTCATAGTTAACAAAGTCGTTGATCACATTGGCTGGTGCATCATTCAGCAGCACGCTGTACAGAGTGGCGAAGTGTCTACCCTGCTCTAGCGCACCTGCCGCTGGGGCGATAGCGTATCGCGCCGGGTAGCTATCCTGGGGTGTCAATGGCAGATCAGGGGCTTCAACCGGAGGGGCAAGATTCTCCATGCTTCTGGCCAATGTTTCGTGGAACAGCAAATCCGCAGCTGCCTGACTCTGAGCGGCGTCTAATCCCTGCGCGAGGAACATTTGAACCAGCTCCTGGTGGGCCGGACGTAACATCGGCATGACCTTGCGATACCCGGTTTTACTGCCCAGATTGCGTTCTGACCAGTTAAATAAAGCTTCCAACGCCTGGTCATTGCGCTGGTAAACCGCCGCTTCGCGGCCATAGCGTGAAAGCGCATCGGCACCGAGCAATGGCAAGTTCAGCAGCGTCCATTGGCGCTCCTTCCAACGCTGGAAATTATCGCGACGTTCGTGCTGCGCGTAACCGGGCAACGGGTCGCCAGCGATCTTGTTCAACTCCGCCTCCAGCGCGGCATATGCTGGCATGCCTGCCAGGGTATTAGTGCGTGGCGGCGTGAGATAGGTCTGAAATAGACACAAAGGCTGCAAACCTTGAGCTGACAGCTCATAGAGCCCACTGAATGCAGACTCGCCTCGAGCAGCCGGGGAATAGAAGCCCCAGGTTTCATTGACCAGCACAAGCGATCTGCCCGCGCGGCGGAATACATCAATGGAGCCGTAATCGCTTGTCTGCGAAGACGACACATAAGCCCGGCCGCCGTAGTTAGGCAGCTCGGCAACCCAACGCGGCAAGGTGCGATCATCCATTACCACCTGGCCATTAATCAGCAGGCCTCGCGCCCGATTCTGGTAGCCGGCGTAAGGCCCGGCATTGTATAGATCCACTCGGATTTCTCGACCATCCAGAGAGGCAACCGAGGTAGCGCTGTTACTTCCTGCCAATACAGTGGTACCGGGCAGCCGTGCAGGGTTTGGCAGACCATTGCGTTGCAAATCGTCGTTCAATTGATCCGCCAACTGCGAGCATAGCCCTGGCTCACGTCCGTCCGCCAATCGGTAGTCAACATAGGCGGAATACGGGTGCGCTGCCTGTTGTTGGGCGAGTGGTCGAGACGAAAGTGCCCAGGTAGCGAGGCGCTGTGCGCGGTCGCGGTAAGATGCCTGCAGACAAGCGACAGCGGCAGCGTCGGCTTGCACATCCGTGCCCGTTTGATTGTCCATACCGCATTGGGCTGCTCGGCTAAGCATCCATTGACGCTGGTTGGCTTCCAGGAGCAATCCGCCCGCAGTGTCAAGGTTCTGCACCAAGGTCCGATATTGATCAGCCAGTTGCTTGTCCTGCGCCGACAGCATCTCGCTGGCACAGATCTGGCGATGTACCGCGGGCAGAGCCCCCCCGCACTCGAAGCTAGCCCGGGTCTCCACCTGCGTCTGCGCCAGGCGCGGTGTAGTGTCGTGAAAAGCTACCGGCCCCGATACGGGCGCGGCGCAGCCGCTGATCAGAACCACTAACGCAGCTGGTACAGCAGGTTTGAAGCAGAACGGGACACTCATCAGATGCTCCTGATCATTATTATTTTATGAAAATGGCCGTGCCATAAATGGTGTACTGCGCGGCGCCCCCGGCAGGTGGTGCCGGAAACGGCCCGGCCTGGCGTATCGCGCGCTCTGCCGCAGCATCCAGCAACTCATCCCCACAGCGATCTATTTCATAAGACAGCATACGGCCCTGGGCATCGACGGTGATTTCGTATGGGATGTAGCACTGCCGTTTGAAGTCATTGGGGTCACCCTTGTAGCCCGGTGGTGGCTTGTAGACCGCCCCTTCGGGCCGTTTTATCTGGGCAATCACCTTATTTTTAACCGTATCGGCGTAACCAGAAGGTGCCATGCGTCCCCGCGTAGGAGCGTTTGCAGGCACCGTCGGTGGCGCAGAGAATTGCGTGTTGGCGCCGAACGAATGCACCGGGGGGCCCGCCGGCCTGGCAGGTGCAGGAGCAACAGCCGGTGGAGACGGCCGTGGCAGCGGTTCAGGCGTTGGTTTCGGAGTGGGTGCCGGCTCGGGTTCGGGTATAGGCTCTGGCTCTGGTTCTGGCTCTGGTTCTGGTTCTGGTAGAGGTTCCGGCTCCGGTGGCATTTCCACCAACTCCACTGCTACCACCATTGGCTCCTCAAGCATCACAGGCTGAGAAAAGCGGCCACTGAGCAACCAGGCAAACAGCGCCCCATGAACCAACACGGAGATCAAGATGATCAGCAGCCTGCCCGACCATGTCATCGTCGTTGTCGGGCTGTTCATCAGGGCTCCAGCTCTTCCGAGGCCACCAGGCTGATGCGCGTATAGCCGGTTTTCTGCAACGTATTCATCACCCGCATCAGCGTACCGTAATCCACCGCCTGATCGCCGCGCAAAAACAGCCGCGTTTCACGGTCACTGCCGGTGATACCCAGAACCAAGGCCGACAATTCACTCAAGAGCACTTCCTGCTCCTGCACGAATAACAGGCCGTCAGCCTGAACGCTGACATACACAGGATCCGTCGGCGGCGGACTGGCGGTGGCCGAATTGCTCGGCAGATCCACAGGCACATCTACAGTCGCCAAGGGTGCCGCGACCATAAAGATAATCAGCAACACCAGCATCACGTCAACAAAGGGCGTGATGTTCATTTCGGCGTTCTGTTGGTAGTTGTGACGTTTGACCATGGGGCCTGAATTGAACTGGATGCCCATGGCTATTTCACCTCGTCAAGCTTGCGCGACACGTCGGCAATCATCTCCGCAGAGAAATTATCCAGACCACCGACAAAGCCGTTGATGTCACGGGCAAATTTGTTGAAGATCATCACCGCCGGGATCGCGGCAAACAATCCCAAAGCCGTCGCCAATAGCGCTTCGGCGATACCCGGGGCGACAATCGCCAAACTCGCCGTTTTCATCGTGGCGATACTGGCGAAGCTGTTCAAAATGCCCCACACGGTACCGAACAGACCGATAAAGGGCGCCGTCGCACCAATGGTCGCCAGTACACCCATCATGCTGCCCAAGCGCGCCAAGTCACGTTCCTGAACGATGCTGGCGGTCAGCGACATGCGCTGCAAAAGCCGGTTTATCTGATCCGCATCGGCCTGGCGATGGCGACCGAAATGCGTCACTTCGGCTTGCGCCACCTGCCACATACGCCCCATCGAACTCTGCTCTGCCTGCTCCTGCAAGACTCCCACGTCCTGTTGGCGGAAGGCCTCGAGAAAACGCTGGTTGGCACGCCGAGCACGCGCGAAAACAATTAATTTTTCTATCAGCACTGCCCAGGTCAGCAGCGAGCAGAGCACCAGAAAGATCATCACCCCTTTGACCACCATGTCAGCCTGCACGAACATTTCGCGCACGCCAAAGCGCTCAGTGGCAACAGGGATCACCGATGCAACGGGGCCGGCCACTGGCTCACTTATAACGCTTCGCTCTACCTCAGCCGGCGTTGCCTCTTCGCTAGGTGTTTGCGCCATTACCAGGCTGGCTGTCATTCCGGCTAAGCCCATAAAAACCAGCAACGCCGCCAGGCGCAAGCGCGATTGCCAGCGTGATGAATGAAGACCTAGAGAACGCATGTCCATATAAACCCCGATTATTGATTGTTGTTGGGAGGAATGCTGGCGCCATCGTCTTCGGGCCCCAGGGAGTCAATTGCAAGAATGGCGTGCAATGTCGCTACATAGCGGGCGAAGGCGTCGCGTCCGCAGGTACTCAGACAAATCCGGGTGCGCGGCTTTTTACCAGCAAAATCCTTTTTGATCCGCACATAAAGCGCGCTTTCAAGGGTTACCAGATGCGCACCCAGGTTGCCGTCGGTGGTTTTCACGATGGCCCGCAAGGATACGAACTCCAGCCACTGATTGGGTCCCAGGGTATTGAGTGCAGCCATGATTTTCAGGCGAACCGGCTGGTGAATGATCTCGTCCGGAGTTTGCATACTCAGCGCCTCAGCCACAGGCCGAACAGCACAAATACGCCACCATAGGCGAAAGCCATCCACCACCAGAAAAAGGCGGTGAAGAACGCGTACCCAAGCAGGCACAGCGTGGCGACCAATACGCCGATCAGCAGATAGCGAGGGCGCAGATGCACGCCGCGAAACACATACAGCGTGCACACCAACAAAGGTGCTACCAAAGTGCCCTGCTGCGGAGAGACCGGCCACATGATGGTATTAATGACGATATGGAACAGCAGGATACTGCCAATCAATACCAGGTAACGCCAAGCGACGCCCTGCACCAATGGCACCGCACGCACAGCCAAGATGCAGCCAATGGCCAGAGCCAACAGAATAAGGGGTATCCAAATAAATAGAATCTGTTGGGGGAAAAGCGCCGTGAGGATAAAACCGATAACGTGCATGCTACCCCACAGAATCAGCTGATTGGATTCTGCCTGGTAGTCTTGGAACCCCGCGGCACGCGCATTGATCGCCGCGATATCGCGCAAAGCCTGGGCGGCCTCTTGAGCGGAAGGTGACATGGTATATCTCTGTTTTTCTTATTTGTATGCAAAGTACTCTATTTCACAGAGTAAAAAAATACAAGAGACCCATATCATTCGCGGTGACGGGAAAAACTGGCAAAAGTAGTCCTCAGATATTCAGCAAAAGCGTAAGCCACAACGGGTAACTGACGGTTCTGCAGAGACGCCAGTACTAGGTTGGCCGACGGGAAGCCGCGGTCTTCAATTTCCCGACTAACCAGATCGCTCTCCACGCGTGACACCCCGATTTCAATCTGAAAAGTCAGCGCTTGCTCATAGCGCAAATAACCGAGAAGAAATTCAAAACTGTTGCTCTCGATGGTTGGCCGCAACTTGATTGAGCGCTGCGCCAGAAACGCATCCAGTAACTGGCGACCGGCGATATCACGTGCAGGCAACACCAGGGGGTAGTCCAAGCATTGTCTTAGTTTAACCGCGCCTTTCTGCACGGCCAGCGGGTGGTCGCGATGCATGACCAGACACAGGGGCTGAGACAGCTCATCCAGACGCAGAATATCTGTCTCCGGGGTCAGGTGGAAAATAAGTGCCAGATCGGACTCAAAGGTGCGCAGTGAATCCAGAGCCCTGCTGTGATCGCCCACCTGTACCTGGAACTCAACCAGGGGATGCTTTTTCTTGAAGCCGGCAATTCTTTCAGGCAGAAAGGCTGCGGCTGCGGCCTGACTGACGACAATCCGGACGCAACCGCGGCGCAGCCCCTGCAAGTCTTCTATTTCGGAGCGCACCTGTTCAAGGTGAGCTGCGCGGCTACGGATGTAGTGCACGAAAAGTTCGCCCGCGGCTGTCAGACGCATGCCTCTGGGGAGTCGCTCAAACAGAGGCATGCCTAGCTCTGCCTCAAGGTCCTGTATGCGTCGATTCACCGCTGATGGCGCCACATGCAGGCGCTCGGCCGCTTGGCGAATCGAGCCCACGCGCGCCACCTCGTCCAGATAATGTAAAAAGCGAAGATGATTCAATTTCAGCTCCTGTGAACATGTTGTGGTAACTGATGCAGACGTTCCTATGGTTTACCGCCAAGCGCATGCCACATTTGCGCGCATGCGCGCCCTCCTGCGGTGCGGTTTCGCACTGACACGGACGCCAGTTCCTGGGGCTGGATCAGTTCCTAGTCACCACTAAGCCGCATCACAAGCGCCACGTGCGATCCCGGTAACGGCCAGGCTTCCCTCACACTGCGGGATTCAACCCATGCGTTGCCAAATCGGCAACGCAATGCTCGTCATAAGGTCGCTTTGTAGCAACGCAAATGGCATGCCGCCTGCTTTAGCTATGGCATGAATAAACGATCGGTTAGTCCCAAATCATCTGCACCCGCCACCTTCGGTCCGACGCGATGCAATGCCTGGCGCGTGAACGCGTCGGGCATCAGCCTGGTACGCCAGTCCCAGCCTGCGCAGCCCCTGCAGATCGAGGCCGACACCTGCACGCTCGAGTTGGACCTGACTCGTAGCCTGCTCATCATTGTGGATATGCAGAATGACTTCTGCCATCCGCAGGGTTGGTTCGCACAAAAAGGAGTGAGCATGCGTGCCACTCGCCGGCCGATTCCGGTGCTGAGAAAGCTTTTACCCGCCTGGCGACAAGTGGGCGCGCAGGTGCTGTGGCTCAACTGGGGTATCCGCGACGATCTGCTAAATCTGCCTGCCACCGTGCATTACAAGGGCAAGCGCACGGCCGACGGCGTCGGCTATGGCGAGCGCTCGCCAATCGACCATGGCTGCTCCGTGGTACAGGGAGAATGGGGCGCGCAGATCATCCCGGAGCTGGCGACTGAACCGACAGACATCCATGTGAACAAACATCGTCTCAGCGGCTTCTGGGATAACGAACTGGATTCACTGCTGCGCGCCAAGGGCATTACCACCTTGTTGTTCGCTGGCATCAATACCGACCGTTGCGTGTTTTCCACGCTGCAGGATGCAGCATTTCTCGGTTACGACTGCATCCTGCTCAAGGACGCCTGCAGCACGCCCTCCCCTGCGTATGTTTCCCGCGCAATTCATTATCTCGTGGAGCAGTGCCATGGCTTCGTCGCCACCGCCGCTGCCCTGCAACAATCCCTTGCATCACGTCATCAGGAGTAATGAGCATGAATCTACTTTCATATCGGCCCCGCATCTGGAAACAACTCACTGCCGCCACGCTTAGCCTTGGTCTGGCTCTCGTCAGCGCAGCGCCAGCGTCGGCGGCTACCGACATCGACCTGGTCCTGAACTGGAAATACGAAGGTGCTCAAGCCTGGTTCTTCCTGGCCGAGGACAAGGGCTATTTCAAGGAGCATGGCTTGAACGTCACTATTGACCAGGGTGAGGGATCGGCAGCTTCGGTGCCCAAGGTAGCTTCTGGCGTCTATGACGCAGGATTCGGCGACACTAACGCACTGATTCAACTGGCCGCTACGCAGCCAGAGCGTGCACCAGTAGGCGTCTACATGATCTACAACACCCCGCCTTTCGTGATTGCCGTTAAGTCTGATAGTCCGATCAAGGAGCCCAAGGACGTCGAAGGCAAGATCATTGGCGCTCCGGCTAATGATGCGGCGCTCAAGCTCTTCCCGGCATTTGCCGAGATGACTGGAATCGATCAGTCGAAAGTTACCATCAACAACATGGCTCCCAACCTGCGCGAGCAATTGCTGATGCGTGGCCAGATAGATGCAGCATTCGGTTACATCACCACCGTCAGCTTTAGCGCCAAAGGTATGGGTCTTGATCCGGAAAAAGAACTGCGCTTTATCCGCTATGGCGAGCACGGTATGGACCTGTACTCCAACTCGATCTTCTTTTCGCAAGAGTTTATTGCAGACAATCCCGATGCAGTGAGGGGCTTTCTGGCGGCAGTTAATCAGGCCATTCAGGATGCAATAGCCAATCCGGAAGAAGCCATGGACGCGCTGATGAAACGTGAGCCACTGCTCAATCGCAGCGTAGAAATGGACAAGATGCTTACTACCGTGCGTAACGATATGAGCCATCCGGAAATCGCCGAGATCGGCCTGGGTGATGTGGATGACGAACGTCTGAAAAAGAACATCGAAATCGTCGTGGCCGCCAACGCGCTGGAAAGCACTCCCGAGGTGAATCAGATTTTCGACCGTCGTTTTCTTCCCGAGCGCGCCATGCGCCCGAGCGAACTCTGAACCTGGCCTGGAGACCCGCATGAATCTTGATCTGAAAGGCAAGGTAGTGGTCATCACCGGCCCCGCCAAGGGCATGGGCCGGGCCGTGACACTGGCCTTTGCCCGTGAAGGCGCGCACTTAGTGCTTGCCGGACGCGACACCGCCGCCATCGAAGAGGTCACACAGGAACTTAACGCGATGGGTACCGAAACGCTGGTAGTCAAATGCGACATGACCTGCAGTGAACAGACCGAACGTCTGGCGACAGAAGCACTCGCGCTTTTCGGTCGTATCGACGTACTGGTCAATGTGGCCGGGGGCTCCGGCCCAATCGGCAAAACCGGGTGGGAAACCACCCAGGCTGAATTCGACGACATCGTGCAACTGAACATGACCGGCTGCTTCAACACCATGCGTGCGGTGATGCCTGCAATGATCGAGCAACGCGCCGGCAAGATTGTCAACGTGGGCGGCACTTTCGGCATGCGCGGACGTGCTGGGCGCATGGCCTACTCGGCGTCCAAATGGGGCCTGCGTGGCATTACCAAGAGTTTTGCCCTGGAGGCCGGTGCCTACGGCGTCAACGTCAACTGCGTTGCGCCGGGCATGGTCGATGGCCCGCGCTTCCGCGACAAGGTCTGCGCCAACATGGCCGAAAAGCTCGGCATTACCGCCGAGCAAGCAGCTGTCCGCCATGCCGAGGATTACGCGCTCAAACGCGTTTCAACCGATACCGACGTGGCCAACGCCTGCCTGTTTCTGGCCAGCGACGTCGCCCGTCAGATTACAGGAGTCGATCTGCCAGTAGATGGCGGATGGGCTCTGCTCTAGGAGGAAAGTCATGAGTCAAGTAGATCTGGTCATACGCGGTGCGCGCGTTGTGTCCGACCATCAGATAATCGAGGCTTCGGTTGCCATCGACGGAGAAATTATCGTTGCTGTCGGTCACGATGACCTGATGCCTTCTGCACGCGAAGTGCTGCAAGCCGACGGCATGTACTTGCTGCCCGGCGCTATCGACAGCCATGTGCATTTCCGTGACCCGGGTTACCCGCACAAGGAAACCTGGAAGACCGGCTCCGCTGCGGCAGTCTGTGGTGGCGTAACCACCGTATTCGAGATGCCCAACACCAACCCGCCGACCGGCACGGTCGAGGCCCTGAATCTGAAGTTGAAGGCGGCGGAATCGTCCTACGTGGATTTCGGTATTCATGGGCTGCTGGGTGACGACACCGTCGGCCATCTTGAAGAGCTGATTGACGCCGGCGTGACCAGCTTCAAGGCGTTTGTCGGCAACACCTTCGGCAACCTGCCCTCCCCCAGTGACGGCGCCCTCCTGGAAGGGTTTGAAAAGCTCGCGCCACTGGGTATTCGTACCGTCGTGCACGCGGAAAACTCGTCGATTCTGGCTCGTCGGCAGAAACGTATGCAGGAAGAAGGTCGCATCGATGCGCTGGCCCACCTGGCGGCGCGCCCCGTGGTCGCCGAAATCGAAGCCATCGGCCGCGTGCTGACGCTTGCGGAATGGACCGGAGCGCGGGTGCATATTGCCCACCACAGCGCTGCCGATTCGCTATTTCTGATTCGTGAAGCCAAGCGACGCGGTGTTGATGTAACGGTGGAAACCTGCCCGCAATATCTGCTGCTCAACACCGACCATGCCGATCATCTGGGCGGCATTCTGCGCCTGAACCCACCGATCCGCGAACCGCGCCACAACCAGCCACTCTGGGATGCCATGCTCGACGGCACCATCGACATGATCGCCACCGACCATGCACCCCATGCGCCAGAGGAAAAGACCCGTGCCAACATCTGGGAGTGCGACTGCGGTTTTCCCGGAATCGAAACCCAGATGGCGTTGATGCTTACCGAAGTCAATCGCGAGCGCGCGACGCTAATGGATTACGTGCGCTGGAGCTCGGTCAACCCGGCCAAGGCCTGGGGCATTTATGGCACCAAGGGCGTTATCGCACCTGGTGCACATGCAGATATCGCCGTGGTCGACATGAACAAGACCGGCATCCTGTCCGAAAACGAGCTGCAGAGCATCAGTAAAATCTCGCCCTGGGACGGTCGTGCGGTCAAAGGCTATCCGATCCATACCCTGCTGCGCGGCCGCTTTGTAATGCGCAACGGCAAACTGGTGCCCGAGACCGCCGGATGGGGGCGCTCAGTCAAGGGTATTCAAGCCATGCCCAAGGCCAAGCCGCTGAATACCGAGCATTACACCAGCGCCATTCTTAAAACGCCGGACGGCGTGCGGCTTACTGCCGAGCCGACGCGATGATAACCGCATCATCTACAGCAATTCAGCGAAGACAGGCCATGAGGAGTACCGCCCATGCTTGAAGGCAAATCAGCACGCACCTCGAATACGGTAATTGAGCTGTCTAATGTGACGGTGCGCTACGGCGGCGATATGGTCGCACTGGACAAGACCCGTCTGCACATCGACAAAGGCGATTTTGTTGCCCTGGTCGGTCCGAGTGGCTGCGGCAAGTCAACCATTCTCAAACTGGTTGCCGGCCTACTGGAGCCTACCGAAGGCGCTGCTATTGTCGGCGGTCGTGAGGTGGGCGCCATCGGCAGCCATGCCAAAAGGCTGGGCTTGGCGTTTCAGAATCCCACCATGCTGCCGTGGCTGAGCATTCTGGACAACGTGATGATCCCGCTGAAGATCGTTGAGCCCTTCCGTCAGGACTATCGACGCAAGAAAAATGGCGAGTTTCGCGAACGGGCTGAAGCGTTGCTGGAACAGGTCGGCCTCGCCGGTTTTGGCGGGAAACGCCCGTGGGAGCTGTCCGGCGGGATGCTACAGCGCGCCTCGCTGTGCCGTGCCCTGGTGCACGAGCCGGACATTCTACTGCTGGATGAACCCTTCGGCGCGCTGGACCAATTTACCCGCGAGGAGCTCTGGGACACCATGCAGGCACTGTGGATGGCCAAACGCCCCACGGTATTGCTGGTCACCCACGATCTGCGCGAATCGGCCTACCTGGCCAACCGTATCTGTGTCATGAGTTCACGCCCCGGTCGCATCATTCAGGATCAAAGCGTTGAGTTCGCCCGCCCGCGTACGCTGGAATCCAGCTATGAACAAAGCTTTACCACGCTGGTACAGGAGTTGCGCATGAGCATCGCCCATGCGCGCTCAGACGCCGATACGACCACGCCCGCGGCCACAACCCCAGCGGCGACACCGCGTATCAAGGAGGCTTCGCTATGAACCATGAAATGTCGCGTTTTCGACGCAATATGTTGTCGTTCTCCGCCATGGTCTTCTTCTTTCTGGCGTGGGAGCTGATCTGCCGGGTATTCGGTGTTTCCGAACTAGTACTGCCGGTGCCCAGCCAGATTGCGGCGGTATTGATCGACAAGATGCCGATCCTCTGGCCGCACGCTCAGCAGACGCTGATGACAACCTTGATCGGCTTCTTCCTGGGGGTGGTCATCGGACTGTTCATTGGCGTAATCATCGGTTCTTCACGTATCGCCTACGATATCGCCTACCCGCTACTGGTGGGTTTTTCGAGCATTCCCAAGGTCGCGGTAGTACCCATCTTTGTTGTCTGGTTCGGCTCCGGTACTATTCCGGCCATTCTTACTTCCATGGTTATCGGCATCTTCCCGGTGGTGGTCAATGTAGCCACCGGCCTGGCCACCACAGAGCCGGAACTGGAGGACGTGCTGCGCGTACTGGGCGCGAAGAAGCGCGACATCCTCTGGAACGTGGGCCTGCCACGCACCATGCCCTATCTGTTTGCCTCACTGAAAATCGCGCTGACCTCGGCGTTTATCGGCACCGTGCTGGCGGAAACCATCGCCTCTAACAAGGGCATCGGCAACGTCATGATGATCGCCAGCGGCAACTTCGATGTACCTCTGGTGTTTGCCGGCTTGTTCATTCTGGCGGCTATGGGTGTAGCGCTCTACTCCATCTCCGCACTGGTGGAAAACCACTTTACCCGCTGGACTCAACGCTAAGCAGCCAGGGAGCTTCGTAATGCAGAATTCAACTACACCGCTGCGCAGTATTGCCGTGTTCTCCGGCTCCAATTTTGGCGGGTCACCTGAGTACACCGAACAGGCCAGAGCGCTGGGCAGCGAAATCGCCCGACGCGGTATAACGCTGGTCTACGGCGGCACGACCAAAGGTCTGATGGGCGTGGTGGCCGACGCTGCCCTCGCCCAGGGCGGCGAAGTGATTGGTGTGATCAATCAGCGCCTATTCGACCGGGGGCATCTGCATCCCGGGCTCAGCGGCCATGAAGTTGCCGAGAACATGCGTATGCGCAAGGCACGCATGAGCGATTTGGCTGATGCCTTTATCGCGCTGCCTGGCGGACTCGGCACATTGGAAGAATTGTTCGAGGTGGCCACGCTGACCCAGCTCGGTGATCACAGCAAGGCTTTTGCCTGCTTAAACGTACGGCAGTTTTTTGAGCCCTTACGCGCTCTTCTCGGCCACGCCCAGCAGGAAGGCTTCATGAAGGTTGAGCACGCCGAGATGATCATCATCGAATCCGACCCGGGCCAGTTATTGGACCAACTGGCCGAGTGGCGCGCGCCGACCGTGACCAAGTGGATAGACCAGCCCGGTTCCTGAGCCCGAATCGGGAACCTCTTAGCCAACAGGAAACAGCATGACCACGATCAAGATCACTGCCGGCGGTTTCGAATTTCTCGCCGAAGGCCACCCAGACGCACCCGACACCCTGGCGGCTTTTTTGCGACTACTACCCTATCGGCAGAAATTCATCCATGTGCGCTGGAGTGGCGAAGGCTGCTGGGTGCCTTTGGGTGAGTATCAACTGAACAATGCCGGCCAGCCGGTGGGCTTCGAAAACCATACCAGCCACCCCTCGGTGGGCGACATTCTGTTCTACCCCGGCGGTTATAGCGAAACGGAAATCATCATGGCCTACGGCGCCTGCAGCTTTTCCAGCAAGCTTGGTCCGTTAGCTGGCAATCATTTCCTGACCATTACCGAGGGCCGCGAGAACCTGCGGGCGCTCGGTTTGAAGGCGCTGTGGGACGGCGCTCAAGACGTCACTTTCGAATTGGCCTGAGGCCGAAGCCATTTTTTGAACAAGGTAGCAAAACCATGAAAACACGCGTAACACGGCTGCCTGCCAGCGCCCCGGATGATACTTCCGCGCTGGTCAAGGCCATTGAGGCACAGCAGATCGACCCCAACCAGGTCATTGCCGTACTCGGAAAGACCGAGGGCAACGGCTGCGTAAATGACTTTACCCGCGCCTTCGCCACCAGCACGTTGAAAACCTTCTTTGCTCGGCAACTGAAGCTAAAGGAGTCGCAGGTCGACGAGCGCATTGCCTTTGTCATGTCCGGCGGCACCGAGGGTGGCCTAAGCCCGCACTGGCTGGTATTCGAAGTCGACAGCAACAGCCCCTCCGTGGCGGACGGCTTGCCCGGTCTGGCCGCCGGAGTGGCCTTCACCCGCGATTTCAAGCCGGAGGAAATAGGCCGCAGCGCGCAGGTATCGCTGACCCGCGAAGCGGTGCTACAGGCCATGACGGCAGCCGGAATTCAAAGGGTAGAGGATGTGCATTTTGTCCAGATCAAGTGCCCACTATTAACCGCTGCACGCATCAACAATGCCGCGACCCGTGGCCATAGCGTCGCCTGCCACGATACTTACGAGTCCATGGGCTACTCGCGTGGCGCCTCGGCCCTTGGTGTGGCGGCAGCACTGGGCGACTTACCGGACGGTGCGGTCAGCGATGAGCAAATTTGCCGCGACTGGTCACTCTACTCCACCCGAGCCAGCACCTCGGCCGGAATCGAACTGCTGCGCAACGAAGTCCTGGTGCTCGGCAATGCGCCTGGCTGGGATCCAGAATTCCGGATCGGCCATGCGGTGATGAACGATGCACTGGATGTGCTGGCGATTGATCGGGCGTTGGCCAGCATGCCGGACGGCGGCAGCATCGAGCTGACTCCAGAGCGTCTCGCCGGGCTGCTGGTCAAGGCCGAACCCTCGGCCTCGGGCAATATTCGCGGTAATAGGCACGTAATGAGCGACGACAGCGACATCAACGGCTCGCGCCATGCGCGGGCGCTGGTCGGCGGCGTGTTGGCAGGTCGTCTAGGTGATACGCAACTGTTCGTATCTGGCGGTGCGGAACATCAGGGCCCCAATGGTGGCGGGCCGTTGGCCTTGATCGTGCGCACCTGATCACCGCAGCGAGATCAGGCCTGTTGAACGCTGTTGCGCGCCTCGGACAGCATCGACAGGCTAATCTTGCGCACCTCTATTTTGCTGTGCTCGATATGCGAACGCAGCAGCATCTGCGCCTCGTCCCGCTTACGAGCAACCAGCGCGGCCAGGATGCGTGCATGTTCGTTATAGGTTTCCTCAATTCGCGCGCTCTTGAGGAAGTCCAGCCGCCGCACAATGCGTATTCGGTCACACACCTCGGCGTGCACACGCATCATTTCGCGGTTACCGGCAGCCGCGAGCAGTCCGCAGTGAAAGGCTTCATCCAGGTCGGCGACCAGCTTCATGCCATGTTCGCGCTGCTCCGGCGGCACCATCCATACACGGTTAAGCTCCGCCAGCGCGCTGGCCGGATCCGGCAGCCCGCACAGGCGCTCAATCGCAACGCTCTCCAGTGCCACACGCAGATCGTAGAGCTCGTCGATCTGATCAAAGTCCAATGGCTTGACCGTCCAGCCGCGACGAAACCCTACCTCCAGGTACCCCTCGCGTTCCAGACGGTAGAGCGCGTCGCGCACAGGCGTACGCGAGACCTGGTAGCGTGCAGCCAGTTCGGTTTCGCTGAAGCGGTCATGGGGCAACAGTTGGTAGTCGAAGATTTCCTGCTTCAACCGTAGGTAGATCTGTTGCGCCAAGGCATTGGTCTGGGGCTTAGGAATGGCGTCACCTGTCGGGCAAAAATGCCTTGTCAAAGGGTACTGAGATCAACACTAACGTGCGCTGCAACCACTTTCCAGCCATCGGTAAAACGTACCCAGGTCTGCATCTGCCGGCCAGTACGATCGGTTTCGCCATCACTGAATTCGGTGCTGACCGTGGCATAGGCTTCAGCAAAAGTGGAAATCACCGTATTACGCAGCGTGCGCCCAGGCCCGACGCGGGTGCATACCCGGCGGTACGCGGCGATAGCCTGTGCACCGTAGAGATTTTCTGCCACGCCGTAGCGCACGGTCTGCTCGCTGTCCCAGAAATAACCGTCGAGTACGCTCAGTTGATTGTCCAGCAGTGCCCGTTCGTATTCTTCAAAGGCTAATCTGACCGCTTCGACTACATGGGGCAAGTTGATTTGCGGATCGGTTTTCATCGTTTACCCTCGTTCAATGCATCGTATGTCAATGCATCGTGCAGTGCCGCCAACGTGGCGGTGTGCCCGACAATCCCGCCCTGGGCTACGATCATGTCCAGCGTCGCCTGCTTGAATGCGGGAAAGTAACTTTCGGTAGCGTCCTCGATCAGCAGGCAGCGATAGCCGCGATCATTGGCCTCCCGCATGCTGGTCTGCACGCAGACTTCGGTGGTCACGCCGGCAAAGATCAGATACTCGACGCCCTGCGCAACCAGCCTGTCCCCCAGGCCGGTCGCGTAGAACATCCCCTTGCCCGGTTTATCGACCACCCATTCATCGGCGATCGGCGCCAGTGAAGGGATAATCTGATTGCCCGGCTCGCCGCGCACCAGAATGCGCCCCATCGGACCCGGATCGCCGATGCGGAGTCCGGCAGCGCCCGCTGTACGCTTGGAGGCGGCACAGTCCGACAGATCCGGCAAGTGCGACTCGCGGGTATGGATTACCAGCATGCCTTCCTCCCGAGCCAACACCAGCAGCGACTCTACCGTGGGCACAATGGCCTGTAGCAGACTGACATCGTTGCCCAAGGCGGCCCCGAAGCCACCCGGTTCGAGAAAATCGCGCTGCATGTCGATGATCACCAACGCGGTGCGCGCGGGATCGAAGCTGAATGTCGCGGGTTTGGCCGCCACGGCAATCATGCCGCACCTGCCGCGTGGTCACCGCCGGCCATATAGCGGCCCAGGGTGGCACGGTCTGCATGCTCGGCAGCCACCTCGAAATTAATCTCACCCTCATGGATCACCAGAATGCGATCGGACATCTCCAGCAGTTCATCCAGATCCTCACTCAGCAGCAGCACCGCCGCCCCCTGAGCCCGGGCATCGCGCAGACGCTGATGGATAATCGCCACCGAGGCGAAATCCAGACCGAACACCGGGTTGGAAACGATCAGCGTGCGCACGTCATGGGTCAGCTCCCGGGCCAATACCGTACGCTGTACATTTCCGCCAGACAGCGTCCCGACAGGCCGAAGCGGGTCCGCCGGACGCACGTTAAAGCGCTCGATCAGTTGTGCAGCCTGCGCTTGGATGGCCCTTCGATTGATCAGCCAGCCCTGGCGGCACAGCGGCGCCTGGTCGAAATTGCGCAGAGCCAGATTGTCGGCCACGCTCATGCTGGCGATACAGGCATTGCGCAGCGGTTCTTCCGGCAGACTGAAGACCTTCTCCCGCTGCATTTCCTCACGGCTGGCCTTGTAGCGTGCGCCACTGATGCGAATTTCTCCGCTGACGGTTTGCCGCTGCCCGAGTAACGCTTCGGTTAGCTCACGCTGACCATTACCGGAAATGCCGGCAATGCCGACGATTTCGCCGGGGCGTACGTCCAGCGATAGCGTGCTCACCGCCAGCGTGCCCTTATCATTGGCCACGCTCAATTCACGCACCTCCAATCGGGGTGCAGCGCTGCGGTCAACCGGCTGTTGCCGGACTGGCTCGGCCGCCGCCTCGGAAGCACCCATCATCCAGGTGGCCAGCTCCTCTTGCGAGGTAGCGCTGACCTGAGCGCTGCCGACTAGACGCCCCTTGCGCAATACGCTGACATCGTCCGCAAAGCGCGATACCTCGGCAAACTTGTGGGTAATCATCAGCACCGAAATGTCACCGCGATGGGCCATGTCACGCATCAGGCCCAGCACCTCCTCAGCCTCCTGGGGCGTCAGTACCGAGGTCGGCTCATCCAGAATAATCAGATGCCGCTCCAGATACAGCTGCTTGAGGATTTCCAGCTTTTGCTTTTCGCCTGCGGCCAGGGAGCTGACTGGACGCTCGATATCCAGCCGGAACGGCATGCGCTGCATGAATTCGTTGAGCCGTTTGCGCTCCAGTGGCCAGTTGATCCGCCAGTTCAGGTCACCACGTGATAGCACTAGGTTCTCCGCCACGCTAAGACCCGGAGCCACGGTAAAATGCTGGTAGACCATGCCGATACCCAAGGCATGGGAGTCGCGCGGCGTGCGAATTTGCTGCTGACGGTTGTTGACCAGCAACTCGCCGTCATCCAGCGGGCCATAACCGACAATGCCTTTTACCAGCGTGCTCTTGCCGGCGCCATTCTCCCCCAGCAGCGCATGCACGGTACCGGCGCGCACCGACAGGTCTACCTCCGCCAGCGCCTGAAAGCTGCCGAAGGATTTGCTCGCGCCGATAATCTCCAGGCTGAGCGCACGCATGCTCAACGCTCGCTCAGCAGCTCGACGAGCGACGTCGAGTCTGAGACCGCACCGAACACGCCGCCCTGCATCTTGACCATGTGCACCGCCGCCAGGTGATTGCCTGGGTCAGTGGCACCACAGCAGTCTTCCAGCAACAGGCACTCGAAGCCGCGATCGTTCGCCTCGCGCATGGTGGTGTGCACGCAGACGTCGGTGGTAATGCCGCACAGAATCAGGTTCTCGATGCCGCGAACGCGCAAGATCAGCTCCAGGTCGGTGGCGCAGAACGAACCCTTACCGGGCTTGTCGATGATCACTTCGCCGTCCAGCGGCTGCAGCTCTGGAATCAGCTCCCAGCCTGGCTCGCCCCGCACCAGAATGCGGCCGCAGGGACCTGCGTCGCCGATACCGGCACCGATCCGCTGGGAACGCCAGCGCTTGTTCGCCGGCAGATCAGATAAATCGGGGCGATGCCCCTCGCGGGTATGGATAATATGGAAGCCCTGCTCACGCATCATATTGAGCACGCGGCTAATCGGCTCGATCGGCGCGCGCACCGCTGCCAGGTCGTAGCCCATAGTGTCAACATAACCACCCTCACCGCAGAAATCAGTCTGCATGTCGATGATGATCAGCGCAGTATTGGCCGGGTGCAACTGGCCGTTGTACGGCCAGGGATAGGGGTCGGAAGATAGAAAACGCTGGCTCAAGTTGATCACTCCTGGCTATCCGGGTGGTAAGTGCGCTCGGGTGTGGCAAAACCGCAGGCGCTGCCATCGGTGTGGACGATCTCGCTTTCCCATGGCAGCCGGTACCGGCCGGCCGCGAGGTCGTGCATATAGGTGTAGGGGCAATCCTGCGCGCCACCTTTGACCGCCACATAACCGCGGTGGCCGAATTGATAGATATTGTTCTCCACGCCCCAGTGCTTGCGCGCTTCACGGACCAGATCCGGACGCAGCTCGCAGGACACGATCTCGTCTGCTCGTCCACCGCCTTCGGCCATGGGCGTACCGTCGAAATCGACGAACATGGCTTCGCCCATGGAGTCGAAGGTGCCATCTGAGCCGCACATGCATACGCTCGCGGTCTGCATCAGGTTGGTAAAGGAGTTGACCTGGTTGGTGATTTTCCAGGAATGTCGAATGGGAGCGGTATAGCCTGCGGTGCGGATCATGATCTCCGCACCCTTGTAGGCGCACTCGCGGGCCATTTCCGGGAACATGCCGTCATGGCAGATAATCAGTGCCAGCTTGCTACCGCGCGGACCGTCGCAGACCGGAATGCCCAAGTTGCCTGGCTCCCATGGTTCGACCGGCACCCAGGGGTGCAGCTTGCGGTAGTAGAGGCGGACTTCGCCGATATCGTCGACGACAATGCCGCTGTTGTAGGGATTGCCGTGCGGGTTGGCCTCCATGATTGAAAAGCAGCCCCAAATGCGGTGCTCGATACAGGCTTGTTTCAGCGCCGCCACTTCCGGCCCGTCCAGCGTGCACATAATGTCTGGCGAGGTGTCCATCGACAAACCGTGCAGCGAGTACTCGGGAAACACGATCAGATCCATGTTCGGCATGCTGCGCCGTGCCTTGCCAACCATCGCCACGACCTTCTGTGTCTGGGTCCAGAGTTCGTTACGGGTATGCGGGTCGGGCAAGGTTAATTGTGCCAACCCGATCACCACGCCATTGGGCGATTTGTTCAACCCACCTAATCCACTAGCCATATCAGTTACCTCTATCGATTGAGACTGAGCTCACCTGGAGCTCCCGTCAGTGTGCGGTTTGGACGGCAGGTGGCGAGCATCACCGCCATCGTCAGGATGTAGGGTGCAGCGCTATACAGGTAGTAGCCCGAGCTGATGCCTACCGACTGCAAAGCCGGGCCGATAGCACCGGCAGCGCCGAAGACCATCGAGGCCCACAGGCAGTTCAGCGGCTGCCAACGGGCAAAGATCACCAACGCAACAGCCATTAGACCCTGCCCACTGGACAGCCCTTCATTCCAGCTGCCGGGGTAATAGAGCGACAAGTAGGAGCCACCAACGCCAGCCAGAAAGCCGCCCACTGCCGTCGCCATAACACGCACCCGCAGGGGTCGGTAGCCCAGCGCCTGGGCCGATTCCGAGTGATCTCCTACCAGCCTCAATACCAACCCCCAGCGAGTACTGCGCAAGCCCCAGTGCAGGAAAAACGCCAGCACCACGCCGATAAAAAACAGCATGTTGATGTTCAGTGCCGAGCGGATGCTGGGATTATCACTCCAGGCGCCTAGCGAGATGGACGGCAGCATCGGAGCCTGAGGTTGGATAAAGGCCTTGCCCAGAAAAAACGCCAGCCCGGTGCCTAGCAGCATCAAGGCGATGCCGAAGGCAATGTCGTTGACCCGCGGTAGAGAGCAGACGATGCCGTGTAGCAAGCCGAGCAACAGTCCGGCGCCGCCCGCCGCGAGTACGCCGGTCCAGGCAGAGCCCGATAGAAAGGCCACGGCATAACCGGTCATCGCGCCGGCCACCAGAATGCCTTCCAGGCCCAGGTTGATACGCCCGCTTTTTTCCGTCAGGCACTCGCCCAGGCTGACGAACAGGAAGGGAGTACCCACCCGCACCGCGCCGGCCAAAAGGGCAAGCAGAAAGGTTGCCAGATCCAGGTCACCCATGTTGCACCTCTACGCCCTTGACCTTGTTGGCATGTTCTTCAAGTGCAATACGCCATTGGGTCATTCTCCCCACCAGGGCTTCCCAGGCCAGCAGGTTGGTGAACAGCAGGCCCTGCAGAATCAGCGTGGTGGCGTCGGGCAGGTCCAGTCGGCGCTGCAGCAAACTGCCACTGGCTTCGATACCACCCACCAGCGTGGCGCAAACGATAATGGCCAGCGGATTATGCCGAGCGGCAAAGGACACCAGAATGCCGCTGATGCCATAACCGACGATCAGTGAGGCGTTGGCACTTCCTTGCACCGCGCTGACTTCATACATGCCGGCCAAGCCCGCCGCCGCACCGCCGAGCACGCAGGTCAGAATCACCAGGCGGTTGACCGGCAGACCCAGCATGCGCGCAGTGCGCACGTTGCCACCCACCACATCCAGGGCAAAGCCTTTGACGCTGTGGCGAACAAGTACATAAGCCATCACACAGGCAATGATGCCGGCGACCAGCCCCCAATGAACGCGGAAGGAATCCTCACTGATCACTCCGATCATCAACGAATAGTCCAGCCCCACGGTGGACGGTTTGTTCAGACTCGAAGGATCACGCAGCGGCCCTTCGACCAGATGGTTGAACAGTGCGATGGCGATGTAGGACAGCAACAGGCTGCCGATGGTCTCGTTCAACCCGCGTTTCTGCCGCAACCAGCCATTCAGCCCGATCCAGAAGCCGCCAACCAACATCGCCGCCATCCCCATGGCGATCAGCGTGGCCATCGGTGGCAGACCGGTGAGCCATAAAGGCACAGTTGCGGCCGCCAACCCGCCCAGTACCAGCGCGCCTTCGCCGCCGATGATGATCAAGCCGGCGCGCGCTGGCAGCGCCACACACAGCGCTGTCAGCATCAACGGCGCAGCACGCTGCAGGGTGCTCTCCCAGGCGAAGGAAGAGCCGAATGCCCCTTCAAATACCAGCCGCACAGCCTCCACCGCCGGCTTGCCCTGAAAGGCCAGGAACAGCACAAACAGCACAAATGAGCTGATGATTGACAACAGGGTAGGCAGGCCGGGCAATGCCAGCCTGGCCAACCTGCATGCAAGAATGTGTGGATTCATGGGTCAGATATCGCCGCGCACGCCTTCGACCAGATAGTTCATCTGCTCCAGTACCACATCGGTCTGACCCAGTGATTCGCCTTCGGCCAGTATCACATTGCCCTTGTTATCGTTCAGCGGTCCTTTAAACAGGGTGAACTCACCGGCAATCATCGACGCCTTGACCGCATCGGCCTGCTGGCGCGCCGCAGCAGTCACGTTGCTGCCGTAGTCCGAGGCCTTGACGAATCCTTCGGCCAGACCACCACGCAGGAAATTATTCATGGTGCGATCTTGCTGAGCCGCTTCGACGTGGGCACGGTAAGGCGTTTCCCAATTCCATTCGGCACCGGTCAGGTAACCGTTGGGGGCCAGTGCCGCCTGGCTGGCATGGTAGCCGCAGCTCATCACGCCGCGCCTTTCGGCCGTCTCGACGATTACCTTGGGGCCGTCCACATGGCAGGTCAGTACATCACAACCCTGGTCGATCAGACCGTTGGCGGCTTCCGCTTCACGCACCGGCAGCGACCAATCACCAGTAAAGATCACGGTGGTAGTAATCTCCGGATCGACCGAACGGGCCCCGAGGGTGAAGGCGTTGATGTTGCGTAGTACCTGGGCAACCGGTTTCGCAGCAATAAAGCCGATGCGCTTGGATTTGCTCATGTGCCCGGCAACCACGCCGTTTAGGTACTGGCCCTCATCGATATAACCGAAGAAGCTGCCAACATTCTTTGGGTGCTTGCTCTCGTCCCACAGACCGCCGCAATGTGCGAAACGCACATCCGGGTAGCGCTGAGCCACACGTAGGACATGGGGGTCGAAGTAGCCGAAAGAGGTGGCGAAGATCAGTTCGGCACCATCCTGGCGGATCATCGCCTCCATAGCCTGCTGCACGGCGGAGGTTTCCGGCACGTTCTCCTCTTCAATCACCGTGACATTGGGCATGCTGCGGATGATGCGTGCGGCCTGAGCATGAGCTTGGTTGTAACCGAAGTCATCCCGGGCGCCCACATAGACAAAACCGACCACGAGTGGCTTGTCCGCAGCACGGGCAAAGCTGAACGGCATGGCCGCAGTGATGCCGATAAGGCTAGCAAGTTTGAGGAATTTACGACGATTTAGATCCGACATGGCAGAGTATCCTTAGCTTGATGTAGTCATGTGTTCAATCATGTATACATGCTGCAAAGCAGGATATGTGCCAGCATTAAGCCCTCTAGAATAGGCATTTCGACGTATTTTTTTGCTGCATAACGGGGCACATCTGAAATACTTGCACGGCATTGGGGCGCGCGTTCAAGTTGCGAGCCCCCCTCCGCATTCCGTAAACGTCATAAACGTTATTTCAAGCCATAATCCATTACTCGCCTCCACGCTCCGTTCATGTAGTCGATATGCTGACGGATGTTCTGCCTCGCGATTATGTTCAAAGACATTTCCCGGCACCCCGGATGACGGAGGTCGTGAGACACTGTGTGCCTGTAAATAATGAGTGAGTGCGTATGACTAGCAATGTAAAACAATCCAAGGCTTCGCTCCCAGGTTGGCTAAAAGCGTTTTTCTTGATAGTACTGATCGTGGCCATGGCGGCTGTTATATGGACCCAGCTACCGCGTTCAGGCATATCCACCGACCTGTCAGTTGTTGGTGGTGACAAACCGGTACTGGTGTTGACTCGGGATGTAAATTTTCTGAATGGTGCTGGGGTGCTGGATCTGTTGCGCGAGATGGAGCCCGAGTACAGGGAAGCCATCCCGTTCAGGATTGCCCACCAAGGCCAACCCGCTGGCCAGGCGTTTGCCCGCAAATACCAAACCCAGGACGGAGATCTGGCGTTGATTGATAGCGACGGTAAACTGATTGGTCGGATGGTCCAGCCGCAGAACTCGGCTGAAATAGCCCAGCTCCTCCCTAGACCAACTACCCTCTGATGATCCATTATCGACCAATAGCTAATGCCAACGGGCAGCGTCTCTGAGTTATACCTTGCCCAATAACAATAAAACAGGAATGGTCAAGTGAATACTAAAGGAACAGTCGCTCTAGCGACCCTATTGTTAAGCAGCCTGCTACCCCAAGGATTGGCTGCCGCAGAACCCCTGCTGCTGGGCCTTAACGCACCGCGTTCAGGTGAGTACCAGCAGGAAGGTTTGATGCAGACGCGCGGTGCCATGATGGCTATTGACGAGATTAATCTGGCTGGGGGTGTGCTACAGCGCCCGCTGGCACTTCTGGAACGTGATACCGCGTCCAAGCCTGCAAAAGCCGTTACCAATGTCGATGAATTAGCCGCCGAAGGCGCCCGCATGTTGTTTGGCGGTGCGTCTAGCGCAGTAGCTATTGCTGCAGGTAAACGTGCTCGTGACTATGGGCTGATTTATTTCGGGACGCTAACCTATTCCAATGATACGACCGGAAAGGATGCGCATCGTTATATGTTTCGCGAAAGCTATAACGCCTGGATGGCCTCCAAAGTGCTCGCGCAGCACTTGAATGAACACATGCCCGACAAGAACTATTTCTACGTCACCGCTGATTACACCTGGGGGCACACTACCGAACAGTCCATGCGCCATTTTACCGCGACTGATAACGTCCAGGACCATGGCCGTGCACTGATCCCCTTCCCCGGTTCGATGCAGAAAGACCTGCGGGCGGCGATGCAAGCGGCCCTTGACAGCAAGCCTGATGTTTTGGTTCTGGTACTGTTCGGTGATCAAATGGTTAAGGGTATGCGCATGGCACACCAGATGGGCCTCACGCAGAGCACCCAGGTGGTGGTGCCTAATCTGACGTTGAGTATGGTTGAACAGGCTGGGCCTGCGCTGATGGAAGGCGTATTGGGTGCATCACCCTGGACCTGGAACGTTCCTTACGTATACGACCACCCTCGCGGGCAAGCCTTTGTAGAACGTTTTGTCGAGCTCTATCAAACCTACCCTTCGACCTCGGCCGCCTCTGCTTACAGCATCGTTTACCAATGGGCTGACGCAGTCGAACGCACCCGCAGTCTGGATAGTGAGCGCCTGATCACCGCTCTGGAGGATCACCAATACCAGCTCTTGAAAGACCCTCAAACATGGCGCGCCTTTGATCACCAGAATGTACAGACGGTTTATGCAGTCAAAATCAACCCGCGTGCTCAGGTCATGAAAAATCCATTGCGTCAGGACTACTTTGAGCTACTGGCTGCGATGCCGGGGGAAGACGCAGCCATCACCAGAGAACAATGGGGGGCTGAACGGCGCGCTCATAATGAGCCGGAGCAGCTACGTTAACTGGTTCGCTATTACATAGTTCGCAGCTAAGCAGTTGGCCCGCGCTAAAATCAGACCAAGCTATCGATAGCCGCCAAACGCAAGCCCCGCTCCCAACTGAATGTGCAGTTGCGGCCCTGCTGTTTGGCCGCATACAAGGCCTGATCGGCGCGGTCGGCCAGATCATAGAGATTCTCTCGTTCATCCAGCGTCGCCTCCGCCACGCCAATGGATACGGTCACCTCAAACTGCTTCCCCTTGTTCGCGATAGCGACCTGCTGCCATCCCTTACGGATACGCTCTGCTAGGTGTAGTGCTTGATCCTGCGGGGTATCTGGGAGCAGCACAACAAACTCCTCGCCACCGAAGCGGCAAACGAGGTCAGCTACCCGCGTATGGTCGATGAGATGCTGCGCGAATTTTACCAACACGCCATCACCGACCTTGTGACCGTGATCATCGTTGATCAACTTGAAATGGTCCAGATCCATCAGCAACAAGGTTACCGGCCGACCATTGCGCTGCCCGGCCATTAGCATTCTGACTGCTGCCTCTTCGAACGCCCGACGGTTAAACAGACCCGTCAAGGGGTCGACCGCCGCCTGACGCCGGAGAACATCCTGAAGGCTGCGAGTGGTCAGGACGATACACAGCAGAGTGAAGCCGTAAACAAAGGCAATCCCCTCCATATAGTTCAGTGACTCGATCTCCGCCGCAGCCTGAAAACTTTCTGCGCCGATAAGCGAGCGGTCCAGCAGGTAGATGAAAAAACGTCGGAGATAAACCAGCCCATGTACTGACCACAATAGCGTCCAGAGCCAGAACAATGAGCGCTGAAAGCCAGACAATAGCCGCATTTCGCGCACAGATAGGACGCAGATCACAACGACAATAACGCTGTGAAGCTGCGTGCTGAAGCGAAAAGAATCACGCAAAATGAAGAACAGCAACCCTTGTACTAATAGAATTGCCAGCATCACTTTGGCAAAGCCCCAGTACTCGTTCCCGTCCCGATAAACCCGGGTGCCCCACCAGAGTATGAAATAGGCTTGGGAAATAACGGCGGCGCTGACCCATAACGGCAACGGCGGGCTGGCCACCTGGAGGATCAGGCCGACAACAAACACGGCCAAACCAAGTGTCCAGTAGCGTATCGCCCTTATCTGGCGATTAAGCGCCGCCGCAACAAACAACCCTGACACCGACAGGGCCGTCGTAAAGGCCAGCACCAGCATCAGGGTAGTTACGTCCAGCATTCCTATCTACTCAACTCCTGCTTATCCATGCACTGAGGATAGAGTAAAGCCGATTTTCTGGCTAGCAAGCCTAAGCCTTTCCCTCGATTCTGACTCTGAACCAAAGGGCATAGAGTGCGGGCAGAAACAGCAAGGTGATCAGCGTGCCCACCAGGGTTCCGCCAATCAACACATATGCCATCGGCCCCCAGAATGCGTCTTGTGCCAAGGGCACAAAGGCTAACGCTGCAGCCAGTGCGGTGAGCAGCACCGGCCGGGTACGCTGCACGGTCGCCTCGATCAACGCGTTGAACTGACCCATCCCTCCAGCCAAGTTGTCATCAATCTGTTTGGTCAGAATTAGCGTATTGCGCATCAAAATTCCCGCCAGCCCGGTCAACCCCAGCAGCGCGACGAAACCAAAAGGCTGATTGCCCACGATCAGTGCCAGAGTCGCGCCGATAACACCCAGAGGCGCCGTCGCCAACACCATAAAAGTGCCGGAAAAGCTCCGCATCTGCAGCATGATAACGATCATCATCAGGGCAATCATGATCGGCTGTACCTTGCTGATTGAGGCCTGCCCCTTGGCCGACTGCTCTACCGAACCACCGATTTCCAGGTGGTAGTCGGCCGGTAACTGCTCACGCAACTCGGCCAATTGCTCCCACAATGCCCAGGTCACATCCGGCGGTTGCGCACCACGCACGTCGCCCTGGACAGTAATAAAGGGCTCGCGGTTATAGCGTTTGAGCACGGGATCCTCGCTGACCATCTCAATCAGGCCAGCCTGTTGCAAGGTAATATTGCGCCCATCAGCGGTGCGCAGTGGCAGGTCGGCAAAGTCCTTGATGCCCTCAGGCAGACCACGCATCACCAGTTGCACGCTACGTACGTCCTCGCGCAATACCGTCGCGGGCATGCCGCCCCATTGAAACTGCAACTGCCGTGACAGCTCGCGCGGCGTCAGGCCAATCGAGCGCAGGCGCTCATTATCCAGCTTCAAGCGTGCAACCGGCACCCGCTCCGCCCAGTCCAGATTGGCGTTGAAGACCGCAGGATGCGCAGCCATGATCTGCCGTACTTGGCCTGACAGTTCCCTGAGCACGTTGGTGTCAGGGCCCATGACGCGAAAGCTGACCGGCCAAACGACTGGGGGTCCAAACACCAGTTGGTGAACCCGCACCCGTGCTTCGGGGAACTCCCCAGCAGCGACCCGTTCGCGCAAGGCGCGAATCAGTTGGTCACGCCCGGCATCATCGCGGGCAATCGCTACCAGCTTGGCGAACGCCGGATTAGGCTGTTCGGGATTGAGCGACAGGAAAAACCGCGGTGCGCCGGCGCCAACATAGGTAGACAGCGACACGACCTCTTCCTGCCCCTTGAGTACGGCTTCCAGACGCCGGGCGACCGCATCAGTCGCCGCAATGCTAGTGCCTTCGGGCATAAACACCTCGACCAGCACTTCAGGCCGATCCGATGACGGAAAGAACTGCTTCTGCACCAACCCACCCATCGCCAGCACCGCCAACACGAACAGCCCCACAGTCGCCAGCACCACGCTTTTCCGATAGCGCACGCAGCCCTCGATCAGTCGCCGGAAGCGCTGGTAACCGCGTGTATTGTAGGTCTGCGCATGATCAGTGTGTGGCGTCTTGACCTCTTTCAATAGCGCCACACCCAGCCAGGGCGTAAACACCACAGCGACGAACCAAGAGGCCAGTAATGCAAAGGCCAGCACCCAAAAAATGTTACCTGTGTATTCTCCGACCCCTGACTTGGCAAACCCGATAGGCACAAAGCCGATTACCGTCACCAGCGTGCCGGACAGCATCGGCGCGGCCGTCACCGTCCAGGCGTGCGCCGCAGCACGCACCTTGTCCCAGCCCTCCTCCATCTTCACCAGCATCATTTCGATGGCAATGATCGCATCGTCCACCAGCAGGCCCAATGCAATGATCAGTGCGCCCAAGGTAATCCGGTCCAGGTTCATGCCGCGCATCAGCATCAACAGGAAGGTGATGCCCAGCGTCAGCGGCACCGCGATGCCGACAATCAGCCCAGGGCGAAGCCCCAGGCTGACAAAGCTCACCAGCATAACCACCAGCACTGCGATCAGGAACTTGATCTGGAACAGCTCAACCGCCCGAGTAATGGCTTCGCGCTGGTTGGTGACCTGACGCAGTTCCATGCCCAGCGGCAGCGAGTCGGCCAGCTCGTGATAGGTATTGGACAGAAGCTCGCCTACGTCCAGACCGTTTTCACCTTTCCGCAAAACCACACCCAGCAGCAGCGCATCGTCACCGAAAGCTCTGACCATATAGCTCGGTGGGTCCTCATAACCGCGCACCACTTCGGCCACATCACCAAGACGAATCAAGCGGCCGTCGACGCGCAAGGGAACATCACGTATCGCTTCCAGATCGGCCAGGTCAGCATCGATCCGCCAGTACAGACGGCTACCCTGGGTCTCGATCAAACCTGCAGGTAACAGCCGATTGTAGGCTTCAAGCGCGTCGGCAATCTGTTCCAGGGTCAGCCCCAGCTGGGCCAGTCGGTAGGCGTCCAAATCCACAAATACACGGGCAGGTTGCTCTCCGATAATTCTGACCTTCTGTACACCTTCAACCCGGTTGAAACGATCACGTAGCGTCTCTGCTTCACGCACCAGTTGGCGTTGCGGCATACCCGGAGCGGTCAGGGAATACAGCGAGAAGTACACATCGGAAAAGTCATCATTGACGAACGGGCCCTGTACGCCTGGGGGCAACTGCGGCGCCTCGTCCTGCATGCGCTTGCGCACTTCATAGAACAGGCTGGGCAACTCCTTAGAGGGAGTAAAATCTTCGAAGGATACCTGCATGGTTAGCAGGCCCGGCCGCGAGGTGGACTCTATCTTGTCAAAATAGGCCACCTCCATGATACGTTTCTCTAGCGGATCAGCGACCTGTTGCTGCATCTGCTCGGCGCTGGCACCCGGCCAACTGACCGACACGACCATGGCCCGCACCGAGAATTGCGGATCCTCAGCTCGGCCCAGGGCAAAGAAAGCATACAATCCCGCCAACGCCACCAGCAGTAAAAAGAACAGCGTGACCGACTTCTCCCGCACCGCATGCGCCGAGAGATTAAAGCGCAGCGGATCCAGGCTCATGGCATAACCTCAACCGCCTGCCCTGGCTCCAGCAAGTGTGCACCGAGAGCAATAATACGGGTCTCGCTGGGGAGATCGCTGTGGATATAGGCCTGCTCGGTATCCATGCGCCGCAGCGTAACGGGCTGGAACTGCACATGCCCCTCCGCCACCACCCACACACCCATCCCCTGGCCCCTATCAATCAAGGCGCCAACAGGGACCTGCTGTAGCGCCTTGCCATTCAACGCCTGAACCAACTCCAGGGTGACGCTGCTGCCCAGCGACCAGGCTTGTGGGTCGCCCTCGATGGCAAAGCGGGCGCGCCAACTGCGGGTCAGCGGATCGGCTGAGCCTGAGATTTCACGCAAGCTAGCATTGGCCTGCTGATCGTGGGAGTACAGTTGTACGCGTGCGGTCTTTGGCAATTCACTGCGGCGCCGCTCTGGCACATAGACTTCCACATCACGGGGCCCATCATAGGCCAGCCGGGCTACCGGCATACCTGCGGACACCACCTGACCGATCTCACCGCTGACCTCCAGCAATATGCCGCTGGCCGGCGCTTTAAGCTCTACGTAGCCACTGGCGCTGCGCGCCTGAGCAAGTTGTGCCTGAGTTGCCTTGACGCTTTCGCTGGCCGCGCTGGCGGTCGCGCGTGCATCTTCGTAGGCCTGTTGCGGGACAAGGTCCTGCTGGCGCAGAGTATCCAGACGCCGGCGATTGGCTTCAGCGTTGTCTGCTTGAGCGCGAGCCGACTGCAGCGCAGCCTGCGCAGCAGAAAGCTGCTGTCGAATATCAGCGGGATCGAGCTTCAACAGCACATCACCGGCCTCAACGTGCTGGCCGGCCTGCACCAAACGCTCGTTGATCTGACCCGCCAAGCGGAATCCCAGCTCGGCTTCGTTGCGTGATTGCACCGTACCACTGAGCGTCCAGGTCTGATGATCTGCCGACTCAATTACCGCCGTTCTGACCTTGACCGACGAATTCGGCTCACGTTGTGCGTTATTCTGCTCAGCGCCGCAGCCGTACAGGAAAAATACTGCCAAGGTCGCAAGGGATAAAACCCGCATGGCCTGTTAACCTTTAATTTGGAATGTTGTTTTAGAAAATACTGTGCTCGCATATTTACAGAACGGGTGCGTTCAGTAAATACTTTTCAGGTCGGATATGCGTGCGGTGAATACAGGTAGATCAACAAGGTAATCACAATGGGCGACAGACCGCTGGCCACTGCCGGCCCCGGCAGACCAGTAGATCCAGACAAGCTTGATCGTATTCTGGATGCAGTGCTCGATAGCTTTGCCGAAGGCGACATGCACTTCACCATCGAAGGGGTGGCGCGGCGTGCTGACGTGTCCAAAGGTACGATCTATAGGCATTTCAACAACGCCGACGCTTTGCTGGCAGCCGTACTGTCGCGGCTGCATCTGAAGATGCTGGGCAATCTGCCTGATATAGAAGAATGTGCCGGCGGCTTGCGCGAACAACTGATCATTCTCGGCACGCAACTGCTGGACTTTCTGACCAGTGAACAGGGCGTACGCATCATGCGCACCGTTATTGCCCATGGCGCACGGCAGGCCGAGCATGGCGAATTGATCTATCGCGACGGCCCTCAGGCCTTTGTTATACGCGCTGCAGCCTGCCTGAATATGGAGCATGAGCGCGGCCACATTGAACTGCAGGACGCCCTGCTCACCGCCGAGCAGCTGATCGGGATGTGGAAAGGCGGCCTGGTGACGGGCCTGTGGATGAACGGCCGGGCAAGGCCGGATGAAGCAGAAAAGCGCTACCGTGTGGAGTCCGCAGTTGATCTGCTGCTTCGCGGGCTTAACTGGACAGGTTAAAAACCGGCTTCTGCCAACTTTTCAGCTATCAGCTCAAGCGTCTCCATGCCCTGCACATCGGTTTCCAGCCAGGGTAGTCGCGGGCGTGGAAGATCGCCTAGTTCCCGGTCAATACGTTCCAGCCAACTGGCCTCCTGCTCTCGGCGCCGGCGCAGGAACTCGCCATCAGCCTCCTCAGGTATAACGCGATTGACCAAAGTGGCGACCACCGGAATGCCTACCGACTTGAGTGTAGCCACCGCCCGCACGGTTTCCAGAATCGGCAGCCGCTCCGGCGTCAATACAAACAGAAACCCGCTGATCTTGGGGTCTTCCAGATGCCGACGCGCCTGCATAAACAGCCGCCGACGCTTGAGCAGGGTTTGCGCAATGTCCTTGGTCCGCTCGTCCAGATCACTCAGCGCATTCTCGGCCGGATCATCGAAGGGCGTGGCGACATCGCGGCCGCTTTTCGGTGTCAGGTGTTTGAGCACCTTGGCCAGCTCCTCGGATTTGCGATTATGCGTCAGCAAACCATCGGTCCAGGCTGCCATGGCTTCAGGTAGCGTCAGCAGTCGCAGCGTATGCCCAGTGGGCGCGGTATCGAAAATAATCTGATCGTAGGGGCTGTCCGGATCATTAATTAGCCGCGCAATACGTTCGAGTAACGCCGCCTCCTGAGTACCCGGAGACTGGCGGGTGAGCTGCATCTGCCGTTGCAGCTCCTTCATCATTTCTGGAGCCGCGAACCGGCGCATCTGCTCGGTTACCCGCTTCAGATGTGCCTCCACCTCAATATCCGGATCAATCTCCATGGCATCCAGGTTCGGCAGCAAGCGCCTGGGAGTGTCGTCCAGTTCGCGAGCGAACACATCACCCAGGCTATGCGCCGGATCAGTCGACACCACCAGGCAGCGCTGCCCGCGGCTGGCAGCCAACACCGCCAGCGCAGCAGATACTGTGGTTTTGCCCACGCCACCCTTTCCGCCTACCCAGATCAGGCGACGTTGTAATAGATCAAACATGATTGGCCTTGAGTTTCAGCAGCAGCGGCAATGGTCGAGCGGCGAGCGCTCCATACCCATGCGCAGGTGCCATTGATGAAAGCGCTCCAGCAGCAATGGCTGGAGCTCGAGGGTGTAATAAGCCGCCGGGTTCGGCAAGCCCATCATTTCAGCAAAGACCAGCAGCATGAAGAGGTCGTCCTCATCCCGCCGCGCACGGGCAATGGCACCGCGATAGCGAGCGCTGTACGCCTCTTCAAGAAAAAAGCGGGCCTGGCTGAGCCAAGCCCCTTTTCCTGACGGGGGTTTACCCTGCGTCATGACTCAGTCCTCCGCGGCGACCTGAGCACGGTGCCGCTTGAGCGCGGCGGCACATTCCATCGCGACCAGAATGGCTGCTACCAACACCACGATATCCAACCCCAGCAGGAACCAGTTCTGCTGCTCGTAGAAGGTGCGCAGTTGGAAGATTAGCGCCGTTACCGTCATCACCAGCAGGAAGCACAGTGGCGCCAAGGTGTACCACATCGGCCGGCGCAGGTGCACCAGCATCACAGTGATAACCAGTAGGGTCAGACCGGCCAGCAACTGGTTGGTAGTACCAAACAACGGCCAGATGATCATGCCGCCTGAACCATCGGCGCCACCAGCACCAAAGGCCAGTAGCAGGCAACTGCCCACCGCAAGCAAGGTCGCCGGCAATGGCTTTTTCATCCACGGCTGGTTATAGATCTCGCCCCACTCCTGGAAGATGTAACGCTGCAGACGCAGGCCGGTATCCATGGTGGTACCCGCGAACAACGCAGCCATTACCGTCAACAGAGTGGCAGCAGTTACCTGCGGCAGGCCCAGACCGTTGTGAATGATATAGGCGCCGCCCTCTACGAACGCAGTCACGCCACCCTGGCCAAAGGCGCTGTACATGGCCTGCCAGTCAGCCAGGCTGGCAAAGCCCGCCGTGGCCGCCAGAATCGCTGCTAGCGCCAAACCGCCCTCACCGATCGCCCCGAAGAAACCGACGAAGCGTATGTCGGTTTCACGATTCAATTGCTTGGACGTCGTGCCCGACGCGACCAACCCATGGAAGCCGGAAATCGCGCCGCAGGCGATAGTGACGAACAGCAAGGGTATCAGCGACGGCGTGCCCGCTGGCACATCGACGTTGAACATCGGTGCGATCATGACCGGATTCAGTACCACGATGGCGCCGTAAAGAATCAACAGACCAATGAACAGTTGCAAGCCGTTGATGTAGTCACGCGGTTGCAGCAGCATCCATACTGGCAGCACCGATGCGATAGCGGCATAGAGGAACAGCAGAACAATCCAGGCAGCATTACCGGAAACGCCAGGGGCTACTTCCGCTGGCATCTGAATCGGCACAGAAGGTCCAATAAAGATCAACGCGTACAGCGCAACTACACCCAGAATCGAGACCACCGGCAGAGTCAGAATGCGGCGATAGATCAACTGGCCGATAATCAGCGCAACGAAAATCGCACCCCAAACCGGTACAACGGCGCTCGGGAAGGTCATCATCAGCCGCGCGATCACCACCGCGAACACGGCGTTAACCATCAACAGCACCAGGAAGATAACGATCATAAAGATGCTGCGCGCACGCTTGCCCACTACATCACCGGTCAGCGAACCAACCGACTTGGCCTTGTTGCGCACGCTGGCCCAGATAGCGCCAGCGTCATGGATGCCGGCAAAGAACATGGTACCCAGCACTACCCAGGCAAAAGCCGGAGCCCAACCCCAGATCACCGCAATGGCTGGCCCGACGATGGGCGCGGCACCGGCTACGGAGGTGAAATGGTGACCCCAGAGCACAAATTTATTGGTGGGGACGAAGTCCACCCCATCTTCAAACTCGTGTGCAGGTGTACGGAAGTCCGGGTCAAGCTTGAAGATCTTTTCGGCAATAAACTTAGAGTAAACAAAGTACCCCAACGCCATCATGCCAAGACCTACGAAGAGCAAGATTACGGCACTCATGCAAGGCTCCTGATTATTCTATTTTTATGTAATAGGTCAGCATCTAGCCCACGCCGCCTGGGATCAATATAGACCAAGGTCTTATTGTGCAACCAGCGTTGATTTAACGAGCTACTTGCCCAGCACCTCAAGCCGCATTGTCATCCAACTGCAATACCTGCGTGTCACCGTTCTGTCACAGATCATTCGTGAAGCCTCGGTATGCCAGAAACTCTGCAACTGATTCAACGACACCTGCCTGAACATCTTGAGCTAGACCGCTTGCTGCGCCAGGGAGCGCGACACTTGCGCTGTCAGACCGTGCATACCGTAATGGTAGACAATATTGCCATCCCGGTCCGAGCTATAGAGCTTGGCAGTCGCTCACCCCTGGTGCCGGTTATCGGCTTCTTTGGCGGTGTGCATGGCGTCGAGCGCATCGGTACACAGGTACTGCTGTCCTGGATGCACAGCCTGATCCATCGCCTGGACTGGGATGATCAGCTACGTCATCAGCTCGAACGCGTGCGCCTGGTATTTATGCCAATGATCAATCCTGGAGGCATCTGGAAGCACCGGCGCAGCAATCTCAACGGGGTGGATCTGATGCGCAATGCCCCAGTGGACGCCATGGGCCCGGCCCCCTGGCTGGTCAGCGGTCATCGCATCAGCCCACGCCTGCCCTGGTACCGCGGCCGTCGGGGTGATCCGATGGAAGCCGAAGCCGCTGCGCTGGTGGAGACCGTACGCCAACGATTACTCAATGCCCCATTTGCCATCAGCGTGGATTGTCACAGCGGTTTTGGCCGACAGGATCGCCTGTGGTGCAGCTATGCCCGTACCCACAAGCCGATGCATAACATCGCTGAAGTGCTCGCGCTGAAGCGGCTGTACCAAAACACTTACCCGCACCATCATCCCTACATCATTGAGCCCCAGTCGATCCATTACACCACCCATGGTGACCTTTGGGATTATTTGTACGACGAATCTGCCGAGCTCTTCCCAGACAACACCTTCCTGCCCTTCACCCTGGAGATGGGCTCCTGGCTCTGGGTGCGCAAGAACCCGCGGCAAATGCTCGACTACTTCGGTTACTTCAACCCGGTGATAGACCACCGTAAACGCCGAGTGCTGCGCCAGCATCTGCCGTTGTTCGACTTCCTGCTGAATGCCGCCCAGTCATGGCGCAACTGGATGCCCCGTCCCAGCCAGCGTGATCTGCTGACCCAGGAGGCGATTAACGAATGGTTTTTGTAAGCCTTGCTCAGAGTTGTCACACGCGATTGGCAAACTAATTGTTCTTTTTCCAACCTCAATCGGAGCAAGGCAATGAAGGGAATGACAAGGCGCGATTTTTTGCGGGTATCCGCACTGACCATGGGTACCGTGGTCATCTCCACTGGCCTGCAAGGTTGCCTGAGCAGCAGCAGTAGCAGCCGCGATGACGACCCAGCTGCCCCCGTAGTAGTTGCCTTCAACCACGGCGTAGCCAGTGGCGATCCGCTGCAGGACCGCATTCTGATCTGGACCCGGGTCAGCCCTGCAGAAGGCCAGCAGGATGCTGTGGAGGTCAGTTGGGAGGTCGCAGAAGATGCCAAGTTCACTCGCCTGCTTCACGACGGCAACACCCAGACCGACGCCAGCCGTGATTACACCATCAAGGTCGACGTGCTCAACCTGACGCCAGGCCAGACCTACTTCTATCGTTTCAGTGCGGGCGCAACCCAATCCCCCACAGGCCAGATGAAGACCTTGCCGGTCGGCAGTATCGATCAGGTACGCTTTGCCGTGCTCTCCTGCTCCAACTACCCTGCCGGGTATTTCCACGTGTACGCCGAAGCCGCACGCCAGGCCGACCTGGACGCAGTCGTGCATCTGGGTGATTACATCTACGAATACGGCGAGGGTGGATACGCCAGCGAAGACGCCGTCGCCCTGGGCAGAACCCTGAACGCAGACAACAATAGTGAGCTCTTTGTCCTGGAGGACTACCGCAAGCGCTACGCCCTGTACCGGGGCGATAGCGACCTGCAGGCCCTGCATGCCGCCGCGCCCTTTATTGCCGTGTGGGATGATCACGAAATCGCTAACGACACCTGGACCGACGGCGCCGAGAATCATAATGAAGGCGAAGGCGATTTCACCGAGCGCAAACTGGCCGCATTGCAGGCCTACTTTGAATGGATGCCTATCCGCCCCGCCAACCCGGATGACGTGGAAACCATCTACCGCAGCTTTGACTTTGGCGATCTGGTCAGCCTGCACATGCTCGACACCCGCATCATTGGCCGCAACGAGCAGCTCAACTACAGCAACTACCTTGGTCCCGGCGGCTTTGACTTCGCCGGCTTCAATGCGGACGTCAACCACAACAGCCGGACCCTGCTTGGTCAGGAGCAGCTGAACTGGCTTGAAGCCCGCATGGCCAACTCCAACGCCACTTGGCAGGTACTTGGTCAGCAGGTCCTGATGGGGCGCATGCTGCTACCCGCTGAACTGCTGGGCGCGCTACTGGACCCGGCCAGCAGCGACCTGATCGGCGCCTTCAGCGAACTGGTCGAACTGAAACTGCGCATGCAAGCCAATGACCCAACGCTCACCGACCAGGAGCGCGCACGTATCACTACGGTGGTGCCCTACAATCTCGATGCCTGGGACGGCTATGCCCACGAACGCGAGCTGGTGCTGGAAATGGCCCGCTCGCTGGACAAGAACCTGGTCGTGCTGGCCGGTGATACCCACAACGCCTGGGCCAGCGACCTGGCCACTGTCACCGGTCAGCAGGTAGGCGTTGAATTCGCTACGGCCTCGGTGTCGTCTCCCGGGTTGGAGGAGTATCTCGGCGTACCAGCCGAGCTGATACCGCAGATCGAGCAGGTCATCACCCTTCTGGTAGAGCCACTGGATTACCTGAATGCCGCACAGCGCGGCTATATGCTGGTGACCTTCACCGCCGAACAAGCCCGCGCCCAGTGGCAGTTCGTCGATACCATCAAATCCACCCGCTACCAGGTCGACAACCTGCGCAGCCAGCAACGCATATGCTTGCCTGGCGCCGCGAACCGAAGCCTGCAGACACCCAGCTGAAGTCTGATACCGGGTCTGTCTGGCCGAACACCGCCACAGACCCATTTCCCATTACCCATAACGCCTCATTTTGCGGTATAAGGGCGCTATGAAAATCCCAAAACGTTTAGAACCCCTGGTCGAAGATGGCCTGATCGATTACGTGATCCGTCCGCTCATGAGCGGAAAGGAAGCGGCTGTCTATTTAGTGAGCTGCGGTTCGGAGATCCGCTGCGCCAAAGTCTATAAAGAAGCAGCTAAACGCAGCTTCAAACAAGCCGTGCTTTATCAGGAGGGTCGCAAAGTCAGAAACACCCGGCGCTCCAGAGCCATGGAAAAAGGCTCGAAGTTTGGCCGCAATCAGCAGGAAGAAGCCTGGCAGAATGCCGAAGTCGATGCGCTATACCGCCTGGATGCCGCCGGCGTGCGCGTTCCCAAACCCTACGGGTGCTTCGAAGGCGTGCTGCTGATGGAGCTGGTGACCGACGAAGAAGGCGGAGTCGCACCGCGCCTGAACGATGTGTCCATGGATGCCGAGCAGGCGATTGAAGACCATGCCACGGTCATGCATTACGTCAAGCTGATGCTTTGCGCTGGACTGGTGCATGGTGATCTGTCCGAGTTCAACGTACTGGTCGACGCCTACGGCCCTGTGATCATCGACCTGCCCCAGGCTGTGGACGCTGCGGCCAACAACAATGCACGCTCGATGCTGGACCGTGACGTCAATAACATAACCGAATATTACGGCCAATATGCTCCGGAGCTGCTGCAAACCCGTTATGCGAAAGAAATGTGGGCACTGTATGAAGACGGCGAGCTAACGCCAGATACCGAGCTGACCGGTTACTTTGAAGAGAGTGATGAAGCGGCCGATGTGGATTCGGTGGTTGAAGAGATCAAGGCTGTAATGGCCGAAGAACGGGCACGTCAGGAACGGCTGCGCGAGGCTGAGGAAGAGGACTGATCGTATAACCCCGATCAGTCCCACCCCAGTCATTCTCGCCCTATTCCGTCATTCTCACCCTATCTAGTCACTCCCACCCTATCCAGTCATTCCCGCGAAAGCGGGAATCCATTGGAACGGCCACACAGGCACTAGCGTTGGATCAGATATCCACCCTGCCCCGCAAGGATTTCGACTGGCCGCGCTTGGTCTTGCTGTCCATGCGTCGGGTTTGCGAGCCTTTGGTGGGTTTGGTCGGGCGGCGGCGTTTTTGTACTACCACGGCATCGTTGATCAGTTCTTGAAGACGCTTGATGGCATCTTCACGGTTCTGTTCCTGATTTCGATAGGACTGCGCCTTGATGATGATCACGCCATCCTTGCTGATGCGCTGATCAGACAGCGCCAACAGCCGTTCCTTGTAGAACGGCGGCAGGCTGGAGCTGTTGATGTCGAACCTGAGATGGATCGCGCTGGAGACCTTGTTGACGTTCTGCCCGCCCGCACCCTGTGAGCGGATGGCGGATATCTCCACCTCCCAATCGCCCAGCTCGACATTGTTCGATAGCTTGATCATGCCCGCAGTTTAACCCGCTAGCGCTGCCTGCATAAAGTTGATAATCCAGCTACTCATCACTGGCGCATCCACTTGCGCAGATAATGACGCCTGCCCCTCGCGCAGGCGGGCATGGGCAATCACCCCACGCCGAGCGGCCATCAGATCAGCCGAGTAGCCCTTGCAGAACTCCGGATGCCCTTGCACGCTCATAAAATGCTGGCCGTATTGCACCAGGTAGTACGGACAGAACTCGCTCCCTGCCAGGATCTCGGCCTGGGGTGGCAGTAGGCTGACCTGGTCCTGATGGCTGACAATCAGATCGAGCTTGTCTTGCCAAGGATTCATCCAGCTTTTGCGTACCAGCACCTGATTGAACGACATGCCCACGCCCCAGCCCTTGGGCGATTGGATGACCTCGCCGCCCAGCGCCTTGGCCATCAGCTGGTGGCCGAAACAGATACCCACCAGAGGCGTGCCCTGCTCCCACATACGCGCCATACAGTCCTGCAAAGCATCAATCCATGGCAAGCCATCATTGACGCCAAACTTGCTACCGCTGGTAATGTACGCATCACATTCGTCCAGGGTTTGCGGCAACTCACCGTCCATACAGCGATACACGCGAATCTGCGCGTCGGGGTGTTGTGTGAGCAGCAGATCGTTGAACATTTCAGGGTAATTGCCATGCGCCACCTGCAGGCTTTCCATTACATCATCACATTGCAGCAGCCCGATTCTCATAACCCGCCCTTTTACCAATACCGTTATTCCAGAGCCTTTTCAGCCCTACCCAAGATCACAGTTGCCCGTGCAACGCTTGGGTAAAAATAGCACTGTACTGGCCGGCATCAAACTGAATCGGATTAGTACCGGATGCGGCATCCTCCACTGCCATCTGACCGACCCGCTCAATCTGCCGATCATCAATACCGATCTCGGCCAGACTGTGCGCAATCCCGACCTCACTGCGCAGCTCCAATACCCAATCCAGCACCCCGGTAAAATCTTGCTGAGGCAGATCCAGATAACGCCCCAGGCGCTGCATCTGCGGCTCTATGCTGCTGCGATTGGCCTGCAACACATAGGGCATCAGAATCGCATTCAAAGTACCGTGATGGGCGTCATAGAGTGCGCCCAATGGATGCGCGAGTGCGTGCATGCCGCCTAGCCCGCGCTGAAAAGCGGTTGCCCCCATGCTCGAGGCCACGAGCATTTTCAGCCGCGCCTCAATATCGGCTCCCTGAGCGGTAGCCCTGGGCAAATAGTCCTTGATCAGGCGCATGCCCTCCAGCGCGATGCCTTCGGCCATCGGATGAAACAGTGGCGAGCAGTAGGCCTCAAGATTATGCGAGAGTGCATCCATGCCGGTGGCAGCGGTAATCCCGGGCGGCAACCCGACCGTAAGCTCGGGGTCAAGAATCACCAAGGCAGGCAACATATGGGCATGGAAAATGATGCGCTTGATATGTGCTTCGTCATCGGTAATGACTGACGCACGACCGACTTCGGAACCGGTACCGGCAGTTGTGGGCACCGCCACCACCGGCGCCATGCCCGCGACATTAACTCGTAAATAGTTGTCGCCAATGTCCTCAAAATCCCAAATTGGCCTGTCCTGCCCGGCCATCAGGGCTATGGCCTTGGCCGCATCCAGTGCCGAACCACCACCAAAGGCAATCACGCCATCGTGATGACCCACGCGGTACACCACCACGCCATCCATGACGTTCTGCCCGGTCGGGTTACCCTTGATCGAAGAAAATACCTCGGCATTCAGCCCGGCGTCACGGCATTGTTGCAAGGCACTGTCGATCATAGGTAGCGCCGCCAACCCAGGGTCAGTGACCAACAGTGGCGCCTGCATGCCCAGCCGCTTGCACGCATCTGCCAATTCGGCAATCCGCCCCGCGCCAACACGCACCGATGTTGGATAGTTCCAGTTCATGCGATACGCCTGCATGGCGAGCTCCTACAGAATCTTGAAGTGAAAGGATTTTGGTCGGGTGACGTACTCATAACCGACGCTGGACAAAGTACAGCCCTGGCCTGAGCTTTTCACCCCGGTCCAGGCCAGCGCCGGATCCAGATAATCGCAGCGGTTGAGAAACACCGTGCCCGTCTGCAAGCGGTCGCCAATCGCCAGAGCAGTGTCTACGTCCTGGCTAAAGATCGCGGCGGTGAGGCCGTATTCGCTGTCGTTCATGAGGGCGATGGCTTCTGCATCGCTGCTGACCTTCTGTATACCGACAACCGGCCCAAAGGATTCCTCGGTCATCACCCGCATACCATGATTGACCCCGGTCAGCACCTGCGGTGCCAGATAGGCACTGCCGGAACGACTCAGTGGAAAATCGTCGGCATCGATATGGGCTTCAGCGCCCTGGGCAATGGCTTCGGCGATTTGAGCGCGAATAAAAGCCGCCGCCTCAGGACGTACCACAGGCCCAAGAGTGGTTTCTGGATCGTCCGAACGACCCAGTTTGTACTGGCGAACCAACCCGATTACCAACTCGACAAATTCATCGTGCAAGTCCTCGTGCACATAGATGCGCTCAATGCCGCAACAAGATTGCCCGGAATTGAAGAAAGCCCCCTCTACCAAGGTCTCCACCGCATGAGCCAGATCGGCATCGGCTCGTACATAGGCCGGGTCCTTACCGCCTAACTCCAGCCCGGTTGCAATAAAGCGGCCCGCCGCTGCTTTTTCAACCATTTCCCCACCGGCCACTGAGCCGGTAAAGGCGACGTGAGCGACACCGGGGCGCGAGATCAGCGCCTGGGTTTCAGCGTGACTCATATGCAAATATTGAAAGATGCCTTCAGGCAGCCCAGCCTCGGCAAAGGACGCGACCATGCGCTCGGAACACAACGGCGTTTGTGCTGAATGCTTGAGCAATACGGAGTTGCCAGCCAGTAAGCTTGGTACTACCGCATTAACGGCAGTCAAATAGGGGTAATTCCACGGCGCGATGACCAGCGATACACCCAGCGGCTCACGGAGGATAAACCGCTTGAAGCCGGCTTTTTCCGGCAATTCGATATCCGCCAGTGCGGTTTCAGCGATGTCGGCCATATGGGTCGCACGCTCAACATAGCCTTTGATCTCACCCGCCGCATAACGAATCGGCCGACCCATCATCCAACACAGCTCCTCCGCCAGCACCGATTCCCGGGCGCTGAACGCGGCAATAGCCCGGCGGACGAGTTCCACGCGCTCGGACAAGGGCGCTTGTTTCCAGCGGCTCTGTGCCTTGACCGCAAGATCCAGGGCCGCATTGATCTGTTCCTCGCTCGCCAGCGGCCGCTCTACATAAACCGAGCCGTCGATCGGCGAGATTGTTTGCAGGGTTTTGCTCATGTCATGCTCCTGAGTTCGGATAGGCATTTGTTATTCGCGCCAGGGGCGGGCCCCCCAGCAAAACACTAGACCTGTTCCAGCGCACCCCTGTGCGAGCGGCGGCCCCGCCGCGAAGGGTCAGATAATCTCAAAGTACCGATCCAGCTCCCAATCGCTCACATGCCTGCGGTATTCGCGCTCTTCCCACTCACGGCTGGCGGCAAAATGCTCGACAAAAGCATCACCAAACAGCTCGCGCGCGGCGTCCGAGGCGCGCAACCGCTGCGCCGCATCCCACAAGGTTCTGGGCAAGGCCAGTTCGGGTGCGTGTTTCATGTCGTAGGCGTTGCCTTCCACCGGCTCACTGGGCTCCCATTCATGCATGATCCCGTAAAGACCCGACGCCAGCGCCACTGACAGCGCCAGATAAGGATTACCGTCAGCCGCGCCCAGCCGATACTCCTGACGCTGCGATTTGTCGCTGCCCGGGATAACGCGCAAAGCAGCAGTACGATTTTCCACCCCCCAGGTTGCGTCCGTAGGTGCCCAGAAACCTGGAATCATCCGCCGGTAGCTATTCAACGTGGGTGCAACCATGCACAGCATTTCCGGCATCAGGCGCTGCTGACCCGCCAGGAAATGCCGCTGAACTTTGCTCATATAATACTTTTGATTGGCATCGTAAAACGCTGATTTATCTGTTTTTTTATCTCTCAATGAAACATGAATATGACCACTCTGGCCCGGATACTTGCCAGACCACTTGGCCATAAAAGTCGCCATCATCCCTTGCCGCTGGGCCAGCACTTTCATAAACGTCTTGAACAACGCGGCCTTGTCTGCGGCCGCCTCCGCATGATCCACCGCGATTGCCGCTTCCAGCACGCCAGGGCCGGTTTCGGTGTGCAACCCCTCAATCGGAAAGTCCATGGCCTCAGACATCTCGAGGATCTGGTGATACAACTCGGCGTGCACCGAATTGCGGATCATCGAATAGCCGAACCAATCCGGCGTATAAGGGATCAGGTCGCGAAACCCCTTGGCGCGGGCCGACTCAGGCGTCTCCTTGAACATGAAAAACTCATACTCCAGCGCTGCATAGGGCTCGAAGCCCAGCGCCTGACAGCGTTCGATAACCCGTCTTAGCGTGCCGCGCGGGCAAACCGCTTCGGCCTGCTTATCAAACTCGGCAAGAAACAGCAGCATGCCGTCTTCAAAAGGAATATCCCGGCAACTGGCGGGGAGAATACGCACCGGCGCATCCGGGTAGCCGGTATGCCAGCCCGTGTAGCTGGCGTTATCGTAGAGCTGATCCTTGACGTCCCAGCCCAGCACTACGTCGCAGAAAGCAAAGCCATCGTCTAGGGATGAGAAGAACTTCTCGCGGCTCATATATTTGCCGCGCATGACACCATCGTTATCGAACAGCCCGACCTTAACGTGACTGATGCCACGCTCCTCAACGATGCGCCTGGCATCCTCGACGGTTTTCACTTCCCGCGGCTTGAGCATTTCAGTCTCCAGCGGATGATTTTTATTGTTAGCCGGCATGGTTATTCACGCCTATTGGGGCGCGGGTGTGTGTAGGAATGCTGACCTGTGGGCGGTTTACTCCGGTGGGAGCGCCGGCCTCGGCGCGATGGGCTTTTCTATATATACCCAAAGCCATCGCGCCGAGGCCGGCGCTCCCACCAAAACAACAGCCCCTACAAAGACCAGCAGCTCCCCCACAAGTCAGTGCACTCCAACACCCCAAAGCAAACCACTTAACCGCAGCGGTAAGGTGTGCCGGCCTTGGCCATCAGCGCGTTGTACTGCTTGAAGATCTCCACCACCTTGGCGCAGCGTGGGCTGGTCTTGGCAATTTCGTCCCAGAACTTCATGGCCTCTTGTTCAACTGTAGCCCATTCGGCTTCGGGTATTGTGGTCAGCTGCAATTTGCTGCCGTTAACCCGTAGATCTGCCTCGCCACCCCAATACCAGTGCTGCCGGTAGTAGTTGGAGCTGTCCATGCACAGCTTGAACAAGGTTTTCAGGTGTTCAGGCACTTCGTTCCACTTGCCCTCGTTGGCGAAGTACGAGCCACACCAGGCGCCGGAGATATTGTTGGTCAGAAAGTAGTTGGTCACATCGGCCCAACCGACGGTGTAGTCCTCGGTAATGCCGGACCAGGCGATGCCGTCAAGCTCACCGGTCTGCATGGCGACTTCCACATCTTCCCAAGGCAGGGTCACTGGCACCACGCCAAAGCGCGACAGAAATTTGCCCGCAGTCGGGAAGGTAAAGATGCGCTTGCCCTTGAGGTCTTCCAGGGAATTAATCGGCTTTACCGTGGCGAAATTGCACGGGTCCCAGGCGCCGGCGCCCAGCCAGGTCACACCCTCGACCTCACCGTACGCCTCCTCCCAGATTTCCTTTAGGCCGTATTTCTCGAACAGCACCGGCACGTCCAGGCTGTAACGTGAGGCAAAGGGGAAATAGCCGCCGAATACCGACACGTCTACCGGTGCAGCGATGGAGTCGTCATCACTCTGCACCGCATCAATAGTGCCGCGCTGCATCGCCCGGAACAGCTCGCCAGTGGGAACCAATTGGTCGGCGTAATACAGCTGAATCTCCATCTCACCATTGGCCGCCTTGTTAAAGGCATCGATAGAGGGCTTGATCACGTGCTCCGCCAGTGCCGGGCCGGCATAGGTCTGCAGCCGCCAGGTGATCTTCTTCGGCTCCTGGGCATAAATATGCGCACTGCCCAGTGTGGATGCGCCTACCGCTCCGATAGCCGCGTTCTTTAGAAAATTGCGTCTTGAACTCATGCTGGTCACTCCCTTTAATGTCGATTTTGTTGTCCAACAACCGCATTACCCTGCAACGGCCAGCATGGTCGATGCAGTGTTCCTTGAAGCCGACTCAAACGGAGCTGGCTTGTTGTTCGGCAAAGGTGGCTAACGGTTGTAATGCAACTCCGGCAACCACAGCGCAATCTGCGGAAAAGTCATGACCAGCACCAGCGCCAGGATCATGATCAGCACAAAGGGTGTAACCGACACGTAAATATCCCGCAGCGTCACCTCTGGCGGTGCCATGGCGCGCATCAGGAACAGGTTGTAGCCAAAGGGGGGGGTCATGTAGGCGATCTGGCAGGTGATGGTATACAGCACGCCGTACCAGACCAGATCGAAGCCCAGCGCCCCGACCAGAGGGATATACAGCGGCGCGACTATCACCAGCATCGCGGTATCGTCGAGAAACATGCCCATGATAATGAATGACAGTTGCATCAGCACCAGCACCTGCCAGGGGCCCAGCTTCAGATCCTCCAGAAAGAACGACTCAATCGCACGCACCGCGCCCAGACCGTCAAACACCGCACCGAAACACAGCGCCGCGAGGATGATCCACATAAACATGCAACTGATCGCCAGCGTCTTGCGCAGGGTCTCTTCCATCACCTTGCGGTTCAGCCGCCTCTTAAGCAAAGCGGCTAAGGTGGCTGCAGCAGCGCCGACGGCAGAGCTTTCCACCAGGCTGGTGTAGCCAAGCAGAAACAGGCCGGTCATGGAGAAAAAGATAAATACCGGAACGATGCCCGCCTGCAGCAGCTTGAACTTCTCTGCCCGGCTGATCTGCCGGCGCTCTTCTTCCGGCAATGCCGGCCCGAGTTGTGGCTGCAAGCGGCAGCGAATGGCGATGTACAGCACAAAGAGGCCGGCCATCAACAAGCCGGGAAACACGCCAGCAAGCCACAGCTGGCCGACCGGCTGGCGGGCAATCATGCCGTAGAGCACCAGCACTACGCTGGGTGGAATCAAAATACCCAGCGAGCTGCCTGCTTGGATGACGCCAGTGACCATGATCTTGTCGTAACCGCGGCGCAGTAACTCCGGCAGCGCAATACTGGCACCAATCGCCATCCCCGCCACGCTCAGACCATTCATTGCTGAAATCGCTACCATCAGAGCTATGGTGCCAATGGCTAATCCGCCGTCTACCGGCCCCATCCACACATGAAACATGCGATACAGGTCTTCGGCCAGGCCCGATTCAGAAAGCATATAGCCCATATAAACGAACAGCGGCAGCGTCAGCAGCGGGTACCACTTCATCAGTTTCATGGCCGCACTGAAGGCTATTTCCGAGCCGCCGTCGCCCCACAACAGCAAGGCCGCAGCAACCGCGACAAAGCCAATGGCGCCAAACACGCGCTTGCCGGTCAGCAACAGCAGCATCATGCTGGAAAACATCAACAGCGCTATGACGTTGTAACTCATTCCAGCGGAGCCCCCCGCGCCTCGGCGATATCTCGACATAGCGTGGACAGGGCCTGCAACAGCATCATCGCCACACCAATGCACATTACGATCTTGATCGGCGCCATGCGCGGCGACCAGGCTGAATAGCTGGTTTCGTTATATTGCAGCGCGTATTGGGTGGAAGAGATGCCGCCATACAGCAGCCAGGACAGGTAGAAGATCAGCAACAGCACCGTTACCGCATCAACCATCGCCTTGGTACGGGGCGACCATTTACTGTAGAGCAGGTCCATGCGCACATGACCGTCGAGCTGCATGGAATAGGCGCCGCCCAGAAGGAAATAGGCGACCATCAGAAACTGCGCCACTTCCAGCGTCCAGATAGAGGGATTGAAGAAGGTTTTGCTAACGGAGGAATACAGCAACACAGCCATCATGACGAAAATCAGGTACATCGCGCACCGGCCAACAAACCGGTTCATAGCATCCACTGCTCGCACGAACATCCTGATCGTCCTGGGCATGAAGCGACTCGTCACAATAAAGAGGTATTACAAAAATATAGACGAGCTTTCAGCTAACGCTAATAAAAAACGCTAAAACGGGAGGTGCGGTTTTGTTACTCCTCGCCAATATCCTCGTTCCAGAGCGCTGGCTGCGCCTGGATAAACTCGCGCATCAGGGCAATACATTCAGCATCCTGCAATACCACGACCTCTACGCCGCGGTCACGCAACAACTGCTCCTCACCCATAAAGGTGTGATTCTCACCAATAACCACCTTGGGAATGCCGTAAAGCAAAATCGCCCCACTGCACATCGCACAAGGAGACAGCGTGGTATACAGCACGGATTCTGCGTACACCGATGCCGGCAAACGCCCAGCATTTTCCAGCGCATCCATCTCGCCATGCAGGATCGCACTGCCTTGTTGAACGCGGCGGTTATGCCCGCGGCCAATGATTTTGCCATCGTGTACCAGCACCGAGCCGATCGGGATTCCGCCTTCGTCCAGACCGGTACGGGCCTCATCGACGGTTGCACGCATAAAAGGATCCATCTGTAATCTCCATAACGAAAAGTAAAAGCAACTTCACGCTAAACCCTGGCACTACCGGCTGTCCAGCAGTGCCAGGATTGATCCACATCGGCACTGCACCCGAGAAGTGGCTGCAGCAACAATAGAAGCCTTGGTCGCCGCGCAAGCGAAATCACCGATTTCCCGCTGAACGCGCTACGGTCTTTGCCCAAATGCCATTATCATTACGCCCTTCGCTCAGCCACCCGTGCTGCGGCGAACTCCCCCTTTTTTTACAGGACCATCATGCACTCTCTGTCTCCTGCGCCGATCAAAGGTTTTTCTTCCGCTATCCAATGGCTACTCGGCGCTGCGGCGCTGGTCATCGTGCTTGGCGGCTTGAAGGCCATCAGCCATATCGTCACACCCTTCTTGCTGGCAGCGTTTCTGGCGATTATCTGCGCGCCGCCACTAGACTGGATGCAACGCCGCAAGTTACCGGGGCCCTTGGCCGTACTGGTGCTGTTCTCGGTGGTGGGGCTGACCTTCTTTCTACTGTTTCTCGCACTCAAGGATGCGGCCGAAGGCATGGCTTCGCAGGCTCCCTTGTACCAGGCCAGATTCAATGGCTGGCTGATCGAGTTGCGCGAAATGATTGCCGCCCGCGGCCTGCCTGCAGAGCTACTGCCCAGCACCCTGCCCTTGCCTGCGGCGGCGACCATTACCGGCATCGCCCGTGGCCTGGCCGGTGGCCTCGGCCAGTTTACCGCCAGCACCCTGCTGGTTCTGCTGGCGTTCATGTTTCTGCTGCTGGAAGAGCGTTACCTGTCGGACAAACTCGATGCTGCGTTCCCCCGCCGTCGCCGGGCCCGGGTACGGACTCGGCGTTTTCTGCGTTCGGTCTATCGTTACCTGCTGATCAAGACCGCGGCAAGCACCGCCACCGGCGTGATTATTGGCAGTGGCCTGACGTTTATGGGAGTGGACTTTGCTTTGCTCTGGGGCATCGTTGCCGGCCTGCTGAATTTTATTCCGACCATAGGCTCGATCATCGCCGCCATTCCTGCTGTGATCATCGCCTTTATGGGCATGGGTATCGTTGAGGGTTTGCTGGTATTGCTGTTATACGTGGCAGTGAATACGGGTATCGGCAGCATTATCGAGCCGCGGTTGATGGGCAGTAGCTTGGGAATATCACCGCTGGTCGTTCTGGTATCACTATTGATCTGGGGCTATGTCTTCGGGCCGATCGGCATGTTGCTGGCGGTACCGCTGACCATGATCGCCAAGCTCGCGCTTGATGCCTCACCGGAAACCCGATGGGCAGGCATCTTGATGAGTGACTCAGTCAAACGCCTGCGCGACTAGGCGATACGTTCAGACAGTCTATTCGGGCTGTCAATTCGGCGGCGCCCAGTCAGGTGACAGGGCTGCGGCACTCTCCGCGAGAACCTGCGCCTCGGCCAGTGCGCCCTGTTCCGCTGCCATCACTGCCTGTACCGCCAGCTCGGACGCTTCTCGATTGTGCGGTGCGCGGGTCAGGGTATAGGCTGCATTGCGTAACTGATCAGCCGCCTCCAGGTCACCGCTATTGTCGTGCACATCGGCCAAGGAATTAAGCAACGCAGTAGCGCGCTGGATACGCTCGCCTGGATCAAGACCTGGGTCGCCGATGATATCCATAGGGTTATCCGACACCTGTGGCGCGTATTGCGCACACGCCACACCGGGTAACAGCAACGTTGCGGTCACCAGCAAATAGGTCAACCTGGTCATGAGCCGTGCCTCTGCCAACGGTAAGGGGTCACTCTGTTGGAGCCCGCCCGAGGGGTAAAGTTTCCGCCTCCCAGCCTGGCACCCCCTGGCGAATCTGCTGGGAAAAATCAGCAGCTTGATCAGCCGCGATGGCCCGATCGGTAATGCGCCCCTGCGCCCTTAACTCTTCGAGGCTGTAGCCAAGCTGCAAACCGCGCTGTTTCTGTACATAGGCTGGCAAGTGGCCAGACAACAACAAGCGATGATCCAGCGGCAATTTACCTATGATCCGCCGCATCATGCTGAATACCAGCGTCGTGCAGTTGGCCGTGACCGTGTGGTAAAAACGTGGTTCCGCTGCGAGCTCGTTCGCCTCGGCGATGAAGGCCAGAAACAACTGACGCGCGGCGTCCTGGTCCAGCCGCGTGCGGTACAGATAGGCGTCCTCATCGCGGACATTGGTGCGCACGCGGATGGCGTCGCGCTCATCGGTCGCGACGACACTCAACTCGAATTTCTTGAAAAAGCCGCCAAGTTCGGAAAAAGCTTCATGGCGCTCCTTGCGGATCTCCACTGAAAACACCACAAACTGGCCATCATCAAAGCCAAACGACAGCAGCACATGGGCAATGGCTGGCGAATCCCAATAAGACGTGGTCATGTCTACGGAACGCAGACGGCTCAAATCATATTCACGTGTTTCCCAGGCAATGTCGTAATCCGTTTCACTGCGCCAGGTGAAGTTGCGCACATTGTGCAACGTGACCTGCTCACCCTGAACGACGCCATGCGTAGTGCGCGCCAGATCGTCGGACCAATTACGCTCATTAGAGGGCTCCAGGCTGGCCCACCAGATCCGCAGCAGTATAAACATCAGCGCATAGACAAGCATGGATTGCCACGCCAGGTCAGGCCGAGCCAAGTCAGGCCGAGCCAGGCCGCGCCACAGCAGCACCAGTACCAGCACCGCAGCCAGCACCCAGCCAATGATCAGTAGGTAACGTCCGATTGACTTCCCTGGGGCCTGATACCAGAACGCAAGCACAGCCCAAAGGCTGCTCAATACGACCACAATGCTCAGCAGAAACAGCAGGATGCGCAATGCGGGTACCTCGTTATAAGAAACTTTGCGCACTTTACTCTGATTGCCCCAGGTGAGCGAGCACCACATCAGGGCGATTGCAACCTTGCCGGCAACGCGATAGACAGGCAGACTACTGTATAGATAGCTAGTACACTGAGCGCCATGCAACCCACGTCGATAGCCCCCTTTTACTATCTGGACAATTTCCTCCGTGCCCTGCTTTGGGTGCGGGAGCGCTATGCCGACCTGCTCGACGACCAGGAGTGCGATTTTATCCGCAGCTTCCAGTTGGCGGCACGGCCCAGTCAGGCCTTGCTGGTGCGTATGATCATGCGCAAAGGCGACCACTTCCGCGCCAGCAAGCTTGAGTACGCCGAGATCGGCGATCCCGGCGATGTCGTAGCGCCCCTGCTGCACGCGGGCTGGGTGCGCGATGACGCCCCGCTCAGTCTGCCTGAACTCTTCGCTGTGCTGCGCAGGGATGAAATTCAGCGGGTATTTGCCACAGCTCCACGCTCATTGAACAAGGCTGCTCTGCTGGAAAAGTTGAGCGCTGACGAGCATGCCGCCCGCTCTTTGAGTCAGTGGTGCCCGCAACTGACTGACTCGCTTTATAGCCTGACCATAAACCCGCTCTGCGAACGCCTGCGGCTGTTGTTTTTTGGCAACCTAGCTCAGACCTGGTCAGAGTTTGTGCTCGCCGAGCTGGGCATTTTTCGCTACGAGCAGGTCTCTATCCTGCCGGAGTCGCGGGGTTTTCGCTCGCGCGCCGAAGTAGACCAATACCTGCACCTGCGTACCTGCCGAGACGCTTTTGATGCCGGGCTACCGATTGCTGAGGTTCTCAAGCAATTGGGCGAATTCCATAGCGACAACCCCTATCTGGCTTACCGTCATGGGCGCCTGCTATTCAAACTGGCGCGCCAACTCGAACGAGAGGATCAGCTAGCCTCTGCTGCCGTGCTGTACCAGCGTTGCGATTATCCCGGCGCACGGCAGCGGCAAATTCGGGTATTGGAGAAGCAGGCTGACTACGTCAGCGCCCATGCCTTGGCCAGCGCGGCCGCGCAGATGCCCGAAAGTGACAGCGAACTGCAATTAGTCGAACGCGCTTTGCAGCGGCTAACACGCAAAGTCGGTCAGCCGGCGCTACGGCGCAAAGGTGAACCAGCCACGGGCAGGATTGATCTACTGCTTCCCCCTGCACCCGGCAGCGTTGAGCATCGCGTACGCGCGCATATGCATACTCCAGACGCGCCGGTGTACTACGTTGAAAACGGTCTGATCAACAGCCTGTTCGGGCTGCTCTGCTGGGATGCGATCTTCGCCCCGGTACCTGGCGCCTTCTTCCACCCCTTTCAAACCGGGCCAATAGACCTGCACGAGCCGCACTTTCGCGCCCGCCGTGCAGAGCAGTTCAATGCGTGTTTCGCGCTTCTGGCCTCCGGCGAATACCACCAGGTGATCCGGCGCACCTGGCAGGACAAATACGGCATTCAGTCACCCTTCGTCTTCTGGGGTTTGCTAGACCAAACACTGTTAGACCAGGCCCTGCATTGTCTGCCGGCGGCGCACCTGCACATCTGGTTCGATCGTCTGCTAACGGATATCCGCGCCAACCGCAGCGGCATGCCGGATCTGATCCAGTTCTGGCCAGAACAGCAACGCTACCGGATGATCGAGGTCAAGGGCCCTGGTGATCGCCTGCAGGATAACCAGCGCCGTTGGTTGGCCGTCTGCGCTGAGCACGCCATGCCCGTAGATGTGTGTTACGTGCAATGGGCCAGCGCATGAGCTATCGCGTGGCGGTGCGGGCGCTGTGCGAGTTTACCGCCAAGCAAGGCGACCTCGACCTGCGCTTCACCCCCTCACCTACCGCACAGGAAGGCATCAACGGACACCACGCGGTAGTCGCCCGGCGCGGGGTCGGCTATGTTGCCGAACTCCCCCTGAGCGGCGCATACCCCGGTCTCCAGGTTGCGGGCAGAGCCGACGGCTATGATCCCGAGCAGAATCTGCTGGAAGAGATCAAGACCCACCGCGGCGATATTTCTCGCATTCCGCAGAACCACCGGCTACTGCATTGGGCCCAGGCCAAGGTCTACGGCTGGTTGCTGTGCAGCAGCCAGGAGCTCACTGAGATCAACCTGGCGGTGGTGTACTTTAATGTGGTCACCCAGCAGGAAAGCACGTTCCAGGAACAGCACAGCGCCGCGGACCTGAAAGCCTTCTTCGATCTGCTGTGCAGCCGCTTTGTCGCCTGGGCCGAGCAGGAAACCGCGCACCGCAGCGCCCGTGACCAGAGTTTAGACAAGTTGCGCTTTCCCTATGCCGAATTCCGCCGTGGTCAGCGGCAACTGGCGGAGCATGTCTATCGTGCTGCCCGCGACGGTTACAGCCTGATGGCCCAGGCCACCACCGGTATTGGCAAAACCTTGGGCACCTTGTTCCCGCAGTTGAAAAGCTTCCCGGAGCAGAAGCTCGACCGGCTGTTTTTTCTCACCGCTAAAACACCAGGGCGCAAGCTGGGGCTGGATGCGCTGCAGGTGCTACGCAGCCAGGAACAGGCCATGCCGCTGCGTGTGCTGGAACACGTTGCCCGCAGCAAGTCGTGCGAGCACCCAGACAAATCCTGCCATGGCGATTCCTGCCCGTTGGCCCAGGGTTTTTTTGATCGCTTGCCGGCGGCACGGCAGGCCGCAGTAGAACTGCAGTGGCTGGATCAGGCGGCAGTGCGGCAGGTCGCGCTGGCGCATCAGATCTGCCCCTATTATTTAAGCCAGGAATTGTGCCGCTGGTCTGATGTCGTGGTCTGCGATTACAACTACTACTTCGACATGACCGCCCTGCTCTACGGCCTGACCCAATTGAACGGCTGGCGAGTAACACTGCTGGTCGATGAAGCACACAACCTGATCGAACGCGGGCGCAGCATGTATACCGCCGAATTGGGGCAGGCTGAGTTGCACGCCCTGAGCCGGATCGTGCCGGGTCGAGTCAAGGGCGCGCTGGAACGGGTCAGCCGGCATTGGGAGCAGTTGCACCGGGATCAGGTCATGCCCTACCAGGTGTATCCGGCCGTGGCCGATCTGTTTGTCGTGGCCCTGCAGAAATGCGTCAGTGCCATCACCGATCATCTGACCGACCAGCCGACCGGCAACCATACGCTGCTGTTGGATTTCTATCTGCAAGCCATGCTGTTCTGCCGCCTGGCGGAAGCGTACGGCCCGCACTCGCTATTCGATATTACCCGCGATGAAGAAAGCAGCCTGTGCACCACCTCCATTCTGTGCCTGCGTAATATCGTGCCCGCGCCCTTTCTCGCCCAGCGCTTCAATGCCGCGCACAGTGCCACGCTGTTTTCCGCGACCCTGAGCCCGGCGCATTACTATGCCAACCTGCTGGGCTTGCCCGAAGGCACGCAATGGATCGATGTGGAGTCACCCTTCGCCGCCGAGCAATTGCAGGTGCTCAGCGTCAGCAACCTGTCGACTCGCTACCTGCATCGCCAATCCAGTCTGCAACCCATTAGCCAGTTGATGGCCGATCAGTTCCAGCGCCGGCCCGGCAACTACCTGGCGTTCTTTAGCAGCTACGCCTACCTGCAACAGGCTATGGAGCAGTTTGCCAAAGACTCCCCGCAGATACCGGTTTGGGCTCAGTCGCGCAGCATGAACGAGGTCGAGCGCTCGTATTTCCTCTCGCGCTTTCACCTTGAGTCACAGGGCATTGGCTTTGCGGTGCTGGGCGGCGCTTTTGGTGAAGGTATCGACCTGCCCGGGGATCGTCTTATCGGCGCTTTTATCGCCACGCTGGGCCTGCCGCAGATCAACCCCATTAACGAAGAAATCCGTACTCGCATGGAAGCGATGTTTGGCAATGGTTACGACTACACTTACTTATATCCTGGGTTGCAGAAGGTCGTGCAGGCTGCCGGCCGGGTGATTCGTACCACCGAGGACCAAGGCGTGGTCTACCTACTGGACGACCGTTATAACCAGCAGGCGGTTCGAGAACTTCTCCCGCAATGGTGGCAACCCGAAGTGCACAGACTATTAAAACTGACTGTTCGTCAGCCAAATACGCTAATAGGGGACACATAGTGCCATAATGATATTACCAAGCCGGTGATAAGGACTTCAGCCTCATTTATGCAACTAAAGCTGCCAGGTATGTCCCATGCCCTTATCACCCGATCCAAGCCCGCTCACTACCCATCAGCGGTATATCCGCCAGTCCTTGATGTGTATGTCCGGCTTGTTGTTCGGTTTGTTACTGATTGCTGGCTCGGCATTGGTTCTGGTGGCACTGCAATTTAATAGTAGCAGCCGTGAGCAGACTACTTTTTATGTCAATAAAGCCATGGAGTCACGCACTGGGGCGTTAGTAGCTGTCATCGGTGACTATGCTTTCTGGGGCGACGCCTACGAGCGTATGAGCGGCGTGGTTGATCTTGACTGGGCCTACACGCGCAACAATCTAGGCCGGCACATGTATGACAGCTTCGGGCACGAGGGTGTATTTGTCGTCAACGGCAACAATGTCACGACTTACGCTGTCATCAATGGCGAGGTGACTGAAGATCTGTCACTCTCCAGTTGGCTTGGCCTGGACCTGGACAGCCTGAACATAGATAGCCTGCTCGCAGAAGCCCGCACCCTCGCAGACGAAGAGGACGTGGCGTTCGCCATAACCGGCAACCAGGGCCTACCCGTACTGATTTCAGCCGCCGCATTTACCAGCGGCGGGGATCCCTACGTCAAGGAGCTGCCAGGTCCGGCAGCCGTGCTGGTGCTGGTTGATCAGTTGGGTCCGGTGAAGCTGGCAGCGCTGGGCGAGAGCTACGGCATCAGCCAGTTACGTGTAGCCGACAGTACTGATGACGCTCACCGGGCTCCCGCGTTAGCGGTAGAAACCATGGCTGGCACACCTATCATCCTGCGCTGGGAGCCGCCGCAGCCCGGTAACACCATGCTGCTGTGGCTGCTGCCCATTCTGCTCCTGTGCCTGCTGGTATTCATTTACATTACCCGTTTCAACTTCCGTGCGACGCTTGCCGCCGCGCGCAAAGCCGACGCCAGCCACAACCAAGTCAGGCGCTATCAAACTGAACTGGTGTTCCAGGCGACCCATGACAGCCTGACTGGCCTACCGAATAGATCGATACTAGAAGAACGGCTAAAACAAGCCTGTGTGACTGCTCAGCAAAGCGGCACCCAGGTGGCGGTCATGCTGATTGACCTGGATGGCTTCAAGCCCATCAACGATAACTTCAGTCATCACCTGGGCGATCAAGTCCTGGTCGAAGTTGCAAAGCGCATGCTGGCAATAGTGCGGCCGGGCGACACCGTCGCGCGGATGGGCGGAGACGAGTTTATAGTCATACTCCCCGGTGTTTTGGATGAGCAAGCCGTCTCGGCGATAGCCGAGCGCTTCCTGGAGGATATTGCTGCCCCTTACCATATAGACTCCATCGACCTGCGCGTGACCGCCAGTGTCGGTGTCGTCGTGAGTAATGGACTCATCGAGCAGCCGCTAGAATTGATCCAGCATGCAGATTCAGCCATGTATCAGGCTAAACAAGAGGGTCGCAACAACGCTTTCTGGTATACCGCCGGGCTTTCTCAACAGATGCATGAGATGGCCGGCCTACGCAATGATCTGCAGCGTGCCATCGAAACCCAGGCGTTTAAGCTGCACTACCAGCCCCAGGTCAACAGCACCACCGGAGAAATCGTGGGTGCGGAAGCCTTGCTGCGCTGGACCCATCCTGTGCGCGGCATTGTGTCGCCCGCCGCTTTTATACCCCTTGCAGAAACCACCGGGCAGATTATTCCGATTACGCTATGGGTGCTCGATACCGCCTGCTGCCATCTTCGTCAGTTAGCTGACGAGGGTACATTCTTGCCCTGTATCGCAGTAAATATCTCCTCCACCCATCTTTTGCGCGCCAGCTTCGTATCGACCGTAAAGGCTGCGCTGAACAAGCATGGTCTGCACGCCGCTCAGCTGGAGCTGGAAATCACTGAAACGGTGCTGTTAAATCACGCCGACCGCGCGCTGCACACCTTGCAGCAGTTGAAAAAAATGGGCGTAAGACTGGCTATCGATGATTTTGGCGTCGGATTCTCCAGCATGAACTATCTGAAAGTCTTACCCGTCAACAAGATCAAAATTGACCGCAGCTTCATCAATGGTACCGACCACAATGAGCAGGATGCCGCCATCTGCCAAGGTATAATTTCAATGGCGCATCACTTGCGTCTGCGTGTTGTGGCAGAAGGCGTTGAGCGTGAAGGCCAACGCGTGTTTCTGCAAGAAAATCACTGCGACGACATGCAGGGCTATTTATTCGCCAAACCCATGAGCTTTAGCAAGCTTCGCCAGTTTATCCGCAAGGTCAACGGTGAGGCCGCGCATAGCCCTAGAGCCGCGCACTGAAGCTGTCACACTGGCCCACATCGCCACTCTCGAAGCCCCGCGTGAACCAGGTCATGCGCTGCTCCGAGGTGCCATGGGTAAAGCTGTCCGGCACCACGTCCTGACCCGCCCGCCGCTGCAGCCGATCATCGCCGATAGCAGATGCTGCGTTCAACGCATCCTCCAGATCGCCAGGCTCAAGTAACTGCTGATTATTCGCATTGTGACCCCACACACCGGCAAAGCAGTCCGCCTGAAGCTCCTGGCGAACCGACAGCGCGTTAACCTGCCGCGGATTCTTGCCCGCGCTGGCGGCACGCACCTTCTGGCTGATGCCCATCAGGTTCTGCACGTGGTGCCCCACTTCATGGGCGATCACATAGGCCTGGGCAAAATCGCCGGGCGCACCCAGCTGCGACTTTAGATCCTGGAAAAACACCAGGTCCAGATAAACCTGATTATCTGCCGGGCAGTAAAAAGGCCCGACGGCTGAGCTCGCGGTACCACAGGCCGAGTTCACCCGGTTGGAAAACAGCACCAGGCGCGGCTCCTGGTAGCGCTGGCCGGAGGCGGTGAAAATAGCGTTCCAGGTATCCTCGGTATCAGCCAGCACCACCGCGACGAATTCTGCCAACGCCTGCTCCTGCGGCGTGAACTCTCGGGTTGGCTGAGTTGTGGTTTGCGCACCGCCGTCAACCATTTGCAGCAAATCGATGCCGAGCAGGCGGGCACCAAAAAAAACCAGAACGCCCAGCACCAGCACCGCACGCCCGACTTTGCTGCGCAGCAGCATTGGCAGAAATCTGAGCAACAATAAAACGCCCCCAGCCCCGCCTGCGCTGCGCATGGGTTGCCCCCGGCGATCTTCCACATTGCGACTTTGCCGCCGGCCACGCCAATCCATTTTATTACTCCGTGTTTTGTAATCGTTATGTATTGGCTCGATGATAGCGTGATATACAAAATGGCACGTTATATGTATAAGCCATGCCCCATCACTCACCCTTCTACTTGCCACGTGTAATGCCTCGCGCATTGTCAGAGCCTGGATGCATCATGACACTACAAAAGAAATTCGTATTAACCCTGACGTGCCTGTTGCTGGTATTCATCGCTGCCGCCGTCATGCTCAGTTCAGCCACACAAAGTGGAGAAATTAACACTCAGGCCAAGTCTGAAGCGTCTGGTAGCCAGGAAGAGGTAGTGCGGCTTCTTGGTCTCACTGACGAGATCATGAGCGAACGCGTAAAAAATAGCATGCAGCTGCTTATTCAGCGTGGCAAGCAGCTCGGCGAGGCAGAACTGGGCGGCAATGTCAGCGTAGGTACAGCAACAGCCCCACAGCTATTGTTAGGCGGACTAGCACAGGCCAACCGTTTTGACCTGGTTGATGGTCTCACCGATATTATGGGGGGAACCGCAACGCTCTTCTCACGGCAGGGCAACGAGTTCATTCGTATCTCCACCAACGTATTACGAGACGGTAAGCGAGCAATTGGCACTCAGCTTGATCCCAACGGTGCCGCCATCAAGTCCATTCTGGCTGGCAATGCATTTTATGGCCAGGTCGACATTTTGGGGCAGCCCTACCTAACCGGCTATGAGCCGATCAGAAATGCGCAAGGCGAGACGCTTGGCATCTGGTACGTCGGATATTCAGCCGACCTTAGCGCGCTTTCGCAGGCAATCTCCAGCGCACGTATTCTGGACACTGGGTTTGTTGCTCTACGCGACTCCCAGGGCAATATTCGGGCGCGTTCAAGTCATCTGGACGAGCAGCAAATCAACGACGCGTTACAGAGCGACAGCAGCGTTTGGCATATCCAACAACGCACCTTCGCACCATGGGGTTACGACATCATTACCGGGCACTCGGTCGCCGAGGTGCGTCAGCAGGTGATGTCCAATTCGCTATCGGTCGCCGGCATGATCATTCTAGCGGGCGTTGTACTGGCCATCTGTATCAGCCTTTTAATGAACCTGATGATCAGCCGCCCACTGCATGCCAACATCAAGGCGATTGAGGACATCGCCGATGGTAATGGCGACCTGACCGTGCGTTTTCACAGTACCAACAAGGATGAGTTCGGCATATTGGCCCGCGCGTTTGATCGTTTGCTTGATCGTATTCAACATACCATTCGTGAGGCACTAGCCTCCTCCAATACGCTTCTGCAACAAGCCACTGAACTGGCACAGGTTGCAGAGCAGTCAAGCAAATCAATCGGCGTGCAAAATCGCGAGACCGAGATGGTCGCCACCGCGATGCATGAGATGAGCTTGACTGCGCAAAACGTTGCGCAAAGCGCCGCAACTGGTGAAAACGCTGCCAATCATGCCAGCACCCAGGCTCTAGAGGGCAGAGAAACGCTTACCACGACCATCACTAGCATCCAGATACAAGCCCAGGAAATCTCGGCTTCGATGGCGGTAATCGAAGAGCTGGCTTCTGCAAGCGAAGACATTGGTTCAGTGCTGGAAGTCATCGTGAATATTGCTGGCCAAACCAATCTGTTGGCGCTCAACGCGGCAATCGAAGCAGCCCGAGCCGGCGAACAAGGCCGCGGATTTGCGGTAGTGGCTGATGAGGTGCGCTCACTGGCCCAGCGTACGCAGGCATCGACGCAACAAATTCACAGTATGATTGAACGCGTTCAACAGGGCGTAAAACGATCTTCGACCATGATGGCTGAAAACCACAAGCTAGCCGTCAGTAATGCTGACGCTGCTCAGGACGTAGGCAAAGCGTTTGGCGATGTTATAGAAGCAGTTTCGCGTATCAATCAGGTGAATACCGAGATCGCCAGCGCAGCAGAAGAACAAAGCCACGTTGCCGAGGACATCAACCGCAATGTGCTGCGTATCAGCGATGAAGCGCTCAAGAATGGCGAGTTAGTGGTCCAAACTCGGGATGCCAGCCAGAACTTGACGCAACTGGCCGAGAAGCTGCGCACCCTTCTAGCTTACTACAAGGTATAAACGCCTGAGCACCTACCTAGCGCAAGCGCAGAGTAAATCTATGTAAAGTTCTATTTACAATGCAGTTTTCAGCTTCATTTTGCGGTCATATGAATAATCCCCGCGCTGCAACGCCGGTAATCAAGCAGTCCGACCCAAGCGAGACAGCCACATGAATATACTCCGTACGGCCGCTCTTGTGGGCCTTTCAACGCTGGTGTTAAGTGCCTGCGCGAATAATCCCTATGCCAGCCCCCAGTCGGTTGTGCACCATGGTGGGTACAATCAGGGCGTATATCCTCATCACACGCAAGCCTATCAATCGCAGCCCCGGGTGATTGTCGTGCAACAGCCGCACCGCCAGACCTACAGCCAGTCTTCGCGGGTATATACCCAGCCGCATCAGGTGCGCCAGTATAACTATTACCCAGGCTACCAATATCAGCAGCCAAGGCAGCATCAACAACGGCCAAATCAATACCAACAACCAAAAAATGCGCAGCAACACAAGCCCTACAACAAATACCATGACACCCGGCCGCAGCAGCAGCGCCCCAATCAACAACGCCACGAACAGTACCAACGGCCGGACTACAGCGCCCAGCAACAGCAGAATCGCGCTCAGCGTATTGAAAAGCGCGAAACCTGGAGCCAGAACCGCGAGCGCATAACTCAGCAGCCGCGTCGTGAGCAGCAGCGCCAGGGTCATAACCAGGGGCAAGGCAACAAGAATCGCAATTACGGTAGCGGCAGCCGACAGCAGAGTTTAGAGCGCCGCTGAATAGGCAAGGGTTCCAAGACTCAGATAGCAGAAAACCCGCCGAGCGCGGGTTTTCTCGTTTCAGACCAGGTGAGCGGATTATTTGCCGCGCTCAACCTCATCCATGTTCTCGCCAATCTTTTCGGCGTCAATCACATCCAGATCATCACCTTCCACCGGGCCTTCCAGGTCTTTCTCCTGATCCTTGCCAGGGAATTTCTCGTCGATAGTGCCCTTTTCGCCAGGCAATTTCTGTTCATTGCTCATCATTATCTCTCCCAGGCCGGAAATGGGTTGGCCTTAATAATGGGATGCAGGAACGCGCGGCAAGTTCGATTTAATTGGTTCGCTGACCTCGCTTCAGCGTATCCGACGGGCTTTCCCCAAACAGCTGTTTGTAATCCTTGGCGAATTGGCCAGCGTGCCAGAAGCCCCATTCTGCCGAGATATCGGTCACCGTACGTCCGGCTCCCGCCTCGCCCAAAGCCCGGCGTACCTGGTTCAGGCGCGTAACCCGCAGAAAGCGCAAAGGACTAACGCCTAGAATGGTCTCGAAACTGTACTGCAAAGTACGCCGGCTGACATGTGCCAGCTCACATAGTTCGGTCATGGTCACCGGCGCTTCGCCATGTTCGGCAATATGCCCCTTCACCCGGTCCACCACGGCTTTGCGATGGGCATAGCTGGGGATTTGCTCTGGCGCCGGCCCTTCCCGCTGCAACACCTGGAGCAGCGCCATCATCACCAGGTCCTGCGAGTGCTTTTTCGCCGCCAGCGGCATGTCCGAATCAATCAGCCGCGTCAGCACATAGCGCAGATCCTTGACAGTGCCTTCAGGCAAGGCCAGGCGCGGCTGCTCCAGCCGCTGCTCCGGCAGCGCCACGCCCTGAATATCGGCCGCCCGGTGCAGCAAGTCGCGATCCACCACAATACCGAGAATATCAAAGGCCTCCGGCGTCACCAGCTCGAAATCCCGGTTGCCCGGGCGGCACATGATGGTGTTATCGCTGACCGGCATGCCATTGATACGGCATTCCTGGTCATTAGCCGGAATGCCCAGCCAGAGCGCATTCGGCCAAACATTGCATTGTTGGCGTAGTGCCTTGCTGGTGTGCTCACTGAATACTTGCAGACGATCGAACGTCAGCTCTTCAACGCGGCCATAGAATTCACCCTCGCCCAATTGATCATATTCCTGCAGCCAATTGGTCAGATTGCCCGCGTGTTTATCTGCATCCCGCGACTCGGCAATGCACTTATCTAGTGCAGCATGTGGGTAGCTGCGATGTGGCGGTGCATCCGGTTGCGCCCAAAGCATGTTTGTCTCCGTAACGGCATAAGCGTTCAGCACCCGCCAGCCCTGCCCTTGGGGCAAAAAAACGTTGGAATGCGGGTTTGCAATGCCCGTAATCATGCAATTCACAGTCCATGGCACTGCGGCCGCTGTACGATTTGCCAAAACTCGATAGCGGGCCTTCAGGCGCTTCCCGTAGTGTTTATTTAGTCAAATTGAACACCTATGGCGGGAGTCTTCAGCCTATGAGCACGCAATACCGCTACGTACTGGGCAGCAGCACCTATCAGTTTCGCAACCTCGCCGACTTGATGGCCAAGGCCACACCAGCACGCTCTGGCGATCGGCTGGCGGGGGTTATCGCAGAGTCTGCAGAGGAGCGCGCCGTGGCGCAGATGGCCCTGGCCGATCTGCCGCTGAAGACTTTTCTGAACGAAGCGCTGGTCCCCTATGAGAGCGACGAAGTCACGCGGCTGATCATCGACAGTCACAATCTGCATGCCTTCGCTCCTATCGCGCACCTGACCGTTGGCGATTTCCGCAACTGGCTGCTCAGCGACCGCGCCACACCTGAAGTGCTCGCCAGTATCCGCTTGGGCATCACCCCGGAGATGGCGGCGGCCGTCAGCAAACTAATGCGTAATCAGGACCTGATTCTGGTGGCCAAGAAATGCCATGTATCTACGGCCTTTCGCAACACCATAGGTTTGCCTGGGCACCTATCTACCCGCTTGCAGCCCAACCATCCCACCGATGACATGAACGGCATTGCCGCCAGCATGCTCGACGGCTTGCTGTATGGCAGTGGCGACGCGGTGATCGGCATCAATCCCGCCACCGACAACGTGGCGCAGACGGTCAAGCTGCTCAAGCTGATGGACGACGTAATCCAGAAGTACGCCATACCCACCCAGTCCTGCGTGCTGACCCACGTAACCAATACGCTCGAGGCGATCGAGCTGGGCGCGCCGGTCGATCTGGTTTTCCAGTCCATCGGCGGTACTGAAGCCACTAATAGCTCCTTCGGCTTCGACCTGGCGATCCTCGCCGAAGCCCAGGAAGCCGCGCTGGCCCTCAAACGCGGCACCGTGGGCAATAACGTGATGTATTTCGAGACCGGCCAGGGCAGCGCGCTGTCGGCCAATGCCCATCACGGGCTAGACCAGCAAACCTGCGAAACCCGTGCCTATGCCGTGGCCCGGCGCTTCGATCCGCTGCTGATCAACACCGTAGTCGGCTTTATCGGCCCGGAATACCTGTTCGACGGCAAAGAAATCATCCGCGCCGGGCTGGAAGACCATTTCTGCGGCAAGCTGCTCGGCCTGCCGATGGGTTGCGATGTTTGCTACACCAACCACGCTGAAGCCGACCAGAACGACATGGACAACCTGCTGACGTTACTGGGCGTAGCCGGTTGCTCATTCATCATGGGCATCCCCGGTTCTGACGACATCATGCTCAACTACCAGACCACCTCTTTCCACGACGCGCTCTATGCCCGTCGCGTACTGGGGCTGGCGGCCGCGCCGGAATTCGAGCGCTGGCTACGCGAAATGGCGATCTTCAAGAAGGGCGCAGGGCATGTCCTGCATGATCAGCTGCCGCCCGCCTTCAGTCGCTCACTGGCGAGCCTGCCGAGGGGGACCGGCCATGCGTGAACTCGACAATGTCCTGGTCGCACCCGAGCCAAACAGCGCTTCCAGCCCCGAGCAGTACACCGGCGTGGTGCACAACCCGTGGCGCCAGCTACGCGAGTTCACCGATGCCCGCATTGGTTTGGGCCGTACCGGTATCAGCCTGCCAACCAACGAGTTGCTGGCGTTCCAGTTGGCCCATGCCCGCGCCAAAGACGCAGTGCATATGCCGCTGGGTATCCTGCAGCTATGTGCACAATTGCGCGACATTCATGGCCTGCCGGCCTGCGCACCTTACCAACTCAGCAGCCAGGCACCCGACCGTACGAGTTATTTGCAACGCCCGGATCTCGGCCGCCAGCTGGATCAGACCTCGCAAGCCAAATTGAATCATCGTGCGGCAACCGGCAACAACAGCCGTCACCTGGCTATCGTCATCGTCGATGGCTTGTCCGCCCATGCCGTGCAACAGAACGCCGCGCCCTTTCTGCAGGCACTGTGCAAGGAACTGAGCGCCGATAGCCAGACCGACTGGCAGCTGAGTGCGGTGTGCATCGTCGAGCAGGGCCGCGTGGCGATTGCCGATGACATCGGCGAGCGCCTGGGCGCCGATGCAGTGCTGGTACTGATTGGCGAACGGCCTGGCCTCAGCTCGCCAGACAGCCTCGGACTGTACCTGACCTGGGGGCCACGCAAGGGTCTCAACGACGCCGCCCGCAACTGCATATCCAACATTCGCCCCGCCGGCCAGAGCTATACCGACGCCGCGCAACGCACCCTTTACCTGCTGCAGGAGGCCCGGCGTCTGGGCTTGTCGGGCGTCAAGCTGAAAGACCGCAGCGAGTCCCAGGTTATCGAGCATCAGCAGCACAAAAGCAGCAACTTCCTGACCAACTAAAACCGTCCATTTAAGAGACAAACCATGCAAAAAACGCAGATTGACAGTGACTATCTGGCCAAGCGCCAGTTGAAGAAAGGCACCGCAGGTTGGCTACTGTTGGCAGGCCTTGGGGTGTCGTACGTGATTTCCGGCGATTTCGCCGGCTGGAACTTCGGTATCGGACAGGCCGGCTGGGGCGGCTTTGCGATTGCCGCCGTGCTGATGGCGATCATGTATTTCACGCTGGTGCTGTCATTGGCGGAAATGTCCGCGGCGATTCCGGCTGCGGGTGGCGGCTACAGCTTCGCCCGCCAGGCCATGGGCCCGACCGGCGGCTATCTGACCGGCCTCGCGGTACTGATTGAATACGCACTGGCGCCTGCGGCCATTGTCATCTTTATCGGTTCAGCAGTGCAGGAGCTACTGGGTTTTAACGGTCCCTGGGTCTATGCCGCGTTCTATCTGGTGTTTATCGGCGTGCATCTGGCCGGTGTGGGTGAGGCGCTGAAAGCCATGATGGTCATCAGTGGTCTCGCCGTATTCGCGATTGTCGCGACCGGTGTGGCCTTGATCGGCAGTTTTGACGTGAACAACCTGTTCGACATGGCCGTGACCGATGCTGTTGGTGCGTCTACTGCACTGCCGCTCGGCTGGTACGGTGTATGGGCCGCCCTGCCCTTTGCCATGTGGCTGTTCCTGGCGGTAGAAGGTGTACCGCTGGCCGCCGAGGAAGCCAAGGATCCGGCCAAAGACGTGCCCAAGGGCATTATCGGCGCCATGATCTTTCTGCTGTTTACCGCTTTGCTGGTGGTGGTACTAACCGCCGGCTCCGCCGGTGCCGACGCGATCGGCCAAAGCGCCGTGCCCCTGGTCGATGCGCTGAACGCCAACGGTAACAGCACCCTGGCTACCGTGGTCAACGTACTGGGTCTGGCCGGTCTGGTCGCCTCGTTCTTTTCGATTATTTACGGTTACAGCCGGCTGGTGTTCGCCCTGTCCCGCGCCGGATACCTGCCACGCAGCCTGTCACTGACCAGCGCGCGCAAAGTGCCGGCCCGCGCATTGATTGTGCCTGGCATCTTCGGCTTTCTGGTATCGCTGAGCGGTGAAGGCGATCTGATACTGGCCATGGCCGTAGTTGGTGCTACCGTTTCCTATGCGCTAATGGCACTGAGTCATATCCTGCTGCGGATCCGCCAACCGAACATGCCCCGCCCTTACAAAACCCCCGGCGGCGTGGTCACTTCCGGTATTGCGCTGATGCTGTCGCTGGTCGCACTCACTGGCGTATACGCCTTCGACCCGCGCGCATTCAACTACACACTGATCCTGTTCGCGATCGGCGGTGCTTACTACTTTTTCTACAGCAAGCACCATCTGGTCGCCAAGACTGCCGAGGAAGAGTTCGATTTGCTGGCTGATGCGGAATCGGCATTGGATACTGATGCTGCGGATACTGATGCTACGCCGCTGTTAGGAGCCACAGTGGTTAGCCAAGGCTGATAGCCTATTCAGGATGACCCTGGGCGCAGAAAGATCGCGCTCGGGATCGTTCTGGTTATTCGCCGCTGGACTTTGCGCGTTCAAGTATCTCATTACATTCATCTGGCATAGGGCTACTATCAAGGGACTTACATCCGCTGCGGAGCAGAGCTCAATTGAACAGCCAGCCAGGCACCTCACAAAAACAACAAAACGCCCCTCTTCTACACTCACTTGTCATTGTCGCCTGTTCTCTGTTGCTGACGTCGTGCCTTGACGGGAGCGGCTCTTCATCAGACAACAGCGCCGCAACGCCACCGGCCAGCGCCAAACCCAACCTGATTCTGATCATCGCCGATGATGTGGGTGTGGATCAGCTAGCCAGCTTCGGTTTCGGCGGCGTGCAGCCACCGGCCATGCCGACCATCGATAGTCTGGCAGCCACCGGCGTGCGCTTCAGTAATACCTGGTCCATGCCCACCTGCTCGACCACGCGCGCAGCTTTGCTCAGCGGGCGCTATCCGCCGCGCACTAATGTAAACACCGCTATTGTCTCTACCGATTTCGCCAATTCGCAGATGTCGCCCTTCGAGCGTTCGCTGCCGAAAGTACTGGCTGATCAGGGTTATGTCAGCGCCTATATCGGCAAGATTCATGTCACCGGCTCGGATGTGAATCCGGCCAACCACCCCTTTGGCGACGAAGCCATCAGGGCTCTGGGCTTTGACTATTTTGCCGGCTACTTTGACGGCGGCCCACGGCCGATCGACGTGACCGCCGGGTTAGATAATCTCGACAGCAGCGCCGAGCCCTTCACCTGCGGTTTTGTGCCGCTGGCTACCGACCACCCGCAAGGAGCCGATAACGGCGCTTGCTATCAGCCCAGCGGCGCGTGCGAAGCGTTGAGCACCGACGGCAGCTCGGTACCAGGCAAGATGTGCCTGGAGCGCGGCGGCCTGTTTGATCCCAACCAGCAATGCGCCTCGCCACTGCCGGCGTATCTGGACTTCACCCGTCAGAACGCCTATTACACTGCTGAGGTAGTGATCAGTGAAGAGAGTGGCTCGCAGCGGCTGGATGTGGATAATCCCGCCAGCCGCCTGTACCGCACGCAGCTGGAATCCAACTTCGCCATCGACTGGATTCAGTCACACTCGGATGATCAGCCGTGGATGCTCTCGCTCGGCTATTCCGCCTCGCACGCGCCGCTGCAACCAGCGCCGGCCAGCCTGGCACCGGAAACCGGCGCGCTGGATAGCGGCATCGCCTGTGACAACGGCGCCGATACCCGGCAACTGATGAACCAGAACATGGAGGCAATGGATACCGAGATTCGCCGCGTACTGCTGTCGGTAGGCGTGTACATCGAGAACGCCAATGGTGAGCTGGAATACAATCCGGCGAGCAATACCGTAGTGGCATTTATTGGCGATAATGGTACCTACGGTCCCGTGGTCAAGGCACCGTTTCTGCCTGCGCGCAGCAAAGGCACGGTTTACCAGGGCGGTATCTGGGTGCCCTTGATCGTCACTGGTGCAGCGGTCGAGCAGCCCGGCCGCTCAGTCGCCGCGATGATTAACTCCACCGATCTCTATCACCTGTTCGCGACACTGGGCGGTGCTGATCTGAGCGCGCCTGAAGTGGCCGATCGGCTGGATGCGCAAGCCATGGACGATTACCTCGCCAGCGCTGACGCTGCACCGATACGCGACACTAACTTCTCCATGTCCGGCCGCAACCTGGCCGGTGCCATTCCACAGCCCTGCGTGCTGACTGACGTGAATATCTGCCTGCAACTGTTCCCGCAAAAAGGCCTGTGCCTATCCGAAGGCGGCACCTGGTACGGCGACGAAGGCGTAGTGCCCGGCCAGTCGTTCAGCTCCTGTTGTGCAGTCAACACCTATCGGGTGAACGAAGGTGAAGCACCCTTCGACATCCTTGCCGAAACCCAACGCACCGTGCGTGACGACCGCTTCAAGCTGCTGCAGCTGGAAGAACCCAACTGCGATGCCGGCGGCTTGACCGAGCGCTTCGAGTTCTATGCCATCAACGAAAGCGGCTCACCGCTGGGGCTGGATAACCTGGCGGCCCAGGACCTGCTGACCCGCCCTGCACTGACGCCAGAACAACAGCAGCATTACGACGCCCTACTGGCCGAGCTCGACAGCATTGTCGCCTCGGAGCCCAGCTGCCCTGGCGACGGCAATCTGGATCGCGTTATCGACCAGCAGGATGTGGAGGGCTGGACCTACTTCTCGCAGCTCAACGGCGGACGCTCGAGCTGGTACGACTTCAATCTGGATGGCCTGACCGATGCGGCAGACCTGCAGATCATCGAAGACAACCTGGGGCTGGACTGCCTATAAGCTGAACGAAGCGTTGCAAACAGCTCTGTTATCGCATTCGCAAGGAAATGTTGCGGGTTATCGCGGTCATACATAGGGTAGTCTTGCGTTGATGGCATCATCAGCCCAGGGCAACACCGCGAGTCACCCGCAACCAGGAGCACCGATGAGTTTTTTGCAACGGGCCTACCGCCGGCTCAATCCGGAGAAAAAGGCTGATCTGGAACCCGCCTTTCGCTACAGCGCTGAGCACCTGCCGGCGCTCTGGCTGATCGGCAAGACCGGCGCGGGCAAGTCCTCGTTTATCCGCGCGGTCACCGGCCAGAGCGACATCGAGGTCGGGCGCGGCTTTCGCCCCTGCACCGAGACCGCCGTGCGCTACGACTTTCCCGCCAACACCCCGGTAATGACCTTTATGGACACCCGCGGTCTGGCCGAGGCCGGCTATGACGCCTCGGCCGACATCAAGGCCTGCGAAGGCAGCAGTCACGCGCTGGTGATCATCATGCGCGCCGATGACCCCGAGCAATCGGAACTGCTCCGCGCAATCAAACAGATCAAGCGCTCCGGCAAGATCAACAACGCTCTGGTAGTGCATACCGGGATCGAACTGCTCGACACCCCGGATGAGCAACGCCGTTGCGTACTGCACAATCAGCAGGCAATAGAAAAAGTCTGGGGCGAGATTGAGCATGCCGCAGTCGATTTGGTTGGCCGCGATGGCACCCCGGTAGGCATTGAGGGCTTGATTGAAAAGCTCGGCAGTTTTCTGCCAATTGTCGCTGAACTATTCGAGCGCCAGGGCAACAGCAGCGCCGAAGAAGCCAACTTCCAGAAACTCAAGAGCGAGATCATGTGGTATGCCGGCGCGGCCGGTGCCACGGATGCCGTGCCGGTGCTCGGCCTGGTCACAGTACCCACCATCCAGACCAAGATGCTGCACAGCTTGGCCAACGAGTACGGCCTGGAGTGGGACAAACGCCTGATTACCGAGCTGGTCAGTACCCTGGGCGTCGGCTTTGGCGTGCAGTACGCCTCACGGCTGGGTATTCAGCAGTTGGTCAAGCTGATCCCGGTTTACGGCCAGACGGTTGGCGCCGCCTCCGCCGCCGTTACCAGCTACTGCGTCACCTACGCCCTGGGCCGGGTCGGCTGCATCTATTTCTTCAACAAGAAACGCGGCGAGCCCACGTCTGCGCAAGAGCTTAAAGCGACCTACCGCAAAGCCTTCGAACACATCATGCCAGTGGCGAAAAATGACGTTAAAAACGACGCTTAGCGCGGTACGCGCCGCCACCCAGTTCTCTGACCGGCTGACGCCCTTTCTGTTGATCGCCATACTGTTGCCTATCGGGCTGCTGGCGCTCTTTGGCCTGTATGCGATCTTGCGTTACAACTACATTCTGACGTTCGTTGGTCTGCTCGGGCTGTCGACATTGGCCGCCATGCTGCCTTACTTTCTGGCCGCGCGCAGACGGCGCAAAAAAGCCCCACAGCTCGAAGCCAGCCTGGAAGCGAGCCTGGAAAAGGAGATGGAAACCCCCGCCTACTGGACGCCCTGGGACAAACAAGTCCAGCAGACGTTGTTGCCTGACGTTATCACCCTGGTGCAGCGCACCGAAACCTGGCGCGATGTGCCTGAAAGCGCCCTCGAGCTAGCCCGCAGCGTAGCTGCGCAGTACGGCAAGGGCAAACGCCATTCCGAGTGGGCCTTCTCGCCCATTGCGCTGCTGGCGATCACCGAACAGCTGACCCAGCGCTACCGCAGCACGCTCAAGAACAACGTGCCCGGGATTAATCATCTGAAGGTCTCCCACGTACTCTGGCTGGAAGAAAAGGTCGACCAGTTCGCGCCGGCCATGACCCTGGTTAACGTCTACCGCAAGGTGCGTATGCTCACCCCGGAAGGCATGCTCGCTGAACTCGGCAGCCAGGCGTTAGGGCAATCCTTTGAAGGGCTAAGCGATGAAATGCAGCAACGCATGAAACGCCTGCTGCTGCTTGAAGTATTGCGCTCGGCAATCGACCTGTACGGCGGCCACTTCCGCTTTGACGATGACGAGCTGACCATCACTGCCGCCACTCGCAAGGATGACGAGCGCACCGTCGGCAGGCCCGAACCGGTGCGCGTGTGCCTGATTGGCCAGACTGGCGCTGGCAAATCTTCAGTCATTAATGCCCTGACCGAAGGCTGGCAAGCCGAAACCAGCGCCCTGCCCTCAACCGATCGCGGCCTGGTCTATGAATGCAAGGTGGATGGCATTCCGTTCTTGCGCCTGCTCGACTTACCCGGCCTGAATGGTGATGCGAAGATCGAAAAGGTGCTGTTCGAGGAAATGATCCAGGCCGATATGGTGCTCTGGGTCCTGCGCGCCAACCAGCCCGCGCGCAAACTCGACCAGGAGTTCGGCGAGCATTTCCGCCAATGGCACAGCAAACGCATCAACTACCAACCACCACCGCTGATCGGCTTGCTCAATCAGGTCGACCGTCTGGGCCTCCCGAACGACTGGCAGCCGCCCTATGATCTGGACAGCCCCGAGCCCGGCAGCAAGGCCGAGCTGATTCGCGAAGCACTGGATTTCAATCAGGATGTATTGCAGCTGGATGACATACTGCCGCTCTGCGTTTCACCCGAGCGCGAGCAATACAACGTCGACACCCTGCGCGCGCTACTGAGCAAGCGCTATGACAAAGCCATCAACGTGCAACTGAATCGCAAAAGGCGCGAAGCCAGCCGTTTTTCCGCATCGCGGGAATGGAAGCGTGCCCGTAAGGCGGCAGGGTCGTTGGTGGAGTTGATCAAAAAACGGGACTAACCAAGCGGGCTGGGTAAACCTGGAAGCAGCTGAGAGATCAGCTACTTCCAGGGCGCCCATGTCGTTACTGCAACTGCCGGTCCCGCAAACGCGGCCCAGGCAGTACGCCGTTGACCGCATGCGCGGACAACAAACGCCCACTGGTCATGCCAGCGATTTGATAACTACGGTCCGTGGTCGAGTTAATTACCTGCTCCACCAGAGCGACAACCAGCAGCCCGACTAACCCGCCACCACTATTATTGTTCTGCTCGGTGCTGGAGGCCGTTGCTTGCCCCTTCCACAACAGCTGCCCGGAGCGGCTGTCAACCAAGGAAGCCTCGGCAGTGACGCGCGTATCACTGGCCAGCAGCTGATAACTGGTACCGTATCGGGTGATCTTGATATACATCACCGAGTCAGCGCCGAAAACCTCGTTGAGCCTATCCAGACCCAATGAGTGAATTTCCTCTGGGTTAGTCAAACCATTTTCACGGAAGGTTTCTTCCACCACCGCAACCGGAAAAACATAGTAACCGGCTTCGGCGAGCGGCAAGCTGACGTGGGTCAGAAAGCTGTAGCTGGCGCTGGTGTCCAAGGATTCATTGACCGGCGGCAATACCAGAATCGATCTCGGACTGCTCTCGCGAAACGCCGTGTAATCATACGGCGTGGTTGTCGCGCAACCTGTCAGTAAGCCAGTCAGCACAGCCACAACGGCCATCATGCGTAACGTCATTGGGATACCTCCGGCTGGGCTTTCATCACGTAATCGACGAAATGTGCCGACTCAGGAAACAACTGTTTCTCCATACCAAACTGTTCACGCGCTTCAACTTCACGGCCAGTATTGAAATAGAGCATGCCAAGGTGCGCATGAAGACCTGGAGGCACACTTTGGCCCTGCGCCTCAGCGCGTTGCAGCGTCGCCTCAAGTGCATCTATCTGCGCGGCATAGTCGGTAATGCCATCCTTATGGTGCTGATAGAGTGCCGGCTGGTAGCTGCCCCAGTGGTAGAGCGGTTGTTGAACCGGCGCGCAGGCACCCAACAGACAAGCGCCCGCCAGGAGAACCGCTTTGGAAAAAATAGCGTTCATTACAAATCCTTTTGTGTTGATCAGTTCCTGGAAGGGTTCCAGGCACCGGTTTCCATACCCTGCACCAAATTATTCACCGCTTCGCGGATGGCCAGATCAAGTACCTTGCCGTTGAGTGTGGCGTCATACCCGGCAGTACCGCCAAAGCCAATCACCTCACGATTCGACAGGCTATACTCGCCAGCACCCTGAACCGAGTAAGCCACCTCGGACGTAGCCACATTCACCACGTTTAGATTGACCTTGGCATAGGCCACCTGCGACATGCCCCGGCCGAGAATCCCAAACAACTGCTGATCGCCAACCGTCTTGCGGCCAAACTCAGTCACGTCACCGGTAAGCACGTAGGCTGCACCTTTGATCGATTGCGTCACGCCGCTGTAGCCAGCTTCGCTCTGCAACTGGGCCATATTGGTCCGCTCAAGCACATTGAAACGGTTGGTCTGCTGCAGATGCGTCACTAGCGTCGTTTTCGCCTGATTACCCAGACGATCAACCCCATCTGAGAAGATGCCGCGCTGGTAGCTGGAACGGTTATCAAACTGGCCCACAGCAATCAAGGAGCGTTCGCCCTGATAAGCGGTGCCGTAGCTGGTGACTTTGGGGACTTCAAGTGTACGGGAGGATTCGGTGGCACAACCACCAAGCACAAACAAAGCTGCCAGTGCGGCCGGCAACGCGGATTTATAAATCACGGATAAGAGTCCTTTCTGTAAATGAGTAGTGGCCGGGCGATATTATCAGGTCCCTTGTCCCGCGGGAATACGCTCTAGGGTAGATAACCTATTCAGCAAGCGACACTAGCCAATATGCGTAGACAACTTGTGCACCGCCGCAATCTCACCGCTCCAAATCATTTCGTAATGCGCCGTCTGCACTATCGATTTGACCTGCTTGGGTGTAAACAGCCCCCAGCACACGCCTTCCGGCTGGCGGACTGAGTGATAACGCAGAGCCGTAGCCGAAGCATCCAGGGCGCTGCGGCCCAGCAAGCGTGATGCGCTGTAGTCGGTGGACGAGTAGATCGGATCGTTACGGGGAATGGTCAAGGCATCCAAAGCACCCGCCTCATTAAACCGCGTGGTCAGCCCGCGAAACACAAAGCGCTCGTAACGCAGATCCGGCACGTGCGACCAATAGGCCTGCTGGTGATAGCGCACCTCAGCAATCGCGGTCTCCATCGAGTCCGCCAAATACAGCACACCAAAGCTGCCATCGCTAAAGCGCGAGCCTTCCGGGTTCACATGGGTAAAAGGCGCCGCCGCATAGGAACAGCCCTGTATACCAAAGGGGATTTGCTCGCGCGGTAACAATTCCAAACGGCCGGCCTGGCTGAGCATACGCGGATTGGTCAAGGCCTGAAGGGCATACAGCTGCTCAAACTCTTCCTCGCTGGCCACGTCATCAAAGATCGCAATCGGCGGAAACTTGGAATGCACCAGGCGATAGGCCCGCACGGTATTGCCAGGCAACACCTGCAGATCAGCCGCCACTACCACTGCCCGCCCCGCAACGCATCGATGCGCCGGAAGGTTTCATACACCGCGACAATATCGCCCTCGCCCATCACCTGCAGCGGCGAGCGTCCAAAGAAAAACGCGTTGTCGTTGGGCATGCGCATAAAGCCGTAGAGGTTCTCCGGGTTATCAAAAATCGTCCGCAGCGCCGCGTGCATATTCAAAACAAAGCTCACCCGCGCAAGCTGATCGCGATCCAGATTGATCGACGCCAACCCATCCTTGCGCTTGGCCCGGGCATAGGTGCTATGCGATACCCGCAGTATTGCCTCCCCCTGCTCCCCCGTCGCACCCCATTTATCCAGGATGGCGACAGCGGCCCGCAGGCCAGTGGCAGAGGTAGCTTTGTTCTCGGATGTGGCGAGTGCAGTCAGCATGGCAATGACTCCGACTAAAAATGTATCTACAAACACTATACGCCAATAATAATATCTGTAAATACATCAAGCGCACATGCCATCAGCGATCGAGCATTGGCTCTTTCACAGCAACATCAACCTTCTCGCTCAAGAAGGTCTCAAGCGAGTCATCCATCGCATCCATCCACGGTGTGTGGTGCGTGGGTGCCAGGGTGCCCGTCAACGTTGAACGGTAGCTCTTGTTACGATAGCCAAGGATGTCCTGCTCCTTGTGGTGCTCCCATTCCTTGAAGATCACCGCTACGCCTTCTACATCGAAGTCCGGGTAATCCGTGGGCTGCACCAGATCGCGGATATAGGCAGCCTGAAAATCAATCGCCTGGAACGGATCTTCCACCTGCGCTTCACGCGCCACCCAGGTCGCCATATCGGCAGCGCGCTGGTTCTCGTCCGGCAACGCAATGCGCCCCAGGATCACATCCCGTGCGTACCAGGCTTGCGCGTCAAACATGTTGAAGGTGTAGTACTGATCCTGCATGCCGAGAAACATCAGCTTCGGGTTCTGCTCGAAGAAGATGCCCTTATACAGGCTCTGCGGATACAAGCGGTTCGCCGTGTTCAACGTCAGGTTATCGGGCAGGAACGGAAAGTGATGCTGGTAACCGGTACAGAGCACAATTGCATCCACGTCCTGGCTGCTACCGTCCTTGAAATAGGCTGTTTTGCCTACCACTTTAATAAGCAAAGGTACTTCTTTGAACGAATCGGGCCAGTCGAAACCCATAGGCTGGGTGCGATAGCTGAAAGTGACCGACTTGGCTCCGTACTTGTGGCACTGGGTGCCTATGTCCTCAGCGGAATAGCTACTACCCACCAGCAGCAGATCCTTACCTTTGAATTCGCAGGCATCACGGAAGTCATGCGCGTGCATCACCCGCCCTGGAAACTGCTCCAGGCCTTCGAACCAGGGCGCATTAGGCGTGGAAAAGTGCCCGGTGGCACAGACCACATAATCGAACTCTTCGGTGCACAGCACATCCTGCTTCAGGTCTCGCACGGTCACCGCGAACTTGCCGGTGTCTTCTGAGTAATCTACCCAGTGCACTGCGGTATTGAAGCGGATGTATTTTCTAGCGCCGCTCTTGTCGACCCGACCCATGATGTAATCACGCAACACGGCGCGCGGCGGATACGAGGGAATCGGCCGGCCAAAATGCTCTTCAAAGCTGTAGTCAGCAAACTCCAGGCATTCTTTCGGCCCGTTGGACCACAGGTAACGGTACATGCTGCCGTGAACCGGCTCGCCGTAGGCATCCAGGCCGGTGCGCCAGGTGTAATTCCACATCCCACCCAGGTCGCTCTGTTTTTCATAACACACAATCTCGGGTATCTCGGCGCCGCCAAGGCGGGCCGCTTCAAAAGCGCGAATTTGGGCTAATCCACTTGGGCCAGCCCCAAGAATGGCGATTCGTAAGCTCATGGTATTCCTCTATTCAAATTAGCAAGGTCCAACCCACCCATAAAACCAGCGGGCAGACGACTTTCTCGGCAACGAGAAAGATGCACGCAGTGGCGTGCAAAAAAGCAGGATTAACTGCGGATAGTTAACGCTCCCAGGCCATGTGAACCAGAGTCTACAAAGGCAAGGAGCATCAAGATAAAAGTCGAACTGTAAGCCGCGGGGGCTGTGTCGCATAACGTCGAAACCGCGCCAGAAAGACGGGCTCGAGATGACCGGAAGAAGCAGCGCAATACTGTATTCCGTGGCGCTCTAGTGAATAAGCGAGGGGCTATGGTAACACAGATGCGGCCTCAGGCCGGGGCACGCCGCCATACGGTCGCCAGCCACGGCTGCTGATCACGCGGTAAACCGGCAGGCCTGTAGTAGTGCTCAATCTCGACAAAACCCGCCGCCTGCATAAACGCGCGCCAGGTCTCCAGCCGGTAATAGGCCGCATAGCGATCACCCGTCCAGCCTTCCTGATCATCTCCGCGCGGGTTGGAGCTAAACAACACGCCGCCCGGTTTCAGCGTGTGATGCAACTGCCGCAACGCGGCGGGCAATATCTTGCTGGGAATATGAAACAGCGTCGCGTTGGCAAAAATCCCGTCGAAACGCTCCGCCGGCAAATCCAGCATCAGAAAGTCCTGCAGCCATACTTCGCAACCACTGTCCTGCTTGGCCATCTCGACAAAGCGCTCGCAACCATCCAGCCCCACCGCCACATGCCCCAGCGCCGTAAAGGTGCGCAGATCCCGCCCCGGCCCGCAGCCCATATCCAGTATCTGCAGCGGCGCGGGCGCCTGAATATGCCGCAGCAAGGCATCAATGTTCTGGCTTACATCATGATCGCGCGTACCCTCGCGAAAGCCCTCGGCATTCTGCTGATAGTGTTTCAGCGTCTGCCGGGCCAGCCCGGCCAACTCATCCTGCGGTTTGGCGTGGGTGTCGGATTGCGCGTCGATAAGGCGTTGCAGGCTATGGCGGTCAGACATGGGGTGGCTTGGCTCCAGCTGTAATCATCGGTCATAGACTAGCGCGTTAGAGCCGAACATGCTCAACCGTATGACAAATACACTCGCGTAATACGCGGGTTTGCCAGTTTGGCCGAAGTAAAGACATCCATCAATTTGGCCCTTTTGTTACAGAGGTTTACTGCTTCAGGCAACTCGACGCTTGATAGGTTATAAAGAACAAAAAAAAGTCCTAGCGCCCTCAGCGAGAAACCCCATGTCCGAAAACGCCAGAACGGACCGCATGAAAATCGACGTAACCCAACTCACCATTGGGATGTATGTATTCGAACTGGACCGTCCCTGGACAGACACCAGCTTTTTATTTCAAGGTTTTCGCATTCGCCAGCAGCAGGAAATATGGTTGCTGCAGGAAGTGTGTAAACATGTCTGGGTTGATTCCAGACGTACCGTAGGCGTGAAACAGCAACTGATAGAAAACCATGCTCAGTCAGCCAGTTTGCAGCCTATTGTTGGCAAGGTCGAATTCAATCAAGAGGTCGATCAGGCCTCCCCCGCCTGGCATGCTGCACGCGAAGAATCATTGCGCATTCTCGACGCAGTCAGGATGGGCCAAGAGCTGGACGTCCAGGCGGTGAAAGCCGTGGTCAAGGAATGCGTTGACAGTATTCTTCGCAACCCTGCTGCCATGCTCTGGTTGGCCAGAATCAAACACAGCGACGATTACACCGCCGAACATTCGCTGCGGGTCTCCATACTCGCTATAGCCTTAGCCAGAGAACTTGGACTGCCGGATTACCAACTCGAACAGATTGGTGTCTGTGGCATGTTGCATGATGTTGGCAAGATTAAAGTACCTAACGAGATTCTCAACAAACCCGGCGCACTCACCGCAGAGGAACTGCGCATTATGCAGAGCCATGCGCTTGAAGGGCGCAAGCTATTAATGAGTAATCAGCAGATCACCCCAGCCACAGTAGATGTCGCCTACTCCCACCATGAACGCCTGGATGGCAAGGGTTACCCACGCGGCCTCGACGCAAGCAGAATCCCCTACTTTGCGAAAATTATCGCGGTAGTCGATGCCTATGACGCCATCAACAGCGACCGGGTCTACAGCAAAGGCAAGTCCAGCCTGGAGTCGCTACGCATTCTCCTTGACGCCGCCAACAGTCATTTCGATGAAGAAATAGTAGGTCACTTTATCCGTCTGATAGGTATCTACCCACCCGGGGAAATTGTCGAGCTGACCAATGGCGAGGTGGGCATCATTATTGGCTGCCCACCCAGTAACAAACTCAAACCGAAAATACTGCGCGTGCTGGATGCCAACAAAGAAATCTGCAGGGAAATCGTTATCGACCTGGCCAATACGACTGCCGATGCCAGTGGCAAGCCTTACAGGATTCACGAGGTACACAGCAGTGGTGCCTTTGGTATTGATATCGACGCCTACCGTCGCAAGGGCCTGCTAATCCCGGCCAATCTATAAACAGGGTAACTGAGAATCTTATCGAAATCAGCGTGCTGCTTCCGGATGAAAGGTCTGAACGATTTTGCACAGTACTGAGTACTTCACAGTCATGATGCTTTTTTAACTTTGAAGCGACTTAGCTCGCGCTGCATCGCCGAAGCCCGCGCAGAAAGATCCCTTGCTGCCACCGCACAATCTTGCGAATTAGACTGGTTTTGCTGCGTCACTTCATCGATCTGCTCAAGGCCAATGCTGGCCTGCTGTAAGCCAGAAGCCTGCTCACTGGAAGCTTGGTAGATTAGAGAAACCAAGGTAGACACCGCGCTGGTTCCACTGACGATATTTTTAAGCGACTCCGCAGTTCGACCAGCGATGATCATTCCGCGTTGCGTTTTGGTCGCCGAGTCGGCGATCAGCGCTGCCGTCTGCTGGGCTGCCTCAGCGCTTCGTGCGGCGAGGCTACGCACCTCGTCGGCCACCACTGCAAAACCACGCCCAAGCTCGCCTGCCCTTGCAGCCTCAATCGCGGCATTTAACGCCAACAGGTTAGTTTGCGCAGCAATGTTATCGATGGTGGTAATGATCGCAGTGATGTCTTTGCCCGAATTGTCGATTTCCGTCATGGCGGCAATGAGTTCGCTCATCAGCTTGTCACTTTCGCCGGCGTCAGCCCGTGAAGCTTCGGATTGCTCATCGGCTTTTTTGGCGTTCTCAGCGTTATCCGACGTCTGAGCGGCCATCTGTGTCATGACCGCACTGATTTCGGTAATGGAAGAGGCAGAACTTGACGCTCCGTCTGATAGCGATTGACTCAGGTCGGCAACCTGGTCCGAACTACCGGTAATCTGGGTGGCGCTACCCTGTACCTCGGATATAAGGTTATTCAGGTTGCTGACCATCTTCTCTAGCGACTTGCCAAGGGTGTCATGAGGTGAGGACAACCTGACCTCCAAATCAAGATCGCCTTCAGAAATGCGCTCTGCCACCCTAACCTGGCGTTGCAAGCTTTCAGACATATCGTTCAAAGCGAGCGACAGCTGCCCTACTTCATCCTCAGATTGCTGAACTAGACGGCTGGAGAAGTCACCTAAACTGATATTGGCTGCCAGTGCTGCGGCGTCCCGGATCGGCCCAACGATTTTCGCTGCTGCAAACCATAATACTGCCAAAGCCAACAGCGAAATGCCCAATCCTACTATCACCTGCCAGATACTGTTACTGACGCTGCGCGCGCCCAACTCACTATCCAAGGCGATTGCCTGACTCATGACTACTGCTTTAGGCAGACGAATCAACAATGCCCATGGCTTACCGGTGCGCCCGAGCTGAATCGGCATCAGCACTTCAATATTTTCAGTTGCTTGATTGAGCAGGCTTTGACCGCGGCCACTTTGAATATTGGCTAAAACCTCTTCCCAGGATTCAGGCAGCAACGCTTTGATCGGCTGACCAATAAGGTCTATGTGCTGACTGTCAGCCACCACCAACCCTTGATTACTCATAATGGTCACAGAGCCTTTACCGTCATAAAGGTCCGCCGACATCTGTTCGCTCAGCCTTTGGATGAAGGCGATATCGAAATCAGCACCGACTACACCGTAAAATTTGCCATCAGCGATAATCGGAACCGACAAGGTTGTCAGCCAGACCTTTTTGCCCTGCACAACATACGGAATCGGATCCAATACACTTTCTGTCAGCGTTGAGCGCGGGCCGCTGTACCAGCCGCCCTTAAGAACACCATTGGGATGGCGGTCTGTGGAGTCATATTCCACCAGAGGCTGCACCGCAACATGGCCGTCTGCGCTGCGTGTCCAGTAAGGCGTGAAGCGCCCGGTCGACGGGTTGCTGCCGTCTTCGCCGTTGGTGAACGCAAAATCATTCCCGTCCAACGCATTCGGCTCCCAGCATGAATAGGTGCCGTTGAAGTCAGGGTTATCCTTCAAGACGTTAAGCAGCACAGTATTAATCTGTTCACGCCCCAGATCTAAAGGGCTCTGTGAGGTTTTGCTTGCGGCAAAGGCACTGGCCATAGTGCGAGCAGCATCCAGGGCATTCTGCAATTTGGACTGGATAGCATTCGCACGGGACTCAGCCAGATTTTGAATCTCGCGGATGGTTGACTCTTCAACGAGCGCCGATACTTCCACAGACACATACTGGTCATTTGCCCGAGAGGTAAACAGCCCATATATGACCAGGCTAGCAGATGAAACAAGCAAGCATAGACCTGCCGTTACACAAATACGTGCCTGCAATGACTTAAGCTTCATGATATGACATGCCCACTATTTTTTTGCCTACGTTAAATACGACGGCCCTTTGTGTCTTTAGAGCAATTAACGAATTACGATCAAATCAACAGCTTTCTAATAATTACCTATTCTTTTAAATGGCAGCTCAACTGCAGGAAAAAGGTAATAAACAGCGCTGCCAGGGCGGCAGGCAAAGCGGATTTATAGATCACCAACATCAGTCTTTTATGAGGCTCCTGTGATGGCGCAGCGATATTATCAGGAGCAAAATTTGGCGGACATAGTACTTAGTAACAACGCATTACCGCCTTTAGCATCACATCTCCTCTAGGCGCATGTTCCGTCATCAGCTCCGCAACCCAGTCGATAAACACCCGCAGTTTGACGCTGATATGGCGGTTGGGCGGATAGGCCACATAGAGTGGCATCGGGGTAGCTTGGCTGTATGGCTTTGATTTTGAGATCAAGATGATTGCCAAGATTCCAGAGGTTTCAGAGGGGTAACCCGCCCACATCCGATATCTGGGATCGAGTGACAGACATCTCCGACCAGCTGCGCTCGTGTAAGTCGGAGATGTCCTGCCATATCACTTCATCAGTTCTGTCAGTGCCCAGGTATCCAGAAACGCAGTGACCTGGGTGATCCTTCCATCCCTCATTACCAGGTGCCAGGCATAGCTATTGGCATAGCGCGCACCATCCATCGCCGTGGCAGCACCATCCCATAGAACGACAACGCTGTTACCTTGCGCTATCAGGTGCCTCACCGTCGGTGTGATGGCTGTCTGCAGCCGGGCATGAATGGGCTCAACCGCGCCTTCGACCAAGGCCTGTTTGCTGTTGTAGGTGTCAGACACCGGACTAACGCCCGCTACCGTCCACTGCGCATCCTCAGCGAGCAAATCAAACACGCTGCCGCGGCCTTGCTGCCAGTTCTCAAAGGCTTGCTGCACCAGAGCAGTATTGGTGTCTTCAAGCGATTTATGGCTTTCCGCCTGCGCGGTAAAAGCCAGTAGCAACAAGACTGGCAGCAGGTATCTGACCTTGCTGAAATACGTTCTGAAGTTCATATCATTCTCCTCGGAATCAAATATTCAATGGGCACTTGCGGTAGGCCGCACAATGATCTCGCTGGTATCCACATCCTCGGGCTGCTCGACGGCAAAACGGATCGCACGGGCGATAGCGAAGGGGCTGACAGCAACCTGCCGGAACGCTTTCATCTCTTCACGCCCCTGCTCATCCGAAATGCTGTCGGCCAGTTCGGATTCGGTTACGCCAGGGCTGATAGTGGTCACCCGCAGCTTTGAGTTTTCCTGACGCAAACCATCAGAAATAGCCCACACCGCATACTTGGTGGCGCAATACACCGCCGCCGTCGGCGACACCGCATGGGCTCCGATGGAAGCAATATTGATGATCTGCCCGTGATTTTGCGCCTGCATTGCCGGCAGCACGGCGGCAATCCCATACAACACACCCCGAATATTCACATCGATCATGCGCTCCCACTCATCCACCTTCAGTGCAGCCAGCGGAGACAGCGGCATAACACCCGCGTTGTTGATCAGCACATCGACACCGCCAAACTCGCCCAGCGCGTAGTCGATGAAGGCCTGCACCTGGTCACGCTGCGTTACATCCAGGCAGCAGGCTCTGGCGACGCCACCCGAGGCAGTGATGTCCGCCACCAGTTTCTCCAGCCGCTCGGTACGCCGCGCCCCAAGCACCACGCGCGCACCCTGCTCTGCCAACAACCACGCAGTCGCCTCGCCAATGCCGCTGCTGGCGCCAGTGATCAGGATGACCTTTCCATCGATGAGATTGCTCATTACTTGCACTCCTGCCGGTTAAGAACGTGAATAATCACAACAGAAGACATGCTAGGGAGCGCAGCGCCAGGTGCTAAGCCCTGTTCGTATTCGAGTCTTGCCTATTTGTATCAACGGGCCTGCATAACGCCGGAATATGTGCTGATATATAGCCTGGTTGTCTAATCGGGAGTGGTCAGGTGAACAGTGTTTCTTTGCCGCGGGCGCGCATGATCGAGTTGGTGAAACGTCTGGCGCCGGCTGAAGGCTATACCCAGTCGATGCTCGATGGCGTCACCTTCATGCGCTCCAATCGCTCAATCCCGGTGACGCCGGCGCTGTATGAGCCAAGTATTGTGATCGTGCTGCAAGGTAAAAAGCGCGGCTTTCATGGCGGCCACAGATACCTATACGACGCAGGGCACTATCTGGTGCTATCTGTGCCTCTGCCCTTTGTTACCGAAACCGAGGCCAGCGAGGCAGAACCGATGCTTGGCCTAGCCTTGCGCATAAACCAGACACTGACCGCGCAATTGGCCATGGACGTAGATGAAACCCTGTCTCAACCCCCGATCAAACCGGCCACCCTCTATGCAACACCCCTGGATGACAAGCTGGAAGACGCCACGCTCAGGCTGCTCGAGGCGCTCAGCTCACCGCTGGAAGCAGCAGTGCTGGCACCCTCGATCTTTCGGGAAATCACCTACCGCGTACTCATCAGTGAACAGGGTGGCGGTTTGCGCGCAGCGCTGCTGCAAAGTGGCAACTTTGGCCGTATCGCCAAAGTGCTGAGAAGCATTCATACCCAGTATGAGCACAGCCTGAATGTCGGCGCCCTGGCCAAGGAAGCCAACATGAGCATTCCTACCTTCCACATCCACTTCAAAGCGGTGACTAACACCTCGCCGCTGCAATACATCAAGGCCATCCGACTGCACCAGGCACGCCTGCTGATGATCCGCGAAGGCTCCAGTGCCGCCACGGCCTCGCATCGGGTGGGCTACGAAAGCGCCTCGCAGTTCAGCCGCGAGTTCAAGCGTCTGTTTGGCCGCAGCCCTGTAGAGGAGGCGCGGTATTTGAAGCAGGTGTTGGCAATTGCAGGGCCAGTGAATGAAATAGCAGCCGAGCAGCTTTCCTGCGCCAGGAATAGGGTGCATCCTCTAAACCATCAGCAATAAAATCCGCATATTGGCGCTCATAAATTAATATTAATATTATTTTTTATGCAGTTACACAATCAATATCAACCCATTTAGATGCGCATTGAAATCTGCAGAAACGGACAGTTGGCTCCAACAAAACGCATAGTTAAGGTTCAAAGGAGCTCATCGCCCGCCAAAGGCCCTGCAACCAAGAGGCAAAACACATTGCAGAAGAAACCTGTGGTACATCTGCCCAGAAAGCGCGCGAGCCAGGACCGGGCCAAGTTCACGGTGCAGGTTATTTATGATGGCTTTGTGCAGATCTGGCGCAGGCAGGGGCCCAGTGCGGTGAACACCCGGGCGATCGCCGAGGAGACTGGCTTCGCCGTTGGCACCATCTACGAGTACTTCCCCAATGCCACAGCGCTGCTCTCGGGCTACGTGCGGCACTGTATCGAATGGGAGATGGACAGACTCAGGGCCAGGGACCAACTGCTCTGTCAGGCGCCCTGGACAGAGCGCTTGTTTGAGCTGGTGCGGATAACGGCGGGGGCCGACCCAGAGGCGCCTTACCTGGACCGCAGCATGCTCCTGCAGGAAGGCCAGATAGCGCTCGACACCCACCACCGCCGCGCCTTTGAAAAGCTCTCTGACACCTGGGTCGAGATCATCGCCGGCTGGCCAGATCTGACCAACCCGCCAACACCCGACAGCATCCGCAACCTGTTCACCCTGGTATGGGGTGCCCGGCGCTATCGGCTGCTGGCCCAGATCGAGAGTCAAGAGCTAGGCGACTGGCTCGACTCCACCTATGCCATGTGCCTGAGCCAGCTCGGGGCAAACGCCGCTCAGGGCAACACCACAATATGACCCTCGTCCGGCGCAACCTGGTTGTGGCATAACTGCGCCACCACCTGCGCCGCCTGCTCAAAACCCTCGCTGAAGCACAACTTGATCCAGGGCGCCTGCGGGTTGCTCAACGCCTGAATAAACTCAGCCTGTTTGGCATCCATGGCGCCCAGCACAGCAGGCCCGCCCAGCTCCTGAACACGCTTGCGGTAGTGCGGCGCGGCAAAGAAGAAATGCGTCTTGCGCTCGGCATCGCCAATGCTGTCGAAATTGAATTCCAGATTGGATGCCGACCCCGCATAGCAGTCGTGCACCAGGTTGTCGCCAAAGTGCTGGTGAATACGCTCGCGCAAGGGATTATCACCAGAGAAGTCGATATACAGGGTCGGGATATCGGCATCGATAGAAGCCAGCTCATCATAGGTAACCACAGACTGATAACACTCCAGACGGTGCACAAAGCCCCGGTTTCTAGCTGAGGTCAGGCCGATGATGCGGGCATCGCTGGTGCCCTCGATGCAGAATGCCGAGCCGAAGGCGGTCTTGCTCGACGCGCTGGAAATCACGATCTGCCGAGCACCGAAAAAGTCATTGACGATCAGGTAATCGGCCAGCATGTACGAGGTCAGAAACAGCGGGCGCAGCAGGGTCCGGTAATCGCTTTCCGCGGTAGTGGCATCCTTACCGGCGTAATTGGTGTAGTAATTGTAGGCGGCCGGCAAACTCTGGCGGTGGCTTGATACCTCGACAAAGCCACCAGCACTGACCTTGTCCGCAAGCACTTTAAGATGCGTGGCCATGGGGTAGTAGCCAAAGTACTGCTCGCCCACCTCAATGCCTGGGGCAACAGACGCGACCACGCGGCCAATCCCCCACACTGGCATATGGCCCCAGTCGTCCTGGCCGGTCGGGAAAAAGTTCCAATAGCCCATGGCATCGCCAAAGGCCGCATAGGTGATGTTGTTGGTTGTCAGGCCAAAGCGTTCCAGCTGAATGATGGCCTCGCCCTCCCGCAGTCTCACCTCGATCTGACAGTCCTCGATTCGGCTTTCATGCAGTTGATCCTTGCGCGAGAGCAAGCGACGGATGGTCAGTGGTGCGGATGAAATCTGAGCAGTCATGGTAGTGAGTTCCCTTGAACAGTGGACAAGGGTTCATGCTAGCAAGGCAAGCAGTCGGGGGTGTTCAGGTTGCTGGAGCCTTGTATGGCGGCGCTTTACGCCCGTTTCCAGGGTACGCGAAGGGGCAATGTTCAGGTTTGGCTGACGCTGTTCTCGCCTCAGTGAACCACGCCGCCGCACTACATCAAACCTGCGCAAGCGCTGTTTGCCGCTTATCAGGCCGATCTCTCAAAGCCGTATACCTGGTCTAGCGTGATAGAGTGCAAACAAGCGTTCGGCTAGCAAGATAGCTGGCCAAAGCCCGTTGAAATCACCCGAACTTTAGAGGCATGCAGCAATGACTGACGACAACACCCCCGCCAAGCCTTCACGCACACATTCCAGCCAGGTGGTGGACGGCGTCGAGCGCGCCGCCAGCCGCGCCATGCTGCATGCGGCTGGCTTCAGTGGTGATGACTTCCGCAAGCCTCAAGTTGGCGTGGCCTCCACCTGGAGCATGGTTACGCCCTGCAACATGCACATCAATGCCCTGGCCGAGACGGTCAATGCCAGCGTCAATGCAGCTGGCGGCAAAGGCGTGATCTACAACACCATCACCATCTCCGATGGCATTTCCATGGGCACCGAAGGCATGAAGTACTCGCTGGTATCGCGCGAGATCATTGCCGACTCCATCGAAGCGGTCTCCGGCTGCATGGGCCACGACGGCATTATTGCCATCGGCGGCTGCGACAAGAACATGCCCGGCTGCATCATGGGCCTGGCGCGGCTGAACCGGCCGGCCATCTTTATTTACGGCGGCACCGTGCGCCCGGGCAAGAACCACACCGACATCATTTCCGTATTCGAGGCTGTGGGTGGCCATGCCAAGGGTACGGTATCCGATATCGAGCTTAAGCAGATCGAGGAAACGGCGATTCCGGGTGCGGGCTCCTGCGGCGGCATGTACACCGCCAACACCATGGCTTCGGCCATTGAAGCCATGGGTATGAGCCTGCCTGGCAGCTCGGCCCAGAACGCGGTATCCGCAGACAAGACCCAGGACTGTGAACGCGCCGGCCAAGCCATTCTCGAACTGCTGCGCCGGGACATCAAACCCAGCGACATCATGACCCGCGAAGCCTTCGAGAACGCCATTACCCTGGTTATCGCCCTAGGCGGCTCAACCAATGCCGTGCTGCATCTGATCGCCATGGCCTCGACTATCGGCGTGCGGATTACCCTGGACGACTTCACCCGCATCGGCCAGAAAGTACCGGTACTGGCCGACCTGCGCCCCAGTGGTCAATATCTGATGTCCGAGCTGATCCAGATTGGCGGTATTCAGCCACTGATGAAGATGCTGCTGGAGCGCGGCCTGCTGCACGGTGACTGCCTGACCGTCACCGGCCAGACGCTGGCCGACAACCTGGCCAAGGTGCAGCCCTACCCGCAAGGGCAGGACATCATTCGCGGCTTCGATAACCCGATCAAGCGCAACAGCCATCTGGTCGTTCTCAAGGGCAACCTGGCCCCAGACGGCGCCGTCGCCAAGATCACCGGCAAGGAAGGTTTGCAGTTCACCGGCAAGGCCCGGGTATTTCACTCCGAAGAAGAAGCCATGACCGCCATACTCGCTGGCACTATAGTCGCCGGTGATGTGCTGGTTATCCGCTATGAAGGCCCCAAAGGCGGCCCCGGCATGCGCGAAATGCTTAGCCCCACCTCAGCCATCATGGGCCAGGAACTGGGTGACAAGGTGGCGCTGATTACCGACGGCCGGTTCTCCGGCGGCAGCCACGGCTTTGTGGTTGGCCATGTCACACCAGAAGCCCAGGCCGGCGGCCCAATAGCCATTGTGCAGGACGGTGACGAGATCACCATCGACGCGGAAGCCCGGCAAATCGTCCTCAACCTGACTGACGAAGAAATCGCCCGGCGCCTGAGCAGCTGGCAACAACCCGCACCGCGCTATACCCGCGGCGTGCTCGCGAAATACGCCAAAACAGTCGCCTCGGCCTCGGAAGGTGCAGTGACCGATACGAATCTGTAGGAACTGTAGAGCCTCTGCCCAGCCGAAACGCTCTTAAGGGTCGGGTAGTGGCGCTGCTTTTTGAAGCTTATCGAACCAAAGAGTTAATGCTGCCGGCGAATCTTTGAGGCTCGCTGCACTATCCCTGGTAGCCGTCAAAGTCATTACCGTCCTGGCTCATCAACGTGACCAGCCTGGGGTGAACAAAAAGTTTTTCCTTGCTCGCCGACTTTTCTGTTAACACCCCTATTTCGCAAAGCTGCTTTAAATAAACGGAGGCGGTTTGGCGCTTGGCAATGTCACGTTCAACCAGATCGCTGATGCGGATGTAGGGCTGTTCAAAGATGAGCTGGATCAGTTCATAGCTATAAATTTTGGGCAGCTGCGTGCGCACGTGCTCGGAGGTATGCTCTATGAGTCGTCTAATCGCTTCGATTTTGGCACAAGTCCAGTTGGACGTGACCTCCACGCCCCGCAGCATAAACAGAATCCACGCCTGCCAATCCTGCTCGCGGGTAACCTGGGTGAGGAGCCGGTAATAGTCCTGTTTATGCTGAAGGAGATAACGGCTCAGATACAGAATGGGCAGAGTGAGGAGCTTCTCCTCAATCAGGTAGAGCACGTTAAGAATGCGGCCTGTGCGACCATTGCCGTCGAAATACGGGTGTATTGCTTCAAACTGGTAATGACTAATCGCCATTTTAATCAGTGGGTCTATATCGTCTTCGGCATAGAGAAACTGCTCCCAATTACCCAATAGATCCCGAATAGCGCCCTTGCCTACCGGCGGCGTATATACCACTTCTCCTGTATCCTGATTACCGATAACGGTGCCTGGGATTTTACGAATATCCATCTCCTGAGCCTTTAGAGTGCTGCAAATCTCTGTGGCCGTGGTGATGCATAGCGGTCGGCGATTGAGTTGTTTGAAACCTTCATAAAGGGCCGTGCGGTAGCTCAGAGCCTCCCTGGTCGCGGCGTCGGCCGCGCTGTCCTCCTTAGCGAACTGGAAAAGCCTATCCATGGTAGTGACGATATTTTCAATTTCAGAACTGTCTTTGGCTTCTAACAGCGGCACCAAATTGATCAGCAGCGTTTGATTGGGCAACAGTTGACCTGCCTGCTTGAGCTCTGCCAGTGCGGCACGCGCATTAATACAGGCTTTTAGAATGGACACCGTTTCAATCTGCTGGCGCTCAGGCGGTAAAAGCGGAAGCGCGTTATAAGGCTGATCGGCTCGCCAAGACATGTTTAATTCGCCTGAGGTTTTCGACACGTTTCAATTAGCTGCCAGTTTATGTCGATGGTTTCGACACAACAAGTTTATGTGTCGAAATACAGGCAAAATATCGACATGAGAAACTCCGTACAAAAAATGAGCGGATCAGCAGAGTCAGCGGCTTATCAACGCCATAGCACAGAGACGCGAGGGTCTTGCTTTTTGCTCGTTTCACTCACAGGTAAAAGACAAGACCCTGATTTTCTCTCGTATTGCCCCGCGCGAGCATCTGACATAACCTCGCTGGCGGACAGGCAATGCATTGCAACACAACCAACATCAGGGATCAGAATGAAAAAAGCCATTTACGGAGCGCTCCTGCTGGGCTCAACCCTACTGCTCAGCGCTTGCTCAAGCGGGCCGTCGGAAAAGGACGTCAAAGCGCTGCTGGAAGCGCAAATGGAGCAGATGTCCGCCATGTTGGGTGATCTCGGCGGCGAGAGCATGTCCGGCATGCTGAAAGTCGAGATCCACGACGTCACCCTCCATGGCTGCGAAGAAGAACGCACGGATGTCTACCGCTGCGATGTAGAAGTGGATGCGACAGCACCGCTCGTCGGCCGCTCGGTACAACGCTCGGAAATGTTAATGGCTAAAGCCAAGGACGGCTGGATACAGGCGCAGTAACCGCCAGCACTTGCCATTTGAACTAGCTGTCCCGTCTTTTCAATGCGGAACTAGTGTTCGATGTGCTAACGCAGCGAATAAGTGATGGTTAACGATAAATTGATCTGTCACTTTTTCGCGCAGCCCTCACCGATTGTTAGCTCGGGTGAAATGTTCATCTGCCCCCCAGTTTCTCCTGCTATACCCGCAGCGGGAATCAATCTTGGACTGGTCCCGGTTTACCGGGGTGGGATTTGTAGTGAGTTGCTCAAGGAGGCGATCTTCCGTAAGCTCATGGCATCAATGGCATTAGCAACAGTCAAGATTGCCGGATGCTTACCGATCTTCTGTTTCTAAGTTCAGACAAGCTTGTGTTTCGACAACCAAGGTTGTCACTGTAAATCACAAGGAAGAGCATGGCCGCCCTATATCAACTTGCAGTATTAGGCTCGCCCAGCGCCGCTCAAGTTTCTGAGCTTGAAGAAATCGTCGGGGCAGCGGTTGGCATGTTCAACTTACGATTAGGGCATGAAGTCGGATGGGAGGTGCAACCGAATGCGTTTAACCCCGACCAACAACGCTCGTCAGCTGCAGTATTTTTCGGGGGCAAAAATCCGGTTCTTGGTAATGTTGCTAAGTTGCTAGAACGAGGCATTCCGGTAATACCAATAGCTTCCGACGTCGATCAAGTTAGTACAGAGATTCCTGAACTACTAAGACCGCTCAACTGCTTAGCCTATAAGGCTAACGGACCACAGCGTGTGGCGACCGCCTTGCTGGAGTGTGCAGGGTTACTACCTCGCCAGCGCCGAGTATTTGTAAGCTACCGTCGAGGTGAAGCCCGCGAGGCCGCCTTGCAACTCTTCGATGCTTTGTCCGCTCGGCTATTCGACGTATTTCTCGATACGCATGGTATTCCGCCTGCGGAAGATTTCCAGGCGATGCTATGGCATCGCCTTTGTGATTCCGATGTTCTCGTGATGCTTGATACACCAGGTTACTTTGGCAGCCGCTGGACAAGCGCGGAGTTTGGACGCGCTCTGGCGAAAGGCATAAGCGTTTTACGGGTGGGCTGGCCAGATTGCACGCCATCTTCTCGAACAGCCACTGCCAGTCGTGCGGAGTTATTGCCTGAAGAAGTGGATGTGGCCACAGGTCGCCTCGATGACAACGCTGTGGAGCGAATCTGTCTTCAGCTTGAAGAGGTTCGCAGCCAAAGCAATGCGGTCCGTTCAGTCAATCTGGTGAGCAATCTGCGCAATGCCGTCCAAACAATTGGCGGGAGACTTGTCGGAGTTGGCCCTAACAAGGCGGTCTATATCGAACTCCCGGATGGCAGGAGTGTAGTAGTCTACCCAATCGCCGGGGTTCCCACGTCAACCACATTGCATGAAGCATCCACAAATTCACCAGATAAGTCGGTTGCCGTTGTTTACGATCACGTTGGATTGCATCCCCGGTGGCTCGAGCATTTGGACTGGTTAGGCCAGCACATCCAGTCTGCACGGTGTGTCAAAGCCAGTGAAGCTGGTTGGCAATTTGCAGATTGGGAGGCCTAGCCATGAGTTCCGTATTCCTTTCAGCCAGTGTTCCGTTGTTGGGTCGCGGCTCGTACCACGAAACTGCCGACCCATTTCTCATCCAGTGCGCTGTGAGGGAACTGCTCATAACCGTCATCCGTCAACACAAGATTGTATGGGGAGGCCATCCCGCAATAACGCCCATGATTTGGAACGTTTGCGAAGACTTAGGCATTGATTATTCTGAGGCCGTTGTTCTGTATCAAAGTAGATTTTTCGAGGATCGCTACCCGGAAGAAAACGACCGTTTCCAGAATACTGTCTTCACAGAAGCAATTCCCGATGACAGAGATGGGAGCCTGCTGCTAATGCGGGAAAAAATGCTTTCGCGAGATGACCTCATTGCCGCTGTTTTCATTGGCGGCATGGAAGGAGTGGAAATCGAGCATAAAATGTTCAAGAAATTTCATCCCACAGCTAAAATTCTACCTATACCTTCCCCTGGCGGGGCGGCCTTGAATCTAGCAATGGATCATGGTTACTTTGCCGGCACTGATCTTACCGATATAGATTTTGCGCAAATCTTTCACGCGCACCTCGCATTCAAAATTCAAGGCGAAGTTGTGTAAACATCCCCGGCGAACTTGCTCGACGGTAGTAGACCCTCAACCGCGAAAACATTTGTACCCAAAAATTGATACCAGCTGCGTTGGCATGCAACTTAATCATTGCCACCTGACAGACTGGTTTGCAGGACTCATCTAGAAGCAGAACCCATCATAACAACGACCCAGTGCTCATCACAGAACGCGCATAGAGTTCAGAAATCTGCTTCTGGAACTGGGTCTGGCCTCCGTAGCTAGGGTGCCTAACGCAAATCACGGGCACCGAATCCGTGATGCGTTTAGCCGCAACTGCAGCATCTTTACCTATCGCCACAATGCGAGCGGGGCGTAGTAAGACAATGAGCTGCCGGAGCAGCTCTTCACCTGCTCGCCTCTCACGCGCGTTGTGTTGCCGATTCGTGAACGGATCTCCTGACTCATGTGGATGAAGAGGAAAGACGTTCCACAGAAAAATGCGAGCATCAATCTGTTCTAATTGGCCCCAAATCACCGCAGCAGTCCGTTCGGCTACAGCATTGCCTATCGTCGGTCGTTCAGAGACCAGGTCAAGATTCCAACGCCTAGCGTGCTGACACATGTGAACGTCGTCAGTTAGAGCGAAGCCAGTACGGCGCCCTCCGCGGTAACCGAGGTCTCTACCAATCCATATCGCATCTACGGGTTTCTCCGCTGCACGACGCAACATAGCTGACAGGATAACGGCGCGGCGACGCGGTGCATCGTGTCGATCATGAATTTCACAACGATCCGAGTAAGGATTGAAGCAATTTTCAAACTGAAGCGAGGCCACAGCGTCAACGAATGGGTGGATCTTCATTATTCAGACTCAAGCGGCATGTATGTAATAGTGCGTTGTTCTCGATTACCAACAATCCAGCCACCTTGGTTCGCCTTTAGCTGTCGAAAGACAGCGTAGCCATCCAGAATGGCCCGCTCCCAGAGCTTCAATGGGCATTTTTCTACTTCGTAACCAGTCACGAATTCGCTAATTGTCTTGAGAAGACGAAGCGGAAGCTTTTCTTGGCCCTCGAAGAAATCCAGTTCCTTGGCTCTGGTAAATATCCATGCAGAAACCCCTTCCTCCACGACGATGGCCCGACCGCTGTCCTGTTCTTCATCATACCCCGGAATACTCTTTCGTTTGTGCTTGATCAACGCCCGCATGACAGGTGACCAGTGCAAGATTGCAGCATAAGCAAAATGGAAAACGTCATGAAACCGATAGCCATCGTCACCTCCAATGCTGTCAGTCAGAGGATCTCCAATGAACACCCCATTCCATTGGAGATAGCTCTTGTTTCCTCCCCGTTGATTAATCCTTATCTTGAAGTACCTAGGCAGCTGCTCTTCAATCCCAAAATCACTATCAAAATCAAGGCCAACTAAATCTGCTGCTTGAGGCTCCAAAAAAGCGCCACGAGCCTTACTGAGATTGCCGCGAGCCACTTCAGAAAAAGCAAGCTTGGCGGCGTTCATTGCATCCAAGTATGCTCGTGCGAAAGAAACCAAATTGGTACGAGATGGAGTACTTCCCAGAAAAGCCGCCGCAGATTGCCCAAGACGGACCAAAGTAGCGTCTAAAGAAGTAGTCGAGTCTACGGGCACGGCAATATAGGCAAATGCACCCTCAGTTACATCACTTGCGGCTCCCACATTCCTGAAATCACCGTGATTTGCGGCTTCCGCAAAGATGTCTTCAAGAGGTATCTGCATACGTCTACAGATTGCAGCCAGGTACCAGAGAGTGTCGCCAAATTCTTCTTCTGCCGCCCTCTTGAAAGCGGGATAGGCAGTTTTCTCTCGGACATTTTTTTTTGCCGTCGCCATTATCCCACCAACTTCCCCGTATAGACCTTGGAGGACTGGATTGAAGTCGTGCGAATCAAGTACGTCTGTAGCTGCAATTTCCGCAGCATAATCTGACAGCAAGAGTGAACCTTGTTTTTTCATCGGTCACCTACGTAGAGTCAGCCATTCGAATGGGGCACTGTGATAGCCGCACACACCAAAACTGCGAATCCATTTTTCAAAATCTAAAATTAGCTGTGCATCAGTAAAGGTGGTTAATCCAATTCCTTTTTTACATATGTTTCGACCTTGCTGATCTTCCAGCTCATCAGGAAATTGCGGACCGTTGCCTCCAAAATACGCAAAATCGTCGCTGATCAAAACTCTGTTAACGCTTGTATCACGTGTAACGTGATCCGGATTAAGCGAACCGTCGGGGCGGGAGTGAAACGAGTCTCGCTGCTCCCAGTCGGCCCCAACCTCAGCTCTGAAATAGATATTGTCCCCGCAACTTTGTTTCCGGCTGCCATTACGATACGGCTTCTTAGATTCAAATCGAGGATCTGAGCAATATTGATCAAATGTCATCGTTTCAGTTATACGCATTGCATAAACTAGACGCCCGCCAAGTCGAACGCTTCGATCATTGCTGCCACTACCTACAACCCAATCACCCACGTGGGCTATTTTACGAATTCTGGGTTTACAGGTTGCAAGCGTGCAGTAACTGTAGAAGGGATTAGGTGCGAAACCACTGTCGTACCGCACGACATAGGAATGAATACGAGCCATTAGCAGGGATGCCTTTTTAGCGGCATTGGGTCATAGGCTTCACCACCAGGCTTCTCCCAAGAGTCCTTGCCGTTGATCGCATCAATGATTGCGTCACCGTTCCACCCAACCATAGCGTCGGCATATTCCTCTAGAGCACTTGGGAGCTCACATTCTTTCTCGCCATGTTCCCAAATGCCGACAACACGCTTGCCCTGCTTAGCCGCGTATTCAATTTCCCAATTAACCCAATCGCTATCTTTTGTCTGCGACGATACATAGCAGATAAAAATTCCCGCCCAGTTGATAGCAGGCGCAAGGATCTGAGTCTTGATATATTGCTCGTTAGTGGCGTTATTGAACTTTCCGGTATGAATTGAGGAATCCCTTACTTCCAAGCCTTTAGGGGCCAGCAAATCCTTTAACTTCTGCAACCCATGATCGTCCTTGTGGACATGGCTAATGAACACGTTCTTTTTCTTCATGACCGGTCACCTCAACTCCCTTTGAAGGCACAATGCCATGTTTCGATGCGCTACTCAAGCGACCGTATCACCCCAAGCCAAGGTCGCGAAGGAAGTTGCACAAAGCGGGCTTTCATTTTGTCAGCGCCAATTCTTGGACACTCTTCAAGCGATCGCTTTTTGCCGAAAGTAGCCGTTCAATTAAACCAAAACCACAACAAGCTCAGCCAACACCCTCACCTCATACTGCTCTTCTGCTCCCAGAACAATCGGCTGAAACGAGCTATCCGTAGACTCTGGAGATAAAGTGATGCGATGATGCGCCCACCCTGCACCACCCTCGGCCGCTACCTTTTCACTGTAGTACTTCTTCACCGTAAAGCTACCGCCTGTTTCGGCATCATCAATACTGCGATGCTGGGCTACCACTATCTTGCCTTGGCGTGTGCCTTTCGGATTGGCGCGGAACAAACACCAGGCGCCGTTGGGTATGCGGCGGTTCATTGATTCGCCTACTACCTGAGCGACAAACAAGTCTTCGCTTGCGCTGAAGCCATCCGGAAGCTCCACCCATTCGTCCACATCGGTATCCAGGGCCTGGGACTCGGAGAATGAGCCTGCGGCTATCTGCAATGGGATCAGCGGTACTGCGCGGGAGTTGGTTCTGCCCTCCTCGCCGCGCAGTACGGTAAATGGCAGTTCAGTTGTGGCGTCGATCACTGACTGGTCGGGCTGATCATCGTTTTGCGAGTTCGTCTGAGTGTTTGCGCAAACCAGCCCGTTGCGGAAGAAAGCTGCGGTTTCTGCGTCGGTGAAGTAGACGTAGCAGCCCTTCATGCCGCGGGTCATCAATGTGCGGTAGGTGTTCTTGATGATGGCGTCGGCTTTTGCCTTGGCCAGTTCCGGGTCGGTTTTAGCTAGTTTTTTCAGGCCTGAGATGGAGCGGTCGGATGAGGCGCGTTTTTCTGGGCGGGTGATAACTTGCCCATCACGTACCACTAGGTCATCACCGACGATCACGCCAATATAATCCGCCTCAAGTCCCTGGCAGGTGTGAATACATCCCACTTCATGCACTGAGTCTTCAGAGACCATCCACAGTCCGCCGTCTTTGGTGAGATTCCAGCGGGCTTTGAAGTCGTGCTCTGGCATTTCTATGTCGTAGGCGGCTGCATTGGTCTTGCTTGGCCACTTCCAGCAGTAGCCAGCCACCATGCGTGCCCGGTTTCTTTCGTGGTTGCGCTCGAGGATCAGTTGCTTGAGTTCGGTTGGTGAGTCGAGCACGCGAAAGTCGTACTCGGCCACGTCCAGCTTGTCGTTGGCGGTTGGCCGTACCTGCAGGGTGTTGTCCAGCCAGGCCAAGTAGCCGTCAGAGCCGTTACAGCGGAATTGGGATTCCAGCGCGCCTTCGATCACCGTAGCGCCCAGCTCGGCAGCCCATTGGCGGATGGTTTCTTTTTTACCGACGTCTTTGAGCGTGACGATCTGTGATTCATCGATAAAGAACACGGAAAGCCGGGCGGCGTTGATGATTTCCTTGATCTGGTGTTCACCCAGGTTGCCATACAGGCCAGACTTTTCATTCAGTCGGTGCGCTTCATCAACCACCAGGGCATCAAACTCATTGCTGCCGGTTTCGGTAAAAGCGCCGGAGCCGACAAACAGGTTGGAGATATAGGTCTTCTTGTACGAGCCGACCAGTCGCGCTTCATACACGGCCCTGGGCGCGGCGTTCTTGGTGACGTATTTGGCGACCATATTCGCTTTGGTCAAACCCACCAGCAGATTGACCGCTACCACCGACTTACCGGTGCCGGGGCCGCCTTCAACGATGTAAACGCGTTTGCCCTTCTCGCGCACGGATCTGGCGTGGCTCAGGGCGTTCTCGTAGACCAATTTCTGGTCGTCGATGAGTACGAACTCCTGATTGCCCTTGAGGAGCCCAAGCAGGCCGTCCGCCAGGCTCTTGGAAGGGCGAATGCGCCCGCCTTCAATCAGAAAGAGTGTGTTGCCCTTGTCACCATATTTAACGTGCTGCTGGATAAACTGCCGCAGGCGGTCGCGCTCTGCATCACCCTTGAGGAACAGCGGCGCGCGCTCTATGTGGTCGGCGTAGAAAGGATCATTGATTGGGCCCTTGGCGTCGGCATAGTTATGCAGGTACGCGCAGGGGCGCAGTTGCACGCCACCGTCATATACAGCCTCGTTGTAGCCCTCCAGCAAGGCGGCGTAGGACCAGGCCTGATACGAGGGGTGGCCTACTTCGGCTTCGCCACGGGCAAAGCGGGTGGAGACGATCCCGTCTTTTGCGGTTTTGCGCGCCGACTCCCACTGCTTGAGCTCGACGATGACGACGCAGTCCTTGTCTTCGTGATTCTTGCCTGTCAGCAGAAAATCAACGCGCTTGGCGGTCTGCGGAATCATGTATTCGATAGCGACGCCGCAGTCATTGGGAATGGCGTCGTCGTTCAGCACTTTGCCCATGTAATTGAGCGAGGAGGCCCAGGAACGAATCTCTTCTTTCGATACGCTTCTGCCGGTGCGGTGGCGAAAGGAGTCCAGCACGATTGCTTCGATATCATGCTTGAACACATCATCCAGAAAATGCTGTTTGTCTGTCTGATAGATGATCAACCGTCATAGCTCCGTGTATTTTTTGTCGGAGCCTTTGGCTTTGTCTACCGGGTATTTGGCGTTGTTCTTTTCGATCTTGGCTTTGAGGGCTTCAGCCAGATCGATGCCCAGGTCGTTGGCCATCAGTAGCGTGTAGCAGAACACGTCGGCCAGTTCGTCGGCGAGGTCTTGCTTGCGCTCCAGGGCAACGCCGTCGATGGCGGCCTGGTCCTGCTTCCACTGAAAGATCTCCAGTACTTCCGTCGCTTCCAGTACCAGTGACAGCGCCAGATCCTTGGAGTTATGGAACTGCTTCCAGTCGCGCTCATCGCGGAATGCCAGAACTTTTTCGGTCAACAGCTTTATCTCGGACACGTTCTCTCCAAAATCCTTGTCAGCAAGAGGGCGGTCAGGCCCGTGCGCTTGGGCCCGCTTCATTATGTGAACCACTTTGCATTATCTGTGTGGATTTGTCTCTACGACGGAAGATCTAAACCCATTCTGCTTGTGTTGCTTTAGCTCAACACTTAATTATAGTGACTGGTCTATATAGTTAATTTACGCTCGGAGAATCTTATGGAAAACGCTCAAACTATACCCGCCGGTTTCAAACCCCACACCCGCAAGAGCGGCCTGACCAATCCCTGGGAACCGATTTATGCTGCCAGCGATGAGACTACCTTCTGCCTGGGCCTGCTAGCCGATGCGCCGCACGTCAACAGCCGCGGCTTTGTACATGGCGGGCTGCTCTCGGCGCTGGCGGACAATGCCATGGGGCTCAGTTGCGCCAGGCAACTGGAGAACATCGGCGGCCTGGTGACTGTGAGTATGACGATTGATTTTCTCGGCACCGCGCACGTGGGGCATTGGGTGGAAGTGCGGGCGACGCCGTCGCGTGTTGGTAAATCGTTGTGCTTTGCTGACGCAAATATCTATTCCAATGATCAACTCTGCGCGACGGCCAAGGCGGTGTTCAAGGTGCAGCCGCTGAAATGAGGCGCGAATAGCCGTATTCCCGATTATATTGGGTTGCTTGGCCCCAGTCGTGCAGCTTTGCCGCTCTGCGTTAACCGATACCGCTGAAGCTTGCTGTTCGGCCGGTCAGGTGACGTCATCTCTATATAACCTGCGGCCAACGCAGGAAGCAGATAGCGAGCACGAAACGATTTGCGATCCGTGAGCCCTAATGCTTGCTGCAACTCCTCTCTACTCATGCTGCCTTCTAGTATATGCAGCAACCGAATGACTTGGGGGGTGTGTTGAGGGCTAACTTGGGGGGTGGCGCCAGCGGCTTGTTCCAGCGCTTTCAGCAACATCCCCAACATAAACTCGATAAAGGGCGCTGAGTCACTTCTTAGGGTGCTGTCGTTGAGCGCTTGGTAATATGCCGTTTGGGATTCGTGCACCATACTTTCTACCGGCATGTACCCTAGTAGAGGATTCCAATGACTAAGTATCAGGGTTTGCCACAACCGACCCATACGTCCGTTACCATCACTAAACGGATGTATAAACTCGAACTCATAATGAAACACGCTACTGACGATCAGGGGATGATGGTCCGTAGCTCCGATCCATTCCATCAACTGCCGCATCAAAATGGCAACACGATCAGCCGGTGGCGCCATATGGATTACCTGATCGCCTTTCATAACACCTACGCCGCCGCGTCGATAAACACCTGGGTCATCCACCAGACCCAGAGTCATGACTGAATGCGCCTGCAACAGATGCTGTTCGCTAGTTGCCTGCCAGGTTAACAGCCCCTCGTAGGCCTTGATGGCATTACGGGCTTCCTGAATCTCGCGGGGCGGTGCAAGGACTCGCTTGCCCTCAATAATGGCTGTGATTTGTGCTTCGCTAAGAGTATTACCCTCTATCGCCAACGATCCCTGGATTGTCCTGATACGGTTGATACGCCGTAACCTTAGATCCTTCTCTTTATTCTGTTGCGCAGAAACCTTGCCTACCATCTCGCTGATCTCGGCGACCAGATGAACGATGGTGGAAGTTAAGGTGAATGGCGGCTGATAGCTCATATGGTCTGCCCGGGACATGATCTTGGGAGGATAGCCTCTTCGTTCTCACCTGGGAACCGGCTGGCAGATGCGGCAGCAGAACGCCCTACCCCCGCAGCGTCAAAAACAACCTTAAATCCAGCTCCAACTGGTGATAGTCCGTCTCCATATGCTGGCACAGCTGGTAAAAGGCTTTGTTGTGCTCTTTCTCGCGCAGGTGCGCGAGCTCATGCACCACGACCATTCGCAGTAGCGGTTCGGGCAGGGTTTTGAGGATGGCGGAGACTTTGATTTCGTTCTTGCGCTTGAGCTTGCTGCCCTGCACACGGCTGACAAACTGGTGCAGGCCCAGGGCGTTGTCGATGACGTGCATGCGCGTATCAAAGAACACTTTGCTGACAGGGTTGCTGCTACGCATGTGCTGTTGCTTGAGGCGCTGGGTGTAGTCGTACAGCGCGGCGTCGGATTGGATCAGGTGCTGGGCTTGCCGCGGGTAACGCTGTTCCAGCCAACTGCCGAGCTGATTCTTGTCGATCAGTTGCTGAACCTGCTGTTGCAGGTTGGGGCTGTATCCGTTGAGGTACTTGAGGGTGGCCACGGTCGCTTCGTATTCATGACATTGAAGCGGCTGATGATACAGGACTCAGGCGGCGGAGGCTTTAGCGCAAAAAAGCGCTAAGCATCAAGCTGAAAAGCCGTTATGCTTGAGCTTGATCAATTACCCCCAGGGGTATAGTGCTAAGCTACGCGACAGCATTGCCGCTATACCCTAATGACCACTGACAAGGACAATCATCATGAAACACCTGATCGCTGCAACCTGTCTGAGCCTGTTGAGCTTGAGCGCACACGCTGTTGATATCGCCGTCAGCGCCGAGCAAGTGCACGCTCGAACCGAACAAGCTGATGCCACTATGTTATTCGTTGATGTCCGCGATCCGGTGGAGATCATGTTCGTCGGTTTTACCGATTCCGTTCACGTCAATGTGCCCTACCTGCTGGTCGATCGCAGCGTTTGGGATGACGACCGGGGGTCTTATCAGGTCGCCCAGAACCCCAACTTTATTGCCGAGATTAGCGCCGAGCTGGACAAGCGCGGGCTGAGCCATGATGCCGAGATAATCACCCTGTGCCGTTCGGGTAGCGAACGCGGCGAGCCCAGCGCCCAATTTTTGCGCGCCAACGGCTTCCCTAACGCACGTTACGTGATCGACGGATTCCAGGGCCCCAGCCTCAAGGACGGGCCACAGGCCGGTATGCGGCTGCAAGGTGGCTGGCAGAACAGCGGGTTGCCCTGGAGCACCAAGATGAACGCGGAAAAGATGTATCGCCCCTGAGCGAGGCGCTGCCCTGAGTGAACAACACTCAGGTGTATTTGGTGAAGATGGCCCGCAGCTGTGTCAGCTTCTCGGCGTTGCTCTGATCTGGGTCGAGGATGGCATCCTCAGCCAGGCATACCAGCATCTCCTGGTAGGCCTTGTCGAGCGCCTTGCGCGCCGCGCTGAACTGCTGAGCAACGGCCTCGCATTCTTCCCCACGCAGGATCATCGCGTGGATACCGCGCACCTGCCCTTCCACTCGGGCAAGGCGTTTGAGGATGGCATCGCGGCTTTTTGCTTCATGGTTATTCATATGCACTCTCATGATTGCCTGCAGCTGCATCGATAGGCTGCACATCAGCTAGCGCAATATAACCGAACAACCTGCGGCTGTGTTTGATTAGCGCCGGTGCGCATTGTGTATCAATGCGTTTCCTGGAAACTCAAGCTGCATCTAAGACTATGGTTTAAGTCAGGAATAAACCTAGGTATTTCATGCAGATAGGTGCCAGCTATGACAGAAGAAGACAAGCCTAGCCCGCTATATTCCATTTTAATCTAAGCATAGAACCAAAAATTAGTTACGATCTTTCTTAAATACATACCCCTTGGGGTATCTGAGAAGGAGCACTGCCATGCAAGCCAACGTCGAAGCATTTTTTGATCCTGCCACCTACACCTACAGCTATGTGGTCACCGACCCCAGCACCAAGCGCTGCGCCATCATCGATTCAGTACTGGACTACGACCCCGCGTCCGGGCGCACCGCGCATGACAGTGCTGATCGCCTGATCCAGTATGTAAAAGACCAGCAACTGCAGGTCGACTGGTTGCTGGAAACCCATGTGCACGCTGACCACCTTTCGGCCGCGCCCTATCTGAAACGCGAACTGGGCGGCCAGTTGGCGATTGGTGAGAACATCACCATCGTGCAGAACACCTTCGGCAAGCTGTTTAATGCCGGCACTGAGTTCGCCACTGATGGCCGCCAGTTCGACCACCTGTTCAAGGACGGCGACACCTTCCAGGTGGGTAACGTCCAGGCCCGTGCCATCCACACCCCAGGCCATACCCCGGCCTGCATGACCTACCTGATCGGCGATGCCGGATTTGTTGGCGATACTCTGTTTATGCCGGACTACGGCACCGCGCGCTGCGATTTCCCCGGTGGCGACTCGCACACGCTGTTCCAGTCGATCCGCAAGTTGTTCGCCCTGCCAGATGCAACGCGCCTGTTTATGTGCCACGACTACAAGGCACCAGGGCGCGATGAGTTTCTCTATCAGACCTCCGTCGCGGAACAGCGTGCGCACAATGTGCATGTGCACGAGGGCATCAATGAGTCGGACTTCGTCGCGATGCGTAGCGCCCGTGACGCCACCCTGGGCATGCCGACCCTGATCCTGCCGTCGGTGCAGGTGAACATGCGCGCCGGGGAGCTGCCGCCAGCCGAGGATAACGGTATCCGCTACCTGAAAATCCCCCTCGACGTGCTCTGAGGTACTGACCATGGATACGCTGAAACACCTAAGCCCCTTCATCGCAGTGGCGGCGCAATTGCAACCTGCGGACATGGGCACCCTGGCCTCCGCTGGTTTTCGCAGTGTGATCAACAATCGCCCCGATAATGAGGGCGAAGGCCAGCCCAGCTCAGCGGATATGGAGGCTGCAGCGCAGGCCAGCGGCCTTGAGTACCACTACCTGCCAGTCGTTTCCGGGCAGATCAGCGATGCCGATGTCAGCGCCTTTACCGAGTTGCTCAACCAGGTGCGCGGCCCGGTATTGGCGTTCTGCCGTACCGGTACGCGCTCGACCAGCCTCTGGGCTCTGAGCGAAGCCCATCACCTGGATCCCGTGGTGCTGCTCAATAGCGCACGGGCCAGCGGTTATGACATCAGCGGCCTGGCGCAACGCCTGGAGCAGCGCTGGCAGAAATCCCCCGTAACCGTGCCACAAACCAGTACCTCACCAACCCAACGCTACGACGTACTGGTGGTGGGCGGTGGAGCAGCCGGTTGTGCGGTCACGGCCAGCCTCTTGCAGCGTGAGCCTCACCTGCGTATTGCCGTGGTCGAGCCACGCGAGCATCACTACTACCAGCCCGGCTGGACACTGGTAGGCGCGGGTATTTTTGATCGCGCGCGCACCGAACGTTCGATGGCGCTGTGCATTCCCCATGGTGCGCAGTGGATTCGTGCCGCCGTGGCGGGCTTTGAGCCTGAGCAGCAATGCGTTGTGCTCGAAGATGGCAACCGGGTCGGCTATCGCGCATTAATCGTCTGCCCGGGGCTGAGTCTGAACTGGGATGCGGTCGAAGGGCTGAAGGAGACCCTCGGCAAGAATGGCGTGACCTCGAACTATCAGTTCGAGCTGGCGCCCTATACCTGGCAACTGGTGCAGAGCTTGCGCCATGGCCGCGCGCTATTTACCCAGCCGCCAATGCCGATCAAATGTGCCGGGGCGCCACAGAAGGCCATGTACCTGTCTTGCGACTGGTGGCAAAAGCAAGGCGTACTGCCGGATATCGATGTGGAGTTCTGCACCGCCGGTGCCGTGCTGTTCGGCGTACCTGCCTTCGTGCCGCCGTTGATGAAATACGTCGAGCGCTACAACGCTCAGCTGAATTTCAACACTACCTTGACCGCTGTCGATGGTCCGGCGCGTAAGGCCTGGTTTAACCAGGTTGATGCAACGGGTAATACCCAGGTGATCGAAAAATCCTTCGACTTCCTGCATGCCGTGCCCAACCAGCGCGCACCGGAGTTTATCCGCCAAAGCCCGCTGGCGAATGCCGAGGGCTGGGTTGAAGCCGATCACGAAACCCTGCGCCATCCGCGCTACGGCAATATCTTCAGCCTGGGTGATGTGTGCGCCGCACCCAATGCCAAAACCGCAGCCGCGGTGCGCAAGCAGGCGCCGGTGGTGGCCGAAAACGTCATCGCCGTGCTCGCTGGCAAAGGCCCGCGCGCGCTCTATGACGGTTATGGCTCATGCCCGTTGACCGTCGAGCGCGGCAAGGTTGTGCTGGCCGAGTTCGGCTACGGCGGCAAGCTGCTGCCGACCTTCCCTCTTGACCCGACCGTGCCGCGCCGTCTGGCCTGGGACCTTAAGGTAAAGATGATGCCGGCTATCTACTTCGACATGATGCTGCGTGGCCGCGAATGGCTGGCCAAGCCCAAGCGGCTGCCGCATGAGCCTGCAGCCGTTGAAGCAGCAGCAGCCTGTGATTTTGGCAAGGAACAAGGTAAATGAAACTGAGCCACTGGCTCCCCTGCCTCACCTGGGGGCGGCGTTACAACCGCAGCAAAGCAACCCAGGATGGCATGGCCGCGCTGATCGTGACGCTGATGCTGATCCCGCAGAGCCTGGCCTATGCCATGCTCGCCGGTTTGCCCCCAGTGATGGGGCTGTATGCGAGTATTCTTCCGCTGCTGGCCTATGCGCTCTTTGGTTCCAGCCGCACGCTGGCGGTGGGGCCCGTGGCGGTGGTTTCGCTGATGACCGCCGCAGCGCTGGCGCCGTTGTTCCCGGCGGGCAGCGAAGCCTACATAGGCGCGGCCATGCTCCTGGCCCTGCTGTCTGGGCTGCTGCTCAGCGGCATGGCGTTTTTGCGCTTGGGGTTTCTTGCCAACTTTCTCAGCCACCCGGTGGTGTCCGGTTTTATCAGCGCCTCCGGTATTCTGATCGCCATCGGCCAACTCAAGCACCTGTTCGGTATCTCCGCCTCGGGCGTTAGCCTGCTGCAGATTATCCCGCAGCTTTGGCAAGGTTTACCTGCTATGCATTGGCAAACCCTGCTGATTGGCCTGCTCAGTCTGGCCTGGTTGTGGTGGGCGCGGGCACGGCTAAAACCGGCGCTGCAACGGCTGGGGCTATCCGCTCAGACGGCCGGCAACCTGGCCAAGGCTGGGCCGGTACTGGCGATTGTTGTGGCGATTGTGGCGGTGTCCTGGCTGCAGCTCGATCAGGCCGGGGTCAAAGTGGTCGGCGCTATCCCCCAGGGCTTGCCCGGGCTGGCACTACCCACGCTAGACCTTGAGCTGGCGCTACAACTATTACCCGCAGCGCTGCTGATCAGCCTGGTGGGCTTTGTCGAGTCTGTTTCTGTTGGCCAGACCCTGGCCGCCAAACGCCGCCAGCGCATCGAGCCCGACAACGAACTGCTCGGCCTGGGTACCGCCAATCTCAGCGCGGCCTTCAGTGGCGGCTTTCCGGTTACCGGCGGTTTTGCCCGCTCGGTGGTCAACTACGATGCTGGCGCGCAGACACCCATGGCCGGCGTGTTCACCGCCATCGGCATTGCCCTCAGCGTGATGCTGCTGACCCCGCTGTTACACAATCTGCCGCATGCGGTATTGGCCGCGACCATCATCGTCGCCGTGCTCAGCCTGGTCGATCTCGGTTCACTGGGCCGCACTTGGCGTTACTCGCGCCAGGATGGCGCTGCACAACTGGCCACCCTGCTCGGCGTGCTGCTGATTGGTGTCGAAGCCGGCATTCTGATCGGCGTGGGCCTCTCGCTGTTGCTGTTTCTCTGGCGCACCAGCCAGCCACATATGGCCGTGGTCGGCCAGGTGCCAGGCAGCGAGCATTTTCGCAATGTCGAACGATTTGCCGTGATCGAGTCGCCCAGCGTGCTGTCTGTGCGGGTCGATGAGAGCCTGTATTTCCCCAACGCCCGCTACCTTGAAGACCGGATCAGCGAGCTCATTGCCAGCCGCCCGCAGGTCCGCCACCTGGTACTGATGTGCTCTGGGGTCAACCTGATTGATGCCAGCGCTCTGGATTCGCTGGAGACCATCGTTGAGCGCCTGCAAACAGCCGGTGTGCAATTGCACCTTTCCGAGGTTAAAGGCCCGGTGATGGATCAACTGCGCCGTTCCAGCTTCCTCGAGCATTTTGGTGGGCAGGTCTTTATCAGCCAGTTTGACGCGCTGAAAACCCTGGCCCCGCAAGTGACCCATCCGCTATCTACCCAGCCTCTCACCCATAGGACACCCTGATGAAAACTGCTCACGACCTGGTAACCGACGCTAAAACCCGCATCCATGAGATCGCATTGCAGGATGCCGACACCGCCATTCGCGAAGCCGATGTAGTGGTCGATGTGCGCGAAGCCGATGAGTTTCATGCCGGCCATATTGCGGGGGCCATTCACATTCCTCGCGGCCTCCTGGAATTCAAACTGAGCAACGACCCCGAGCTGTCTGCACGCGACCTCAAGCTGGTGCTGTATTGCAAGAACAGCGGCCGTGCGGCGCTGGCCGCACAATCATTGCAGGAGATGGGTTACCTGCAGGTGGTGTCGATCCAGGGCGGCTTCGAGGCCTGGTGTGAGGCGGGCAAGCCCGTGGTCAAGCCAGCTCTGCCGGCGTTCGACTGAAGCCAAAAACCGTCCGTCGATCGGCATTGGCCGCTAAAGGCTTCTGCCGGCTGGCATAAGCTGAACCGGCCTTTTCTCAGGCATTGATATCAGCTATGCCATCGATAGAAAACCTTTGACCGCATCCCGGCTGAGTGTTGTTAGTCTAGTCAAAGCGCAATACCCCCAGGGGTATAAAAAGCATCCAGCGAGCGCTGACACAGCAGATGTCCCGTACCACTACCCAGAGGTAAACATCATGGAAAACACTGTACAAATGACCTTCCCAAGGCTGAACGAACCCGCTCCGGCCTTTACCGCACGCACTACCTCCGGCGACCGTTCGCTGGAACATTACCGTGGCAAGTGGCTGGTCCTGTTCTCCCACCCGGCCGACTTCACTCCAGTCTGTACCACCGAGTTCATCGCCTTTGCCCAAGCAGCCCCGAAGTTCACCGCTATGAACTGCGAGTTGCTCGGTCTGTCCATCGACAGCCTGTTCTCCCACCTAGCCTGGATGCGCAACATCAAGGAGAAGTTCGGCGTGGAGATCCCCTTCCCGATCATCGAAGACATCTCAATGAAAGTGGCCAGTGCCTACGGCATGGTGCATCCCGGCGCCGCCGACACCCAGGCGGTGCGGGCGACTTTCTTTATCGATCCCGAGGGCATCCTGCGGGCTATGGTCTACTACCCGATGAGCAACGGTCGCAGCGTTGACGAGTTCCTGCGTCTGCTGGAAGCCCTGCAAACTTCAGACACCCATGGCGTGGCCACACCGGAGAACTGGTGCCCCGGCAAGCCGGTCATCGTGCCGCCACCCAAAACCGCTGAAGACGCCGAGAAGCGTGCAACAGAAGGCTATGAAACCACCGACTGGTACTTCTCCACCAAGTCGCTGTAAAGCTCGTCACTTGTTGAGCGCTCAGCCCCGCCACGTGCTTACCAGCGCGCGCCGGGGCTGAGTTGTTTGTATTTTGCCCCAGGAGTTGTTTGCCATGCTTCCCGAAATCCGCACCGCAGTTGCCATCATTGGAGCCGGTACCGCAGGCCTCTACGCCTTGCGCGAAGTACGCCGTGCCGGGCGCAGTTTCGTCCTGATCGACCACGGTCCGTTGGGCACCACCTGTGCACGGGTGGGTTGCATGCCATCAAAGGTGGCACTGCATGCAGCCGCGCTGTGGCAGGCGCGACCCGAGATGAACCACTTTGGCATGAGTGGCGGCGAAACCCCGCAATTGGATTTGGCGCGCACCTGGGCGGCGTTGCGCGCCCAGCGTGATCACTTTTCCAATAAGGCGGCTCAGAAGGCGCGCACAGCTGCAGGCGAGCAACTGATTGAAGGCCGCGCGCGTTTTATCGAACCGACTCTGCTGGAGGTGAGCACTAGCCAGGGTGTGCAGCGCGTGCGCGCCAATGCGGTGGTAATTGCCACCGGCTCACGGCCGCAGATGCCAGCCTGGCTCAGCCCCGTACGCGATCGCCTGGTGACGACCGACCAACTGTTCGAACTCGAGCAACTACCGCAGCGGATCGGGGTGTTAGGTCTTGGCGCTATTGGCTTGGAGATGGGTCTGGCACTTGCTCGCCTGGGCGTGCAAGTGACTGCGGTCGGCGGTAGTAACCTGGCAGGCATTGATGACCCGCAAGTGGCGGCCCGCGCAGAAGAACACTTCGCAAAGGAAATGACCTTGTGGTTGGGGCCTCCAGCCACTGTGGAGCGGACCGAACAGGGCGTGATGTTGCGCTCCGGCGAACGGGCTGCCGAGGTCGACCTGCTGCTGGTAGCCATCGGCCGCCGACCCAACACCGACGGCTTGAACCTGGCCGACGCCGGCATTGCCGTGGACGAGCACGGAGTACCGCTGTTCGATCCCGCCACCCTGCAACTCGGGGACTGGCCAGTGTTTATTGCTGGTGACGCCAACGGCCAGCTCGCGCTGCTGCACGAAGCCGCCGATGACGGCAGCATCGCCGGCTACAATGCCGCCCGCCAGCTGCGCACGCGCTTTCGGCGCAGGGTGCCACTGGGGATCGTGTTCGCTAACCCGGATGTCGTTTCAGTTGGCGCACGGCTGAGTCAGTTGGATCCGCACCAGCTATTGATCGGTAGTGCCTCAGGTGAGAGCAACGGCCGGCTGCGCATTCTCGGTGGCGAAAACAGCCTGCTGAACATCTATGCCGACCGCGATACCGGCCAGCTGCGGGGGGCAGCTTTGCTAAGCAACAGCGGTGAACACCTGGCCCACCTGCTGGCCTGGGCAATCCAACGTGGCGAAACGGCGCAGAGTCTGTTGCAACTGCCGTTTTATCATCCCGTGGTCGAAGAACTGCTAGCCACCGCCCTGCAGGAGATCGCCATGCACTTTCCTGATGACAATGACTTGCCCATGGGGCTGGTTACCGAGGACTAACCTGTTCCTGCGGGCCCAGGATGACCGTGAGGATGCAGGCTAAACTGAACTACAGTTAAACAATAGCCGTTAACTCACACCCGGTTTGCAATGGCGAGAGGTACTGATGACGAGTTCAAAGCGGGTATCGGTCTGGCTGCTCTGGATTACCCTGCTAATGCCAGGGCTGACACTGGCCGCCACTGCCGATCACAGCCTGTTTAAGGAGCTGCAAGGGCCCTTCGCCAGTGGCGAAGAGGTTACCCGCGCCTGCCTCGGCTGCCATACCAAGGCGGCTGAACAAGTGATGCAAACCCGCCATTGGACCTGGGACTATCTCAACCCGGATACTGGCCAGCGCTTGGGTAAAAAAACCATGCTGAACGGCTTTTGCATAGGTGACCGCTCCAATGAGGCGTTTTGTCAATCCTGCCATGTTGGCTACGGCTGGAAGGATGCCGATTTCGACTTCACCAACCAGAGCAAGGTCGATTGCCTGGCCTGTCACAATACCGGCAACTACCTGAAGCTCGCCGGCCTGGCTGGCCACCCACCCCTGGTACGCAGCGAAACCGCACCCGGCTCCGGCATATTCATTGACCCGGTTGACCTGGCTGCAGTGGCGCGGGCCATCGGCGAAACCTCTCGTCAGACCTGTGGCACCTGTCATTATTACGGCGGAGGCGGCGACGGGGTGAAGCATGGCGATCTCGATTCGTCGCTGAACGATCCGCCACGCAGTCTCGACGTGCACATGGCTAGCGACGGACTCGATTTCAGTTGCTCTACCTGCCATGTCGCTGAACAGCACCAAATCGCCGGCAGCCGTATCAGCGTAACGGCTGCAGACCCGCACGCGCCCATCATTCGCGGCGAACGCAGCGCGCGCAATCCCTCCACTTGCCAAGCCTGCCATGGCGATCGCCCGCACCAAGACAACCCCCTGCACGCTGGGCGTCTAAATGAACACACACGCACCCTCGCCTGCCAGACCTGCCACATCCCAACTTTCGCCCGCGGCGGAGTGCCCACCAAGATGGCCTGGGACTGGTCCACCGCAGGCAAGATGGATGCAACGGGCAACCCGTACCAGACCCGGGACGCTAAGGGCCACCTAATCTACGACAGCCGCAAGGGCGACTTCGTACTGGGTGAAAACCTGGTACCCGACTACCTGTGGTTTGACGGCCGGGTTACCTATGTTCAGCCAGACACGCGCATCGACCCGACCACAAGGGTGCCGATCAACGTATTCCACGGCACTCCAGGGGCTGCAGATTCGCGCATATGGCCGGTAAAAACCTTCCACGGCCGCCAGCCATACGATCAGGTACACCTTAACCTACTGGTACCGCATACCGCCGTGCCCGATGAGACCGCATTCTGGTACAACTTTGACTGGGCCAAGGCCTTGCAAGCGGGAGCAGAGGCGAATGACTCGCCCTACAGCGGCGAGTTCGGCTTCGTCGATACCGAGATGCTCTGGCCTATCACCCATATGGTTGCACCTGCAGAGCAGGCGCTGGACTGCGCCCAATGCCATTCCAGAGTGAGCCGCCTGGCCGACGTGCCCGGCATTTGGCTGCCGGGCAAGGATCGCAGCACCCGGCTAGACACCGCCGGCTTTGCCCTGGCCGGCCTGGCCATGCTCGGCGTATTGCTGCATGGCGGGCTACGCATTCTTACCTATCGGCGCAGAAGGAAACTCTGAGATGAGCGAACGCCTCTATCTGTTCACGCGCTTTGAACGCTTCTGGCACTGGTCGCAGGCGGCGTTGATTATCACGCTGCTGTTCAGCGGCTTCGCCATCCACGGCAGTCACAGTCTGCTGGATTTCCGTACGGCAGTTACGCTACATGAAAGTGCCGCGTGGCTGTTGATAGGGCTCTGGGTATTCGCCATTTTCTGGCATGTCACCACTGGCCAATGGCGGCAGTACATCCCAACGCTGAGCAACATGCAGCGTGTGGCGCTGTACTACGCCCACGGCATTTTTACCGGCGCCCCGCACCCCTACAAAGTCACTCAGGAGCGCAAGCACAATCCAGTCCAGCGCATCGCTTATCTGGGGGTACTGCTACTGATCAACCCGCTGATTTGGCTCAGCGGCCTGCTTTATCTGTTCTGGGGTAAGTTGGCCCAGCATATGCCCGAATGGTTGAACCTTGAGCAGGTTGCACTGGTTCATACGTTTGCGGCTTTTCTGATGCTTATCTTCCTGATTGTGCATCTGTACCTCGCCACTACGGGACACACGCCCCTGGCATATCTCAAAGCGATGATCAGCGGCTGGGAAGAGCGCCATTAGGACTACATCGCTGAGACAAATAGCTGCCTGAATGCCTGCGCTGAGGGTGGGTGTTGTGCATCCGGGAGTCTGGAAGGCGTTCCACAAAAAAGGGTCGGCTAGCCGACCCTCGTACCTCTTGCTAGTCAACCCATCAGGTCAACGCTTGGTCAGCGTAGCGGATGAGGGTATTTTGAACGTCCACAGCATGCCGCCCTGGTTGAAGTCCTTGACGATCTCGGCCACCTGGCCGCCCCACAAGGGCACTGCACCGCCCCAGCCAGACAGCACAGATACGTATTGTTCGCCGTCCATATCCCAGGTGACCGGGTTGCCGATGACGCCAGAGCCGGTGTTGAACTCCCACAGCTTCTCGCCATTTTTGGCGTTGAAGGCCATCAGGTAACCTTCCGGATTGCCGGTAAAGACCAAATTACCTTTGGTACTGAGCACCCCGCCCCAGAATGGCGCTGGGTTCTTCACGCGCCAGACTTCCTTACCGGTCTTGGGATCCATGGCTCTGAGTACGCCAATGTAGTCGTCATGAATCGGTTTGATAGTGAAGCCGGCGCCCAGGTAGGCCGCACCCTTTTTGTAAGCGGTGCTTTCATTCCAGATATCCATGCCCCATTCGTTGGACGGCACGTAGAACAGGCCGGTGTCTTGACTGTAGGCCATGGGTTGCCAGTTCTTGCCGCCGAGGAACGCGGGAGCTGCGTAAACGGTGGTTCCTTGCTCGCCGGACTCTGTAGGCGCACCCGGACGGTGATCCTCGCTGTAGATCGGCCGGCCGTTCTTGTCTAGCCCCTTGGCCCAGGTAATGGTGTCAACGAAGGGAAAGCCGCGGATGAACTTGCCATTGGTCCGATCCAGCACATAGAAGAAGCCATTGCGGTCAGCGGTCGCGGCGGCCTTGATTTCCTTGTTGCCTTCCTTGTAGTTGAACGACACCAGCTCGTTTACCCCGTCATAGTCCCAGCCATCATTCGGAGTGGTCTGAAAATGCCAGGTGATGGTGCCGTTGTCGGGGTTGAGTGCCAGGCGTGATGAACTGTAGAGGTTGTCGCCCTTGCGCATGTGCGAGTTCCAGGGCGCCGGGTTACCGGTGCCGAATAGCAGCAGATTGGTTTCCGGATCGTAGAAACCGCCCAGCCAAGGCGCGCCACCACCAGTCTTCCACAAATCGCCCGGCCAGGTCTTGTTGGCTTCGCCACCGGAAATACCTGCCTCGATGGCTTTACCATCTTTGTAGGTATAACCCATGTGACCTTCGATGGTCGGCCGAGTCCAGAGCAGTTCGCCGTTGGTGGGGTCGTAGGCTTCAATCTTGCCGACGACACCAAACTCGCCGCCCGACACGCCGGTAATCAACCGTCCATTGACGATCAGCGGCGCCGCAGTAATCGCATAGCCTGCCTTGTAGTCAGCTACGGTCTTGCGCCAGACCACTTTGCCGGTGTCCTTGTGCAGGGCCACCAGCTTGGCATCGAGCGTACCGAAGATCACCAGATCATCGATCAAGGCCACGCCGCGGTTGATCACATCGCAACAGGGCATGATGCCGTCTGGCAGACGAGCGTCGTATTGCCAGAGCTTCTTGCCGGTGCGCGCATCGACCGCAAACACGCGCGAGTAGGAGCCGGTGATATACATCACCCCGTCCTTGATCATCGGTTGTGCTTGCTGGCCGCGCTGTTTTTCACCACCCAGCGAGAACGCCCATGCGGGCTGCAACTGGCCTACGTTGGTGTCGTTGAGCATGGTCAGTGGGCTATAACGCTGGCCCTGAGTACCCATGCCGTAAGAGACAATGGAGTCAGTGGTGGTCGCGTCGTTGTTGATATCGTCATAGGTGACGCCGGCGACAGCCAAACCGGAAAAACTCATGGCGGTTACCAGGGCGGTCAAGGCGAAGGATGAGCGGTGTGTCATTGCTGCTACCTCAGAGATGTATTGTTGTGATGGTCGAGTCAGCGAAGAACCGGGAAATTTTCCCGCCTCAGGCCCTGATTGTTCGCCGCAAGGATCTTCTCAACAATGCAACCCAGGGGTGATTTACCTCATCACTTGGTAGCAATACCCTGATCTCAGGCAAAAAAAAGCCGGCTGCACAGCAAGACTGCCATGCAAGCCGGCAAGCATGAAACCGGTTCAGATATCGGCGTAATAACTCGGCAACATGTAACGCAAACCATACTCGGCATAGAGCGCGGCCATGCGCCCATCGAGCACCATGGCTTCAGCAATATCACCCAAGGCATAGGCCAACTGGCGGTTGGAGTCATGGACTGCCATCCCCAGGTCCCAGACCTGTTTGCCCATATTCGGATAGGCATTCTCGGTCAACTGCATGCCGGCATCGGCATGCTCGGCAAGCAGCCAGTCAATCTCGGCCTGCGTGCCCATAACCGCGTGCACCTCCCCGGCCTCCATGGCCTCGAAGGCAAGAGCCAGACTGCGGTAATGATGGGTCATTTTGCTTAGTTGGCCGTTCATGACACTGGCCAAGTAGAACGAGGGAATCGAATCCTCCTCAACGCCGACGGGATGGTATTGAAAGATCGCAATACTGGGTACTGCGTCGATCTTTTTCGGGTCATAGGCGGCTTGCCAACGCTCCTGCTGATACGCGCCGAACATGTGAATCAGCTCGTGGGCAGGCAGGCCCAGATCATCACGCATGGTGCTGTACGCCTTGTCGTTGGGTGCACGCAACATGACGTCGGCGATCTGACCGGGACGCAGGTAGTGGCCTTTCCACAGGTGGTTGCGCAGATCACCGTCGAAGGTTTCGTCCGGCGTCATCCATTGCAGTCGCAACTCCACCGCCAGCCCGGCAGCCAGCACCTTGGCCAGCTCGACGTCGACGCCTCGGGGCTGGCCATCCTGCATAAAGCTATAAGGGGGATAGTCTTCGTAGACAGCCACCTTAAGATATCCGGACTCGATAATTTCATCATGGTCGCGAATATGCGTGATGTTAAATGCGTGCGCCGGCAGCGCCAGCAACAAACAGCACCACAAGCCGAGAATGCCCAGGCGGCGCATGTTTTATTGCTCTACTGCAACAGTTTCCAACCAGGTACGGATGGCCCACAGAGCCTCCTGGCTGAGCACATCGCCCATACGCGGCATATACACCCGGCCGTCGCGCACGGCGCCATTGACGACCCGTTCCTTAAACCACTCATCACCATAATCGCCGGACTCAAGCTCACGCAAGTCGGGGGTCATACCTCCGGATATCGCCTCCAGGCCATGGCATGCCGCACAGTTCTGGTTGTAGGCGGAAGCACCTATTTTCACTGCCAGGTCGTGCTGCGGGTGATCACGATAGGGGTTGGTTTCGACCCATTCATCGCCTAACTTTTCCAGGTTCTTGGTATCCACCGACTGCGGCGTGACGTTGCCGTGTGCCAGGGCCTGGCCAGAAGCCAATAGTAATCCCAGCGCGCTTATCTTCAGGGCTTGTTTGAAATGCATCATTTGGCTCACCTCTCGGCCGTGTCAGGCACGGATCATTATTTGAGTATCCGAGGGCCATGGTAGGAACGCACCGACCTAACCCCAATGCTGCTTTGGTGGTCGCAAATTAGTTCGTTGGTATTAAGCACTTCAGCCGTCTGGACACTGCCAGGACCGATTTTGCCGGCATGTAAGGCCTGTTTCGGAACAAAAATAGCCGAAAGCATTGATTTATTCCCCCCAAAGTAGCGCTCCGATTGAGGGCATCCCAAGCGCCAGCTAACCGGGTGTTTTTCCCGCAAAGACCGGGTCATTTTCCGTATCAGAAGAAAAGACGACTGACCAAGATGGTGACGTGGACCAGCATTGCTGCCCTCCTCCAACAACAAGGAAACACTGCCATGAGAACAAGAACGCTTCCTGCTCCAAGCCCACTCGCCCAGGCCGTCAAGTGTCTGGCGATGGCCGCCAGTATCGCCCTGGCTGCGCCCCATGCTATGGCCAAGCCTGTCACCTGGGACGATATAGCCAACGATCACACTTCGACCCATAACGTGCTGCAATACGGCATGGGGACCAACGCCCAGCGCTGGAGCCCGCTAAACCAGGTCAATAGCGACAACATCTACAAGTTGACCCCAGCCTGGTCCTATTCCTTCGGCGATGAAAAACAGCGCGGCCAGGAATCCCAGGCGATCATTCATGAAGGCGTGATTTACGTAACCGGTTCCTACTCGCGTATCTTCGCCCTGGACGCCAAGACCGGCGCACGCCTGTGGAGCTATGCCCACCGCCTGCCTGATGACATCCGTCCCTGCTGTGACGTGGTCAATCGGGGGGCCGCGATCTATGGCGACAATGTATTCTTCGGCACGCTGGATGCTGGCGTGGTGGCGCTGAACAAGGATACCGGCAAGGTTGTGTGGCGTGAAAAATTCGGTGACCACCAGGCCGGTTACACCATGACCGGTGCACCTACCATCGTCAAAGATCAGAAATCCGGCAAAGTTATGCTCATCCACGGCTCCTCCGGCGACGAATTCGGTGTGGTGGGTAAGCTCTTCGCCCGCGATCCGGAAACCGGCAAGGAACTCTGGATGCGGCCCTTCGTTGAAGGCCATATGGGCCGCCTGAACGGCAAAGACAGCACGCCCACGGGTGACGTAAAAGCACCATCCTGGCCGGATGATCCGAACTCGCCCACTGGCAAGGTTGAGGCCTGGAGCCAGGGTGGCGGCGCACCCTGGCAGAGCGCCAGTTTCGATGCAGAGACCAATACCATTATTATCGGCGCTGGCAATCCTGCGCCCTGGAATGGCTGGGCGCGTACCTCCAAAGACGGCAAACCGTCTGATTACGACAGCCTCTACACCTCCGGCCAGGTCGGCGTTGACGCCACCACCGGTGAGGTCAAGTGGTTCTACCAGCACACGCCCAACGACGCCTGGGATTTCTCTGGTAACAACGAACTGGTGCTGTTTGATTACAAGGACAAGGCCGGAAAAACGCTCAAGGCCACCGCTCATGCGGATCGCAACGGCTTCTTTTATGTCGTGGATCGTAATAACGGCAAGCTGGCCAACGCCTTCCCCTTCGTCGACAACATCACTTGGGCAAGCCATATCGACCTGAAGACCGGCCGCCCAGTAGAAAATAAAGGGCAGCGTCCCGCTCGGCTGGAGCCCGGCCAGGAACGCAGCGAAGCGGTAGAAGTATCACCGCCGTTCCTGGGTGGCAAAAACTGGAACCCCATGGCCTACAGCCAGGATACCGGACTGTTCTATGTGCCAGCCAATCACTGGAAAGAGGACTACTGGACCGAAGAAGTTAGCTACAACAAGGGCTCTGCCTACCTGGGCATGGGTTTCCGGATCAAACGCATGTTTGATGACCATGTCGGCATCCTGCGTGCGATGAACCCCACTACCGGTAAGGTCGAGTGGGAACACAAGGAACCTCTGCCGCTCTGGGCTGGCGTGCTGGCGACTGCGGGCAACCTGGTCTTTACCGGAACGGGTGACGGCTATTTCAAGGCCTTCGACGCCAAAACCGGCAAGGAAGTCTGGAAGTTCCAGACCGGCACCGGAATCATCTCACCGCCTATCACCTGGGAAATGGATGGTGAGCAGTACATCGGTGTTACCACTGGCTACGGCGGCGCAGTGCCACTCTGGGGTGGCGAGATGGCCGAGCTGACCAAGCCCGTTGCACAGGGCGGTTCGTTCTGGGTATTCAAACTACCTAGCTGGGATACCAGCAGCGCCAAGCGTTGAACCCTTAACTCCTTTAAACCTTGAGGCACGCCCGGCACGACCGGGCGTTGCCATGGGAGCTGAAACAATGAAATCGCTATTTGCCACAAGCTTTCTCGTTTTAGGGATCATCGCTGCCCAACCTCTTGCCGCGCAAGATGCCGACCTCGCGGAGGAAGATGTGGTCACCGTGAACGGTTGTGCTTTGATGCCCGGCACTCGCTGTCCTGGCGTTGACCTGCGCAATGTTGACCTGCGCCATATGGACCTGCGCAAGGCCGACCTTGTGGGTGCAGACTTGCGCGGCGCTGACCTGCGACATGCACGACTAGATCAGGCGAAGATGGACAATGCCAAACTGGATGGGGCCAATCTCAATCGGGCGAGCCTGCAACAAACCGCAATGCGGGGTGTAAGCGCAGTGGGTGCCAGCTTTGTTGGCGCTCAGGCCTGGAACCTAACGGCCCAAGGCGGTCAGTTCAAGAATGCTGATTTTACCGGAGCCAACCTTGAATTTGCCCGTTTCAGTGGTGCCAGCATGCACGACGCCACCCTGCGGGCCGCCAACCTGGAGATGGCCTGGTTACCCAAGGCGGATCTAAAGGGCGCCGATCTGCGCGATGCCAATCTGCAGGAGTCAAAGATGAACCACGCCAACCTGGAATCTGCCGATATGAGTGGTGCCCGACTGCACTACGGCACCTTTCTCAACATGCACATGAGCAACTGCACTGCCTGCCCTGTCGATTGGGAAAAGTGACACATGCTGACGCGCTCAAGCCACCTGTACACGAATGACACCGGTATCGATAGCCAGGTGGACCAGTTCGGTCAGAGAGCTGACATTCAGTTTCTGCTTGAGCACCGTCAGATTATTCGACACCGTCTTGCTGCTAATGCACAACTGGCTGGCGATCCGCCTGGGCGGTGTGCCCTTGGCCAGCATGACGAAAATTTCGAACTCGCGCTGAGTCATGCATTTGAGCCGCGGGTCTAGCGTGCCATCGGTACCGGCGCAGGCCAGTTGAGTGGCCAAGTCCTGTTCGATATAGCGGTGCCCGCCCAGGCAACGCCGCACTGCCTCGAGTAACACATCCGGCGCTGCGCCTTTGGTGATGTAGCCGAGTGCGCCAGCAGCTAACGCCTGACGCACCAACGGCAACTCATCATGCATACTGAAAAACAGAATACGCAGTGAAGGCCAGCGCAGCAGCAGGCGCCGGGCGGTTTCAATACCGCTGATGCCCGGTAGCCCGATATCCAGCACCACCAGGTCAGGCACCTGTTGCTGGGCGGCGCTAATGGCCTCTTCTCCACTGGTCGCCTCGCGGATATGAGCTTGGGTAAAGGTCATGGCCAGCAGGCTGGTATAGCCTTGCCGAACAATGGCGTGGTCATCAACCAACAGAATATTCATGCGGCGAGCTCCTTCAGCGGAATGGTGAGAGACACCAACACACCCGTGCCAGGGCTGGAGGTCACTTGCAGTGTGCTTTTCAGGCAGCGCGCGCGCTCCTGCATTGATCGCATACCCACGCCACAAGATTCGTCCTGGTCTTTCAAGCCGTGGCCATCATCCTGCACGCTGACTTGCAGCACTTCGTCCTGGAGCACCAGCCGCACCCATACGGAGCGGGCTTCGGCATGCCGGGCGACGTTGGTCAAGGCTTCCTGCAACAGCCGATACAAATGCGTGCGCTGTTCGGTTTCCAGGAGCGGCAAAGCATCATCCAGCTCAAGCACACACTGGATACCTTGTTGCTGCTGCCATTGCCCAGCCAGTTGACGCAGTGCCTGCTCAAGCCCGAGCCGGTCTAGCACCACCGGATGCAGATCTTTCACCAGTGCCCGGAAGCCGCGCTGCAAGCCACTACATGCCTCCAAGAGGCACTGCGCATGCTGCCGAACCAGATCGGGCCGGCCGGCTGACTCGCCAAGCATGTAGGCTTGGGCGCGGATACCGGTTAGATATTGCCCCAGATCATCATGCAGGGCATGAGCCAGCTGCATGCGCTCTTTCTCCTGCAGCGTCATCAGCGCACGGGTTAGTTGCTGATTGCTCGCTTCTGCTCGCTGCAATGCCCCTGCCATAAGGTTGAAGCGATTGGCCAACTGATTGAGCTCGGTCTGACTACTGGGCGCCAGTCGGGCCTGCAATTTGCCAACCCCGATCAGTTGCAATGCTTCAAGCAAGTGTCGATAGGCTTTTAGCCCTCTGCGTAAGGAGAGGTGGATAGCCAGTAACGACAATACCAAGGCAACGCCAAATACGCCCAGCAGCAGCAACACCGACTCCCAGACCTCCTCAAGTTCATCAACTGGGTCAGGGCTGATCAGCCATCGCTGGCCATCGGCGAAGTCCAAAGAGACGGGTGCAAAGGACTCGTCTATCGCTGGTTGCATCCAGCGCAGCAGCCATGCCGGCACTGAGCTTGCGGTGTACTGGTCCTTGCCTGGGTCGGCTAGGTCGCCAGCGCGCGAGATATGCACATGACGCAGGTCATCGAGCACCTCCACAGGCGGCAAGACCTGCTGCTGAGCCAGGATCTCAAACAGGCTCAGCGCCATTGCCCGCCCGCCCTGCAGCTCACGCACAACGTCCTTTTCCGCCTGCTTGAGCAATACGCCCATGGTGACCAGCAACACTATGCTGAAGGCCAAGCACACCCAGACCGTCAGTCGCGTCGCAGTCGAAATGGAGCGCATTGGCGTATTCCTTGATTGGTTTAAAACACTACAAACCATCCTAAGGCTTGAATAAAACGTCGGAATACTACCTTGGTACTGGCTGATTGGTACTTTCTTCATATTTACCAGGCTCCGGCCAGCTCCCATGCTGAACCCAGCACAAAAGGAGTCCACATGCGCCCAATGGTTTTGCATTCCCTGTTCTATTTTCTGGCCGTCCTCAGCGCCAGTGTGGTGGCCACCAGCAGTCAAGCCGAGACGCTGACGGTCAATATGGCGTATGTCAGTTGGACTCCAGACCCAGGCCCGATCATGTCTAACGTCATCCCTGAACCGTCCGATGCCGGGCTGCAGGGCGCGCAACTGGCAGTAGCAGACAACAACAGTACCGGGCGCTTTCTGAAGCACGACTATCAATTGCTGATCGCTTCTGAAGCGCAGTTGCAAGCGACCCTGGATGCTGCCAGAGCGCTGCACGCTCAGGGCGTGCGGCTGTTCGTCACCAACTTGCCCAGCCAGGCTCTGGCCGAGCTGGCCAACGAGTTTGCGGCTGATAGCCTGCTGATCAACGCCGGCAGTTACGACGACACGCTACGCACGGATCAATGCCTGCCCAACGTGCTGCATACACTACCCAGCCGCGCCATGCTGACTGATGCGCTGGCGCAATTTCTGACAGTACGCAAACTGACGCGCTGGTTACTGATCAGCGGCCCCACGGATGCCGACCTGGCCTACGCGGCCGCACTGAAGCGCTCGGCCCAACGATTCGGGCACAAAATCGTGGCTGAAAAGGTCTGGAGCTTCGATACCGATTTGCGCCGTACCGCACAAGCAGAGGTCCCTTTGTTTACTCAAACAGCCGAGTATGACGTCGTGGTAGTGGCTGATGAGCGCGGTGATTTTGGTGAATACATCCCTTACAACACCTGGTATCCACGGCCGGTAGCCGGCACTCAGGGGCTCACTCCGCTAGGCTGGCATAAAGTGGTCGAAACCTATGGCGCTGCCCAGCTGCAAAAGCGCTTTGAACAGCAAGCTGGCCGCTGGATGAATAGCCTGGACTTCGCTGCATGGTTGGGTATACGCACCTTCGGTGCGGCGGTAACCACGCTGCACAGCGCCGATGCGGCCGCGGTCAGAGCACTCAGTCTGTCCGACAAACTGCCTCTGGACGGTTTTAAAGGCCGCAAACTGAGCTATCGCACCTGGAACGGCCAGCTACGCCAGCCCATTCCATTGGTACAACCCCGCGCGCTGGTCAGCAACTCACCACAGGAAGGCTTTCTGCATCCACAGACCGATCTCGACACTCTGGGGTTTGACCAACCCGAGAGCAAATGCCGGCTGCTTTGATACCGGCCGGGTCACCGAATATTCCAACAACAAGAACCAGGAGTACCCATGTACAAGAACAGCCACGCCACTTACCCCCTGCCCACTCATCGTCTGCCAACGAAGAGATTCAGCCTGTCACTGCTCGCTGGCGCTCTGTTGTCCGCCGCCTTTAGCCTGAATGCCCTGGCCGAAACCGCCTACGTGACCAACGAAAAGGACAATACCGTTTCAGTTATCGATCTGGACAGCATGCAGGTGGTAGAGACCATCGATGTGGGGCTGCGTCCGCGCGGCATATTGCTCTCCAGCGATAACAAGCTGCTGTATATCTGCGCCAGCGATTCGGATCGGGTGCAAATCATCGACTTGGCCACCCGCAAGATTATCAAGGAACTGCCTTCAGGCGCTGACCCCGAACAATTCGCGCTGCACCATAATGATCGCTGGCTCTACATCTCCAACGAGGATGACGCCCTGGTCACCGTGGTCGACGTTGAAACCAGTGAAGTACTGGCGCAGATTGATGTGGGCGTCGAGCCTGAGGGCATGGGCGTCAGTCCGGATGGCAAATGGGCGGTCAATACCAGTGAAACCAGCAACATGCTGCACTGGATTGATACCAGCACCAATACGCTGGTAGACAATACCCTGGTGGATCAACGCCCCCGGCACGTGGAATTCAGCAAGGATAGTAGCCTACTGTGGGCGTCGGCCGAGATCGGCGGCACGGTAAAAATAGTCGATGTAGCCACCCGGGATGTCACTCACACCATCAACTTCGCGATCAAGGGAATTCATCCGGATCGTATCCAGCCGGTTGGGGTCAAGCTCAGTGACGATGGTCGGTACGCCTTTGTTGCCCTGGGCCCGGCCAATCATGTGGCTGTGGTGGACGCCAAAACCTATGAGGTGCTTGATTACATTCTGGTGGGCCGCCGCGTTTGGCACATGGCGTTCAACACCGACCAAAGCAAACTCTTGACCACCAACGGCGTCAGCGGCGATGTCTCAGTGATTGATGTAGGATCACTCAAGGCCGTCAATACTATCAAGGTCGGCCGCTACCCCTGGGGCGTCGTGGTCACGCCTTGAACGCCTCCAGCGCCTTGCAAGTCGAGCAGGTCAGCTTCAATTATGGCGCCAAGCTCGCACTGGATCAGGTCAGCTTCGGCATTGAGTCTGGCCGGCTGAATGCGCTGCTGGGCCCCAATGGGGCAGGCAAGAGCACGCTGATGGCATTGTTCAGCCGGTTATACCGGCTGCAACAGGGCGATATCCGGGTTGGCGGAGTGTCTCTCCGCCGGCAACCCCGCCAGGCGCTGCGGCAGCTCGGTGTGGTGTTCCAGCAAAGCACGCTGGACCTGGATCTGAGCGTACATCAGAACCTCGCCTACCATGCCGCCCTGCATGGCCTGAGCAGCCGGGCAGCGGCACCGCGAATAGAACAGGAGCTGGCACGCCAATCCTTACTGGAGCACCAGCACCAGCGCGTGCGCGAACTAAATGGAGGGCACCGCAGGCGCGTGGAAATCGCCCGAGCGCTGTTGCATCAGCCAGATATTCTACTGCTGGACGAGGCCAGTGCCGGCCTAGATCCGGCCAGCCGTTTGGCGCTCAACCGGCATATTCGTGCTTTGTGCGCAGAACGGCAGCTTACTGTCGTCTGGAGCACCCACCTGATGGACGAAATTGCCTTGAACGACCCGGTGATAGTACTGCATTGTGGGCGGGTCCTGGCAGCGGACAGCGCGGCAGGCATTATTGCTCAGACCGGCCATGCCAGCCTGAGCGAGGCCTTCCGGCACATGACCCAGGACGCTGGAGCACCCGCATGAACCCGGCTGCCTATCTGGCCTGCCTTAACGGTGTACTCAAACGGGAATGGTTGCGCTTTTATCAGCAACGTTCACGCTTTCTCAGCGCGCTGGTACGCCCGTTACTCTGGTTGCTGGTCTTTGCCGCGGGTTTTCGTGCGGCGCTAGGTGTCTCGATCATGGCGCCCTATGCCACCTATATCACCTACGAAACCTACATTCTGCCTGGGTTATGCTGCATGATCGTGTTGTTCAATGGCATGCAAGCATCGCTGTCGATGGTCTACGACCGCGAGATGGGCAGTATGCGGGTACTACTGATGAGCCCCCTGCCCCGACCCTTTCTGCTGATCAGTAAGCTGGCCGCCAGTGCGCTGATCTCTTTGATTCAGGTTTACGCGTTTCTTGCGATCGCCTGGATGTTCGATATTCAGCCACCACTTTGGGGCCTGCTGGCTGCAGCCCCCGCACTGCTGCTGGCAGCCCTGCTGCTCAGCGCACTGGGATTGCTGCTGTCCAACGGCATACGCCAGTTGGAGAACTTCGCCGGGGTGATGAATTTCGTCATCTTTCCGATGTTCTTTCTTTCATCGGCGCTCTACCCGCTGTGGAAAATGCGCGAGTCCAGCGAATGGCTATACTGGATATGCAGCTTGAACCCGTTTACCCATGCGGTAGAATTAGTGCGTTTTGCCCTGTACCTGCAGTTCAACGGCCAGGCTTTGCTGGTCTGCCTGAGCCTGCTGATAGTCGTCACCGGCGCGGCGGTCGTCACCTTCAACCCGCAGCACGCCGCAGTTCGCCGGCCACCCGGCCATTGACGCAGTGCGGCGATACAATTTACTACTTTAGTACTGCTTTACTGTGCCAATGTATCATTTGCAATACAGACTACTCGGGGTGTAATGCTCAAGTAGCAATGCTCATGGTAGCGCACACTGTTCTACCCCGAGCCCAAATAAAACAACAACAAAACAGGTTGAAACTGGCCATGTACAAGATACTGATAGCCGACGATCACCCGTTATTCCGTGAAGCCATCTGCAATGTCATCAGCACCGGCTTTGCTGGCGCAGAGTTGATTGAAACCAACGACCTGGACAGCGCTCTGCTAATCGCCCAGGAGCATGACGACCTGGACCTGATTCTGCTCGATCTCAACATGCCTGGCATGCACGGATTGAACGGCCTGATTACGCTGCGCAACGAATCCCCCTCCATCCCTGTAGTCATTGTCTCTGCCGAAGAGGACAAGCAGGTGGTGTTGCAAGCCATTACCTACGGTGCCGTCGGGTTTATAACCAAATCGTCACCACGGGCGGAAATGACCAAAGCCATCGAGCAGATCATGGCCGGCAATGTTTACCTGCCTTCAGACATTATTCGCTCAAATCGCGTGGTAACCCGCCGACTTCCCGAGGAACATCCCGTGTCACCCGAGCTGCTTTATGCGCTGACCCGCAAGCAATTGCTGGTACTGGAGCGCATGGCCAAGGGCGAGTCGAACAAGCAGATTGCCTACCATCTGGAAATTGCCGAAACCACGGTCAAGGCACATGTCTCGGCGATTTTGCGCAAGCTGAACGTGCATAACCGGGTGCAGGCAATACTGTCGGCAAGTGATGTTGACTTCAGCTCCTACCTGAGACGCTGAGCGATCCTCTACTGGTCGCGTTGCGTGCTCAGTAGATGGCTGATGGCAGCCTTGAGCTTTAGTGGCTTGACCGGCTTGTGCATCAGAACGTGCCCCAACTGGCGTACTTGCAGCTTCAGCTCGTTGCTGTAATTGGCGGTGATCAGCAACACCGGTAATGCATGTCCTCGCCGCGCATTGATGGTCGCCACCACATCCACACCATTAACATCGTTATCCAGGTGATAATCGGCTATCAGCAGATCGGCTGCGGCATGAAAGTTATCCACCTGACTGGCCAGGTCCTCCTCAGACAATGCCGTGACTACCTGGCAACCCCAGCCTTCCAGTAGCGTCCGCATGGCCGCACAGATCGAGGCGTCGTTATCCAGAACCCAGACCCGCGCACCTCGCAGGCGATAGTCCAGGCCGGCAGGCAATGCCGTGACATGTTCAGGTTGCGCCAGCAATCGCCCGAACGGTACATCCACCGAGAACACCGAGCCTCGCCCCTCCCAGGAACGCACCCGAATACGATGCCCGAGCATCCGGGCAATCTTGTCGACAATCGCCAGCCCCAGACCCAGGCCACGATCCTTGGTGTTCGCGTTGGGATTGACCCGCTTGAACTCCTGAAACACTTCGAGCAGCTTGTCGCTGGGAATACCCATGCCGGTGTCCCAAACCTCAATACGCAAACCATGTGCCTGGCGGCGGCAGCCCAACAGCAGGCGACCGGACTGGGTATAGCGGATCGCATTGCTGAGAAAGTTACGCAGGATACGGGCTAATAATTGGGCGTCGCTGCGGATCACCGCATCACAGCCGACAAAGCGCATATCCAGACCTTCTACCGCGGCGATCTGGCGATACTCATTGGCGAGGTTGTCGAGCAACTCGGAGAGTTTGAACGCGGCAATATCGGGCTTGATGACCCCCGCATCCAGCTTGGAAATATCCACCAGCGTACCCAGCAGATTCTCCACATCCCCCAGCGAGTGACTGACCTGGCGAATAAGCTGCACGCTGGCAGCCGGCACCTCGTGCTCAAGCAGCGCTCCGGTAAACAGCCGAGCCGCATTCAATGGCTGCAGCAGGTCGTGGCTGACTGCGGCCAGGAACTTGGTTTTCGACATGTTCGCCTGCTCCGCCTCGCGCTTGGCTTCGCGCAAGCGTGCTTCAGCCTGAGCACTTTCACTGATCTCCTGGCGCAATTGCGAGTTCAACTGAGTCAGTTCCTGAGTACGATCAAGCACCCGCTGCTCCAAGTGTTGATAGGCTTCATGCAAGGCTTCTGCAGTACGCCGTCGATCGGTGATATCGCGGATCAGGACAAATATCCCGATCACCCGCCCCTGTGCATCCAGGTTGGGAACGTAGGAGCGCAACAGATAACGCTCCTGATCCTGGGCATTATGTTCAGCAAATTCAAAGGTAACGCTTTCGCCCTGAAAGGCGCGTTCTATGTAGGGTTGCAGGCGGGAAAACTGCTCAGGACTATGTACTCGCCGCAGACTTTTACTCTGGGTTTCGCCGCGCCGCCAACCGTACCATTCTTCATATACCTTGTTGGTGAATTGGTAGGTCAGATCCTCACCCACATAGGCGATCAACGCCGGCACGTGGTCGGTAATCAGCCTGACCCAGCGTTCACTTTCCAGCAGCGCCTTGGCGTACAGGTCACGCTCGGTAATGTCGGTATAGGTGTTGACGTAACCGCCGCTAGGCATTGGGTGGGTACGCACTTCGAGTACCCGCCCGTTACTCAGCCGCTGTTCGCAGGTCAGTTGGGCGGCGCTGGAGAAACCTTGCCGGCTAGGGGCCAGTAATTCTAGCTCACTGTCTTCCATGACTTCGGCAAAGGGGCGATGTGCCTCGATCGGCGCCAGGCCGGCCAATTCCAGGAATCGTCCGTTCCAAACCTCCAGCGCGCCTTCTTCATTAACCACGGCCACGCCTTGGGACAGGCTATCGACAGTACGTTGCAACAGCCGAGTTTTCTGCGCCAGGGCTTTTTCCCGGCGTGCGGTTTCCGATTGTTTGAGATCAGTGATATCGGTGTACATGATCACCAGGCCGCCTTCGCTGGTCAGTCGTTCACTGACCTGAACCCAGCGCATGCCGCGTAACTGATAAAGCACATGACCGTCGGCTGCGGCGTCCACTTCGGTTACCAGCCCGGTGCTAACTGCTAAACGCTTAATCTCGGCCAATGAGGTGCCCGCCTTGACGCCCGCCCGCGTGCCTTTCCAGAAGGCGGCAAAGCGGCTGTTGAACAGCACAATGCGTTCGTGCCTATCGAACAACACAAAGGCGTCAGAGACGCTTTCAATGGCATCTGTCAGGTGATGGTGGGCGCGCTCGGCGTGCGCCCTGGCATCGATCAGCAAGCGGTTGCTGGCCTGCAATTCGGCCATGGTTTCGTTCAAGGCGTGGGTCCGCTCGCGTACCTGCTCGGCCAGCTCCACCGAGTGCTGAAAGGCCGCGTAACTTTCGGTACGTTGGCTGGAGCTGGATTCCACGCGCTCAATCAGCGCCGCATTGATGCGCCGCAGCTTGTTGTTCTCGACACGCAGCGCTTTGAGTTCAGCGCTCTCTGATGTCGCCGGTAGCACTTCATTCAGGTATGGCAAAGGCGACCCCAGTAAACGTCTGGTTGATATGCATGCCGTTGTATTGCTCACCGTATGTATTGAAGCCCACTACCTTGTTGGCTGCGAGAAAGGCCGACAAGCTGTCATCTTCCCCGCGCAACTCCGCTTCCATACGCCGCAAGAAACAATCGCAGCCAATGATCAGTACCGGCTCGCCCAGCCGCTGGCGGAGCTTTTCCAACTGCAGACGCAGACCCGGCAACAAGGGGCCAGGCTGCATGGCGGTGAGCACAATGCCGGTATCCACCGCACAGTAGAAGGTGAGGCTATGATCCGCATTGACCCGCTGAATGGAACGTACGTAGAACTGATCGCGAATACGCACAGCGAGGGCGTTGAGGGCAAAGGTCGAAAGCTTCAATTCCTCAACCGGCACACCGACCAGGCGCGCGTACTCCTCAGCGGCTGGTTCGGCGTTGAGCTCCAGTACGGTACGGCTCTCACTGTCTGCTGCGGTAACCACCAGCTTGGCATCCATCGGCTGCATGTGATGGCTGGTGAATACTTCAAAATCCAGCCAGGTATTGATCATGACCAGTACCGCAGCACCGGTGTGAAATCCGCCCTGGTAATAGACATGCGTGTGGCTCAGATGATTATCATCGCCGGCGGAACCGCCAAAGTGCGGGATACTGCCCAATGCCGTACTCAGCGTGGACAGCACCACCTCTTCCCGGCTGGACAGACCATCCAATAATGTCAGGGCAAAGGTTCGATCCTTGATCGGCGCCAGATCCACCTGCCGGCAGTGATTGAGCATCTGCTCGACGGCGGCTTGCGCATCAACCAGGGTGAATTTGTCCAGCGCGCGAATCAGGGTGCAATCCACAGCAAAGGCGTTAGCGTCAAAGCCAATGGCACTGATACAACCGCGTCCGTATCCAGCCGCGGTAATCTCGCCAGCACTAGTACAGCCGATCACCGTCACCGCACCAAAGGCATCTTCCAATGCCGCTGCCAGGCTCGCCAGCGGGTACTCTGCAGAGCAGAAAAACAATACACAGCCAAGACTGGGATGGCGTAACTGAGCGGCCAGCTCCCCAGCGGCTTGCACCGGATCCTGCGCGCTGGTCATGGCTGTAAGGAAGCATTGTTCCGCTGTGCAGTGCATGTGTCGGCTCCGTGACGGGGCATTGTGCCCCAGCATTGATTCTAGGAAGGCGCGGAGCGCATCAATATGCTACTTGAGTACTGGATGAATGAGTCCTAAGGCGCACATAACCCCATCTCAAGCAAATTGAACCCCCTTAAACAAAACAACCGAAGCTTGGCTTCGGTTGTCTGCACTGCCTGCCTGGATCTACCAGCTAAGTACAACACCCAGTGCAACCGTGTCGGTCTCCTCGATAGTCAGACGGTTAGTGCGATCTTCAATTTCGAACTGGTTGTATTCGGCTACCAGCGTCAAATTGTCATTGATGCTGTGGAACACACCCAGACCGCGGGTTTCATAGTCGGCCTTGAAGCCCAGACCGTTGCCGTCGTCTTCGGTTTTGCCGAATGACAGGGCAACGCGAGTTTTGCCAGCAAACTTGTAAGACCCCTGTAGCAGATACCCAGTGCTGTCGATCTCGCGCAGAACCGGCTCGCCAGCGTTGTTGGTAAAGAATGGATTGACGCCTTCGGCGTCAAAGCCGGAAGCGGTCAATGACAGATTGCCCATCTTCGCCTGCAGACCGTAACCCAACCCCTGGGAGGTGACTGAATCGACCGAGGAGTCGGTATTTTCCGACTTCTGGCGCATGCCGTTAACCCAGCTAAAAAGATCCACGCCGCCCAATTGGGTCTGGTAGGTGATTTCAGATTCGAAACGCGGGGTATCCTGGTAGTTCTTGCCCACCAGGGAATCATCCGTCGTATCCACCGGATCCATGATGCCTACCGCGACGCGAAAGCCACTCATGACCGGTGAGCGATAGGTAATCTGTGCACTCGGGAAGGGATAAGGATAGCCGGTGCCAATATTGCCAAAGGACACGCCACCGCCATCAACCAAACCCAGGGTGTCGCTAACCTGACCGTAGCCAGAGAGAAATTCGTCGACGAAAATGTTTGAGCGTGAAAACAGGCCGAAATCCTTACCCACCAGCACCTCGCCCCACTCACCCGCTACCGTACCGTAGAACTGCCGCACGTCGATCCCGGTGCTGGTGCCGTTGGTTTCGCTGTCATTGATGGTGACCCAGAAGGACGAACGGGCGCCGAGGGTAAGGCTGTCCATCTCCTTGCCCATCGTGAAACCTATGTAATTAGGCAGGAAGCCCATCTTGACCCGTGACTGGTCACGATCAAGCGTGTCGTCAATGTTGTCGGTCTCGGTCTGGACATAGAAGGCGTTAACGTAACCATCCGCCGAGAAGGTGGTGCCGTCCTGGTCATACAGGGTAATGGCTGCACTCGCCGGGGCGCTGAGGATGGCCGCCGTCAGGGCGGTCAACAGAGGGTAGGCCGATTTTTTCTTGTTCATATGCTCTCCGATGGAATCGATGGCTGACGGAATGAAAGCGTCCAGTCGATTATCGGAAAGCCTTACCCCCTGCCCCATTCTGCCTAGGGCTTGAAACCACTGCGCTTTGGTTGTGGTTACAAAGCCCTGCCCGTCTCGTGCTTTGGCAGGTGTGGGTTTTTCGCTACCTTGGGAGGAGTTTCGCTGATCAGGCGCAGGCGCGCCGGGCGTTTCCAGAGTTGCTGCTGCAGGGCTTGCCACTGCTCCGGCTGCATGTAACGCAGGGCCTCGCACTCGGCAAGCAGGCTGGCGTCGGTACGCCCCAGCAAGCTGTGCCAGTGGCTTTCAAACGCGTCTTCAGTGGAGTTCTGCCGAGCCTCAAGCACGTCAGCCAGACGCTCTGCCTGAGCCTTGACGTCAGCAAAGGGGATGGCCGCTACCCACTGTTGCTGCTCCAGAAGAAACTGGTCCACGGCGGCGGTTATCTGCCCCTGGTCGTGACTAGGCGACTGAACCAGAAACAATAGACCAGGCCATCCCGAAACCGGATGATAGCGAGCCACTACCCAGTACCCCAGTTGCTGTCGGGTACGCAGACTGTCAAAGAACGGACTGGCCAGCAGCTGCTGTAGCAGCCGCCAGCCCGCGCGATCAGGTGCGCTGGCACTGCGCGCCTGACAATAGAGCAATTGGCTACGATCGGGCGCCAGCACCGAGACACTGCGCAACTCGATGCCCTCGGACAATACCCTCGAACCTGTCTCGACCCAGCCAAAGCAGCGCTTCAGGCCCGGAAATCCGGCAACCAGCAATTGACTGTCGAGCGTACTGTCGGGCCAGACTGACGGTTTTAGCCAGAGCAGTTGTGCCTGCTCGCGTAAATACCGCCACAGGCTCAAAGCCGTTGCCGTGCTCATTCTGTCTGACGAGCCGATACAGCCACCGGGGCATGCAGCAGCCAGACAAGTGCAGAGCTCGGCATTCTCGGAGACCAGCAAAGTATCCAGGACCGCCAGGCAACGATACGCAGGCAACTGCGCGGCCTGTTCGGCCTGCCAGCTGTGTAGCCGGTGACAGGCCAGGTCGAGCAGTGGTTGGGTTGGACGCTGTGTAATGGCACTGAGTACGCTGCGAAGAATGCTGAGCAAAGGATCGCCAGCGCCGTCCGACGGGCCTGATAACGTCAGGTTCAGCACACCCGGGCCCTGCTGCCAGGCGATGTTCACCCCGCACAGCTCGGCACGGCGTGCCAGGGATTCGATCTGCAACGCCCAGCAGGATTGCAGAAAAAACCGCTGCGCTTCAGTGCTTTGTCCTGCTGGCCAGCACCAGGTCAAACGTGTCTGCAGCTGTTGTGATGCCGGCCCGGCCTCACTGTTCTGGGGCGGCAGCTCTAGCAATCGAAGACCCGGTAAGTCGGGGAAGGCTTCCGGGGAGTCACTGATTGGGACCGGGAAATCGAAATGGGGACCGTCCGCCGATCTCAACGGTGCCTTCTGAACCGGCACGCGCCACCTCAGCCCTTGGCTCTGGTAGCCGGTCCCGGTCCACTCGGTGCGCCCCGTCCAGCGCGTATGGCAATGCGGCTGCACCAGCAGCAATCTCGCCGGCTGCAATTGACCCAGCAAGCTCCGCCAACGTTGAACACTGACGGGCTGCCGATTGGCTGAGGGTTCAAACAAAGCTTCGACTGGCAAGCGCATCAACCGGTGCGCCAGCACTTTGAGCCATTCGACTGGATCACCCTGGGGGCCTCGGGAAAACGCCTGATCCAGCAGCCGGGTGCGGGATTCGGTAGGCCAGCACTGCGGGTCTGCATCCCCCAGCCAGTTCAACCACATCTGCCAGGCGTCGAGCAATTGCCGATAATCCTTGAGCTTAAGCAGAGGTTCCAACTCAACACAGAGCAGCCCCTGAGTATCGGACAGGTCATCAATCCGCACATTGAGTTCGGCAACCAAACCGCGCTCCCGCAGCCAGCCCAGGGCACCCGCAGGACTGGGACTGGCAATCCACTCACACAGCCACGACCCGGTACTGTCGTGTGCCAGCCAATCGAGCCCGGTCAGTGGATAGACCATTTGCCATTTGGGCGCACTATGCACGGCCTCACGCTGAAGGCGGCAAGGCAACTTATGCTCGGCAAATAGCCGCGGACGAGTGCGTTCCGGTCGCCTGCCAGGGCTCTGCCGGTCCGCAAATGCCGTCGCCAGCGCCAGCAATGCCCTCGGCGATTGATTGGCGTGCAATATCAGTAGCATATCTGCGGCGCGGTAATGCTGCTGGTGAAAGTGGCGCAGCTGCAACGCCAGCGCGCTGTCGGAACCTGTCAGGCTGATAGCGTTACCCGCGCTGAAACGGCTCATCGGGTGTTCAGGATTGAGCACAGTCGCCAGTGCGGCCTGCTGATGCAGCGCATCATCGGCCAGGCGAGTATGAAACTCCGCGTCTATGACCTGCCGCTCGACACCCACCAGGTCCGGCGCGAACAACGGAGCCGCCAGCATATCGGCCAACTGGGCGATACAGGATGGAAGGCCTGCCGGGCTCACACTGAAAAAGAACCGGGTGGCTTCTGCGGCTGTGCTAGCGTTAAAACGTCCTGCACAGCGGCTCACGAGTGCCGGGAACGAGCCGGACTGGGGATACCGCTCCGAGCCCATAAACAACATGTGCTCCAGCAAGTGCGCCAGGCCGGGTTGGTTGGCGGGTTCGTCGTGGCTACCCGCGTCTACCTGGGCCACGCAGGTAGCAAGACTGGCGCAGGGGTCGCTGATCAACAGGCAGCGCAAGCCATTGGCATGCTGATAAAGCCGATGGTCACGACCGTCATTGGGAGTATCAGCCAGTGGGATACAATGCACGGGGGCGGCGCTCCTGGGCAGGCCACGGGAGGCCATGGGAGACCAGAATAACGCTACAGGCTAAGGTTGTATTCGCAAGCACCACCAAAGTAGCAAGCGACTGACACCAAAGCATTACGCCTGATCACGCCTTGAGCATCTGCCCGAGCATGGCGCGCAGCTTGCCGGCCTTCAGAGGCTTGTTGAGCACCGGGATACCCAGTTCACGCAGGGTCTGCTGACAGTGTTCACTGCGATCAGCGGTGATCATTATTGCCGGGACGGCTCGTTGCCAATGGCTGCGCAAGCGGCTCACCGCGTCACAACCATTACAACCATTGTCCAGGTGATAGTCGACCATAATCGCGTCTGGAACCGCCCCACCAAGCTGCCCCAGCGCGGATTCGACATCAACGGCCACCCGCACATTGGCGCCCCATTGCTCCAACAGGTCGCACATGCTGTCAAGAATGATTTGCTCGTTATCGATCACCAGCAACAGTCGCCCCTGAAGCGGTTCGGCAAGCCGTTCGAGGATACCTGCTGAGGGCAGCGGTACTGCCGGAACCTGCGTAGCCAGCGGGACACTGACCGAAAACACAGAGCCCCGGCCAACCTGGGAGCGCACTTCCACGCGCGCTGCCAGAAGCGTCGCGATGCGCTCAACAATGGCCAGGCCCAGTCCCACGCCCTTGCGCTTGCCCTGTCTGTCCAGTTGCTGGCCAGCCGCCTGAGAGAGCTGATTGAACTCCTTGAAAATAGCGCCAAACTGGGCGGCAGGAATGCCGCGTCCGGTATCCCATACCTGAATATCGATCCTAGACCCTCGGCGTCTAGCGCCGATCAGTACCGCGCCCTGATCGGTATAACGGATAGCATTGCTCAGGAGGTTGCGCAAAATGCGACTGAGCAGCCGGTAGTCGGTATGGACCGCCCACACCGCCGGGTGCATGCGCAGCTCGACGCCATTTACCTCCGCCAGCCCTTGGAATTCGGCTACTAGCGATTCGATAAGTTCGGCAAGACTGTAGTTGCCCAGTTCAGGCTTGACGTTGCTCTGGTCCAGCCGGGCGATATCCAGCAGGTCGGTGAGCATATCTTCGGCACTTTCAAGCGCGTGGTGGGAGCGCTCGACCAACTGCGCCTCGGCAGCCGGCATTGTTCGTTCGCGCAGGGTCGACATCAACAGCCGCGCGGCATTCATGGGTTGCAGCAGATCGTGGCTGGCTGCGGCAAGGTAGCGATCTTTACTGGCATTGGCTTGCTCGGCAGCATCGCGGGCGTCGCGCAGAGCCCGCTGAACTTTCTCACGTTCAATGATCTCGTAGCGCAGATCGGCATTCAGCGCTTCCAATTCCTGGGTGCGCGTCTGAACACGTCGTTCCAGGTCCTCATTCAGCCGCTGCATGCTTGCCTGAGCACTCTTGCGTTCTGTTATGTCGGCGACAAAGGCCTCGACCACAGGACCCTCTGCATCAGGCCTGAGCAGCATATTGATGCGAACATCCAATTGCTGGCCATCGGCTCGTAACAGGCGGGTTTCGTAGCCTGCCAGCTCACCCTGGCTCATTAGCGTGCGGTGGATGGTCTTGAATTCATTCTCGCCGCCGACGAAGATTCCCGCCCAACTGGCCTGGTGGCGGCTAAGCAGTGCCTGCGCATCAGAATACGCCAGCATGCGTGCCAGAGCTCGATTGACGGACACAAAGCCCTGGCCCAGCCCGGCCTGAAAAATGCCGTGCAGCGCATTCTCGAATAGCCATTTGTAACGGTTGCGCTCGGCCTCAAGATCCTCTAACCGCGCCAGCAGTTCAGGATAATAGCTCTTGCGCGAGGACTGAGACCCGAGCCCCAGCAAACCGGTAAGAACCTCACGCCGTGGATCAGAGGGCTTCTGCATACACCACCTCAACGTCCTTGAGGCTGGACTCGCGAGGGTTGGTGAGAATGCAGGGGTCATGCATGGCATGCACCGAGAGCATCGGCAGGTCGGTCATGCTGACGCCATGCATGGCCAGGGTCTGTTCAAATCCAACCGCTTTTTTCAGATCAATCAGGTGCTGGACCAGCCTCTGCCGGATCTGTGGCGTAGTCAGCCCGCGGGTATCAATGCCCAAGGTCTGGGCCACGATCTTGAAGCGATCAGGTGCCGAGGCATAATTGAACGCCACCACATGCTCTACCAGGATCGCGTTACATAGCCCATGGGGCAGATCAAGAAACCCGCCAAGGCTGTGCGACATGGCATGCACTGCGCCGAGAATCGCGTTAGAAAACGCTAGCCCCGCTTGCAGGCTGCCGAGCATGATTTTCTCGCGCAGTACAATATCCTGCGGATTCTGGATCATCTCCACCAGATTGCCATTGATCAGGCGCATGGCTTCCAGCGCGTGCGCGTCCGTCATCGGACCACTGCCGGTGGATACGAAGGCTTCAATGGCATGCACCAGTGCATCAACACCGGTACAGGCGGACAGGAACGGATCCATGGTCGAGGTGGTTTCCGGATCGATCAACGATACATCCGGCACCACCGCCTTGCTGATGATGGAGAACTTCACCTTCTCCTGTTGATTGGAGATGATCACGAATTGCGACACATCGGCCGAGGTGCCTGCGGTGGTGGGCACCATGATCAGCGGAGGAATGGGCGCACGTATGGTGTCAACGCCCTCAAAGGTGAGAATGTGCCGGTCATGCGCGACCACAATGCCAATTGCCTTGGCGCAATCCATGGGGCTGCCACCGCCCACTGCAACAATGACGTTACAACCGGCAGCGCGGTATACCTCGGCCCCCAGCATGATCTCTTCGACACGCGGATTGGCCGATACTTGGGTGAAGAGCACGTAATCAATAGCTTGATCCAGCAGACTCTGCTCGACATCAGCGAGCCAACCTGCGGCCTGGACTCCAGGATCGGATACCAGCAGAACCTTTTTTGCACCAAAGGTGGAGGCATAGTTGGCAACGGTCTTGCGCGCTCCGGCACCGAAGATGATCTCTGGTGTAACGAACTTGCGTAACTGACTTATATCGTAGGACATGGCGATTCGACTGGCTTGTTGTTGTCCTCCAAGAGTACCTGATTTAGCGCTGGACCATAAGCCAGTACTGACCTAACCAAGCCCTTCCAACCCAGTTAAACCGCTGCCACATAGTACGACCTAAGTAGCGCCGAGGTTGCTCGCAAGTCGCATGGCTCTGGGCAGATCTGACGTTCACCATGGACAAGACCACAACTCGGCACGGGGTTATCCATGTCAGCCCGTTCTTTTCTAACCAGCGGTCTACGGGCCTTCTGTATGTTCTGTCTGCTGCTGAGCCAGGCCTCGCCCGCTGCGATCAATGACAATCAGATCCAGGCACTGTTTCCCAAAGCTACCCGCATCGAGCCCAAGCAGGAAAGACCACCGGTTTACAGTGTCTATCAGCTTGACGAGTTGCTCGGCTACGCCTTTGAGTCTAATGACTACTCCAATCTACAGGGTTTCTCCGGCAAGCCTATTCGCCTGTTGATCGGCATGGACCCACAGGGCGTGCTTAGCGGCGTCAGGGTAGTTGAGCACCATGAGCCGGTGTTTCTTCACGGGCTGGGCGAGCAGGCGCTGTTTGATTTCGTTGAACAGTACCGTCAGCAGGATATCAGCACGCCGATTGTCGTCGGCGGTCGCCAGGCAGAGACAGTCGATGGCACCTCTATTACCCAATTCGATGGCGTAAGTAAGGCCACGGTGTCCGTGGTTATTCTCAATGAAACAGTATTAATCGCCGCCATGAGCGTCGCCCGCCAGCTTCTCGAAGGATTCGCCAGCAGCCCTTTGGCAACACCTAGAGTCGATCTATTCGAGCCGTTGGATTGGCAGCAGCTGCTGGACCGCCAGTACCTGCAACGCTGGCATATTTCCCAAGCCGAGGCCGAGACAGCTCTGGCTCAGCGCTTGGCTTACTTTCCGAGCCTGCAGATAGACAGTGCCGAGCAGCCTTTCAGCGAAGTCTATTTTGCCTATCTGAACACGCCCAACAGTGGTCGCAACCTGCTTGGTCAAGTCGAGTTCGACAAGCTCAGTCAAGAGCTGAAAGCCAATGAACAGGCCCTGCTGGTGATTTCCGATGGTCTTTACCGCCATGTACCTGATGACTTCACGCCCGCCACCGCGCCCAGCCGCCTGGTATTGATGCAGAACAACAAGGCAATCGAACTGCACGACATGAACTATAACAATGGCGCCGTACTGGAGGTGCTCAACACGCCGCTGCGCGACGCTGTAGCGCATATATTCCGAATCAAGCCCCACGCCGGATTCAACCCCGCCGAGCCAGCTGATTTGCAACTGAACGTCAGCCTCAAACGCAATCCACTGGTCGAAGATAACGCCCTATTTACCCAGGCGCTAACGCTGGACCCAGCGCTGTTCGATATTCAACCTCCCCCGGCGGTTGCCAAGCCTAAGCCCATCTGGCTGCGCATGTGGCAGGAGCGCGGATGGCAAGTGGGGATCACCTTATTGGCGCTGGTGTTACTGACGGGAGTTTTCGTATTCCAACAGCGTATCAGCCGTCACAGCCGCGCCTTTCATCTATTTCGTGGCGGCTTTCTGGTCTTCACCTTGGTGTTTCTCGGTTTGTATGCCCAGGGGCAACTGTCGGTAGTGAATATCTTCACCCTACTGCTTGCGCTGGGCAGTGATTTCGACCTCAGCGTATTCCTGATGGACCCGGTGATATTCATTCTCTGGAGCTTCACCTTCATCAGCCTGTTTATCTGGGGCCGGGGACTATTCTGCGGCTGGCTATGCCCGTTCGGTGCGTTACAGGAAATGCTCGCCTGGTTGGCCAAGAAGCTGCACATCAGGCAATGGAAAATCGCGGACCCACTACACCGCCGCCTGCAATGGATTAAATATGCTGTTCTGATCGGCCTGCTGGCCACTGCGTTTATCTCTCTGACCCTGGCTGAGCGCCTCGCCGAAATCGAGCCGTTCAAAACCTCTATCACCCTGTTTTTCGTACGTAACTGGCCTTTTGTGCTGTATGCGTTGGTTCTACTGGGCCTTGGCCTGTTCGTGCACAAGTTCTATTGCCGTTACCTTTGCCCACTGGGTGCTGGCCTGGCCATGCTGGGCAAATATCATCTTTTCTCCTGGCTCAAACGTATCGACGCTTGCGGCAAGCCCTGTCAGCACTGCAAGAACCACTGCGAAATCGGCGCCATCAACCGCGACGGCAGTATCGACTACAACGAGTGCATTCAATGCCTGGAATGCATCGTCATCCTCAACAATGACGACCAATGCGTGGCCAGCATCAGCGCGGCAAAACAAGCGGCTAAAGCCCAAAAACGCCTGGAACAGGGCAGCATCATTGCGACTGATACGCTCTGGCAAAATGCGGCTGCGTCGCCGGAAGTCTGAAACCGCTGCATGCGGCGCCAGGCGTGCTGGGGAGCAGCTCCAATTATCGTGCGCGCGATGATTCAGTTGGTGGATGCCTGCACGTTCAATCCTGCAGCCAGCGTTGATAGAACGCCAGCTCGTGCTCCAGCACGCTGCGCAGTGTCTGCGCGGCGCGAAAGCCATGACGTTCATCGGCAAAGGTAAGGCATTCGACCGGGACGCCGTGGGTTTGCAACGCCGCAACCATGCGCTCGGTCTGATCAGGCAAAACCACCCCGTCCTGTAGGCCCTGGAAGAAAATAACCGGGGTGGTGATCTCAGCAGCCCGTTCCAGCGGGGAGCGCGCAAGGTAGCGCTCGGGATCGCAGGCAGGGTCGCCGATCAGCCAGTCGATGTAATCGGCTTCAAACTTGTGGGTATTGGCACGCAGCCTTAACGGATCGCTTACCCCATACAGGCTGGCCGCCGCCCGAAAGCGGCCACCGGCTGCAACCAGGCTACACAGCGTGGTATAGCCACCCGCACTGGAGCCACGGATAAATACCTTTGCAGCATCCACACGCCCTGCAGCAACCAAGTTATCAATGGCCGCCAGCACATCCTCAACATCGATCACGCCCCACTGCCCCTGCAGACGCTGGCGGTAGGCGCGGCCGAACCCCACACTGCCGCGATAGTTCAGGTCTGCAACGGCGAAACCGCGCTGGGTCCAGTACTGTATCCGGTTATCAAGTACCGCATAGGTGGCCGACGTGGGACCGCCATGGGTGAAGATAAGCAATGGCGGCAGAGTCTCGGGTGAAGCGTGAATGCAGTTGCACGGAGGGTAGAAATACCCATGTGCGATGTCACCGCCTCCACTCATATAAAGTAATCTCTGCGGTTGCGATACTTCCTCTGCCGGCAAGGCTGCAGGGACTTCTCGTATAATCTGCAGCGCATGTGTGTGCAGATCAATACGCACTATTGCTGCGCTGCACAGGGCCGAGCCGGCGACACAGAACAACCAGCGCCCGTTGCTCGCCAGTGAGCGGAAACGCTGATAACCGTGTGCTAGCCGACGCTCTTCGGCACTGGTGTTATGCCGCAAGGCCAGATGCCCGTAGCCGCCCTCCAGCCAGCTGAGCGCCAACCAGCCATTGGCTAAACCGAGAACATGTCGTGGGTTCAACTGCCAGGGCGCTGGGGCGTGATCTGCCGTCTGGCTGGGCACAGACTCCAATCCGCCGTCGGCGAGCACGCGCCAAGGCAACCAGTACCCACTGCGATCAGTCAGGCACAACAATTCCCCCGAAGAGTCGAATTGCGGCTGCTGAAAGGCTTCGGGCAGAAACGCCTCGGGCTGACTTACCTCGGGCTGCGCAGATGGAATCGATTTTTTACTGACGATCTGCCCCCGATCATTCACCACAGCCGACATGAGCCGGGTCTGCGTCCAGGGCAAATGCGGTCGGTCCCACTCGATCCAGGCCAGGTGCAGACCGTCCGGACTGAGGCAGGGGCTGTTGTAGAAATCAGCCCCCTCAGTGATCACGTCACGCTCACCGGCGTAACTGATCGCCACCAACCGATGCTCAACTGCCGTTGCCGTGTGGCACTCCTCCAGCGCAATCAGGCGATCACGCAAGGGATCGTTCAGCAGTGCGCCGTAGCGGCAATCGCCGCGCTGAGTCAGCGCTCGGCAGTCTAGATCGTGCAGACCCTGCACGTAGATCTGCTGATCGTCTTCGTTGACAAAGCACAGGAAGCCAGAGGCAAGACACAATGCACCACCACCGTATTCGTAGACGCGGCTGCGAGCGCTATAACCCGGCGGGGTCAGGCAGCGCTGGCCGGCTTCTGTCCACTCATGAATCAGACTACGACCGTCCTCAGGATGAAACTCGACCCACAGCAGACGCTGCTCGTCGCAGACCAGATCAGCATAATCGCTCGCTGCTGCGACCGCCTGCGCCGCGTCCAGAGAGCTGGTCCAGAATCCAGGCTGTTCAGCCTTTGCAGATGATTCGCGAGGTACGTTCATTACGAAACGTCAGTGCCTCTATGGGGGGCTGGGGCAGTTCTGCCTCGGCACGAGCAGCCAGAATCTTGTCGTGGTGCGGCGACTTGCTGCACACCGGGTCCGCCTGGGTGGCGTCTCCGGTAAGCATATACGCCTGACACCGGCAGCCGCCAAAATCCTTTTCTTTTTCATCACAGGAGCGGCAGGGTTCGCTCATCCACTCGTAACCGCGGAAACGGTTGAAGCCAAATGAGTCGTACCAGATGTGCGACAGACTGTGTGCGGTGACATTCGGGAAGGTTACCGGCAGTTGCCGCGCGCTATGGCAGGGTAACGCTGTCCCATCTGGAGTGATACTCAGAAAAATATTGCCCCAGCCGTTCATACAACCCTTGGGACGCTCTTCATAGTAGTCGGGGGTCACCAGAATCAGTTTGCAGGGGTGGTCTTCGGCAGCCAGTTTAAGCCGGTAGCGCTGCGTGACGGCTTCAGCGTGGTCCAGTTGCGCCTTGGTGGGGAGCAGACCAGCCCGGTTCAGGTGCGCCCAGCCGTAATACTGACAGGTCGCCAACTCGACAAAATCGGCTTCCAGCGCCAGACAGAGTTCGATGATCTTTTCGATCTCGTCGATATTGTGCCGGTGCGTGACGAAGTTCAGCACCATGGGGTATCCGGCCGCTTTCACCGCGCGAGCCATCGCCAGCTTTTGTTCGAAGGCCTTGCGCGAACCGGCAAGCATGTTGTTTATCTCCGCGTCGGACGCCTGGAAGCTGATCTGGATGTGATCGAGCCCCGCTTGCTTGAACGCATTGATCTTTTGCTCGGTCAGCCCCATACCCGAGGTAATCAGATTGGTATAGAACCCCAGCTCGCGGGCCGCCTCGATCAACTCGATCAGGTCCTCGCGCACCAATGGTTCGCCACCGGAGAAGCCAAGCTGGGCCGCACCCAGCGCCCGAGCCTGGGTGAAGACGTCTATCCACTGGGCCGTCGTCAGCTCATCCTTGTGATTGGCGAACTCCAGCGGGTTGGAACAATAGGGGCATTGCAGCGGACAGCGATAAGTCAGCTCGGCCAGCAGCCACAACGGTGGCCCCTGCTCCGGCGTCAGCGGGCTGTCAGCAGATTTTGATCCAGTGTTGAGCATTGGCCACCTCGATAAAGGCGAGGATATCTTCATCCAAGCCTGGAACATTCGGAAACCGACCGGACAGGCTGTCGATGATGTCGTCAATCGGCCGCTCGCCATCGATCAGCAGCAGCACCTGAGCGGCACTGTCATTCAGTTTAACCATACCCTCGGGGTACAGCAGAACGTGGCTGTTCTGGATCGGCTCCCATTGCAGCCGGAACCCGGGACGCAGTATTGGCACTTGGTGCCGCTGGAAGGCGATCACAGGTCTATTCCCCGATGCCAAACGGCCTGATTGGTGACCGTGTGGTAGGGTGCGCGGCCCAATTCGTAGGCCATGCTCATGGCATCCAGCATACTCCAGAGTATATCCAGCTTGAACTGCAGGATATCGAGCATGCGCTGCTGGGCAGCATAGGTCTGGTAGTGGCTGAGCGTGATGCGCAAGCCATGCTCGACGTCGCGGCGCGCCTCGCTCATGCGCTTGCGGAAATACTCGTAGCCGCGACTGTCGATCCACGGATAATGCGCCGGCCAGCTATCCAGACGTGACTGATGAATCTGCGGTGCAAAGAGCTCGGTCAGGGACGAGCTGGCAGCCTCCTGCCAGCTCGCCCTGCGGGCAAAATTGACGTACGCATCGACCGCAAAGCGCACACCCGGCAAGACCCGTTCCTGCGACAGCAATACTTCGCGCTGCAACCCTACCGCCTCGCCCAGTCGCAACCAGGCTTCGATGCCGCCCTGCCCGTCCTGCTCGCCATCGTGATCAATAATCCGTTGCATCCATTCGCGACGGGTGGCCGGGTCGTTGCAGTTGGCCAGAATCGCCGCGTCCTTCAGCGGAATATTGATCTGGTAGTAGAAGCGATTGGCGACCCAGCCCTGAATCTGCTCGCGACTGGCCGTGCCGTTGTACATGGCAACATGGTAGGGATGATGAATATGATAATAAGCTCCCTTGGCCCGCAGGGCCTGCTCGAAAGCGTCGGCGTTCATTGGTTCGGGCTGCAAGATAAACTCCTCAAAGCGTGATGTGCATGCCGTCAAAGGCGACTTCGATGCCGTGCCGGGTGAGTTCGGCGCGCTCGGGCGAATCCTCATTCAGGATTGGATTGGTATTGTTGATGTGAATCAGGATCTTGCGGGAGGCATGCTGCTCATCCAGTAACGCCATCATCCCGTCGGCGCCGCTCTGCTGCAGATGGCCCATCTCGCTGCCGAGTTTGTCGCCGACACCGGCGAAGGCCATCTCGTCATCGCGCCACAGAGTGCCGTCCACCAGCAGGCAGTGGGCGTCAGCCATCAGCGCTTTGACCTGAGCATCCGGCTGCCCCAACCCCGGCGCGTAGAACAGCACCCCACCGGTATTCAGATCGCGCACCAGCAGCCCGATGTTGTCGCCGGGATGGGGATTGTTGCGATGCGGCGAATAAGGCGGCGCTGCGCTGCGTAAAGCGATGGCGGTAAAGCGCAGAGCGGGACAAACGGGAATGCTGAATTCCCCTGCCAGCGGGATCGGGTTCCAGCGCAGCCCGCCATGCCAATGCTCAAGCATCTTGAATAGCGGGAATCCGCTGCTGAGGTCCTCGTGCACCATGTCGGTACACCATACCTGGTGCGGACAGCCCTCGCGCAGGGTCAATAGGCCGGTGACATGGTCGATCTGGCTATCCATCAGCACGATGGCGCCAATGGCGGTATCGCGCACTGAGCGCGCGGGCTGCAGCACCGGGCAGCTCTCGAGCTGGGCGCGGATGTCCGGCGAGGCGTTACACAGGATCCAGTTGACGCCGTCGTCGGACAGCGCGATAGAAGACTGGGTGCGCGGCTTGGCGCGCAGGGTGCCCTTGCGCAACCCGTCGCAGTTATTGCAGTTGCAGTTCCATTGCGGAAAACCGCCTCCTGCTGCCGAACCTAGTATCTGAATATGCATTGGTTTTCCTGGTGTTCACCGAATCGGCTTAATCAAGGAAACACCCCGGCAAGCCGGGGTGCCGACCGCTCAACGATTAGCAAAGTACATGGTGACTTCAAAGCCGATACGCAGATCGGTAAAGCTCGGTTTAGTCCACATAGGTCGATCCTCTTGTTTTACGAATAGGTCATGTCGGTCAAAGCCGACAACCTCAGTTAACCACCCGACTGCCACCCCAAGAATGGTACTTTGGAACTAGTTTCGGCCCGATTTGGTAGGGCTTGAGGCTCCTTGGTTGCCGTTCGGTGAGCTACCGATAGGGCATAAAAAAACGCGGCCGAAGCCGCGCAATGATCCAGAACATCAATACAAAACCCTGTCCGTTGTAACCAGACAGAGCGCGCCGCCTGGGAGGAGCGGTCCCGGGCGGACGCAACCGGGCCTTAGAAGAAGCCCAGCGGATTAGCGTCATAGCTGACCAGCAGGTTCTTGGTCTGCTGGTAGCTATCGAGCATCATCTTGTGCGTTTCGCGCCCAACACCCGACTGTTTGTAGCCGCCGAAAGCCGCGTGCGCCGGATACAAGTGATAGCAGTTGGTCCATACCCGGCCAGCCTGAATGGCCCGGCCCATGCGGTAGGCACGGTTAGTATCCCGGGTCCAGAGACCTGCACCAAGACCAAATTCGCTGTCGTTGGCAATCGCCAGTGCTTCGGCTTCGTCCTTGAAGGTCGTGACGCTGACCACCGGACCGAATATCTCTTCCTGGAAGATGCGCATCTTGTTGTGGCCCTTGAGCAGGGTCGGCTGGATGTAATAGCCGTTATTGATGCTGTCTTCGAGCTTCTCTGCGCTGCCGCCAATCAGGAACTCTGCACCCTCCTGACGAGCGATCTCCATATAAGACAGGATCTTGTCGAACTGCTGTTCGGATGCCTGAGCGCCGACCATGGTCTCGGTGTCGAGCGGATTGCCACGCTTGATGCTTTGGGTACGCTTGATCGCCATGGCGATGAAGTCGTCATACATGCTTTCTTGTATCAGCGCTCTTGACGGGCAGGTACAGACTTCGCCCTGGTTGAAGAACGCCAGGACCAGGCCTTCGACTGCCTTGCTGATAAAGGATTCTTCCGCCTGCATGATGTCGGCAAAGAAGATGTTCGGCGACTTGCCACCGAGTTCCACCGTACAGGGAATAATATTCTCTGCAGCGGCATGCATGATGTGCCTGCCAACTGGTGTGGAGCCCGTGAAGGCAATCTTGGCGATGCGTTTGCTGGTAGCCAGTGCTTCGCCGGCTTCACGGCCGTAACCATTGACTACGTTAAGAACGCCTGGCGGCAAAAGGTCGCCGATGATTTCCATCAGTACCAGGATGCTCAACGGGGTCTGCTCCGCTGGCTTGAGCACGATGCAGTTACCGGCTGCCAGCGCTGGCGCGAGCTTCCAGGCCGCCATCAGCAGCGGAAAATTCCAGGGAATGATCTGGCCAACCACGCCCAGTGGTTCATGGAAATGATAGGCGGTGGTGTGTTCGTCGATTTCTGCCAGCGAACCTTCCTGGGCGCGAATACAGCCAGCGAAGTAACGGAAATGGTCGGCGGCGAGCGGAATATCGGCGTTCAGAGTTTCACGCACGGCCTTGCCGTTATCCCAGGTCTCGCTAACAGCCAGCTTTTCCAGATTCTGCTCAATGCGATCGGCTATCTGCAGCAGAATGTTGCCACGGGCCTGTACCGACGTCTTGCCCCAGGCCGCTTTGGCGGCGTGGGCGGCATCCAGGGCTTTTTCGATATCATCGGATGTGGACCGGGGAATTTCACAGATAGGGCCGCCGGTTACGGGTGAGACATTGGTAAAGTACTGGCCTTTAACGGGGGCGACGAACTCACCGTTGATAAAGTTACCGTAGCGCTCCTTGAAAGAGACGACGGAGCCTTGAGCTCCTGGATTTGAATAGATCATATTATTACCCTCTGCGCGTTGCCTGACCCCTCACGAGCCAAGTCATGGAACGATACTAATTACAGCAGAGGGTCGCCGGAAATGCCTCCTTGGCAGGGTGATGTTCGTTATTTAGTACTACAAAAATCGATCTCACTCCGGCGGGATTCGCATCAGCTGATCCTATAGCCGTAAATGACGCAATCGGGCAGGCAGCGGGGTTACTCCCGCTGTCCTCACACATAGCCACCACCTGCGCAACTTCCTGCGCACATATCCCCTTGATCTGATTGACCTTTCGCTCAATCCAGCCGGCCCATTT